>NZ_JAMLWO010000011.1:0-170429 GCF_056991255.1 Salmonella sp. A1325 | reverse complement strand
TCAGAAGTGAAACGCCGTAGCGCCGATGGTAGTGTGGGGTCTCCCCATGCGAGAGTAGGGAACTGCCAGGCATCAAACAAGTGAAGAAGCCCGTCCGTCAGGACGGGCTTTTTTGCGTGTGTGGTAACTGTAAAAATGTAGGCCTGATAAGCGCAGCGCCATCAGGCAACCTGCACCGCCGGATGGCAGCTTCGCCTTATCCGGCCTGCATGCACTTATCAGGCAGCGCCACTACTCACTGATAAATTAAATTCAACAATGGATACGGTTTCCCAAGACCGCCATAAACTGCCAGGCATCAGACAAGTGAAGAAGCCCATCCTGACGGATGGGCTTTTTTGCGTTCTGACAGGGGGATGCACCGCCGGATGGCGGCTCCGCCTTATCCGGCCTACAAGGAACGTGCTTTCTCTAACCACCGCAAAATGAAGACAGAAATCTGCGATACATCATTAAGATCCAAAACGGGTACCGCTACGGCAAGTGGAATATCACTGGCAACCGCAATAACATGCTCATCAAGAATTAATTCTTCCTCGTTGTGCCCACATCCCTGACGAAAAAGTAAGATCTTCGCAACTGCTTCGTGTTTAAACCCTTCTACCAGCACCATATCTAGCTTTGATGCATCCATCCGGCTCACCAGCCATGCCAGATCCAACTCTTCTTGCCCCGGCGTTTCAGTCATTAACGCCCAGCGCTGCTGACTGGCAACCAGCGTCTGTGCCGCCCCGGCCTTACGTAATTCGTAGCTATCTTTACCCGGTTTATCGACATCCATATCATGATGGGTATGCTTAATCAGCCCTGGCCGAATACCGTGCGCACAAAGTGCTGGGATCAGTTTTTTCAGCAGTGTTGTTTTTCCCGTGCCGCTCCACGCGGCAATGGCGAGTAGCGGTATCATGGTCTCTTTTGCCATTTCGCGAGTTCCTCCGGCGTGTTGACGTTCACAAATGCCTCCTTACAATCGCTGAAATCAACGGCGTGTCCGCCTACCTGGCGCATAAAAATCATTACCCGCCGCTCGCCTGCTTGCAAATAAGCTGTCAACTGGGGCTCAACGGCACGATTAATCAACGCGATCGTTGGATGATCGCGTTCTCCATCATGAACCCAAACCACGGGTGCGCCATGACGCTGCGCTGCTAAACGCTCGACCAGGTTATGGGGGATACAGGGATTGTCACAGGGACAAAACAGAAACCAGTCGCCTGTTACCTGCTGAAAAACGGAAAGCATACCCGCCAGCGGACCGGGAAAGTCAGCGATTGAATCCGGAATGACTTTCAGGCCGCTGGCCTGGTAGATATCCAGATGGCGATTAGCACTAATGACGACCGTAGCAAGTTGTGGCCCGAGCGCGTCGGCAACGTGTCGCCAGAGCGGTTTACCGTTCAGTTCAAGCAGACCTTTATCCGCACCTCCCATCCGCCTGGCTTTACCGCCTGCCAGCACCACGCCGGTTATTACTTCATCCAGATTCACCGATATCGCCTCTTTTATTGTGGGATTGACCCTGCTACCGTGTCTGTATCAAGAATAAGGAGCACAGCTATGAAATGTAAACGCCTGAATGAAGTCATTGAACTCCTCCAGCCAGCCTGGCAGAAAGAGCCTGATCTTAATCTGACGCAATTTTTGCAGAAACTGGCGAAAGAGTCAGGTTTTGACGGCAAACTGGAAGATTTAACTGATGATATCCTGATCTACCATCTGAAAATGCGCGATTCCGCCAAAGACGCCGCCATTCCAGGGATTCAAAAAGACTATGAAGAGGACTTTAAAACGGCGCTTTTACGCGCCCGCGGCGTTATTAAAGAGTAAAACCTTGTAAGCGGCGCCACCGAAATCGCCACGAAATGATATCCTGAATCATTCGTAGTATTTTCCGGATGATGGGATGAACGACAACGCTTTTACTTTCCAGACGCTACACCCGGAAACCATCATGGATGCGCTGTTTGAACAGGGGATCAGGGTGGATTCCGGGCTGACTCCACTAAACAGTTATGAAAACCGCGTCTATCAGTTTCAGGATGAAGACCGTCGACGTTTTGTCGTTAAGTTTTATCGTCCTGAGCGCTGGTCTGTTGATCAAATTCGGGAAGAACACCAATTCGCGCTTGAACTGGTGAAGGATGAGGTTCCGGTTGCTGCTCCGCTCGCGTTTAATGGCCAGACGCTGTTAGCACATCAGGGCTATCATTATGCCATTTTCCCCAGCGTAGGCGGTCGTCAGTTTGAAGCAGACAATATCGATCAGATGGAGGCGGTAGGGCGTTATCTTGGTCGATTGCATCAGACGGGGCGAAAATGTCCTTTCACTTCCCGGCCTGACATTGGGCTTGCAGAGTATCTTTTTGAACCTCGCCAGATATTCGAAGATGCCGCACTGATTCCCTCCGGGCAAAAAGCGGCTTTCCTGAAAGCCACTGATACTCTACTGTCTGCAGTTACCGAATGCTGGCGCACCGATTTCGCCACGCTGCGATTGCACGGCGATTGTCATGCCGGCAACATTCTATGGCGTGATGGACCGCTGTTTGTCGATTTAGATGATGCCCGTAACGGCCCGGCGATACAGGATTTATGGATGCTGCTGAACGGCGACAAAGCCGAACAGCGAATGCAGCTTGAAACCATTATTGAAGCTTATGAAGAAGTTAGTGAGTTCGATACGGCTGAAATTGGTCTCATTGAACCTTTACGCGCCATGCGTTTAGTTTATTATCTTGCCTGGTTGATTCGTCGTTGGGGCGATCCTGCGTTTCCAAAAAACTTTCCCTGGTTAACAGGGGAAGATTACTGGCAGCGACAGACAACGACTTTTATTGAGCAGACTAAAATTTTGCACGAACCCCCTTTACAATTAACGCCAATGTATTAATCGGAGAGAGTTGATCATGAAAAAGATTTGGCTGGCGCTGGCTGGTATGGTTTTAGCTTTTAGCGCCTCGGCAGCACAGATCAGCGACGGTAAACAGTATATCACGCTGGATAAACCGGTCGCTGGCGAACCCCAGGTACTGGAGTTTTTCTCCTTCTACTGCCCACATTGTTATCAGTTTGAAGAAGTGCTTCATGTGTCTGACAATGTGAAGAAAAAGCTGCCGGAAGGCACCAAAATGACCAAGTACCACGTTGAGTTCCTGGGGCCGTTGGGCAAGGAGCTCACCCAGGCATGGGCGGTGGCGATGGCGTTGGGTGTAGAAGATAAAGTCACGGTCCCGCTGTTTGAAGCCGTACAGAAAACCCAGACAGTACAATCTGCTGCGGATATCCGTAAAGTGTTCGTTGATGCGGGCGTCAAAGGCGAAGATTACGATGCGGCATGGAACAGCTTCGTGGTGAAATCACTGGTTGCGCAACAGGAGAAAGCCGCGGCTGACCTGCAACTGCAGGGTGTTCCGGCGATGTTCGTCAATGGCAAATACCAGATTAACCCACAAGGCATGGATACCAGCAGCATGGATGTTTTTGTTCAGCAGTATGCTGATACCGTGAAATATTTGGTTGATAAAAAATAAAAAGAACGCCGGTCACTGACCGGCGTTTTTATAAGATGTTTTAATCTCTTCTATCTGTATATCTTTCTTATCCCACAGCGTATTAAGCCAACGTTGAAAACGGCGTTTGAATGTTTTGTCGTTCACGTAATCGCCGTGCAGTTCTTCATTTATGGGTTCCAGTTGCACCCGAACAACAATACGCGTCAGCCTACCGCTTAGCATATCGTAGAAGGGGTGACGATCGTTGTTTGGGTAACACAACGTAATATTAAGCAGCTTATCGAACTGTGAGCCTAAAACATTAATCGCCATTGCAATACCGGCTGCTTTTGGCGGCAACAGATGTTGATAGGGGGAATGCGTTTGCTGGCGTTTCTTATGCGTAAATCGCGAGCCTTCAACAAAGTTAACGATAGTGGTGGGATACCGACGAAACTTTTCGCAAGAGCGACGAGTTGTTTCAACATCTTTGCCGCGTCGATCGGGGTGGCGGAGTAGGTAGCTACGGGAGTAGCGCTTCATAAACGGCATATCTAATGCCCAGCACGCCAGGCCAATGAACGGCACCCAGGCCAATTGCTGTTTAAGAAAGTACTTATTCATTGGGATATGCTTGCGGAACAGAACGCAAAGCACAACGATATCGGCCCAGCTGCGATGATTACAAATCAGTAAATACCAATTTTTCTTGCTCAGTCCTTCTAACCCTTCTACATCCCATTGCAAATGCGGATTAAGGCGTAACAGCGCTGCAAGACCAGCACACCAGCAATACATCATGAAATTGCAGAAAATGGAGACCTTGCGCCAGATACAGGGAACAGGCAAAAGGAGCTTTACCATACCGGCAACGATGATCGGTACTGAGCAAACAATAGTGACCAGGATGGTCAATACGATACTCAATGGGAGCGTGATAGCCGCGAGTATTCTCGTCATAATAAATTATTCAAAAGTTAGCCATAAACGGTGCGCGAAAAGGGCGCAAGAGGCTGATTCTATCAGAAAACGATGCTAATGATGGCGCTGAGTGAAATAGAAACACTCGTAACAACTATCCACATTATGATAACGGCATGAATCAGATAATCAGAAAAACGTGATGTTAACAACTCATTGAAAATAATGGGTAATTATTAAGGCGAGAAGGCTATCGCGCTGATTTTAAAGTAATGGTAAGAATTTACACACAAAGTTATCCACAGGTTGTTTTGCGAGCGATCCTGAAGATCGACAAAACTTTTCCGCAAATGCGGCGAAAAACTCAAGTTTTCCTCCTGTATGTGGCATCCTTTAACCATAATCTGTTAAACAGGCACGGACATTATGGTTCAGATCCCAGAAAACCCACTTATTCTCGTAGATGGCTCATCCTATCTCTATCGCGCCTATCATGCGTTTCCGCCGTTAACCAACAGCGCGGGAGAACCTACGGGTGCAATGTATGGTGTCCTCAACATGTTGCGCAGCCTGATCATGCAGTATCAGCCGACGCATGCTGCGGTGGTGTTTGACGCCAAAGGAAAAACCTTCCGTGATGAGCTCTTTGAACATTACAAATCGCATCGCCCTCCGATGCCGGATGATCTGCGTGCGCAAATAGAGCCGTTACATGCCATGGTTAAAGCCATGGGGTTACCTCTGCTGGCGGTCTCTGGCGTAGAAGCGGATGACGTTATCGGTACACTGGCGCGAGAAGCGGAGAAGGTGGGGCGTCCGGTATTAATCAGCACCGGTGATAAAGATATGGCACAGTTGGTGACGCCGAATATTACGCTGATCAACACCATGACTAACACCATCCTCGGCCCGGATGAAGTCGTTAATAAGTACGGCGTGCCGCCTGAGCTGATTATCGACTTTCTGGCGCTGATGGGGGACTCCTCGGATAATATTCCAGGCGTACCTGGCGTGGGTGAGAAGACGGCGCAAGCCTTGCTTCAGGGATTGGGCGGCCTGGATACGCTGTACGCTGAGCCGGAAAAAATTGCCGGTCTCACTTTCCGCGGCGCCAAAACGATGGCCGCTAAATTAGCGCAGAATAAAGACGTAGCGTACCTGTCTTATAAACTTGCCACCATTAAAACGGATGTTGAACTGGAGCTGACCTGCGAACAGCTTGAAGTACAGCAGCCGATTGCGGATGAACTGCTGGGCCTGTTTAAAAAATATGAGTTTAAGCGCTGGACGGCGGACGTTGAGTCCGGCAAATGGCTACAGGCAAAGGGCGCGAAACCGGCGGCCAAACCGCAGGAAACGGTCGTTATTGATGAATCGCCCAGCGAACCGGCAGCGGCGCTCTCTTATGAAAATTATGTCACGATTCTGGACGACGTTACGCTGGAAAGCTGGATTGAAAAGCTGAAAAAAGCGCCAGTTTTTGCTTTCGACACGGAGACCGACAGTCTGGATAATATCGCCGCCAACCTGGTGGGCCTCTCGTTTGCCATCGAACCTGGCGTTGCCGCGTATGTACCTGTCGCGCATGATTATCTGGACGCTCCGGATCAAATCTCCCGCCAGCGTGCTCTGGAACTGCTGAAGCCGCTGCTGGAAGATGAAAAAGTGCGCAAAGTGGGGCAAAACCTCAAGTACGATCGCGGCGTCTTGCAAAATTACGGTATTGAGCTGCGCGGTATCGCCTTCGATACCATGCTTGAGTCTTACATTCTGAACAGCGTCGCCGGACGCCATGATATGGACAGCTTGTCCGATCGTTGGCTGAAGCACAAAACTATCACCTTTGAAGACATTGCCGGTAAAGGTAAAAACCAGCTCACCTTTAACCAGATCGCACTGGAGGAGGCGGGGCGCTATGCGGCAGAAGATGCGGATGTCACGTTACAGTTGCATCTCAAAATGTGGCCTGAGCTCCAGCAGCACAAAGGCCCGCTGAATGTTTTCGAAAACATCGAAATGCCGCTGGTGCCGGTACTGTCACGCGTTGAGCGCAATGGCGTAAAAATCGATCCTGCCGTCCTGCACAAACATTCGGAAGAAATCACGCTACGTCTGGCGGAACTGGAAAAGAAAGCGCATGACATTGCGGGCGAGGCGTTCAACCTGTCCTCAACGAAGCAGTTGCAGACCATCCTGTTTGAAAAGCAGGGTATTAAGCCGCTGAAGAAAACGCCTGGCGGCGCGCCGTCAACGTCGGAAGAGGTGCTGGAAGAGCTGGCGCTGGACTATCCGCTGCCGAAAGTGATTCTGGAGTATCGTGGTCTGGCGAAGCTAAAATCCACCTATACCGATAAGCTGCCGCTGATGATTAACCCGAAAACCGGGCGCGTCCACACCTCCTATCATCAGGCGGTAACGGCGACGGGACGTTTATCGTCCACCGATCCGAACCTGCAAAATATTCCGGTGCGCAATGAAGAAGGCCGCCGCATTCGTCAGGCATTTATTGCGCCTGAGGATTATCTCATCGTATCTGCGGACTATTCACAGATTGAGCTGCGTATTATGGCGCATCTTTCCCGTGATAAAGGACTGCTTACGGCGTTCGCCGAAGGGAAGGATATTCACCGCGCAACGGCGGCGGAAGTCTTTGGCTTGCCGCTGGATAGCGTGACCGGGGAGCAACGCCGAAGTGCGAAAGCCATTAACTTTGGCCTGATTTACGGGATGAGCGCCTTCGGTCTTTCTCGCCAGCTTAATATTCCGCGTAAAGAGGCGCAGAAGTATATGGATCTCTACTTCGAACGCTATCCTGGCGTGCTGGAATATATGGAGCGCACCCGCGCTCAGGCAAAAGAACAAGGCTATGTGGAAACGCTGGAGGGACGCCGCCTTTACCTGCCGGATATTAAATCCAGCAACGCGGCGCGGCGCGCGGGGGCGGAACGCGCGGCGATCAATGCTCCCATGCAAGGAACGGCTGCCGATATCATCAAGCGCGCCATGATTGCCGTCGATGCCTGGCTACAGGCCGAGCAGCCGCGCGTGCGGATGATTATGCAGGTACACGATGAATTAGTGTTCGAGGTGCATAAAGACGACTTAGATGCGGTAGCAAAACGTATCCATCAGTTGATGGAAAACTGCACGCGTATTGATGTGCCGTTGCTGGTGGAAGTCGGTAGCGGAGAAAATTGGGATCAAGCGCACTAAGCATTTAAGGAATAACGCGCTTTTTTCGTAATTAAGCAACATAAGCACGGGGGTTTTGTGATGGGTATTAGAATTCCCTATGTAAAGAATGAAAAAAAATTACGAAAAGGTCTTTCTGTGTTGCTCAAAAAAGAGTAAAGTTATTCACGTAGGGTACAGAGGTAAGATGTTCTATCTTTCAGACCTTTTACTTCACGTAATCGGATTTGGCTGAATATTTTAGCCGCCCCAGTCAGTTTATGACTGGGGCGTTTTTTATTGGGCGTAAGAAAAGTTTCGCTCGCACCGTAGGCCGGATAAGACGCGCAGCGGCGCCATCCGGCATAGCGGATGATTATTCCCCGTCCTGAATCTCTTCGACCGGTGCCAGTTCGCTAAACCAGCTATCCAGCTTCTGACGTAACTTATCCACTCCCTGCTTTTTCAGCGAGGAAAACGCTTCTACCTGCACATCGCCATTAAAGGCCAGCACGGCTTCACGTACCATATTCAACTGCGCCTTGCGCGCGCCGCTGGCCAGTTTGTCCGCTTTGGTCAGCAGAACCAGAACCTGGATATTGCTCTCTACAGCCCACTGGATCATCTGTTGGTCGAGGTCTTTCAACGGATGGCGGATATCCATTAAAACGACTAAGCCCTGTAGGCTTTGACGTTTCTCCAGATATTCCCCCAGCGCGCGTTGCCACTTGCGTTTCATCTCTTCCGGGACTTCCGCGTAGCCATAGCCCGGCAGGTCGACCAACCGTTTGCCATCTACGACTTCAAACAGGTTAATCAGTTGGGTACGGCCCGGCGTTTTAGAGGTGCGCGCCAGGCTTTTTTGGTTGGTCAACGTGTTCAGGGCGCTGGATTTGCCTGCATTGGAACGGCCAGCAAAAGCCACTTCAATTCCGCAATCGGAAGGTAAATGGCGAATATCAGGCGCACTCATCACAAAATGCGTCTGTTGATAATTCAGGTTAGTCAAAGCGGTCGTCTCCGTCAGTCAAAGCATTGTGGCGATTATACCTGAACGCCAGCAAAAGACGGATTTTTCGGCGCGGCGGTGCTGTAAGTAAAAGCCCTACGCTTTGTGAGACATTGTCCATTACACTTATGCGACATGACAGAGTCGTTGTCAGGCTCAAAGCCAGTTAATATAGTTAAATCATGAATTTATAGAAAGGTAATTGTCTGAAAAAAGGGATTTGCCGTGTCGGTATCTTGTGAGTTTACCCCAAAAGAGTAAAGTAATGCACATAGCGAGGACGCTAACAGGATCAACGACTCAGGATGAGGGTCAGGAGCGCCAGGAGGCGAAGACACAGGATTGTCAGGAAGACAAACGTCCGGAGACGTTAGTAAAAGGAAATGGAAACAACATGGAATGTTCCAGGCTAAGGGAAAAACAGGGCGTGTTGATAGCCAACAGGGATGGTGGAACCCGTTAAGGGTCGTGAGTCAAGAAAAAAGGCGGCAGATTACTCTGTCGCCTTTTTTCTTTGCTTGCTTTCTGCTAGATTCCGCCTCAATTCTATACTGAATAAAACGGCTTAAAGATCTGACATCATGAAAAAACCAACCTCTGCACCGCGCAGTAAAGCCTTTGGCAAACAGCGTCGTAAAACGCGTGAAGAGTTAAACCAGGAGGCGCGCGACCGTAAACGCCTGAAAAAACATCGCGGTCATGCGCCGGGAAGTCGCGCGGCGGGCGGCAATTCCGCTTCGGGCGGCGGCAATCAGAATCAACAAAAAGATCCACGTATTGGCAGTAAAACACCTGTTCCATTGGGCGTGACTGAAAAAGTGACCCAACAGCATAAACCGAAAAGTGAGAAACCTATGCTTTCACCGCAGGCGGAGTTGGATTTACTGGAAACGGATGAGCGCCTGGATGCGCTGTTAGAACGTTTGGAAGCGGGCGAAACCCTGAGTGCGGAAGATCAAGCCTGGGTAGATGCCAAACTGGATCGTATTGATGAACTGATGCAGAAGCTTGGTCTGTCTTACGATGACGACGAAGAAGACGACGAAGAGGACGAGAAGCAGGAAGATATGATGCGCCTGCTAAGAGGCGGCAACTAACGGGTTTACACCGTGGGCTTGCCCGTCCTGCTTATAACCCTTCCGGTTATATGTTATCTGGTGTGGTTATTCGTTAAACTACAGCGATTGTCGCGGCGACAGAAATGGCTGCGCAGCCGGCTTGCCGCCCGTCATGGCGTGAAGCCGGTACGCCGTACCCGCCAGAGACGCCATCGGAAGGAGTGAGCATGTCTGAACAGCAAATAGACTGGGATCTGGCCCTGATCCAGAAATATAACTATTCCGGGCCACGATATACCTCGTACCCAACCGCGCTGGAGTTTTCTGAAGACTTCGAGGACGCCGCATTCTTGCAGGCTGTGGTGCGTTATCCTGAACGTCCGCTCTCGCTGTATGTGCATATCCCGTTTTGTCACAAGTTGTGTTATTTCTGCGGCTGCAACAAGATTGTCACCCGCCAACAGCATAAAGCTGACCAGTATCTTGACGCGCTTGAGCAGGAAATTCGCCATCGCGCGCCGCTGTTTGCAGACCGTCATGTCAGCCAGCTTCACTGGGGCGGCGGTACGCCTACTTACCTGAATAAAGCGCAAATCAGCCGCTTAATGACGCTGTTGCGTGAAAATTTCCACTTTAATACCGACGCGGAAATCTCGATCGAAGTCGATCCCCGTGAAATTGAGCTGGATGTGCTCGATCATTTACGTGCGGAAGGTTTTAACCGCCTGAGTATGGGCGTGCAGGACTTTAATAAAGAGGTGCAGCGCCTGGTTAACCGCGAGCAGGATGAAGAATTCATCTTTGCGTTGCTTAATCACGCCCGCGATATCGGCTTTACCTCGACCAATATCGATTTGATCTACGGTCTACCGAAACAGACGCCGGAAAGCTTCGCTTTCACGCTGAAGCGTGTGACGGAACTGAACCCCGATCGTTTGAGCGTCTTTAACTATGCGCATCTGCCAACGCTTTTTGCCGCCCAGCGTAAAATTAAAGATGCCGATTTACCCAGCGCGCAGCAGAAACTGGATATTTTGCAGGAGACAATCGTATCGCTTACTCAGGCCGGTTATCAGTTTATCGGGATGGACCATTTTGCCCGTCCGGACGACGAACTGGCCGTCGCGCAGCGCGAAGGCGTGCTGCACCGTAATTTTCAGGGCTATACGACCCAGGGCGATACCGATCTGCTGGGGATGGGGGTTTCTGCTATCAGCATGATTGGCGATGGCTACATGCAGAGCCAGAAAGAGCTGAAGCGTTATTACCAGCAAGTGGATGAGCGGGGCAATGCGCTATGGCGTGGTATTACGCTGACCCGTGATGATTGCATTCGTCGCGATGTTATCAAGGCGCTGATTTGTAACTTCCGCCTGGATTTTAACGCTGTCGAACAGCAGTGGGGTTTGCATTTCGCTGAGTATTTTGCCGAAGATTTGCAGTTACTGTCGCCGCTGGCGAAAGATGGGCTGGTGGATATTAGCGAGAAGGGAATTCAGGTGACGGCGAAAGGTCGTTTGCTGATCCGCAATATCTGCATGTGCTTTGACGCGTATCTGCGCCAGAAAGCGCGGATGCAGCAGTTCTCGCGCGTCATTTAGCCGGGTTGCCCGGTGGCGCTGCGCTTACCGGGCCTACACGTTGCGATAACCTGTAGGCCGGATAAGCATTAGCGCCATCCGGCACATTGTCAGCTGAACAGTCCCACCAGCGCGGCACACAACACGGCGGCTAGCGCAGTTTGTGGCGTGTGGCTGTCGACCGCTCCACTCGATACCAGATTAATAATAGATTCTAACATAATGAATCCCCCCGTTTGCCGGGCATGATCATACTGAACTCATCGGAACAGTAAAGCGCAAAATAGCAGCGTTTTGCGCTCAATTATTAATCTTTACACTCGCGGGTAATGTTTACTCCATTCCCAGCTCTTTCAACTTCCGCGTTAGGGTGTTTCGCCCCCAACCGAGCAGCCTGGCGGCTTCCTGTTTATGACCCTGCGTATGGCGTAACGCCGTGGTCAGTAGCGTTCTTTCCAGTTCTGGCTGCGCTTCAGAAAGCAGGTTTTGATGACCGGATCGCAAGGCGCGGTCCGCCCATTGCGCCAGTAATGTAGCCCAGCTATCCGGCGGCAGGTGGGACGGGCTATCCGGCGCCGAGGCTTCAAACAGTTCGCCCGGTAAATCCTGGATCAATACTTCCTGTCCGGCGGCCATGACGGTGAGCCAGCGGCAGGTATTTTCTAACTGACGCACGTTACCAGGCCATGCCAGGCGCGTTAACGCCGTTTCGGTTTCCGGATGTAATAATTTGGCTTCCACGCCTAATTCACGGGCGGCGACCTGCAAAAAATGGCGCGCCAGGCGCGGAATATCCTCACGGCGCTCGCGCAACGGCGGAAGATGGATACGAATCACGTTCAGGCGGTGGAACAGGTCTTCGCGGAATTTCCCTTCCTGAACGCGTCGTTCGAGGTTCTGGTGGGTGGCGGCGATAATGCGCACATCCACTTTTACCGGCGCGTACCCGCCCACGCGGTAGAACTGTCCGTCAGCCAGCACGCGTAACAGACGAGTCTGGACATCCAGCGGCATATCGCCAATTTCGTCCAGAAACAGCGTGCCGCCGTCAGCCTGCTCGAAACGGCCCTGCCGGATGGTATTCGCCCCGGTAAAAGCGCCTTTCTCATGGCCAAACAGTTCGGATTCAATCAAATCTTTCGGGATGGCCGCCATATTGAGCGCGATAAACGGCGCTTTGGCGCGTGGGCTATGGCGGTGAAGCGCATGGGCGACCAGTTCTTTACCGGTCCCTGATTCGCCGTTAATCAGCACGCTAATCGAAGAACGCGACAGTCGACCAATAATGCGAAACACATCCTGCATGGCGGGCGCTTCGCCTATCATGTCTGTTGTCGGGCCGTTAACCTCGATATTACGCGGCTGCTGCTGCTCCTGATAGTGGCTAATCGCGCGCTCGACCAGAGCGACGGCTTCATCAATGTCAAACGGTTTAGGCAGATAATCAAACGCCCCCTGTTGATAAGCGCTCACGGCGGCATCTAAATCGGAATGCGCGGTCATAATGATGACCGGAAGCATCGGATGACGTTGTTTAATCTGCTTTAATAGCGCCAGCCCGTCCATTCCTGGCATTCGGATATCCGACAGCAAGACGTCCGGCGTTTTACTGGCCAGCGCAGCCAGTACTTCATTACCATTCTCAAAGGTGATACAGGTCAACCCTGCCCCGGCGAGAGCACGTTCAAGCACCCAACGGATGGAACTATCATCATCGACGACCCAGACTATTCCTCGTTGCATAAACACCTCTATTTCCGAATCGGCAGGTAAACCGAAAACTCGGTATGCCCCGGCCAACTGGTAAATTCAATTTTGCCGGCGTGTTGATCGATAAGATTGCGGGCGATAGATAACCCAAGCCCGGTGCCGCCTTCGCGACCGCTGACCATCGGGTAGAACAGCGTATCCTGTAAATGGGGAGGAATGCCCGGCCCATTGTCTTCAACGTCTATACGCGCCGCCAGGCGATAGCGTTCGCCATGCAGCGTTAACTGGAAGGCGGTACGGGTACGCAGCGTAATTTCGCCGCCTTCCGGCCCCAGCGCCTGCAAGGCATTGCGGACAATATTCAGCAGTACTTGCTCAATTTGTTCCGGGTCATGCGGCAGTTCTGGCAGACTGGGGTCGTAATCGCGGATAAGCCGGACATTATCCGGCAGTTCCATCGACACCAGCGCCACTACGCGCTCCGCGACTTTATGTATGCTCTCGGTAATGTGCATTCCCGGGTGCTGCGGCCCCAGCAAACGATCGACAAGGTTGCGTAGCCTGTCGGCCTGTTCAATGATGACTTTGGTATATTCCGTTAGCGCCGGGTCGGGCAGCGCCTTGCTGAGTAGCTGCGCCGCGCCGCGCAGGCCGCCGAGCGGATTTTTGATTTCGTGCGCCAGACCGCGCACCAGATCGCGGGCGGCGATTTGCTGCGCGTGCTGCAACTGCTCCTGACTCAGACGACGCTGGTTATCCATCGGTGCCATTTCGAGCAGTATAAAATCGTCGGGCAGACGTTGGGCGGTCAAAGAGAGAATATGCGAGCGACTATCAATCACCAGCGTCACTTCGTTATCGGTAAAGCCTTGCCCTGCCGCTAAACTTTCGCGCATCAGGTCAATGTTTAACGAAAAATAGCTCAACAGTTCAGGTAACGGCGTCCCGAACAGTTTGCGTGAGCTTTGCGCGAGCAACTGCTGCGCGGCAGGGTTGGCGTAATGGATTGCCAGCGCGTCGTCGACCACCAGCACGCTGTTGATTAACGAATTGAGGATCTGCCCAGCATCGGGCTGTATGCCGCTTGCCATTCAGCAGTCTCCTGGAAAAGGTTGCACCATTTTAGTGCATTATAGCTTTTTACCACTAAAAAGCGCGTGAGATCAGATTGTTGGTGGAGAAAAAAGCCCATCCTGGGATGGGCTGAAAGTTTCTACGGCAACTCAAAAACTCCTGACGCCTTTCACGCTGCTGCTGCGTTGGCTGCCTTCGCTTACCCCAGTCACATCGCTATCTATGCTCCTGGGGATGTGCTCAGTTGCTGCCTTGCAGCAACGCGAAATTCGTCGGATTTTTAATATACGATTAAACGCTGTAGTACAGCTCAAACTCTACCGGGTGCGGGGTCATACGCACGCGGTCATCTTCTTCGCGACGCAGCGCAATATACGCATCGATCGCTTCATCAGTGAACACGCCGCCTGCTTTCAGGAACTCGCGGTCCAGATCAAGCGCGTTCAGCGCTTCTTCCAGAGAACCCGCTACCTGTGGGATCTCTTTCGCTTCTTCCGGCGGCAGGTCATACAGGTTTTTGTCCATGGCTTCGCCCGGGTGAATCTTATTCTTAATCCCGTCCAGACCGGCCATCAGCAGGGCGGCAAAGCACAGATACGGGTTAGCCGCCGGGTCCGGGAAGCGAACTTCGATACGGCGCGCTTTCGGAGACGCCACCACCGGAATACGGATGGAGGCGGAACGGTTACGGGCGGAGTAGGCCAGCATCACCGGCGCTTCGTAACCCGGGACCAGACGCTTGTAGGAGTTGGTGGTCGGGTTCGCCAGGGCGTTGATGGCTTTGGCGTGTTTGATGACGCCGCCGATGTAGTACAGCGCTTGTTCAGACAGACCGGCATATTTGTCGCCAGAGAACAGGTTGGTGCCGTTCTTCGCCAGCGACATGTGGCAGTGCATACCGGAACCGTTATCGCCGAACATCGGTTTTGGCATAAAGGTCGCGGTCTTACCGAAGCGGTGAGCCACGTTATGCACGACATATTTGTAAATCTGAATTTCGTCGGCTTTTTTGGTCATGGTGTTAAAGCGGGTCGCCACTTCGTTCTGACCTGCGGTCGCTACTTCGTGGTGGTGCGCTTCAACGACCAGGCCCATCTGCTCCATGACCAGACACATTTCAGAACGGATATCCTGCGCGGAGTCAACTGGCGGAACCGGGAAATAACCGCCTTTCACGCCCGGACGATGGCCTTTGTTGCCGCCTTCATATTTGGTAGAGGAGTTCCAGGCGCCTTCAATATCGTCAATCGCCACATGTGAGCCGGAGATAGATGCGCCGAAGCGGATGTCGTCGAACAGGAAGAATTCAGGTTCCGGCCCAAACAGGACGGTATCGGCGATACCGGTCGCGCGCAGGTAGTCTTCCGCACGTTTTGCGATGGAACGTGGGTCACGGTCATAACCTTGCAGAGTGCCAGGCTCCAGGATGTCGCAACGGATAATCAGGGTAGAGTCCGCGAAGAACGGGTCGATAACCGCAGTGGACGCATCGGGCATCAGCACCATGTCGGATTCGTTAATGCCTTTCCAGCCGCCGATAGAGGAGCCGTCAAACATTTTGCCTTCTTCAAAGAATTCGGCATTTACCTGATGAGCAGGAATCGTGACGTGCTGTTCTTTGCCTTTGGTATCGGTGAAGCGCAGATCGACAAACTTCACTTCGTGCTCGTTCAGCATCGTCAAAACGTGTTCAGCGGACATACTTGTACTCTCCCGGATTGGTCATGGTCGGTCGTCGTGGTAACGAGATCTTCAATTCTGCTGGCCGTGTCGCCGTAAAAATATAAAGCGAAATCTGTGCCAACTTTCACATTGCCCCCAAAAGGCGTTATCATGCGCACCATCGTGCAAAAGGGCTGCACCACGGTGACTATGTTGCACCAAAATAGTGCTTTAATGTGAACATTAAGCACCACATTGGTGCAATAGAACGCAAGCCACCCTTTTAACGCTCCGTGAAAGCGATCACAAAGAGACTCTGCAATACTTGTTTGCGGAGGATGTTTGTGATCCTGTTTTGTAGTGCGATTAATCCGTGTACAATAACGCGCTATTTCTAATGCCTGAGGCAAAGTTGTGATCGAAAATTTGCGTAACATCGCCATCATCGCGCACGTTGACCATGGTAAAACTACCCTGGTTGATAAGCTGCTCCAGCAATCCGGTACGTTCGACGCGCGTGCCGAAACTCAAGAGCGAGTGATGGACTCCAACGATTTGGAGAAAGAGCGTGGTATTACTATCCTCGCTAAAAACACCGCTATTAAATGGAATGATTACCGTATCAACATCGTTGATACTCCCGGGCACGCTGACTTCGGTGGTGAAGTAGAGCGCGTCATGTCCATGGTTGACTCTGTGCTGCTGGTGGTTGACGCATTTGACGGCCCGATGCCGCAAACGCGCTTCGTGACCAAAAAAGCCTTTGCTCATGGCCTGAAACCTATTGTGGTTATCAACAAGGTTGACCGTCCTGGCGCGCGCCCTGACTGGGTTGTTGACCAGGTCTTCGACCTGTTTGTTAACCTTGACGCGACCGACGAACAGCTGGACTTCCCGATCATCTACGCTTCGGCGCTGAACGGTATCGCGGGTCTGGACCATGAAGATATGGCGGAAGACATGACCCCGCTGTATCAGGCGATCGTTGATCATGTTCCGGCGCCGGACGTTGACCTCGATGGTCCGTTGCAGATGCAGATCTCCCAGCTGGACTACAACAACTACGTTGGTGTTATCGGCATTGGCCGTATCAAACGCGGCAAAGTGAAGCCGAACCAGCAGGTCACTATCATCGATAGTGAAGGGAAAACCCGTAACGCGAAAGTAGGTAAAGTGCTGACGCATCTGGGTCTGGAGCGTATCGACAGCGATATCGCCGAAGCGGGCGATATCATTGCGATCACCGGTCTGGGCGAGCTGAACATTTCCGACACCATCTGCGACCCGCAGAACGTTGAAGCGCTGCCGGCGCTGTCCGTTGATGAGCCGACCGTGTCTATGTTCTTCTGCGTTAACACCTCGCCGTTCTGCGGTAAAGAAGGTAAGTTTGTGACTTCTCGTCAGATTCTTGACCGTCTGAACAAAGAGCTGGTGCATAACGTGGCGCTGCGCGTTGAAGAAACCGAAGATGCGGATGCGTTCCGTGTATCCGGTCGTGGCGAACTGCACCTGTCCGTGTTGATTGAAAATATGCGTCGTGAAGGTTTCGAACTGGCGGTTTCCCGTCCGAAAGTTATCTTCCGTGAAATCGACGGTCGTAAACAAGAGCCGTACGAAAACGTGACGCTGGACGTCGAAGAGCAGCACCAGGGGTCTGTCATGCAGGCGCTGGGCGAGCGTAAAGGCGACCTGAAAAACATGAATCCGGACGGTAAAGGCCGCGTACGTCTCGACTACGTGATCCCAAGCCGTGGGCTGATTGGTTTCCGTTCAGAATTCATGACCATGACTTCCGGTACGGGTCTGCTGTACTCCACCTTCAGCCATTACGACGATATTCGTCCGGGTGAAGTGGGCCAGCGTCAGAACGGCGTACTGATCTCCAACGGTCAGGGTAAAGCGGTGGCGTTTGCGCTGTTCGGTTTGCAGGATCGCGGTAAGCTGTTCCTGGGTCACGGCGCGGAAGTTTACGAAGGCCAGATTATTGGTATTCACAGTCGCTCCAACGACCTGACGGTAAACTGCCTGACCGGTAAGAAACTGACCAACATGCGTGCGTCTGGTACGGATGAAGCGGTGATTCTGGTTCCGCCAATTAAAATGAGCCTTGAGCAAGCGCTGGAGTTCATTGATGACGACGAACTGGTAGAAGTTACCCCAACCTCTATCCGTATCCGTAAACGTCACCTGACGGAAAACGATCGCCGCCGTGCGAACCGTGGTCAGAAAGAAGAGTAATTAACGCTCTTACGGATAAAAACCCTGCCGAAATGAAAGCTCGGCGGGGTTTTTTTATTCACGTTGAGAAAGGGATAAGGTTGCCAAAAAATCAGCAATCGCTGGCGTATTATGCCGACCAATGACGCTATCCGCATACACCTTTGCCCGAGCGCTGGCATTCCCCATCGCGACGCCCAATCCGGCTAAACGTAGCATTTCCGCATCGTTATCATTATCGCCAAACGCCATCACTTCGCGCATTGCGATATGCTGTTGCTGTGCATATCTGGCGAGGCTTTGCCCTTTGCTGCACCCCTTCTGGAGAATATCCAGTTGATGATGCCAGGACCAGGTACAGCTTAGCTGTAATTCATGCTGTATAAACTCAGCAATATTTTGTAGTTGTTTTATGTGCCGATGAACGACGCTGATTTGCCAAATATTCTCCCTACTGCTTAGCTCATCAGCCTGAAAGATTATTTTATCATCAGCACGAATTGTCGGTTTAAGCGGATATACCCGCGCCAGTATTTTTTCCGTTTGTAAGTGCGTCAGCGGCAGCGGGTGAAGGACCTGCTGTTGAGCCGGTTGATAAATATAACTTCCGTTACAACAGATCATCGGTTCGGTGAGCGCCAGCGTTTGATAATACGCATAGGCTTCACGATGAGAGCGGCCGGTGACAAGCATTATTCGGCAGCCCATGTCCTGCATCTGACGGATAGCGGTTAGCGACTCTGGCAGAATTTGTTTATTACGGTTTAGCAGCGTTCCATCAAGATCAAAAGCGATTAAACGATATCGCATGAGCGCCCGATCCTAAAACAGCGTGAGGCATCCAGGTGATTCAGCAATGGAATATCGAGACGGTGCTGATAAGCGAGAAAACAGTGGCATTGTTTTGCCTGGCAGGCGGGAGAATTAAGCCGTTGCTGATATAAATTACCCATTTTAATTTTGCTGATATGACAAGCAAAAAGATCGCCTTCTGCATTCATAAAAATACTTTTTCTTCCTGCGGTACAGATATCCAGCTGCGCTGGCCACTGCTGCGTTTCAATCACATACAGCGGATCGAGTTCGCCGAAGGCGATGGTTTCCTCAACGATATGCCGGGTATTGGCACACTCGTTGGCGTTAAACCAAAAATAATTCTGGTCAGGCAACTGCTGGCGGAGCCAACGAAACTGGTCGATATCTTTCATACTGGCGACAGCCCCCGCGCACCAGGTTATTCCGGCGGCAGAGAGCGCTAAACACTGCTGGAGAAAGCGCTCAGCGGTAATTTGTGAGGGATGAAAAGAACACCATAACCGAAGCTTTGAGATATCTCCGCCGCCAGCACGAAATGCCTCCAGCAATGACATTAACGAAAAAGAGGCGTTAGTTTGTATGCCGACCGCCTGAACATGAGGATAGCGGCTAATTTCTGCCAGCGCCGCCATGTAATAACGCAAGCGTAGCGCCTCGCCATAAGGCGTAATCATCACATTCAACGGCGTACCTAAAAGAGGCAAATGGTCAACCATGCGCCATAGCGCGGCTTCGTCGCGTTTTTTATCGTTACGGGCGTGTTTATGGAACGGGCAATAGCCGCAATGATAATTACACGATTTAAGATAGCCGCGATAAAACAGCGTGTGAATATCGCGCAGGGCGGGGGCGCTCATCTCTGCCGATTCTCCCGTAGCATCACCTCAGGCGAAACGAACACAGGAGCAAGGCAATCGGATAATGCCATACCGGTCTCCGTTAGCCGGAGGCGACTGCTATTCTGATAACAGTAGCCTTGCTGTATAAAGCGTTCCAGGTCGGGGAAATCCCTTAGCGCATCGCTGGCAAAATATTGCTGATAATCGCTAAGAGAAAGTCCCTGCCAGAAAAATAGATTTTTAATGATAAAGCGGCGTTTCATTTCATCAGGGGGGAGCAGATAACCGTGATTAATGACGGTTTTATCCGGGCTGTCGATAAACGCCTGAATGATTTTTCGTGATGTCTGCAGGTTCGACGACCACGGCGAACAGTAATGCAGATTGCCAAGATAACTTCTGCCGCCCGCGCCGAGCGCCAGTGAGTTTTCAAATCCGCAGCTTTCCGCCGCGGCGGATGGCGCTGGATTAAGGACGAAACGGCGCATGGACGTTTGGGTGTAGCCCGCGTTGCGTAAAAGATCGCGGGCTAAAACGTAGTAGCCATGCATATTTTCCTGGCGAGGCATATTATAAAGCGGATAAAGAAACAGCTCTTCCGGTTGATAAACGAGCGCCTGATGTAACGATTCCGTCAGGCTTGCGTGAGTCTGTCCGGGAATGCCGTAAATAATATCAATATTGAGTGATGGAAAATGACCCGCCTTTAGCCATTCCAGCGCCTGGTGCGCGCTGGCGGCATTGTGGCGGCGGTGCAGCGTATGTAACTCGCTGTCATGAAAACTTTGTACGCCAATACTGACGCGATTAACGGAAAAGGCGTTTAATAGCGCTACTTTTTCTGCTGTGGTATCCGTAGGGGAAGTTTCAATTGTTTTATAAATATTCCAGTCAACATTGAGCACATCAAAGACGAAAAAAAATAACTTCTCTAATTGCGCAATGTTTAATAGCAGAGGTGTGCCGCCGCCTACGGTAAAGCTTGCCCAGTGGACGGGCGCCAGCGCCATTTGTCGGCCCTGGGTAATAATCGCGTCGATATAGCTATCAATGAACGTATTATCTGCGCCTGTACAGGTAAATAAATTACAGAACCCGCAGCGACTTTGACAAAACGGCATATGAACATACAGATGTGTGTCGTGCTCGTAAATGCGCTGTTTTACTTCGCTAAAACTGACGTTCTCCAGCTCCCGATAAGCCGTCTTATGCGGATAACTGTACATATACTGACGATAAATATCATTGTTATTCATATTAATGATTACAGCTCAGCAAGAAATGCATATAGGGAACGGTATTAACGATCGGATGATTAAAACTATGGAAATATTTCCCGTCTTCGCCATAGCAGGTACCGTGATCGGAACAGACAATAACGAACGTTTCGCCGCCGGTTTGGCGGAAAATGTTTAGTAATCCGTCGATGCGGGCGTCGATATAGCGTAGCGCGGCGGCATGAGTCTCAACGGTATCGCCAGGGGCCGCGCCCTCCACGTAAAAATGGTTAGGGTAATGAATCGTGTCGATATTGATATACATCATGACCGGTTGGCTGCCAGCACGTTCGGCCATGATTTTCTGGATATAATGGATCTGGTTATCCATACTCTCTTTAACCGTACAGGCAAAGCGTGGATGCCAGTAACTCTCTTTAAACATCGACGGGAACACTTTTCCCATGCCGGAGCGGTTATTAAAGAAAGAGACGCCGCCAATACAGATGGTCTGGTAGCCTTTATTTTCCAGACTTTTTATCCATGTTGCGTCATCAAAGGCAAATGCATTTTTCGGCCCTTTACGACCAAGTCCGATATCTTTTGGGAAAAACAGCATGGTCTGATTAACGGTATCATCAATAGGTTTTGGCATAAAACCTGAAAACATGGCGTGATGCGAAGGCCAGGTAAAATTACCGGCCGCTTCGCATTTCGTCCATTGTCCATAATGATTAAGGTTGGGCGTATTTCCGGCGGTTTGTTCCTGAAGCGCAATGTCGTAGCGTAACGAGTCCAGCACAATAAAAAGAATATGAGCGTTATTACTAATTAGCGCATTCATATCGAATTCGCCATCGCCTGTGTCAATCGACGCGTGCAGCGAGACGGGGACTTCATCCATTGAATTATACATTTTGCTTCCTCATGGCCCGGATTTGCGTCTGATAAATTAGATTATTCTGCTGCGCATCCTGATAAATCAAATCACCCTGGCCATTAATTTCAATAATATACGGCGTCAGGCTGGTGGTAAGTAAAACATCAATACCCGCTAAGCGAATGCCAGGGAAAAGTCGCATGGCATTTTGACAGAGCGTATCGATCTCAGTCACTTTTGCGGCAGATAACTCCAGACTTTCGAAGCAGTAAGCCTGGTTTTGCAGATGTAAGTTAGTAATGGGCTGCGAGGAGGTTCTGACCACTCGCCAGATAATTTCGCCATCCAGGCAGACGATGCGTAAATCATAGGTTTTATGCTTTACGCTGGCTTTGGGCAGCCACTGTTCGACGAGGTTTTCCTGCTGAAGAACGCCATCAATAATGAGCTGGATATCTTCTTTCTGACGATACTGTTGGATTTTTTTGCTGTTAAATAGCTGTTGTCCTGATATGGCAATCGCGCTGTAAAGCACCTGCTTTATGCCATCAGGCTGGCGGCGCAAAGCGATAACGCCCGCCGCGCCAGAACCCAGCGAGGGCTTAATGAACACGCTGGCGACCCTTTTTTCCTCCATGATGGCGGTGAGCTGTGCAAAACTTTTTACGTCTTCCGCTACCAACGGCGGCGTGGGGATGCCGTGTTCCAGTAAGCGCCGCTTGCAGCGTTTTTTATCCAACAGGTGAATGAGGCCCGCCGGATGGTTAAGCCAGGTGACGCCAGGACGCGCCGCCATGTTCTGCAAAAAATGGATATAGTCCAGACCGATCGCGTTTATTTTGCGGATGTCTGTTTCACTGTGTACTGGCGGGTCGATTTTAACGATGCCAGAGGTCAGCGAAGCGTCCAGCGCTTGCGGATGAGTCAGCGCCGTGACGGGTTCCCCAAGTACGGCGGCAGCCTGCATAAAATAATGCGTGCGCTTGTTCTGACGGGGGCCAATGAGCGTAATCACAATAAATCCCTTTATCGTTGTGTAGGGGAATGTGCACATTCCCCTACACAATCACTCGGTGTACATCGCATTCATATAAATATCGCCATCGTAATCATCAGGCTCCAGAGCTTCTGAAAGATTCAGGTTTATCGGCAGTGCGGCTTTTAGCTTTTCCTGCATCTCCGGCGTCAAATAGTGGTGGTGGAGATCGAGTGTTTCCAGATGCGCAATTCGGTCTTTATGCTCCAGCAGCGCCTCTGCGCCGTTGTCCGTTAAGGTACCGCATGAGAGTTCCAGCACGTTAAGCTGCGGCAGGATATTACTTTCCAGCACCCGGCGGGCGATATCATCCTGCTCTTCGCTGTTCATCAACCCCAGATGGGTGAGCTGAGGGAAAAGATCTTTCGATGCCAGCGCCATCACGTCATCCAGCGAACCGTCAAAACCGTATCCCTCTACGCCCAGGAAGAGTTTCAGCGTTTTTAATGCAGGGAGCTGCGCATTTTGTAGTTCGGCAAGTACGTTAGAAGGGATGCCGCCGGAAATGATTTCCAGGTGCTCCAGTTTCTCATGATGTATAGCGCCCAGTCGCAGATCCGACGCGCCTTTAATAATCAGTTCTTTCAGATTGGGTAACGCCGCATAGAGCCTGGAATAGTCACCTTGTTTAATCCAGGAGATCTCGCAGTCTTCGCTCTCCATATCACCGATAAACAGTGATTCCAGGTGAGTAAAGCGGGAGGCGTTCTCCACAATCATATCAATAATAGGCTGGCAGGTTTCGTCTTCCCAACAATCACCCCAGTTACCAATGGTCAGTGAGCGAAGCTTTGGCAGATCTTCATCGGTTAAAATCAAATTAATGAGCTGTTCCTGGGTTAATTCATTGTCCCAATCAATATTAAATCGCTTATTCATTTGTTTCCCTTCTCTATAAGCATGAATATGGTAAAACGCTTTGCGAATATTATCATGGCGCTTAGAGGAGGGATATCGGGAGTCTGATTCAGGATGAATGAGCGGGCAGAACAACTACCCGCTGTGATGCAGATTCGGAAAATAGAGGCGATAATATCAGAAGAAATACTTCGCCCCGATACGAATCTGGTTTTGCTCTCTATGGTAGGGGCCCACGTTACGATCTAACCAGCGTAATTCAAAATAGGGCAACCAGTGTTCATTGATACGATAACGGAAGGTATTGGTGATTTCCCAATGATGCTTCGTACCATTACTACTATTAAAATCATTAACGTTATAAAAATAGTGTGGTTCAAAGGTATAAGAAAATTTATCGGTAATGATAAAATTCCAATAGTTACCGATTTCATAGCTGTCATTATTATCCAGTTCGCCATTCAAATCGGTTGAACTATAATTATTGTGATTATATCGGTTACGTACCGTAAGATTAAACCACGGGGTAAATTTATAGTTAACATCCAGATAGACGGCGCCGCCGGAACCAATGCTTTTGTCGTTTATTAACCCGCCAGGCTGGATGGTTAATTTATCTGTAGGTTTAAATAATGGATACCAGTCCTCAATCTCATTATAACCGTGCTTTAATTCATCATCACGCTGTAGCGTATAGGTATTGGTCAACATAATTCCGGCCCCCATATCGGAGTTATAGCCGACGCGCAGCATAAACTCCATTTGGTCAGACGCTAGGTTATAGGCCTCACGGTTTTCTACATAAGCGCCAGCAAAAACAGAGGTGGATATTACTGAAGTTAATATCACTAGAGTATTCAGAGATTTCATAATAAATCCATTTTTCAAATATAGGGAAGCCGCCATCCATCGGGATGGATAAAGCGGCAAGCGTCGTTTAATTATTTACAGTAGAAATACTTTGTTTATTATTAGTCGCGACAATTTGATTACCTGTTTTCTTTCGTTGGGCAATTTCCTCGATAATAAAAGCGAAACGTTGTTCATTGAGCTTATAAAAAAAGCCCATCGTTAGTGCTGCGATAATGGCAAGACCGCAAGGCCATAAAAAAATGAGCTGACGCAAACCAAGCAACGTGGTGTCACTTTGAGCTATGTTGGGGATATAACCGATTTGCGTCAGCATAATACCTGGCAAAAAGCCAGCAAGCGCAGCGGAAATTTTGCGGGAAAAGGTATAACCCGTATACACCGAGCCTTCAGCGCGAATACCCGTTTTCCATTCACCGTAGTCAACCGTATCCGGAACCAGTGCCCAGTTCAGGCTGTTGACGAAAGCGGTACCGAAGAAGGCGATACAAGAGAAAATAACAAACAGGAATGACGTTCCGCCCCAGATAAAATTCAGGATATCGCCAACGGCCCACAATATCAGACCACCAAGATAAACCTGTTTTTTCCCGAAGCGTTTTACCACAGCAGGTACTAATAAAACACCAATCAGGATACAGCCCATGCTGAAAAAACCCATCCATGACAACAAATGAATATCGTTCAGCACGTACTGAGTGTAATAAACCTGAATGGCCAGCTTGATATTAAAGGCGGCCAGCGTGCACAAATTGGCAACGCAGAGCACCAGCAGCGGCGGATTACGAAAAATCGCGCAGAAGGACTTCAATATGCTGGGTTTATGCGTGTCAGGTACGGTTTCGATATACCGTTCTTTCACCCCGCTAAAGCACCACCACATGCTGAACAGCCCGCAGACCGAAAAAATGACTGCTGCAATCAGATAACCCAGCGAAGGGGAACGGGTAAACAGCGCCTGAATGGGCATAAAACCTACGGTACAAAGAAGAAGGCCAATGGTAGCGCCGCCTTGTCGCCATGCGGCGAGCTGGGCCCGCTCATGCGGATTTTTGGTAATAGCGGGTACCATCGCGCCGTATGAGCAGTTCATCAGGCTGTAGAACAGACCGAACAACATAAACAGCACCGTCGCGAAGGCTGTTTTAACGGGTAAAGTAAAGTGAGTGGCAAAGAATTGCGCAGTAGCAACCAGAGCCACCGGAAATGACGCATACAGAATAAAAGGCCGAAACTTTCCTTTTGCGCCAATATTACGGCGTGAATCCAGCAATACGCCGGTGAGCATATCGGTAAAAGCAGTGAAGAATTTCGCCACCAGAAAGATAATTCCACCGTAATATGCAGGCATCCCGAGTTCATCGGTATAAAACTTCAGTAGATACAGCGTACCGATACACAGCATCAGATTTGAGCCGAAATCGCCCACGCCATAGGCGCATTTTTCCCGCAGGCTCAACTTTAGCGTTAGCGGATCATGATTAGACATAATCGCCTCTCAAAACGCCCCGCAGGGCGTTATATTTTATTGTTGTTAAACCGTATGTTTCCGGGCCTCAATCTCTTCCACAATTCGCACGTACATCTTCTCGTTGAGGTTGTAGAAACAGCCCATCGCAATAATGGTGATGACCGCCAGCACGCAAGGATATATAAAGATCAACTGGCGTAGGCCTTCGACGGTGCCTGCCGATTGCACCACATTCGGGATATAACCGATTTGCGTCAGCATCCAGCCGGGGAAGAACCCTGCCAGCGCCTGGGAGACCTTACGGAAGAACGTGAAGCCGGTGTAAACCGTCCCTTCCGAGCGGACGCCGGTGCGCCATTCACCGTACTCCACCGTGTCGGAAACCAGCGCCCAGTTCAGGCTGTTGACGAAGGCGGAACCGAAGAACGCCAGGCAGGAGAAGGCGACAAAACTGACCGAGCCGCCGCCAAAGAAGTAGTTGAGCAGATCGCCCGCCACCCATATTAACAGCCCGCCGATATAGACTTTCTTCTTGCCAAAACGCCTTACTGCGCCGGGCATCAAAAAGACGCCGATAAAAATACAGCCCATGCTAAAGAAGCCCATCCAGGAGAGGAGGATCGGGTCGTTAAGAACGTACTGGGTGTAATAAACCTGAATCGCCAGTTTGACGTTGAAGGCGCCAAGAGTACAAAGGTTGGCGATACACAGAATAAACAGCGGACGGTTACCGGCGATGGCGCGGAACGACTGCAATAATCCGGGCTTTTGCGCGTTATCGACAGGTTTCACTTCGACGTAGCGCTCTTTAACGCCGGCGTAGCACAGCCACATAAATAGCAGGCCAAACAATGAAAATAGCGTGGCGGCGAAAATATAGCTGAGTTGGGCATTGCCTTCGATCAGGTTCATGACCGGCACAAAGCCAACGGTACACAGCAGCAGGCCGAGAGTGGCGCCGCCCTGGCGCCAGGCAGCAAGCGAGGCGCGTTCATCCGGGTTCTTGGTAATCGCTGGCACCATCGCGCCATACGAGCAGTTCATCATGCTGAAAACCAGTCCGTACAGCATAAACAGTATCGTTGCGACGACGGTTTTTCCCGTCACCTCAAACGGTGTGCCGACAAAGTTAGCAATCGCCAGTAGCGTTACCGGAAATGCCGCGTAAAGCACGAACGGGCGGAATTTGCCCTTCGGACCAATTTTACGCCGCGAGTCGAGCATAATGCCGGTACCCATATCGGTAAATGCGGTAAAAAATTTGGCGATCAGGAAAATGATCCCGCCGTAAGTCCCTGGTAAACCCAGCACATCGGTATAAAATTTGAGTAAATAGAGGGTCCCGATATCTAACAGGATATTGGAACCTAAATCCCCCAGTCCATAGGCAAGTTTTTCTTTAAACGGCAAGCGTAGGGTTGCCGGATTCGATGATGTTTGACTCATTATTCTTCTCCATCTGCCCGCAGGTTTCCCTGCGGGCGAGCCGTATTAGATATTCCGTAAAGAAGCAAAAAGTGAAGCCCACTCGCTCTTCGCGCGATAGAAGACCGGCGGTTTGCCAATGGGCGCATCCACGGTAATTTCACCGCCGTGGTGAACTTCGCCGGTCCAGATATTCACCCAGTGATCTTCCGGCAGGTACAGCGTCCAGTCGCAACACCCCTGCTCGTGAACCGGCGCGACCAGCAGATCCTGACCGAGCAGATATTGGTATTTCAGGGTGTAGGTTGCGGCATCGTTCTCGTAGTGCAGGAATAGCGGACGCATGACCGGCAGACCGGTAGCCGCGTTTTGCGCCACCGCCTGCTTGAGATACGGTTTCAGCGTGGTAAAGACGGTGGTCATGCGGGCAAAGTGGGCAATAGTTTCCGCGTCGCCGTCGAACTGCCAGTTATCGCCGGGGCGGTTGCCTTCATGGGGGCGCATCATCGGCGTAAAGGCGCTGAAATCGCACCAGCGCAGCAGCAACTCTTTGCTGCGTTTCATGTCAAACAGGGTGGTGTAGCCGCCGATATCGCTGTGATGCAGACCATGGCCGGTCATCGCCAGCGACAATGCCGCAGGCACTACAGAGGCCAGACCATCATCAAGGCTCCAGTCAACGTTCTGGTCACCTGCCCACATCATGGTGGAATATTTCTGACTGCCGGTGTAACCCGCACGCATAAAGAACAGGATCTCGCCGAGTTTGCCGGTCTCCTGTAGCGCTTCGTAGTTACATTTCGCCCACAGCGCAGGCCAGGCGTTATGCATGATCTCGGCGCTGACGCCGTTGTGCAGATACGTGTCGGTCGGCAGATATTCGCCGAAATCCGCCATCCAGCCGCTGCAGCCGAGCGCGATCATGTTCTTTTTGATGACGTCTTTGAACCAGTCGTAAGCTTCAGGATTGGTCAGATCGACCACGCCGCCATAGAATTCGCCAAACTCGACCAGATAGTCGCCGCCCGTGGCGTCTTTCGCCAGATAGCCGTGTTTCGCCGCCTCAGCGCAGAGGTCTTTATCACTGGCGACGTATGGGTTGATATAAGAGAGGAACTGGACGCCTTCTTCTTTCCACTGTTTGATCCGGCTATCCAGTTGCGGATAGTTGTCGCTATTCCACTTCCAGTTCCACATCACGCGCTTGCCAAAGGAGGTCATGCGGATACCGGACCAGTCCTGCGCCCAAATACCGTTCACTTTTACGCCTGCGTTGCGCATGGTATCCAGTTTTTGCTGGCAAACTTCCGTACCGCCCTGAATGCCTAGCGTGACGCCGTCGTAAACCCAGTCCGGCAGCTCCGGCTGGCGGCCTAACAGCGCAGTCAGTTTTTCCAGCAGGGCGATGTAGGTGTCGGCACACTCAAAACGCAGCGTAGTTTTATCTTCCCACAGCGCCAGTTCGTGATACTCCGGCGCGCTGAAGTCGAAATTCATATAGCAGCTATTATCGACGTGGCAGTAATACTTCTGCGTGCTGACAAAGGTCGGTTGCGGGAAGAAGGTCCAGTAATAGTCGCCGCCGGCATTCTCTTTACAGTCTGCCTGCCAGGTGACATAGCTGGTTTTATTACGGCCAACGCCCTGTTCGCTGGTCCACAGCGGGAACGGCTTGCCGCGCAAATCGAAATAAGAGAACTGTTCGCCGCAGCCGTAGATATGGTCGTCTGGATTAGCTGCGAGGCGTAACCAGATACGGTTATGGTGCAGGTCGTCGTTTTGCAGATCCAACGTCAGGCGTCCCGCCTCATCGGCGGAGATGCGAAGGGTGGCGCTAATTGTTGCGCCACGGCTGAATTGTACCAGCCAGCCGTCGGGTAGCTCGCTGACCGTAGCCTCCGTTAATGCAATCTTTTCGTTAAGTTTGTCTTTGATGCTGAAGTTGCCGCGAAACATGTCAATGTCGGCAACGCCCGTGCCAATCCACAGACAGGGATTTTCGGTGCTGTGGCGTAAAATCAGGCGCTGCTGCCAGTTAAGCGCAAAACCATCCTGTGATGTTGTCAGTTCAAAATCGGTTGACCGTTGTGGTAGAGAATTCATTGTAATCTCCGTGAATGTAGGGTAATTCGATAATCCATTTGGGCTAGTCACAGCCGATGGAAAAATGCAGTTGATGGATCGCTTTTGGGGCAAGATGAATCAGCGCGATCCCGGAATTAAATGCATCGGGCGGGCAGCTCATAGGCTCTACCGCGAGACCTTTTCGGCTGAGTTTTTCGCCGGTATAGATCTGTAGCCAGGGTTGATTGCTGCGTAAAAATGTAGACATGTTCTGCGTTGGGCTGGTAAGTCTGACCTCCCACTCAGCCGGGGTAGTCGCGGTCTTAACCGCATGATCAAGGCGCGTTTCGCCGAGCAGGCATGATGCGGAAAAATCCCTGCCTGCGGGCAATTCTTCGCTTGCAGGCAGTGTTAATACACAGCTATCGATGCTTTGCAGATTACAAGTCAAATAAGGATGTGCGCCCGCGCCATAAGGGGCTGATTTATCGCCAATGTTTTGCGTACGAATCAATACGTGCAGCCCACTGGCGGCATCTAACCGATAAATCACTTCCGATATCAACGCAAAGGGATAGCCGTAAGAGGGCGGCAGAAAAATCGTTAGCGACGCTTCCGTCGCCGACTGATAATTAATCTGCCAGTCTCGCCAGGCTAACAGACCGTGAATGGCGGTCTGCGAAACCGGGTCGTTAACGGCAAGCTGGAAAACCTTGCCGTTATAGGAGTAGCAGCCATTTGTCACGCGATTGGGCCAGGGAATCAATACTTTCCCCAGATGCGCCATGGGTATTTCTTCCGGTTTATGCGGGATGACCACATGGCGTCCATGATGGGTCAGTTCCGCCAGACCTGCGCCAACCGTGACGATTTTCGCCTGGTAATGGCCCGCATTAAGCTGAATAGTTTTTCCACCGCTGTGCATGGCTGTCATCCTCATGACCTATTTCGCGTTGATATCCAGGAGACCCGCCGCGACCGCTGGAGCCAGGCCCGGCGCCAGTGGCAGACGAGGAATGACCAGACAGTGCAGCAGATGGTAAATATCTTGCTTGCCGTCCCACACTTTGGTGGTCACTTTGTTATCGGCGTCCAGCTCTTGCCACCAGGAACCATTTTCATAGTCCATCAGATACTTAATGCAGTAGTCCCACCATTTCTGATACCACTCTTCATACTGGCTATCGCCCGTCAGGGTGTAGAGGGCGTAGGCTGTCCCCATCGCTTCCACAATCGGCCAGCGCACGCGTTCACGTACGATAGGTTTACCGTCCCAGTCGACTGAGTAGACAAAGCCGTCTGCGCCATCTGGCGCCCAGGCGTCGCGGATAGTGGCATGGAACAGACCTTTCGCATCCTCCAACAGCCAGGCGGGCGGCGTTTCGAAGCGGGCCTCCAGCGCAGCATGGAGATGGAGCATCAGACGGCCCCACTCAATCCAGTGACCTGGCGTACCGCCGTAGGCGCGGAAACGGTGGGCAGGATTATCTTTGTTGTAGTCGCGGATAGGGTTCCACTGTGAATCGAAGTGTTCATTGACGCGGTAATCACCGTTGCGCGCCACATCATGAATAATTACCGACGCGATACGCAGCGCGCGATCCAGCCATTTTTTGTCATGGGTAACGTCATAAACAATCAGGAACGCTTCGACGGCGTGCATATTGGCGTTGCCGCCACGGTAGTCTTCGGTTTTGCTGAAGGCTTCATCCCAGGACTCCAGGCACATCTGCTCTTCTTCACTCCAGAAGTATTTCTCAATCACTTCTATGGTGTAATCCAGCAATTTTCTGGCTTCAGGGTGCCCGGTCGTGACGGCGCTGGCCGCGCCCAGCAAGGCGAAGAAGTGTTGATAACCCTGTTTAGAGGCATCTACCACGCCCTGATCGTTAACGCAGGCATACCAGCCGCCGTATTTTTTGTCGCGCAGCGCGCCGTTCATGGCTTTGATGCCATGATCGACCAGATCATAAGCGCCCGGTCGGCCCATCGACGCCGCCACGGAATAAACGTGCAACATACGCGCCGTGATCCAAAGATGGGTGCCCATCTCTTCTTTAATTTGCCCTTTATTTCCCAGCCAGCCGAAGCCTGTCGGCACCACGGCGTTTTTACCGAAATTAAAGATGCGGTCGGTTTCCTGCTCCAGCCAGCGGTTGTGGCTCAACGTGTTAAACCATTTCATTCTTTCATCCTCGTATTAACGACGTTTCGCCATCATTTCATCGACGATCTCGCCCAGACGTTGCAACTTAGGCGCGGAAACATCACGTAGCATCAGCTCGGTATCCGGTAGACCAATCACTGATGACCAGACCGCGCGTCCCGCCAGGAACCCGGATGCGCCAGCTTCCATGGCGACCCTGACCGCGCGAGGGAACAGTTTTTCGTCCACACCGGAAGAGAGGATGACCCACGGCATATTGATATGCCCATTCAGGCGTTGTGAGGCGGTAAGAAGATCGGAACGCGCGCCTTTGCCGTAGAGCGGCATTTCAACTTTGTAAAGATCGGCGCCGCTGTCGCCCAGCTCTTTGGCCGCATCGATAATCGCCTGCTCGCGATCGAACTTGTCGCCGCAGCGCGGCGGACGTACAACCGGTTCGATAATGCTCAGCAAACCATTGGAGTGACATAATTCATTGAATTCTTTGACCATATCCAGACGCTGCTGCGCGTCTTCGTCGCTGCGCCACAGCACCAACAGTTTTAAGGCTTTCGCGCCATCCCGTTTTACCGCCTGCGCATTAATTTTTTTATCAATGACCACGTTATCAACGGGAATACCGTTGCCCGGGATGAAATCATCCGCCGCGACGATCATGGCGCAGCTTTTAGCGACCGCGTTTTGTTCTACGGCCTGGCGATAACAGAACTGCTGATCCAGCAGAACGGCAGAGGCATACGGGGAAAGAATTTTCGCCGCATTCACTTTGAAATCCGTCAGCACGCTATCGGCAACGGGTGTTTTCGCACCAGCAGCAGCAAACATTAAACGCATCGCCTCGCGCTGATCGACAGCCAGCATGGCAAACCCGCCGGACGCTCGCGTAATGTCTTTGATGGTGTAGTTGTTCATTCAATTTTCCTTTATACAGTCGTTACTTTTTTACGTTGGCGGTCAGCCCGGCGCTGATGCGCACCTGTTCCAGGATGGCGCTCCAGTCTTCCCGACCGCGGCCTGCGGCCCGCGCCAGGTTATAAACTTCACGGGAGGCGGCGCCGAGCGGCATCGGTACGTGCAGTTGATTGGCGACATCCAACGCGATGCCAAGATCTTTGTGCGCCAGATCGATCATGAAGGCGGGAGACAGATCCCCTTTCATCACTTTATTCGGCCAGGTGGTGGTGAAATGCCCTTTGCCTGCGGCAGTGCCGCTCATCACTTTTAAAGCCACGTCGAAGGAAAGCCCCAGCGCTTCACACAGCACGGCGGCTTCGGCGGAGAGCGCATTTAGCGCAATACTCATGTAGTTGTTGATCAGTTTTACGCGAATACCCATTCCCGGGCCGCCGGTGTTGACCAGCTCATTACCCATCGCCATCAGAACAGGGGTAGCGCGCTCTACTTGCTCCGTCGTACCGCCTGCCAGCAGCAACAATGTGCCGGTAATCGCGTTGTCGGATGTCCGGCCTACCGGCACATCCATCATGCTGAACCCTTTGCTCTGCATGTCGGCAATCAGCTTATCGGTTTGCAACGGATGAATAGTGGACATATCAATGACCAGCGCTTCACGGGAAAGAGTTTCACAAACGCCTTGCTCGCCAAACAAAACGGAACGAACCAGATCGTCGTTCGGGAGCATGGTGATAACAAATTCAGCGCCGATGGTTGCCTGAGCCGGGCTGCTTGCAGGTTGCGCGCCTTTGTCTACCAGACGCTGTACGGCGTCGGGATTAACATCGAAGACGCTGAGTTGATGGCCCTGCTTTAGCAGATTGCTCGCCATAGGGGAGCCCATCTGTCCCAACCCGATAAATGCTATAACTGCCATATCGTTCTCCTGAACACGGTGGTGTCATTTTTTGTCATTAATGAGCCTTTTTCTGTCTGTTTGTGATCGTATTTGTAATTTATAGTCAAAAAATTGACAGCCGTCACTTTTTAAACATTTCGTGAAATTAAAATGAGCACATCGAAAATGCTTGAGGAATGACCATGGTTCGTATTGCTTGTGTAGGTATTACCGTGATGGATCGCATCTATTACGTGGAAGGATTACCGACAGAAGGGGGTAAATATGTGGCGAAGCGTTATACGGAAGTGGGCGGCGGGCCTGCGGCGACCGCTGCCGTGGCTGCGGCGAAATTGGGCGCGCAGGTGGACTTTATTGGCCGTGTGGGCGATGACGACACCGGAAACAGCCTGCTGGCGGAACTGGAATCCCTGGGGGTAAATACCCGCTATACCCGCCGCTACACGCAGGCCATGTCGTCGCAGTCAGCGATTATGGTGGATGCCAAAGGAGAGCGGATTATCGTTAATTATCCCAGCCCGGATTTATTGCCTGACGCCGACTGGCTTAACGACATCGATTTTTCGCAGTGGGATGTGGTGTTGGCGGATGTGCGCTGGCATGACGGCGCAAAACAGGCGTTTACGCTGGCGCGTCAGGCTGGCGTCATGACTGTTCTTGATGGCGATATTACGCCGCAGGATATTAGCGAGCTGGTGGCGTTAAGCGACCACGCCGCCTTCTCCGAGCCGGGGCTGGCACGCCTGACGGGGATGAGCGAAGCCATTGATGCGCTAAAAAAAGCACAAATGCTCACAAATGGACATGTCTATGTCACGCGAGGCAGTGAAGGCTGCAACTGGTTGGAAAAAGCGGCGGTACGCCACCAACCGGGTTTTACCGTGGAGGTGGTGGATACTACCGGCGCGGGCGATGTTTTTCATGGCGCACTGGCATTTGGCCTGGCAAGCGGATACGCCATCGAAGAGGCTGTCAGATTCGCCAGCGGCGTTGCCGCGCTGAAGTGTACGCGCCCGGGTGGCCGGGCGGGTATCCCTGATTGTGAGCAAACCCGATCTTTCTTGTCACTTTTTGTATAATATGAGCAGTAGGAAGCTTTTAGAGGAATGCTCATGAGTCTTACCGAACTGACCGGTAATCCGCGACACGATCGGCTGTTAATGCTTATTGATGAGCGCGGCTATATGAATATCGATGAGTTAGCCAGTTTGTTGGAGGTCTCTACCCAGACGGTTCGCCGCGATATTCGTAAATTAAGCGAGCAGGGGCTGATTACGCGTCATCACGGCGGCGCCGGCAGAGCGTCCAGTGTGGTCAATACCGCCTTTGAGCAGCGAGAGGTCTCCTGGACGCAAGAGAAAAAAGCCATTGCGGAAGCCGTGGCTGACTATATTCCGGATGGCTCCACGATATTTATCACGATTGGAACGACGGTTGAGCAGGTGGCGCGCGCGCTGCTCAACCATAATCATCTGCGCATTATCACCAATAGCCTGCGCGTCGCGCACATTCTTTATAATAACCCTCGTTTTGAAGTGATGGTGCCTGGTGGCACGCTGCGCCCGCATAATAGCGGCATTATCGGGCCATCCGCGGCGGCGTTTGTGGCGGGGTTCCGGGCGGACTATCTCGTCACCAGCGTAGGCGCGATAGAGAGCGATGGCGCGTTACTGGAGTTTGATGTCAACGAAGCCAGCGTAGTGAAAACCATGATGGCCCACTCGCGACATATTCTGCTGGCCGCCGATCATACGAAATACCATGCTTCTGCGGCGGTTGAGATCGGCAATGTGTCACAGATTACCGCTCTGTTTACGGACGAGTATCCCGGTCCGGCATTACAGAATTTACTCCAATCCCAGCAAATCGAAGTGGTTCAGGTGAGTCCTTCGCTGGACGACGCCGTTTCAGCGTGACAAGCGCCCTTGCGCCGGATGGTCGCGTCAGCGCTTTATCCGGCCAATAAAACGGCGCTGTGATGCAGGCGATATTGAACATCGTCTGCGTTTCTATTGTCTTTCTGTTAATTGATTTATAAAGGGATACATAGTCAAACTTCTCCTTTCCCGCTACAGTTATTCATCCCCGGTTAGCAAGGAGAATGACATGCTCTACGTCTTTGATTTAGGTAATGTGATTGTCGACATCGACTTTAACCGCGTATTAGGTGTGTGGAGCGACCTGAGTCGAGTACCGCTGGCTTCGCTGAAGCAAAAATTTACGATGGGCGAGACTTTTCAACAACATGAACGCGGTGAGATAACGGACGAAGCGTTTGCTGAAGCTTTCTGTCATGAAATGGCGTTATCGCTCAGTTATGAACAATTCTCGCACGGCTGGCAGGCGGTATTTGTCGGATTACGGCCCGAAGTGATTGCTATCATGCATAAACTGCGCGAGCAGGGGCATCGCGTGGTGGTGTTATCCAATACTAACCGACTGCATACCCACTTCTGGCCGGAGGAATACCCGGAGGTGCGCGCTGCCGCCGACCATATCTATTTATCGCAGGATTTGGGAATGCGTAAGCCGGAAGCGCGTATTTATCAGCACGTCCTGCAGAAAGAAGGTTTTTCCGCTGCCGATGCGGTCTTTTTCGACGACAATGCCGATAATATAGAAGGGGCCAACCAGTTGGGGATCACCAGCATTCTGGTGAAGGATAAAGCCACCATCCCTGACTACTTCGCGAAGCTGTTATGCTAAAAACCGTTCACCAAAAAGCTGGACGCCATACGCGCCCTGTTCGGGCCTGGCTCAAGCTATTATGGCAGCGTATCGATGAGGATAATATGACGACTCTGGCGGGAAATCTCGCCTATGTCTCATTACTCTCCTTAGTACCGCTTATTGCCGTCGTTTTTGCCCTTTTCGCTGCTTTTCCGATGTTTTCTGATGTCAGCATTCAGTTACGCCATTTTATTTTTGCTAACTTTATGCCAGCCACCGGAGACGTGATTCAGCGCTATATTGAGCAGTTTGTCGCTAACTCCAACAAAATGACGGCGGTGGGCGCCTGTGGACTGATTGTGACGGCATTGCTGTTGATGTACGCCATTGATAGCGCCTTAAACACTATCTGGCGCAGCAAACGCACACGGCCAAAAGTGTACTCTTTTGCGGTGTACTGGATGATCCTCACGCTCGGCCCGCTTCTCGCTGGCGCCAGCCTGGCAATCAGCTCCTACCTGCTTTCTTTACGCTGGGCCAGCGATCTGAATACGGTCATCGACAATGTATTGCGCATCCTTCCGCTGCTGCTCTCGTGGATCTCATTCTGGTTACTTTACAGTATTGTCCCAACAACTCGCGTACCGAACCGTGACGCCCTTGTCGGCGCGTTTGTCGCAGCGTTGCTGTTCGAGGCCGGAAAGAAAGGTTTCGCGCTTTATATCACCATGTTCCCGTCATATCAGCTCATTTATGGCGTGCTGGCAGTGATCCCTATCCTGTTTGTCTGGGTATACTGGACCTGGTGTATAGTCTTGCTTGGCGCAGAAATAACTGTCACTCTCGGGGAATACCGAAAACTCAAACAAGCCGCAGAACAAGAAGAAGCTGACCAACCATGATTGCATTAATTCAACGCGTAACCCGTGCCAGCGTCACCGTGGAGGACGAGGTGACGGGTGAAATCGGCCCAGGACTTTTGGTGTTATTGGGTGTCGAAAAAGAAGATGACGAACAAAAAGCGAATCGTCTGTGCGAGCGCGTGCTGGGATACCGTATCTTCAGCGATGCTGACGGCAAGATGAATCTGAATGTACAACAGGCTGGCGGCAGCGTGCTGGTGGTGTCGCAGTTTACGCTGGCGGCAGATACCGAGCGCGGTATGCGACCAAGTTTTTCCGGCGGGGCTGCGCCGGATCGCGCGCAGGCGCTTTATGAATATTTTGTCGAACGCTGCCGCCAGCAGGCGATAAACACGCAAACCGGACGCTTCGCTGCCGATATGCAGGTTGAGCTGGTTAATGACGGTCCCGTGACATTCTGGCTCCAGGTATGAGTCAGCTTCCGGCGTGGCCGCGGATAACAAGAGAGAGTACGGCTATGTATCACCTTCGAGTTCCGCAAACAGAAGAAGAATTAGAACGTTACTACCAGTTTCGCTGGGAGATGCTGCGTAAACCGCTGCACCAGCCGAAAGGGTCGGAACGGGATGGCTGGGATGCGTTGGCGCACCATCAAATGGTGGTGGACGAAGAAGGAAATTTAGTTGCAGTGGGCCGCCTGTATATCAATGCAGATAACGAGGCGTCTATCCGTTTTATGGCTGTACATCCCTCGGTACAGGATAAAGGACTGGGGACATTAATGGCGATGACTCTGGAGTCTGTCGCCCGCCAGGAAGGCGTTAAGCGCGTCACCTGCAGCGCGCGCGAAGATGCGGTTGAGTTCTTTGCCAAACTCGGATTTGTCAATCAGGGGGAGATTACTACGCCCACAACCACGCCAATCCGCCATTTTTTGATGATTAAACCGGTAGCATCGCTGGATGATATCCTGCATCGCGGTGACTGGTGCGGGCAGCTTCAGCAGGCCTGGTATGAGCACATTCCATTGAGCGAAAAGATGGGGGTGCGCATTCAGCAGTACACCGGGCAAAAATTTATCACCACGATGCCGGAAACCGGTAATCAAAATCCGCATCACACGGTGTTTGCCGGCAGCCTGTTCTCCCTGGCGACGCTGACCGGATGGGGACTTATCTGGCTGATGCTCCGTGAACGCCACCTGGGCGGGACGATTATTCTTGCTGACGCCCATATTCGCTACAGTAAACCGATTAGCGGAAAGCCAAACGCCGTGGCTGATTTGGGGTCGCTAAGCGGTGATTTGGACAGGCTGGCGCGGGGTAAAAAAGCGCGTGTCCAGTTGCAGGTTGAACTGTTGGGCGGCGAGACCGCTGGGGCAATTTTCGAAGGCATTTATATCGTACTACCTGCGAAACCGTTCGGCCCGTATGAAGAGGGCGGGAATGAGGAGGAGTAGCTGGACATATCCAACTACTCGATGAAGGCATCCGCTGGTAGTTTAAAGCGTTGTGTAAGCGCTTTAATATGATTAACCGTTAGTGCTCTGCGGCCATTTAAGATGTTGCTGACGTTCGATTTAGAACCAAGTTCGTTGGCAAGATCTGCTGCTTTGAGACCGTATTGATCCATGAGCGTTCGCAATACTGAAACGCCAGGGGGCGTTTTCTCCAGGTGTTGGTTGAGTGCTTTGAATTCCGGCGCATGTTTTTCGTATTCACTGATTCGGGCACAGAGTAATTCAAATAGTGGATTTTCAAGATCGTCGTGGTCGACCAGAAACTCCACTAGCGCTAGTGCCCTGCGATACTCATTGTCATTTCGGTCTTCCCCCATCAGTGGGACGGTTTTTACCGCATCGCTGAAGGTATCAACGATCTTTTTTGCGCTGGTTGCATCCATCTGACGATGAGTTCTCATTCTTTATTACCCCGATAATATGCGGTCAGTTTGTCATATTCGGCATGGGAAACGATATGTTTCACAAATATCTTATGTAACCTGAAATCTATGTAGGAAATGAGTCTCAGGCTGTTACCAGAAACATCAATCACCCACCATTTATCTCTGTACTTAAAATTATCCAGTGAAGGAATATACCGCTTCATCTCTTCAGGCTGAGTGAATGTTTTTTTCTCCAGAACATTCAGCAACTCAGTGAGAGCAAGCTCATGGTTTGGATACATGAGCATCGCTTCATTGAACGGTTTTCGGCTGATAACATGCACAATGTAGTTCCATTACAAAGTTTTCAACCTGAAAACAATTTAGCGCAACGTTATCCAGTTTTCAAGTTGAAAACAAAATTGAATTTTAGGTCATTTTGCCTGTTGATGGACTTACAACACGCCAGGCCACATCTCGCATGGCGCTTCGTGCCGCCTGGCTCACGCCTCCGAGCTGGAAAAAGCCATGGATGACACCGAGATAGCGCTGGCAAGTACACGCCACGCCCTGGTCGTTCAGACGGTGATATAGCGCTTCGCCTTCATCACGCAGTGGGTCGAACTCTGCGGTGAGGATATGCACCGGCGGTAAACCGGCAAAATCTTCACGCCATATCGGACTGGCTTCCGGGTGGCGGAGGTCGGTATCCTGGAGATACATTTCGAAACCCGATAACAGCGTATCGCGGGTGATGATGTAGTCTTGCCCGTTGCTGGCATAGCTGGGGAAACTGGCAGTAGCGTCAAGCATCGGGTAGATCAACAGCAGCTTCGCCGGAGACCAGTGGGCGGTGGATTTCAGGCGTAGCGCGCTGACCAATGCCAGGTGCCCGCCTGCGCTGTCGCCAGCAAGCGTGATACGTTCACGATCGATGCCTAACTGCTCCGCGTATTGATGGACGATATTGGCCCCGCGTTCAGCGTCGTCATGAGCCGCAGGGAAGGTGTGCTCTGGCGCAAGGCGATACTGAATGGCAATCACCTTACAGCCGCTTTTCCAGGCCAGTTGCCGTAGCTGGGGGTCATGAGTCAGAAAGCCGCCGCTAACAAAACAGCCGCCGTGATAGTAGAGGATACAGGGTAGAGAACCGGATGCGTTTGGCGGCGAAACGACGCGAAATGTCATCCCTTCCAGCACGATATCTTCCGAACTCACCCGAATTTCTTTCTCACCCGCCAGCGTCGTGCTGGCAATATAGCCCGCTCTCCGGTCATCAATATTCTGCTCTCGTGAAGAGGGGCGGCCCGCGGCGATAAACCCAGCGACCAGTTCGGCAATTCCTTTTTCCAGTGGCATATAACGCTCCTTTGACTGTATATATGTACAGTTTATAACCTGGTTCGTTGGGGATGGAAAGTGGTGAAACGAGGGGATGATGATTCTGGATAGAGGTTCGCAAAAAATGGAATGCGGTTGGCGCTGGGTTTTTAATTTTTGTACTGTGAAATGATGATGCTATACGCCATTGACGTATAGATTATTTTCACTACTATAAGCCAATGGCGTATGGAATATGCAATTTATAGAAACGGAACTCTTTACTGAAGATGTTAAAAAACTGCTCGATGATGATGAATACCATAAGCTTCAGGTTTTTATGGCTCAGCATCCAGATTGTGGTGATGTCATTCAGGAAACGGGCGGCCTGAGAAAAATGCGCTGGGGAGCGCGAGGCAAAGGAAAGCGTAGTGGCGTGCGAATTATCTATTTTCACCGTAGTCAACGGTATGAGATTCGCTTGCTTCTGATTTATCAAAAAGGCATTAAAGATGATCTCACGCCGCAGGAAAAAGCGGTGCTTCGTATGCTGAATGAGAGGTGGTAGATGGATAAAGTGTTATTTGAGCGATTAACTCAAAGTATGTCTCAAATGAATGAAATCATTGAAGGGACCCGTGAGCCTTCTCGTACCTTTCATATTGATGCAATGAAGATTAAAGAAATACGGCAGGCATCTGGGTTGTCGCAATCTAAGTTTGCAGAACTGATTTCGGTCAACGTGGATACGCTGCGCAACTGGGAGCAAGGAAGACGTTCACCGACAGGGCCAGCCAAAGCGTTACTTCGCGCCATTGCCAACGACCCGAGAAACGTTATACAAGCATTGCGTTATTGAGCAATGATCCGGCTAACGTAGATTGCTAGCCGGTATACCAGAGAACTTATTCCCCTTCCCCCGGGAACAGGAACGGGTTGATGGAACTGCGGGCGAAGCCCTCCTGTTCCATGCGCGCGTCCAGCACCAGCGAGGCGAGGTCGTCGGCCACGGCTTCCACTTTCGGGTCTTTTTCCTGATAGAGAATCTTCAGGTAAGTCCCGCAATCGCCGCAGCTTTCGGCTTTCACCGCAGCCTGCTCATTTTCCAGCGACCAGTAGTGTAAGTCACGGCTCTGTTCGCAGTTACTGCATTTTACGCGCACGACATGCCATTCGGTTTCGCACAGGTTACAGTGCAGATAACGCAGCCCCTGCGTGGTGCCGATCTGCACCATGCTGGAGACCGGCATCGAACCGCACACCGGGCAATACTGGCGCGCTTCACCGTATTCCGCGCGGGCTTTGCCTGGAATCAAGCTGGCCATTTGCGCCCAGTAAAGGGAGAGCGCGGCCCAGATAAACGGGGCTTTATCGCTGCTGACGGAGGCAAAATCCGAGGCAAACAGCGCGCTGGCCATCTGCTCCAGCTCCTGCTCTGAGGCTTTCTCCAGGTTCTCGATCACCGCCAGCGCGGGGCCGCTCATCTCGGGTTTTAGCTCGGCAATTAACGAATGCAGCAGTTTTTGCCAGTGCTTATCACGCGGCAGCACGTGGATATCCAGCGGCGGCTTGCCCTGGTCGTTCGCTTCTTTAATACGTGCGGTCAGATCCATCTCCAGCGGATGGTCGTACAGCACCACTTCCTGCGCGTGCGCGATAAGCGCGGCAAAGCGCAGGTAATCGCCCAGCGGGTTATTTTCAGCCAGCTCGCGCAGACGTTCGGCGCGGCGGTTGTAGACGTTTTTGAGTCGGGGGAACAATAACGGCGGAATCATATCCGCCGTACGTTTCTCGCTCGACCCCAGCTCATCTTGCGGGATTATGCGAATACTCATTCAGTTTCTTTTTCCGTTGTCTTGCGGACTTCTCGGTACCAGCGCGGGTGATGTTTCTTCGCCCACGACCGGGTTACCCAGCCTTCCACCATCGCGGTAATGGTGCCTTTCACCCAAAGGGCGGCGTAGATATGCACCATGATAACCACAATTAACGCTACTGCGGCAAAAGAATGCAACATTAACGCGAATCGGATCACCGGGATTGAGAAAGCAGGCGCAAAGTACGGACGCCAGATAATTACCCCGCTTACCAGCAGCAGCACCAGGAAGATAATCGCCGCCCAGAATACGCATTTCTGACCGAAGTTATAACGCCCGGTGTCACCCACTTCCTCGTTGACGACGATCTTACGAATATTCTTCGCCCAAAAGATATCATCCCGATTGATTAGATTGTGGTGCCAATAACGGAAAAACATGATGATGAACGAGGCAAACATAACCACGCCCACAAACGGGTGCAGAATTCGCGCCAGTTGTGGGGTGCCCAGGATATGCATCAACCAGTTGAAGGATGGGAATAAAAAGCCCAGCCCGCTCACCGCCGCCAGCACGAAGCAGAAGGCGACGATCCAGTGGTTGATGCGTTCCGGCGCCGTATAGCGCACGATGGTGTCACGTCGTTTCATTTGCGCACCTCGTCTTTCTCTTCATGCAGGTTGTCATCTTCCTCTTCCGCACGGTTCGGGCCGACGCCGACATAGTGGAAGACGCTGGCGGCAAAGGTCGCGGCAAAACCGAACGCGGCGAGCGGTTTCCAGACGCCTTTCCAGAACTTAACGGTTTCGCTGATTTCCGGGTTCTCCGGCAGACCGTGATACAGATTCGGCTTGTCGGCATGATGCAGCACGTACATGACATGCGTACCGCCTACGCCCGCCGGATCGTACAGACCCGCGTTGTCATAACCACGGGTTTTTAGTTCCGCCACCCGCTCGCCCGCCAGCGTTTTCATATCCTCTTTCGAGCCAAAATGAATGGCGCCGGTTGGACAGGTCTTCACGCAGGCCGGTTCTTGCCCCACGGTCACGCGGTCGACGCACAGCGTACATTTATAGACGCGGTTGTCTTCCGGGTTAAGGCGCGGCACGTTGAACGGGCAGCCAGCGATACAGTAGCCGCAGCCGATACACTGCTCGGACTGGAAGTCGACAATACCGTTAGCATACTGAATGATCGCCCCTTCCGCCGGACAGGCCTTCAGGCAGCCGGGATCGGCGCAGTGCATACAGCCATCCTTACGGATCAGCCACTCCAGTTTGTCGTTCTGTTCCACTTCCGAGAAGCGCATCACCGTCCAGGATTTCGCGGTTAAGTCCGCCGGGTTGTCATACACCCCGACGTTATTGCCCACTTCATCACGGATGTCGTTCCACTCGGAGCACGCCACCTGACACGCTTTACAGCCGATACAGGTGGTGACGTCGATGAGTTTCGCCACCTCTTCCTGGTGGTCCCGCGCCTGGGGCGCGGGGGTGAAACCGTTAGTGGCGGAACGACGAATGATGTCTTGCGATTGATAAGCCATAGGTCGTCTCCGTTACACCTTTTCCACGTTCACAAGGAAGGATTTAAACTCCGGCGTTTGCGTGTTCGCATCACCGACGAAAGGCGTTAACGTATTGGCGATAAAGCCTTTTTTCGCCACGCCTTCATAGCCCCAGTGAATAGGAATACCGATGGTATCGATATCCTTGCCGTCCGCTTTCAGCGTGCGAATACGCTTGGTCACCACCGCTTTGGCTTTGATATAGCCGCGGTTCGAGGAGACCTTCACGGTATCGCCATGCGCGATGCCGAGCTTATTCGCCAGCTTCTCGCCAATTTCCACAAACTGTTCCGGCTGGGCGATAGCGTTAAGCAACGCGTGCTTGGTCCAGTAGTGGAAGTGCTCGGTCAGACGGTAAGTGGTTCCGACATACGGGAACTTATCCGCTTTACCCAGCGCGTCGGCATCGTCTTTAAAGATACGGGCGGCAGGGTTAGAGATAACGTTCGGGTGCAGCGGGTTAGTGCCCAGCGGCGTTTCAAACGGCTCGTAGTGTTCCGGGAACGGCCCTTCCGCCATCTTATCGATAGCAAACAGGCGACCCATCCCTTCCGGCTGCATGATAAACGGTCCGACGTCGCTGCCGGGCGCGGCGGCGCTGTAGTCCGGAATATCCCATCCGGCCCATTTTCCGCCTTCCCATTTCAGTAGCTGACGTTTCGGGTCCCAGGGATTACCCTGCGGATCGGCGGAGGCGCGGTTATAGAGGATGCGGCGGTTAAGTGGCCATGCCCATGCCCAGCCCAGCGTGTTGCCGAGACCAGACGGGTCGGCGTTATCACGACGCGCCATCATGTTGCCTTCCGGCGTCCAGCTACCGGCGAAAATCCAGCAGCCGCTGGACGTCGTACCGTCATCGCGCAGTTGCGCGAACGAACTGAGCTGTTGACCTTTTTTCACCACCACCGCGCCGGTTGCCGGGTCGATAAGATCGGCCAGCGCTTTACCATTACTTTCCATCGCCACTTCTTCAGAGGCGGGTTCGTATGGTTTGGTGTAGTTCCAGGTCATATTCAAAACCTGTTCCGGGTTGGCGCCGCCCTGTTCAGAGTACATCTTACGCAGGCGTAAGAAGATACCGGCGAGGATTTCGCCGTCGGTCATGGCAATTCCCGGGGCGTCCGCGCCCTTCCAGTGCCACTGTAACCAGCGACCGGAGTTAACGATGGAACCATTTTCCTCGGCAAAACAGGTGGAAGGCAGACGGAACACTTCGGTCTGGATTTTTGCGGGATCAACGTCGTTCGACTCACCGTGGTTTTGCCAGAAGGTGGACGTTTCGGTGTTGAGCGGATCGATAGTCACCAGGTACTTCAGTTTGGAAAGCGACGCGACCACTTTGTTTTTGTTCGGGAATGAGGCCACCGGGTTAAAGCCCTGGCAGATATAGCCGTTGACCTTACCCTGTTTCATCATCTCGAAGTACTGCAACACGTCGTAGCCTTTATCCCACTTCGGTAGCCAGTCGAAGCCCCAGCTATTTTCCGCTGTCGCTTTATCACCAAAGAAGGCCTTCATCATTGAGACGAAGAATTTCGGATAGTTGCCCCAGTAGTTGACCTGATCCTTCAACAATGGCTTCGGCGTATTGGCAGCCAGATAGGTTTGCAGGTCGGTCTGTTTTTCGCTCGGCAGCGTCAGGTAGCCCGGCAGACTTTGCGACAGCAGTCCTAAGTCGGTCAGTCCCTGAATATTGGAGTGACCGCGCAGGGCGTTAACGCCGCCGCCCGCCATCCCCATGTTACCGAGCAGAAGCTGGATCATCGCCATAGTACGGATGTTCTGCGCGCCGATGGAATGCTGCGTCCAGCCCAGCGCGTACAGGAACGACGCGGTTTTATCTTTTGCGCTGGTTTCTGCAATGTACTCGCACACTTTCAGGAAGTCCGCTTTCGGCGTACCGCAGATATTTTCTACCACGTCCGGCGTGTAGCGTGAGACATGCTGTTTCAACAGATTCCAGACACAGCGCGGGTGTTGCAGTGTCGTATCGCGTTTGGCAAAACCGTTTTCGTCCAGCTCATAGTGCCAACTGGTTTTATCGTACTGCCGCTTGTCTGCGTCGTAGCCGGTGAACAGACCATCATCGAAGCCAAAATCTTCACGCACGATCAGGCTGGCATTGGTATAGGCCTCGGTGTATTCACGGTTGTATTTTTCGTTGGTCAGCAGATACAGCATCACGCCTGACAAGAAGGCAATGTCAGTACCAGAGCGTATTGGCGCATAGAAATCGGCCACCGACGCGGTACGCGTAAAGCGCGGATCGATCACAATCAGCTTCGCGCCGTTGTGAATTTTGGCTTCCATCGCCCAGCGGAACCCGACCGGGTGAGCTTCTGCGGCGTTACCGCCCATCACCACGACGAGGTTGGCGTTCTTGATGTCGACCCAGTGGTTGGTCATCGCACCGCGACCAAATGTTGGAGCAAGACTTGCTACCGTTGGTCCGTGTCAGACACGCGCCTGGTTGTCGACCGCGAGCATACCCAGCGCGCGGGAGAATTTTTGCGTTAAATAACCCGTCTCGTTACTGGATGCGGAAGCGCACAGCATCCCGGTGGTGAGCCAGCGGTTAACGGTAACGCCTTCGGCGTTCTGCGCCTGATAGTTGGCGTCGCGATCTTCCTTCATCAGTTTAGCGATGCGGTCAAACGCTTCTTCCCAACTGATTTGTTGCCACTTATCTGAACCCGGCGCGCGGTATTGCGGGAATTTCAGGCGGCTTTCAGAGTGGATAAAGTCCACCAGACCGGCCCCTTTCGGGCACAGCGCGCCACGGCTTACCGGATGATCCGGGTCCCCTTCGATATGGAAAATAGATGCTTTGGCGTTTTTCGCACCGTCGCCGAGGCTGTACATCAACAGCCCGCAGCCAACGGAACAGTAGGTGCAGGTGTTACGGGTTTCGCGGGTGCGCAGCAGTTTATATTGCCGTGTTTCCGCTAGCGCTACGCCGGGCGCGAAGCCCAGTGCCGCCGCCGTGGTGCCTGCCATACCGCCAGCGCAGATCTTAAAGAACTGCCTTCTGCTGACCTGCATGGTTTGCTCCTTGTTTCGACATTGTCACTTCTCTTTCACATTTCTCTATCCGAAACGCTCAGGGAGTGGTTGTTATTTTTCTTTGCGGACGGGCCCGCAAAGGTTCAGAATTGGATAAATTTTCCTCCATCCGGGAGGAGTTGTAACAGAATACCATAATGTTGGTGTGTGTGTTCTTATATGGTTAAAAGAAAGTGAACAATATACTGTCTGAAGAAGTCCTAAATGTGACTGATTTCACAACCTCACGCCAGTTGACTCTCTGGAAACGCGAGGATTTGCAGTCCCCCCAACTTGATGATGTTGCCGAGGAAGTGCCAGTGGCACTGGTGTATAACGGCATTTCGCATGTCGTTATGATGGCCTCTCCGAAAGATCTGACGCATTTCGCAATGGGGTTTTCTCTGTCGGAAGGGATCATTGACAGCCCGCGTGAAATCTATGGCATGGACGTTGTACCGTCCTGTAACGGACTTGAAGTGCAGATTGATCTTTCCAGCCGTCGATTTATGGGGCTGAAAGCGCGTCGTCGCGCGCTGGCCGGACGCACCGGTTGCGGCGTATGTGGCGTGGAACAGCTCAATGACATCGGTAAGCCGGTGCAACCGCTGCCGTTTAGCCAAACGTTTAATCTCGGTAACCTTGATCGCGCGTTAAAACATCTGAATGATTTTCAACCGACGGGTAAGCTGACGGGGTGTACGCACGCTGCGGCGTGGGTCATGCCGTCGGGTGAACTGGCGGGGGGCCATGAAGATGTCGGACGCCACGTTGCGCTGGATAAACTGCTCGGTCGCCGCGCCACGGAGGGTGAGGAATGGCGGCAAGGCGCGGCGCTGGTTTCCAGTCGTGCGAGTTACGAAATGGTGCAGAAGTCTGCGATGTGCGGTGTGGAAATTTTGTTTGCGGTTTCTGCTGCCACCACGCTCGCGGTTGACGTCGCTGAACGGTGTAATCTTACGCTGGTGGGGTTCTGTAAGCCGGGTCGGGCGACGATTTATACCCATCCGCAGCGGTTAATCGCAGACTAAAATAGTACCCTCTACATTTGCGTAAAATATATATTATTAATTTAATATATATTTTATGTAGAATGATGGTATATGAAATATATATTTTCTGGATTTTACAGCCTCTCTTAATAACGGAATGACGTGTAGTGGCGAGGCCATATTTTCGTTAAAATAAGAGAACCCCAACGTAAATATACAAAAGGCAATTAAATGAAAAGGAATTTATTATCCTCAGCGATAATCATTGCGCTAATGACCCTGGGCGCAACAGGATGTGATGACAATAATGTTAAAACCGAGGCGACGTCGGCCACCAGCAGTCAGCCTGCGACGCCAGCGCCTTCTCAGACGCCGGAAACGCAATCTGGCGAAAGTCCAGCTCAGCCCCCGGCGGCGAAGCCAGAAACGCCAGTTCAGCCGGAGGTTGACGCTGAAGAAGTTTATAGTGAAAAAATGGATGTCTATATCGATTGTTTTAATAAACTTCAATTGCCCGTTCAGCACAGTCTGGCGCGTTACGCGGATTGGGTGAAAGACTTTAAAAAAGGTCCGACAGGGAAAGAGAGTCTGGTTTATGGCATTTATGGTATTACGGAGTCTTACATAACGAATTGCCAGAAAGAGATGAAACAGGTGGCCGCCTTAACGCCATTACTTGAGCCTATTGATGGCGTTGCCGTTAGCTATATTGATAGCGCCGCCGCGCTGGGTAATACCATTAATGAAATGGAAAAATATTATACCCAGGAAAACTATAAAGATGATGCCTTTGCTAAAGGTAAGGCGCTGCATCAGACATTACTGAAGAATATCGAGGATTTTAAACCCGTCTCGGAAAAATATCATGAGGCTATTCAGGAAATAAATGACAAACGGCAATTGACACAGTTGAAGAAAATAGAAGAATCGGAAGGTAAAACATTTAACTATTATTCTCTGGCTGTCATGATTTCGGCAAAGCAGATCAACAAGGTTATTTCTGCCGATACCTTTGATGCCGAAGCGATGATGAAAAAAGTCGCGGAACTGGAAACAATGATTGCGCAATTGAAACAGTCGGATACTGATGGACGGAATTTTCCTTTCGTTAATTCTGCGGCGGATTATCAGCTAAAAGCTAAAAAATATATTCGTCGCATCAGGGACAATGTTGAGTATTCTGATTTTGAAAAGAAACGGGTGCAGGACCCTGCAACAGGATGGATGGTTGCGGATTCTTATCCGGCGTCGTTGAGAAGTTATAACGAGATGGTGGATGATTATAATCGCCTGCGTTGAGTGACGGCACATTAACTGCGTGCAGGCTGGCGCAAGCGCCTATAAAATTACGCTATAACGCCAATAAAAAGCGCCGATCAGGCGCTTTTTTCGTTCATGTGTTCTTCGTCAGGCAATATCCGTAAAAATAGCTGACGTAACATTAACTAAGGAGAGTTATTAGGAAAACCAGTAATCTGAAGCTATCACAAGATGTTGACGTTACGCTGGAAGGTACTGGTAGTGTCATTGAGGATCGGCATTTATATGGAAAGCATTTATCCCGCCTGATGCGAAAATTCTGAGCCACTTCAGCATAGGGCGGCCCAGCCTTCATCACTTATAGGGTGTCACGTCCAACTGTTCTGTAAGACGTTAATTAATACCCGCCATTCGTAATAACGCGGTCACTACCGCGGCGGCGATAATCACCACAATAAGCGGCATTTTACGCCAGGCTAAAAATACGGCGAAGCCAACCCCAAGAACGCGCGCCATTCCTGCAAAATGTTCGCCTTCGTAAAAGGTGGTCGCCAGCGCGACGGAGAATAGCAGCACCGTTGCCGCATCCGAGAGCAGCGCCTGTGAACGCTCAGACAGCGCCAGACGGCTGCCAAGTTTCGCGCCGCCGAGGCGCATCAAATAGGTTCCCGCAGACAAAAGAGCAATACCGATAATAAATAGCGTCATATTGCCCATTATTTTTTCCTCGCCAGTAGGCCAAGCAGCGAAAGCAACACCGGCAATCCGGCCGCCACAAAGGGAACGGCGGCAAGCGACAGCGCGGCGCCGCTGCAACCACGAATCAATGTGGTGCGGTTTTTAAACGCCGGGATCACCAGCGCCAGTAAGATTGCCGGGAATACGGCATCCAGACCGATGGTTTCTGGGGCAGGGAGCAGTTTGCCGACACCCGCGCCAATCAGTGTGCCAATCGGCCAGAATAGGGCGACGCCCAGACCGCATAGCCAGTAGGCGGCTTTACGTTGTTCGGGGGTTTTTTGCGACAGGCCGAACACCACGCTCTCATCATTCATAATATGGCAGCCGAAAAAGCTGGCGGCGCGGGTGCCAACCAAATCGCGCACCGTTACGCCAAACGGCACGTGGCGCGCATTCACCAGCAGTCCTGCCGCCGCCGCCGCTAACGGATTGCCGCCGCTGGCAACAATGCCGATAAACATAAATTCGGACGCGCCCGCCAGTACAAAAATAGAGAGGACAAACGGCACCCACAGTGGGAAACCGTAGGCCATCGCCAGTGAGCCATAGGACATGCCGACGACGCCCACGGCCAGGCACACTAAAAATATCGCTTTTATCGTGTCTCCTTTGAGACAGGAAAAATAGTGTTTCATCTTCTTTAGTCATATCGAACGAATTTTCATTATAATGAACGGAACAGATTTGCTTTACAAGACGAACATTTCGTTCGTTATAGTGAACGTTGGATGCTTTATGACACAACCTATTAGCGTCATTGCCAGAAGTCTGGTACGCGAACGCCAGCGAACCGGACTGTCGCTGGCGGAGATTGCGCGGCGCGCAGGCATCGCTAAATCTACGCTTTCACAACTGGAAGCAGGGAACGGCAACCCCAGCCTGGAGACGTTATGGTCGCTATGCGTCGCGCTCGACATTCCCTTTGCCAGGCTGCTGGAGCCGCAGGTACAAAAAACGCAGGTGATTCGCCGCGGAGAAGGCACCAAAGTGGTGGCGGAGCAGGCGCATTATCAGGCGATATTACTGGCGGCGTGTCCGCCCGGCGCGCGGCGTGATATCTATCTGCTGTTGACGCAGCCGGGGGCCGACCGGATCTCTCACCCGCATCCGCCGGGGTCGGTGGAACATATTATTGTTACGCAGGGAAAAGCCCTCGTCGGCTTAACCGAGGCGCCGGAAGAGCTGGCGGAGGGCGATTACATTTGTTATCCCGGCGACCAGGCGCATATCTTTAAAGCGCTGGAACCGGATACACAGGCTATCCTGGTAGCGGAGCAGAATTGAAATTGCCGGATGGCGGCGTAACCGCCTTATCCGGCCGACAAAAAATAAAACTGTAGGCCCGGTAAGCTTGCGCCACCGGGCACACGACTTACTGCAGATAGAACACCTCTTTTAGCTCTGCGCTGACCGGGCTGTTATCCGGATTCGCGGGCATAACGTCACGCATATGTTTCCACCAACGCTGGCAAACGTCGGTGCTGGCAACGGCGTTCCAGCGTTCCTCGGATTCAATCTCAACGGTGGCGAACAGCAGATTGCGCTCCTGATCGAGATAAATCGCGTAGTGATGCGCGCCGTGAGATTTTAATACGGCTTCCAGCTCCGGCCAGATTGGGTTATGACGACGCTGATACTCCTCGTGCGCGTCGGCATTTACCTGCATCACAAAGGCTTTGCGGATCATAACGCCTCCAGGTACAGCTCGCGAACTTCATCGCGGCTGGCGGTGCGCGGGTTACACGGCGCGCACGGGTCGGCGAGGGCTTTATCCAGCCAGCCTTCGATATCTTCTTTTGTGACGCCCAACGTGCTGAAACCGTCTGGAATGCCGACGCGTTTGCTCAGCGTACGGATAGCGTTAATCGCTTCCTGACTTGCGGCTTCGTCAGACATACCGCGCGTCTCCACGCCCATCGCCTGTGCGATGCGGGCAAAACGCGCGACGGCGTGCGGACGGTTAAAGTTCTCGACAATTGGCAGCAGGATAGCGTTGCAGACGCCGTGCGGCAGATTGTGGGTTGCGCCCGGCTGGTGCGCCAGCGCGTGAACCAGCCCCAAACCAGCGCTGTTGAACGCCATACCCGCCAGGTACTGGCCGAATGCCATTTGCTCACGGGCTTCGAGGTTATGGCCATCGTCAACCGCTTTCGGTAGCCACAAATTGATTAAGCGAATCGCTTCCAGCGCGTTAGCGTCGGTGAGCGGATGCGCGCCAACGGAGACATAGGCTTCCACCGCATGGGTCAGGGCATCCATGCCGGTTGCGGCGGTCACAGACGCCGGGATTTCCAGCATGACGCTGGCGTCATCCACGGCAATATCCGGGATGATATTCGGGTCGATGATCACCTCTTTGACCTTACGGGCAGAGTCGATAATCACCGCGTTGCTGGTCATCTCGGCCGCGGTACCTGCCGTAGTATTAATCGCTACCAGCGGTACGCCGGCGTTTTTCACTTTGCCGACGCCGGAGTAGGCGGTAGATGGACCTGGGTTGGCGGTCAGAATTTTCACCGCTTTAGCGGTATCGATCGGGCTGCCGCCGCCGAAGGCGATAATGTAGTCACATTCTGCGCTCTGATACGCCGCAAAACCTTTCTGCACCAGCTCTTCTGTCGGGTTTGGGAACACCTCATCAAACAGGTGGTAAGACATTTGATGTTCATCCAGTGCGCTAAACAGGCTATCCAGCAGGCCCAGCTTTACCAGTTGACCATCGGTAACGATCAGCGCTTTGCCCCATTGCTTATTCGCCACGAGGTTCACCATATCGGCAATCGCTCCAGCGCCATGCAGGCTAATTTTTGGCAGTGCCAACATAAAGCTCATCACTATTCTCCTTAAAAAAATTCCCTGTTGCCCGATGGCGCTACGCTTATCGGGCCTACGGTAAAATGCGCACCGACCTGTAGGCCGGATAAGGCAAAGCCGCATCCGGCGTTGAGTTGGGAGGTATTAGTACAGCGCTACGGCGCTGGCCAGCGGTGTCACGCCAAAACGTTTGCCGAGGGCGACCAGTTCTTCGCGCGTGATGGTCTGCTTCATACCGCCCATCGAATAGATTTTGACTAATACCTCAGCGGATTTCTCTGCGGTATCTATCAAACCGAAGGTTTCATCCAGCGTAGGTCCGCTTCCGAACACGCCGTGGAACGGCCACAGCACCAGCGAATGTTTCTGCATTTCTTGCGCGGTGGCCTGGCCGATTTCATCGGTGCCTGGCACCATCCACGGCAGAATGCCGACACCGTCCGGGAATACCACCAGGCATTCGGTGCTGCCTTCCCACAGTTTGCGGGTGATCAGCGCAGTGTTGTTTTCCAGTACGTAGGTGAGGGCGATCAGGTTAGTCGCATGGCAATGCATAATGACGCGGTCTTTGCCGTGGGTGGCTTTGATGCGTTCGCAGTGGGAGAGGAAATGCGCCGGGAGTTCAGAGGTGGGGACCGCGTCGTGGGTTAAGCCCCACAGAATGTGGTAGCCTGCGCCGTCGCTGTCGATTTTGACCACGCCTAAATTAGCTGCCGGATCGAGCTGCACGTTGCGGAAGAATTTGCCGGAACCGGTAACGATAAACGGCGTATTCGCCAGCAGCGGCATGGGTTGACTTAGCGCGATATAGCGTGGTTTTTCGTGGAAATTAGCCGCAAAAGGCGCGATGTCTGCTTCATCCAGACGCAGCGTCAGGTTACCGCCATTACGTTCGTCCCACCCTTTCAGCCACGCATCAGACGTGGCTTTAATCATGCCCTGGACAAACCAGGAATCGGTAATATTTTGCATGTTCGTGTTCCCATTTATTGCCCGAAGGTTATTCGGGTCTTACGTAGGCCGGATAAGCGCAGCGCCATCCGGCAATCGTGTTTCATTTATTGCCGGGTAGCGACGCGGGCGTCTTATCCGGCCTACAGATCAGGTGTCGCTGTCAGCTACGTTTGCTCAGGATCTCTTTTTCGTAGGTGCGAACGCTGTCCAGCCACTGGCTGCCAGCCGGCGTGTCGTGACGCTGGCAATACATTTCCCAGACGGCCTGCCACGGCAGGGATTTTTGCTCTTCCAGCAGCGCCAGACGCGCGGTGTAATCGCCGCTGGCCTCAAGCTGACGCAGTTGATCTGTGGGTTCCAGCAGAGCGCGCAGCAGCGCTTTTTTCATGTTGCGGGTACCGATAACCCACGCGGCGACACGGTTGATAGAGGCGTCGAAGAAATCCAGGCCGATATGCACACGGTCGAACAGGTTATGACGGACGATCTCGTTGGCAATTGCCTGGGTTTCATCGTCCAGGAGCACCACGTGGTCGCTATCCCAGCGTACCGGGCGGCTGACGTGTAGCAGCAGCCGTGGCACGTAGAGCATGGCGGCGGAAATTTTGTCGGAAATTACTTCAGTGGGATGGAAGTGGCCCGCATCCAGACACAGCGCGGTCTGACGGCTGGTGGCGTAGCCCATGTAGAACTCATTGGAGCCGACGGTGTAGCTTTCCGCGCCGATGCCAAACAGTTTGCTTTCGACGGCGTCGATGTGGTGCGCCGGGTCGAATTTCTCGCTAATGACCTCATCCAGCGCTTCCAGCAGGCGCTGGCGCGGGGCTAAACGGTCGACGGTAATGTCTTTCATGCCGTCCGGAATCCAGATGTTCATCACCGACGGCGTACCGAGCTGCTCACCAAAGTATGCCGAGACGCGGCGGCTGGCTTTGCAGTGATCGATCCAGAACTGGCGAATTTTCGCGTCTGGATGAGAGAGGGTAAAACCGTCAGCGCTCAGTGGATGAGAAAAACAGGTGGGGTTGAAATCCAGCCCCAGCCGGTTCGTTTTCGCCCACTCCACCCAGTTTTTAAAATGCTCCGGTTTGATCTGGTCGCGAGCAACCGGCGTATCCGACTCAAGATAAATGGCGTGCAGGTTCAGCCGTTTTGGTCCTGGGATCAGACGCAGCGCCTGTTCCAGATCGGCGCGCAGTTCGGTGGCGTTACGCGCTTTGCCCGGATAGTTGCCGGTTGACTGAATTCCGCCCGTCAACGAACCTTCCGGGTTCTCGAATCCGGCAACATCGTCGCCCTGCCAGCAGTGCATGGAAACCGGCAGGCGATCGAGCTGGCGCAGCGCCTCCTCGACATCAATACCTACTGCGGCGAAACGTTGTTTTGCCAGTTCCCAGGCTTGTTCCAGTTGAGTGGTCATGCGCAAAGCTCCTTTGTCTGTCGTTTGGGTTGAAACTGCGCAACGTGGCGGGCAATTTCACTATCAGGATTAGGGATATAGGTTGTCAGGTCGTAGTTAGCGCTGATGACCTGACGGAAGTCATCGACGTTGTTTAATTCGTCGAGGGTCATAAGCTGAATACCAATATTGCCAAGGGTGGAGGCTTCAACCGGCTCGGCCATCACGCGAATACCACATGCATCGGCGCACAACTGGTTGAGTAGCGCGTTTTGGCAGCCGCCGCCGACAATATGCAGTTGGGTAAATTTTTCGCCGCGCAGATTTGCCAGTTCGTGCAAAATGTCGGCATACAACAGCGCCAGACTGTCGAAAATGCAGCGCGCCAGTTCGGCATCGCTGACGGGAACGGGCTGGTCGGTCTCGCGACAGGCGGCCTGGATTTCGGCGCTCATATCGTCAGGATTGATAAAGCGATCGTCATTCGGGTTAATCAGGAAACGGCAGGCCGGCAGCGCTTCTGTTTGGGCGATAAGCGCAGGCAGATCGGTAATGCGCCGTTCTTTCAGCACACGCTGGAGCAGCCACAAACCCATAATGTTTTTCAGTACCCGATAACGCCCTTCCGCGCCGCCTTCGTTGGTGATATTGGCAGCCAGCGCCTCGTCAGTGGTGTAGGGCATTTTGCTTTCAAAACCCATCAACGACCAGGTGCCTGAAGACAGGTAAGCGCTATGTTTATTTGCCAGCGGAGAGGCAATAACGGCGCTGGCGGTATCGTGGCTGGCGACGGCTACCACCGGAATACGGTTGCTCTGCGGGCAAATCCAGTCGCCGATAACATTGCCAGGGTGCGAGGGGCGACCGAACCAGCTCTTTTTCGCGCCAGTCCATGTCAGCAGGGTCTCGTCCCAGTCATCGGTATTGATATTGACCAACTGGGTGGTCGTGGCGTTGGTGTATTCCCAGTTCATTTCACCGGTCAGGCGGTAGCTGAAATAATCGGGCATCAGCAGCGCATGAGCGACCTGCGCTGTTAACTCAGGCTGTTGTTTCGTCAGCGCGCGTAGCTGATAGATGGTGTTAAACGGCAGAAACTGAATCCCGCTGCGGCGATAGATTTCGCTTTTGCCGATCTGGACCAGCGCTTGCGACATGATGCCCGTGGTACGGTTATCGCGGTAGGAGACCGGCAGGCCGACACGCTGACCTTGTTTATCCAGCAGGACATAATCGACGCCCCAGGTGTCGATGCCGATGCTGTCGATAAGAATGCCTTCATTGCAGACTTTCTTCAGACCAAGACGGATATCCTTTTCCAGACTGTCGATGTCCCAGGTGTCAAACCCGTCTGTTTTTTGTAGGCAGTTCACAAAACGGTGAATTTCACGTAGCGTCAGGGTACGGTGTTTGCTGTCGTAACGCGCCAGCATCACGCGCCCGCTGGATGCGCCGAGATCAACCGCGACACAATGGCGAAAAGTCATAATCAGGTCCTTCTTAGAGTCATTGCGCACAGTCTAAAAAAGCCCTCAAAGACCTACCTTCTCGTTACTGACAGGAAAATGAGCCGCTGGCAACAAGGCAAAGATGAACGTGATAGCGTTCACAGTTTCTACTAATAGGCCGGTGTGATGTCGTCCGCATTTCCCGCTTTTTCCCGCCTTTTCTTGAAAAAAAGACCATGTTTGCGCGCTTTAGCGTCAAAAATTTAAGGTGAGGCCGATAGCCCTTAATTACTATTCGGACATGTTGAATTCAGGAGGAAGCAACCATGACCGTACTGCATAGCGTGGATTTTTTTCCATCAGGTAAAGCGCCCGTGGCGATTGAACCCCGTCTGCCGCAAGCCGCTTTCCCTGAACATCATCATGATTTTCATGAAATCGTGATTGTGGAACACGGTACGGGCATTCATGTATTCAACGGGCAGCCGTATACCATCAGCGGCGGTACCGTGTGTTTTGTTCGCGATCACGACCGGCATTTATATGAACATACCGACAACCTATGCCTGACGAATGTACTGTGGCGTTCGCCGGACGCTTTCCAATTCCTGGCGGGGCTGGATCAATTGCTGCCGCAGGAGCAGGATGGTTACTATCCTTCGCACTGGCGGGTGAATCAGAGTGTGTTGCAGCAGGTGCGCCAGTTGGTCGGTCTGATGGAGCGCGCCGGAGACAGCATGGATGCGCCTGCGGTGGCGAATCGCGAAATTTTGTTTATGCAACTACTGGTGTTGTTACGCCGCAGTAGCCTGATGGAAGGCGCGACCAATAACGACGCCAAACTCAACCAACTGATGGCATGGCTGGAAGACCATTTTGCGGAGGAGGTTTGCTGGGAGGCGGTAGCTGAACAGTTTTCGCTGTCGCTACGTACGCTGCATCGTCAGCTTAAACAGCATACCGGGCTGACGCCGCAACGTTACCTTAATCGCCTGCGTTTGATCAAAGCCCGGCATTTATTGCGCCATAGCGATCATAGCGTGACAGAAATCGCGTACCGCTGCGGTTTTGGCGACAGTAACCACTTTTCGACTCTGTTTCGCCGAGAATTTAACTGGTCGCCGCGGGATATCCGTCAGGGACGCGATGCGATAATCCAGTAACGCGAACGCTATCAACGTTTTCGTCGCCAATATGCTGATAATTATACCCTTTAATACCGGATGGCGGCTGCGCCTTACCTGGCCTACGGCGGCGAGCGGTAGACAGAATAAGCGTAGCGCCATCCGGCAAGCATTCAACATGAGGTGCTGCGGTGGCAAATCAGTTAATCCTTTTGAAAAAAGATTTTTTTACTGATGAGCAGCAGGCCGTTACGGTTGCCGATCGCTATCCACAGGATGTTTTTGCGGAACATACGCATGAGTTTTGTGAACTGGTGATGGTCTGGCGGGGCAATGGCCTACACGTTCTTAATGAGCGCCCATACAGAATTACCCGCGGCGATCTGTTTTACATTCGTGCTGAAGACAAACACTCCTATACCTCCGTTAACGATCTGGTGCTGCAAAATATCATTTACTGCCCGGAGCGTTTGAAACTCAATGTAAACTGGCAGGCGATGATTCCCGGCTTTCAGGGAGCGCAGTGGCATCCTCACTGGCGGCTGGGCAGTATGGGAATGAATCAGGCGCGGCAGGTCATTAACCAGCTTGAACATGAGAGTAATGGGCGCGATCCGCTGGCGAATGAGATGGCGGAATTGCTGTTTGGTCAACTGGTGATGATGTTAAAACGGCATCGCTACGCGACCGACGATCTTCCGGCAACCTCCAGAGAAACCCTGTTGGATAAATTAATTACCGCTTTGGCTAATAGCCTTGAGCGTCCCTTTGCGCTGGATGCGTTTTGCCAGCAGGAACAATGCAGCGAACGGGTGCTGCGGCAGCAGTTTCGCGCCCAAACCGGGATGACGATTAATCAATATTTACGCCAGGTCCGTATTTGCCACGCGCAGTATCTGCTTCAGCATAGCCCGCTGATGATTAGCGAGATTTCGATGCAGTGCGGCTTTGAAGATAGTAATTATTTTTCAGTGGTGTTCACGCGGGAAACCGGGATGACGCCGAGCCAATGGCGCCATCTCAGTAATCAAAGCGATTAACTGGCCATGCCTAAACCGACAATATTCGCCGCGATAATAATTACCACGCAGCCGAGGCTTAATACGGCAACGGGACGGCGGCCAGCATTTTTCCACTCTTTTAGCACCAGACCGACAAGCCCCCCGCACAGCACATAGAAGCTCATGTGCAGCATCCAGCTCATGTAGTCATATTGCGCGGGAATGCGCGCGTGTCCCCAGGCATAGAAAAAGAACTGTAAATACCACATCAGACCGCCAAGCGCGGACAGCAGAATATTGCTGATAATCAACGGTCTTGCCAGCGAGAAGTCGGCTTTTATTGACAGATTTTGCACTTTTGCCAGGCGGATAAAACAGAAACCGAGGTTAACCAGCGCGCCACCGCCCATAATCACCACGTAACTCGGCAGCGCGACATAGAGCGGGTCAACGCCAAGCGCGGCAGCAGCTTCATGCATCGGTTTCGCGGCGTTCATGGCAAAAGACATCCCCGCCGAGAAAATACCGCACATCACTGCCAGCAGAAGCCCTTTCTTCAGATTGAACTCCTCCGCTTTAATGCCCATTTTGCGTTCTTTTAACTGTCCGGCGCGCGTCACAATCCCGACGCCGATCAGCGCAACAAAAACGCCAAGTAGCGTCATGCGTCCCCCTTCGGTATGGATTAACACATCGAAGTTACCGTTGATGATAGGCGTCATCAGCGTGCCGACGATAAGCGTAATGCCAATAGCGATGCCGATACCCATCGACATCCCGAGATAACGCATAGTCAGACCGTAGTTAATATTGCCGATGCCCCACATGGCGCCGAACATAAAAACCGGTAAAAGGGTGGAGAGGTTAAACTGTCCATAATAGGCCCAGAAATCAGGCAGTAACAGAGCGCTAATTGTCCACGGCAGAATAAGCCAGGAGACGATGCCGCCCACTGACCACATGGTTTCCCATGACCACTGTTTCACTTGCTTGAACGGAGCATAGAAGCAGGCTGCACTGGCCGCCCCTATCAAATGCCAGAAAATACCCATCGTAATCGCGTTACTCATGACATGTTCCTCATTATTTTTTATGGACGGGATACCCCTTCCGTTTGCATGAGTTTAAAAATTACGCAGCCTGGTAACCTTATAACGATTGCCGCCGTTGGGTGTATTCTGGCAATCAGCACGTTAATGAAGTGATTAACTTCACGTTTTAAAAAAGTCGGAGCGCATCGTGACCGTCTGGATGTTATTTAAATCAGTGGATAATATTGGTTTTCTAAAATACCTTCATCATAACGACACGAAACGACTTAGCTGGCAACAATGCAAAGAAAACGCTGCGTGAGCTCACATAATGGGAATAGTCTGACTTACCGTTTGATAAAAGGGTAGTTATACAGTAATTATTTAGTTGTTTTATTTGTATTTACAATTTAAATATATTGAAATTAACGTTAGGAATCAATGAAATATAAATATAGGGAAATCCCTATATTGGCTTTGTTGATGGTGTTTTGATTTTTATGTTATATGGCGAATATAAATTTCATTTATTTTATTTTGCTTTTTGAACATTATCCCAATTTTAAATTAAAGATCTTTGCCTATATTGTCGCCATTCACATTGCGTATTATGGTTGTAACGGCCTGACATAAAACAACGTTTTAATTTTAAATTAAATGGATTCTGTTATGAGAAAATCTCTTTTCTTACTATTACCTCTTGTTGTAACAAATGCGCATGCAGTATATGTCGATGTTCGTCATGAATATCTTGACGACAGTAAAGCTAACTATGACCGTGCGTATATTTCTCATCGGTTTGCGAATGGTTTTGGTTTTGCGATAGAAGCTATCTCAAAATCAGGCGGGGATGACACCAATAAAGCGTTTAATGACCTGGAAACACAGGGCAACGAATATACGATAAGCTACCAATTTAAAACCGGTGATGTCGCCTGGCAACCGGGTTTTGTGCTGGAAACAGGCAATGGTTACTCTACCTATAAGCCTTACTTCCGCGCGACGTGGACATTAAATGAAAGCTGGTGGGTTGGCGCGCGCTATCGTTTTGAATATGTACGCCGTTCTTCTGATATCCGGGATGATGATACCATCAATCGTATGGATGTCTGGGCAGGTTATAAATGGAACAACTTTGACTGGACAATTGAAGGGATTTATAAGAAAGCCGATAAATATGATCTTTACGATGGCGGCAAAGATAATTATGAATATAACTTCAGAACTGCCTATATTATTGACCAATGGTCGCCATTCGTTGAGGTAGGTAATGTTTCCGTCAATAGCAACAGCGATGAAAGACAAACCCGTTTCCGCGTGGGTATAGGCTACACATTCTAATCATTATCCCTGTTTATTATTTATTCCCTTTTCCGGCTACTTTATAGGTAGCCGGTTTTTTTTACCTGGTGATGACCTGCGGATAATTATTATCGTGCGTTGGCCGGATAAGACGCGAATCGCCATCCGGCAACGAGATGTGCAGGAAACTATGCGCTTACATGATGCCCAGTAGACGGGGTAAGAACAGTGTGATTTCCGGAATGTAGGTAATTAATAACAGAACGCCGATAATCGCGCCGTAAAAAGGCAGCAACGGTTTAATCACTTCCTCAACTTTGACCTTACCGACGCTCGCCCCGACATATAAACCACTGCCAACTGGCGGCGTAATGGTGCCAATCGCCAGGTTATAGATCATGATAATGCCGAAATGCACCGGATCGACGCCCAGTTTAGCCATGATCGGCAGCAGAATCGGGGTAAAAATCAGAATGGCCGGACCAATATCCATAAATGCGCCGATAATCAACAAAAAGACGGTAATGACTAACAGGATAACCAGTTTATTGGCGGAAATACCGAGGATCATATCGCTCAGCGCCGCAGGAATATTGGTGATCGACATCGAGAAGGACATCGCCGAAGAGGTTGCCAGCAGGAACATGATGACCCCGGTCATTACCACTGTCTGGAGCAAAATCGAAGGCAAATCCTTAATTTTCAGCGTGCGGTAAAACACCATCGTCAGCAATAACGTATACACCACGGCAATCGCGGAGGCTTCAATGGCGGTGAAAATCCCCTGCACAATGCCGCCGACGATAATCACGATCAGCAGCAGGCTGGGAATGGCCTCAACGGCAACTTTTAGCGCCATGCCTTTTTGGACGGTGAAGAAAACCCGATAATTTCGACGCTTAGCGACCACCAGCGTGACCAGCATACAGCCAACGCCCCACAGCACACCCGCAACCAGACCGCCGGCGAACAGAGCGGCAATCGATGTTCCCCCGCTTGCCAGCGCATAAAGGATAAAAGCCGTGGTGGGCGGAATTAACATTCCCGTCGGCGCGGAGGCGATATTCACCGCGGCCGCAAAGCCGCGATCGTAACCTTCGCGCGCGCTCATCGGCACCATCACGCCGCCGATAGAGGTTGAGGCGGCAATTGCCGATCCGGAAATTGCACCGAACATCATATTGCCGACGATGTTGGTGTAAGAGAGCGAGCCGGGTAGTTTGCCAGTAAACAGTTTGGCAAAATTGACCAGTCGGGCGGCAATTCCCCCGCTATTCATGATCACCCCGGACAAAACGAAGAACGGCACGGCCAGCAAGGCAAAACTGTCCAGGCTGGAGAACATTTTTTGCGCGGTGGCGAACATCGAAATATCGAAAGGCAGTACCAGCATCATGGTGCTGAAAGAGGCGATAACGATGCAGATCCCGATAGGCGCGCCCATGGCCAGTAAAACAACAAAGACGGCAATTAGCGTACAGGACGCAAAAATAGGGTCAATCATGTGATTTCTCCAGAGTGTGCTCAGTGGTATCCGTGGCGGAATGGATAGCTTTCAGGGCGTCAACGATATTCAGCAGCCCATAGAGGATGATCAGTACGCCCGCGCAGGGGAGTGCGTAATAAATTTTCCCCATCGGAATGCCCAGCGCAGGGGAGATTTGCAGCATAGAAATCGCAGAAATCTTTAAGCCGCCGATAATCAATACCCAAATGGAAAACGCGATAAAAATGACCTGCAGGATAATATCCCACCAGCCGCGAATCGTCGGCGACACCTTATCCAGTAAGATAGTCAGACTGATATGCTGTTTCTGACCGGCGACAAAAGCCATGCCCAGCATTGATACCCACACCAGGAGAAATCGCAGCATCTCTTCGGTAAGGGTGCTGGGAACGCCCAGAATGTAGCGGCTCACCACCTGCCAGCAGGCGATGCCAACCATTATCGCCAGCACCAGGCAACAGATAGCGCCCAGCAATAAATCAAGTCCTTTTCTGAATGTGTTCATCTTAATTTCCTGATTAGATTAATTTTTTGCTGTCTGGATACGTTGATACAGCCCGTAAAGCCGCGGCTTGTTTTTCAGACCGTCGTAAATAGGCTGTACTGCCTTCTGGAAGGGCTTTTTGTCGATCTCGTAGAATTCAACGTTGAAATCTTTTACCGCCGCCAGCCTGGTTTTCTCTATTTCCTTGTCCCATGCGGCTTTCTCAAATTCGATCGATGCCTTGATGGCGGCTTCGACGATGCGCTGCTGTTCCGGCGTCAGCTTTTCCAGCGTGAGGGTACTCATTAACAGGATATCGGGAATGCGAGTGTGCATATCGTAGGTGTAATAACGGGCGACTTCACCGTGGCGGGCGATGGTGAGAGCGAACTCATTGTTTTCCGCGCCGTCGAGTATGCCTTGTTGTAACGAGGTATAGACCTCCGCCTGGCTCATGGCGATAGGCGAAGCGCCCAGCAGTTTGAGAGTTTGGATCGCCGTCTCACTCTGCATGACGCGGATCTTCTTCCCGCGTAAATCCTCAATGCGTTTAACCGGCGCTTTGCTCATATAAAAATTACGCGCGCCGGAATCATACCAGCCTACGCCGACAAACCCCTGTGCGGCGGTGGACTGATAAACAGGCTCCATCACCTGTGGGTTATCCATTACGCGGTAGTATTCATCGACGGTGGCAAACAGGTAGGGAAGTGAGAACACGCCGTACTCAGGCGAAAAACTCTCCATCAGCCCGGACGACACTTTAGTGATGTCGACGACGCCGACCTGCGTCAACTCCACCAGTTCGCGCTCGCCGCCAAGCTGTCCGTCCGGGAAGTACTGTACTTTGATATCGCCGCCCGTTTTCTCTTCAACTTGCTGCCCCAGGAAGTGCAACGCATCTTTTACCGGCTGGCTATTTTCAGCGTAGGCCAGGCGCAAAATGGTTTCGCCGTGGGAGAAGAAAGAGAGTGTGGAGAGTAAGGCCAACGTAGCCAGACGTATAAAACCAGGTTGCTTCATAATTCCCTCGCAATTGTAATAATTTATCGGGAATGTAATTGCATGGTGAAATTATAACCTTCTTGATTTTGCCACCGCTGACAAAAATTGGCACCAAAAGAAAGATTTTGAAACCATGTTTCACATTTCATGATTTCCAGGAATTCATCAACAGGCGGTTTCGGTTGGAGGCGTAAAAAACGATTTTTTTCAGCGGATGCCGTAACGTTTATAACCCTTGAAAAAGTACGGCATTGATAATCATTTTCAATATCATTTAATTAACTATAATGAACCAACTGCTTACGCGGCGTTAACACTGTGCCGCTCGACAATAATGGAGATGATTATGAGTTATACACTGCCATCCCTGCCGTACGCTTATGATGCACTGGAACCGCACTTTGATAAGCAGACGATGGAGATTCACCACACCAAACACCATCAAACCTATGTCAACAACGCTAACGCGGCGCTGGAAAACCTGCCTGAGTTTGCTGACCTGCCGGTTGAAGAACTGATTACTAAACTGGACCAGGTGCCAGCGGACAAAAAAACCGTGCTGCGTAACAACGCGGGCGGCCACGCTAACCACAGCCTGTTCTGGAAAGGGCTGAAAAAAGGCACCACTCTGCAGGGCGATCTGAAAGCGGCTATCGAGCGTGACTTCGGTTCCGTTGACAACTTCAAAGCTGAATTCGAAAAAGCAGCAGCAACCCGTTTCGGCTCCGGCTGGGCGTGGCTGGTGCTGAAAGGCGACAAACTGGCTGTGGTTTCTACCGCAAACCAGGATTCCCCGCTGATGGGTGAAGCCATTTCCGGCGCTTCCGGCTTCCCGATCCTGGGTCTGGACGTGTGGGAACACGCTTACTACCTGAAATTCCAGAACCGCCGCCCGGACTACATCAAAGAGTTCTGGAACGTGGTGAACTGGGACGAAGCAGCAGCGCGTTTCGCCGCTAAAAAATAATTTGCATTGCACGTCTGTAGAAGCGAGTCTGATGACTCGCTTTTTTTGTATCCGCGTAAGGAGCAGCAGATGCATTATCCGGTTGACGTGTTTATTGGCAAAATTCGTGACTATGACGGCAGCCGCCCGAGCGCTATCGCCAAGGTGCAAATCGACGGCGAACTTATGCTGACCGAGCTGGGTCTGGCAGGCGATCAGCAGGCCGAAAAGAAAATCCACGGCGGCCCCGACCGCGCGCTATGCCATTACCCCCGCGAACACTATGCTGATTGGATTCGCCAGTTCCCCGAGCAGGCGACGCTGTTTTGCGCCCCGGCGTTTGGCGAGAATCTGTCGACGAACGGAATGACCGAACACAACGTGTTTATTGGCGATATCTACCGCTGGGGTGAGGCGTTGATCCAGGTCACTCAGCCGCGCTCTCCATGCTTTAAACTTAATTTCCACTTTGCCATCAGCGACATGGCCCTCCTTATGCAGAGCAGCGGAAAAACCGGCTGGCTGTATCGGGTCATTGCGCCAGGTAAGGTCTCCAGCGATGCGCCGCTGGAACTGGCGTCGCGTCTGAGCGATGTCTCGGTTCATGAAGCGGGTGTTATCGCCTGGTCTATGCCGTTTGATGATGAACAATATCATCGGCTGCTGAGCGCCGCCGGGCTGTCGGCGAGCTGGAGCCGCACCATGCAGAAGCGTCGTTTGAGCGGCAAAATTGAAGATAGCGCCAGACGACTGTGGGGGGATAAAACTCCGCCAAAATGAAAGGAAGGATTATGACTGAAGCTGAAAATGCGGTGGCGATCGTAAAAGAATTTTTGGTGGCCTCGATGATTCCCGATGCTGAACGCGCCGCAACGTATATGCACCCGGAGGTGAAAATTACCTTCACCGGAGGCCGGGCGATGGCGGGCGCGGCAGATATCGCGCAGTTTAACGGCGCTCGCTACAAGTGGGTGAAGAAGGCGCTGGGCGAGTTTGATGCGGTGCAGCATGATGATTACGTTGTGATTTATTCCAACGGTACGTTGTATGGCGAATGGCCCGACGGTCGCCCGTTTGCCGATAACCGCTTTATCGACCGCTTCGAAGTGCGCGATGGCAAAATTACCCGGATGGACGTGTGGAACGACAGCGCCGAGTGGATTCTGGCGCCAGACATTTCCCGGTAAATCTCGACGGCGAGATAAAAAATCGGCCTGCATTCGCAGGCCGATGGTTTTTAGGTTCGCTTGTACAGCGGTAGCCACAGCGTGAGCCGCAACCCGCCGAGCGGGCTATCGTCAGCCTTCACCCAGCCGCGGTGCTGCTGCATGGCGCTTTCGACAATCGCCAGCCCCAGCCCGGTGCCGCCAGACTCGCGGTCGCGCGCCTCATCAGTGCGATAGAACGGACGGAAGATCTGCTCGCGGTCTTCAGGGCTGACGCCCGGCCCGTCGTCATCGACCGTGATCGTAATACCGTCTTTATCCACCGAGAAGCCGACTTCAATCTTCGTATGTGAATAGCGCAGCGCATTACGAACAATATTTTCCAGCGCGCTTTCCAGCGCGTTTGGGTTGCCATAGAGCGGCCACGGCCCCGGCGGATAATTTACCGTTAGCGACTTGCCCATCTGTTCGGCTTCAAAGGCGGCGTTATCCAGCACTTCGCCCCATAGCTGATTGGCTTTCATCGTTTCGCTGACCAGCGCGTTTTTCTGTTGGTTACGCGACATCACCAGCAGGTCATTGATCATGCTGTCCAGACGCTGCGCTTCGGTTTCAATACGCTCCAGCTCTTTGCTTTCGCCGCCACGACGACGCAGCAGCGCGGTACCCAGTTGCAGGCGCGTAAGGGGCGTTCGCAGCTCATGGGAGATGTCTGACAGCAAACGCTGCTGCGAGGTCATCATCCGTTCCAGCGCCGTCACCATCTGGTTAAAACTGGCGCCAGCGGCGAGGAACTCCTGCGGACCCGCCTCCAGCTCCGGATGCTGACGCAGGTTGCCTTGCGCCACTTCATCAGCCGCGTTTTTCAACTTACGCGCCGGTTTCGCCAGACTCCATGCCAGCCATAGCAAGAGCGGCGAACTGACCAGCATCGTGACAATGAGCAACAGAAGCGGGCGGTCAAACAGCAGATTAATAAAATCGGATTGCGAACTGCTGGCCGGTCGAATCAGGTAAAGCTGGTAATTATCCTCTCCGTCGCGAACGGAGAACGGCCCCACCATCTCTACGCGGCCATATTTTTTCTTCTGCGGATGATCGGCGTTATCCGCCTGACCAATGAAGTTACGAATGATCTGCATTTCGCTGCGTTCAGCACCGATCACGCGTCCTTCAGAGGTCACCAGTAATAACCGCTGTCCAGGCGGCGCCCACTTATCGATCGCGCGGAACAGGCGACGCCACCACATCAGGTCGTTGGGCGGATCGTTCGCAAGTTCAGCTTCTACATGTTGCTCTATCATCAATCCCTGGCGCTGTTCGCTGTCCAGCAGCTCGGTCATCTGGCGTGAATCGAGCTTGGGCAACATCAGTACCAGCATTAGCACCAGCGCCAGCGTCAACCAGAAGATGGCGAAGATGCGCGCGGTTAAACTTCCTATCATGAAGCGGAAACCATCAGATAGCCGCGACCACGCAATGTTTTAAACCACGGGTGACCGTCTTTGCGTTCCGGCAGTTTGCGGCGCAGGTTAGAAATATGCATATCAATGGCGCGATCGAACGGCGTCAGGCGCTTACCCAGCACTTCCTGACTTAAATGTTCACGGGAAACCACCTGGCCGAGGTGTTGCGCCAGCAAATAGAGCAGGGTGAACTCCGTACCGGTCAGCTCCAGCGTTTGGCCATCGAAACTGGCTTCCTGGCGGCCCGGATTAAGGCTTAGCGCATCGACTTCCAGCGTCGGCGAGCCGTTGTCGCTGCTCTGCTGCTGTTCGCTCCAGTGGGAACGGCGCAAAATAGCCCTGATACGCGCTACCAGCTCGCGGTCGTTAAACGGTTTGGGCAAATAGTCGTCCGCGCCCAGCTCAAGGCCGAGAACGCGATCCAGCTCGCTGCCGCGCGCGGTCAGCATAATGACAGGCGTCTGGTGTGTCTGGCGAAGCGCTTTCAACGTATCGATACCGTTTTTCTTCGGCATCATGACGTCAAGCAAAAGTAAATCGATACTGTCATCCAAAAGCTCAAGCGCCTGCTCGCCGTCGTGGGCCACCAGGACATTAAAACCTTCCATTTCGAGGAGCTCTTTTAACAGGGAAGTCAGCTCTCGGTCATCATCAACTAACAGGATTTTATTCATTGTTTACGTACCTCCGAGGCAGAAATTACGTCATCAGGCGTCGCTAATCCATGACTTTACGTTGTTTTACACCCCCTGACGCATGTTTGCAGCCCGAATCGTAAACTGTCTCTCGTTGAATCGCGACAGAAAAGATTTTGGGAGCAAGCGATGCGCAAAGTTACCGCTGCTGTTATGGCCTCAACGCTGGCATTCAGTTTTTTAAGCCACGCAGCTGAAGTTGTTACAAGCGATAACTGGCACCCCGGTGACGGGGCCACGCAGCGTAGCGCGCAAAATCATATGTTTGACGGCATAAGTTTAACCGAACATCAGCGTCAGCAGATGCGAGATCTTATGCAACAGGCAAGGCACGAACAGCCTCCTGTTAATGTTAGCGAAATGGAGACAATGCATCGGCTTGTCACCGCAGAAAAATTTGATGAAAGCGCTGTGCGCGCTCAGGCAGAAAAAATGGCGCAAGAGCAGGTTGCCCGCCAGGTCGAAATGGCCCGCGTGCGTAACCAGATGTATCGCCTGTTAACGCCGGAGCAGCAAGCGGTTTTGAATGAAAAGCATCAGCAACGAATGGAGCAACTGCGCGACGTGGCGCAATGGCAAAAAAGTTCATCGTTGAAATTATTGAGTAGTAGCAACTCACGTTCCCAGTAACAACCCTGTTTTCCTTGCCATAGACACCATCCCTGTCTTCCCCCACATGATGTGGGGGTTTTTTTTATCAATCACTTACAACTAAAACAACCGCTTAAAAGTGTCCACAACTGTCCACATTTCAGTTTACAGGGGTCTCAAGGCGTCCCGAAACTGGCATCGGTGGACGGTTGTGGACGGAAAAATTACACCGTGATTCCTCCTTTCAGCGGGTTAAGCATCACCGCATTTTGCAGGTAATCAGGTGCCAGATGTGCATAGGCCATCGTCTGCTGAATAGTGGCGTGCCCCAGAATTTGCTGTAACGCAATAATATTCCCGCCGTTCATCATAAAGTGGCTGGCAAACGTGTGGCGCAGTACATGTGTAGCCTGCCCTCGCGGCAGGTCAGGCTTAACTTTACGCAACTTTCGGCAGAAGTTCTCATAGTCAACCTTAAACAATGACGCGCTGGCATTTTCTGCGATCTCCTTTTCCAGTTCGCCGGAAATAGGCACCACGCGTTTTTTACCGTTCTTGGTCTCAAGGAATATGACACGACGCTGGGCTATCTGTGCAGCGGTCAGGGTACTGACTTCACTCCACCGCCCCCCTGTGCTGAGACTTAGCAATGCAACAAGACGGTAATCGCCTTTGAGAACATCAAGCAGATCGCTGATTTCTTCCGTGGTCAGGAACGTCATTCCGGGGTTCTTTTCCGGTAACGGTGGTAAACCGCGCATCGGGTTTTCACCAGAAAACTCGTCGAGTTTGATAAGGGCGGTAAACATTCCAGACAACCGGTACATATCGCGGTTGATGGTTGATGCGCTTATCCCCTGCGAGAGTCTGCGGCTGCGATGTATAATCAGCATTCGCTTGTTCACTTCATGAACTCCTGGGTTACCCAGATCATTAATCGTCTTGAGTAGTTGCCGGTTTTCAATTTCACCGTTTTTCAGCGCTTGCCCGTGGCAAAAATACCAGAGTTCAAGTATTTCGCTAAGAGGCCGCCTGTCAGCTTTAGAGACAACCTGCCATTCATTGCGCCCCAGCTTACCGAGCATATACTTTTCATACGCTACGGCGTCAGCCTTCCTGTTAAAAATCCTACGCACGCGCTTACTTCCGCGCCCGCCAGTTCTTGTGTCCAGTTCATAACGTCCATCATCGAGCTTCTTAATCGCCATAGCGAAGCCCTCCGATGTAGCTTCCTGCCTGCGACCACAGACATTCAGCATAAATAAAATATAGGTCTAACCAGTTCTCCGGTCTTAACGGTGAGATTTTGCTGTGGTTTTGATTGAAACCTGAGCAGCTTCCGAATTTTCGGACCCATCAGGGGAGAGAGAGGGCGATATTTGACCAACCTCCGGCATCGTTTCATCTGTAGACAACCAATAAGCATACTTTTTAAATCTGGGGTGCTTGGTAACTTTCGTGAAAGCGCCTTCCGTTACTTGTATACCCTTTGTTTCATAGTTGGTTATGGTTCCGTAAGGTAAACCAATTGCATCCGCGAACTCTTGCCGTGTCATCCCTTCGGCCTTGCGAATTAAGCGAAACTTCTTACCCATACTTGACATATGTGCCATGTTGAGAATATCCTCCATCTGTAAATGTGGCATATGTGGAACATTGCAAACACTAAGGAGCGTCTCAAAGAGTCTTGAGCCGTCTAGAAGGGTCTGCGAATTGGAGGATAACACATGCGGGAAGAACTTAACCCGATTGAAAACACGCTGGTTCAGTACCCCATTGACGGGGTTACGCCCGCAAAGTTTGGGGAACTGGTTGGCAAGTCTGCCAATGCTATCGAAATGATGATTAGGAACAATAAGCTGCCGTTTGTTGAAATGCGTGATCCGGCAAAACCTAACTCAAGGGGTGAAAAAATCGTTTATATCCCCGCCTATAACGAAGGGCTTAAAAAGGCGTATTACAGCAAGCCAAAACCATTAGTTAGGGCGTGGCTTGAATGGCTGGGTTTATAGAGGTGGGGGGTATTAAATGAAAAACAGCAAATCAGTAAACGAACTTATTTCCGCTGTGAATGAATTTTTGCGTAACAGCAACCCGGAGCGCCTGATCGATAATGGCATTCACAAAGCCTTATGCAATCTCGTTGACGCGGCAAGTCAGCAACAGGAGATTATCGACTCCCTGCTGGAACAGTTAAAAGCAAAAAGCCCAGTCAATAACGCGAAAAAGGGAGAATCCGGCACTGTTTTTCGCCGCTCCTATTATCGCAATGGTGTTCACGCGGGAAATATTTATTTCCGAATTGAAGCGTTTGAAGGGGTAAAAAGCTGGGCGGAGGAATTAAAGGCTGATTTTGAATCTTGTCTTAACGATCTTATTTCACGACTTCATCCAAAACACCGCTCTTGTTTCGGAACAATAACAATAAATAACTCATTAAAGTTAACACAGGAGCAGAAAGCGGAGTGGGAACGGTTTTTTAAACAAAATTACCAATAGGTTTGAAGTCATTATCTGGCGGAGAAGGTGAAAAAAATTATGAAAAAAATAGAAACACGAATCATCAATGGAAAAGAAGTCGAATTAACCACAAAAATAAGCAATGAAAGTATCGCCACTGAAATGCGCTTTGAGATTGATGGGGTTTCGCAGTGTTTGCTAAGAAGCACCGCCAGAGTACCAGCATCTTCTGGCGGAAGATTCAGGATGAAATTAACACCTAGTGTTTGTGAATTTTTTGAAATGATGAAACACCGTGATCGAGTTCATCAAGAGATTGTTGAAGACATTCGATCATCTGACGCGCTTGCTGCGGTGCGAGGCAGTGATAAATCTCATTAGCTGCGGGTAATACATCACCACTTTCAAGATCGTAGTCAATTACAAACATGATTCTTTTATCACCGTTCGGCGCTTCAAGTGGTGCGACTTTGACATCGTGGACTTCAATAAAGTTATTAGTGATGTCGGTATCTTCGAATTCAGTTTCGCGACTCATTCGCTTTCCTCTGTGTTGGTGATTGTTATGCCTGATTCACCTCTCAAAGTTTCACAGGCATAGCGATGTTAGCACAGGAAACACGCGCCGGGCGTGGGGTTATATCCCGGCACTTTTTCAATTTGACGGAGATCAACATGGACTTAACACAATGCCCTTCACTAGCCAGCCTGCTCACCCACGGCCAGCAGATCACCCACCGTCAGCATCAACGCGGCTGGATTGAAACTCCGGACGGGCGTTTCTTCCAGCCTAAAGCGGCAGATGTTCAATTTGTTAAAAACAGTCGTTTACCGTTTATGTCGCGCCCGCGTAATAAGCGCCGCTGGTTTTCCCGCTTAATGGGTATCTTCGCGTAGTTTGGGGAGGTGGTTATGTTGATGGATAAGACAGGACAACAGCCGGGCCGCCGCAAGTTCTTAGAGCAACGGGCGCGGCTGCAAGCCAGTTTGAACGCTTCACGCGTAAATGACACTGCAACCCGTTTTAACCGCCTGGATGATGCCTGCAAAAAGGTGATTTTCATCCTGGCAAACGATGCGTCCAGATACATAGCCGGAATGCCGAAACTGACCGCCAAACAGTTGGGTTGCACTTATGAAAATCTAACTGAAAAGGAGCAAACGTGCCTTTTGATGGGCATTAAGCGCCTTTCAGAATTTGCAGCATCAATGCCGTGGGAATTTGAGGACTACGCCGCACCACGCGCCGAAATTCAGGCGATACGCGACAAACCACCCGCGCCAGATAACGCAGTCAATTAACAATTAACTACCTACAAAAAAGAAACAGGCGCTAACGCGTCGGGCTTCTTGCACCCTGGAGAAAGTAAAAATGATTCGATCTCTCGTTAAATGGCCCGGTGGTAAAGGCCGCGTTATGTCTGATTTGCTGCCGATTCTGCCGAAAGCCGATTGTCTGGTGGAACCGTTTGTCGGCGGTGCTTCTGTTTTCCTCAATACTGAATATCGCCGTTATATCCTGGGTGATATCAACCCAGATTTAATTAACCTGTATCGCCAGATAACCCGCTGGCCTGATGCGGTGATCGACGCTGCTCGCCCGCTGTTTAAAGTGTACGGCGATAAAGACGGCTATAAGTGGATCCGCGGCGATTTCAACGCCCGCGCCCATGACCTTCTGTCATCGCGCAATGTGTTTGAGGATGGACCGGACACGGGCAAGATTCTTCGTGCAGCACAATTTCTTTACCTGAACCGTCACGGATATAACGGCGTAGTACGCTACAACCAACAGGGTAGATATAACGTTCCCTTTGGGCGACACAAAACCCCGCCTTACTTCCCGGAAGAACAGATCCGTTTATTCTCTGAAAAAGCTAACGACACGAAAGCTATTTTCGTGTGCTGCGATTTCCAGAGCACGTTAAAAATCATGATTGGTAGTGACGCGGTTATCTACTGCGATCCGCCATACCTGCCAGCAAGCGACACCGCTAATTTCACCCAATACCACACCGCCCCGTTTGGCATTAAAGAGCATCGCCAGTTAGCTGCCGCCCTGCTGGATATTAACCGCCTTACTGGTTCGCCGGTGATCTTGTCCAACAGCGACACCCCAGCTACCCGCGAGATTTATCACTCTTTCAACTTCCAGGAAATCAGCGTTAACCGTTTTGTCAGCGCGAACGCCATTACCAGAGGGGCCGCCAGTGAAGTGATAGGCGTGCTGCCTGTCTGTGATGGCTGCGGGCGCTATGAAGGTGGTCACTGTGCGAAATGTTGCCCAGGTATCGCCGCATGTGAGGAGGGATGGTCGTTTGATTGTCGTGGCAATTGCGATATTTGCGAGCCGTCCGATAACCCGGAAACGTGGTAATAGCGAGGCATCCAATGTCTGACGCCGCTTTTGCATGGCCCTGGAACGCGCCGCGCCCAGCCGTTGGTCTGTACACCTACGAACCGAAAAAAATCGCCCCGCTTGCCGGGGCGGTGGTGCATCATCCTGCCGTAAAAAAATACATCGATCACATCTTCAAACGCGCCGGTTACAACCCCGACGACGTTCGCGACCGTGACGCGCTGATCCAGTCGCTGGACAGGTACGAACCGTGCGGCCTGCCACTGGCTGCCCAACAAAATATCATCCGGCAGGAAAGTGCAGCCGCCAAAGCAGCGGCGGCTGCCTGGGCCAATACGCCGGAAGGTGTCGAAGCGCGTTTGTTGTCTGAGCCGTTCTTCATTCGCGAAGTCTGGCGCAAAAAAATTGAATGGTTACGGGCCAACCGTGAAACCAGACACACCAATGATTTTCTTATGGGGACCGTGAAAAAATCATTGCTGCGTCTTGATGTTGTGCGCACAAGGCAAGGCGTTTCGCCTGATATCACCGGCGAACTGGCCGCGTACTGGTTCGGGCGCTGGCAACGGCTGGCTGATTTCACAAAGCGGGAAGCCCTAAGCGCCGCTAATGAGATCGCCAGCCGCATGGCTGAAATGCTGGGGACGGAATGCGAAGCCCTGGGACGGAATGTTTCAGACATGAACGTCGAAGAACTGGACTGGCTTTATTGCCACCTGGGCCGTGAAATGCTGGCGCTTCGCATTGTGCCGCCTGCATGGTATGCGCCGTGGGAACGCGAGCGCATATGCACGGCCATTTTGCGTATGGCTTCGCCTGACTGGTGGGGGCGCAAAATCTGGCGCCTGCGTTGTGACTGGCGCGAAAACCAGCTGCGTGCTGTTGGTGCGGTAAATAAAAAAGCGCATCCGTATATCAGCGCATCAAGCCTGATGGAATGGCAGGAACAGCGACGTAAAAACCGTAATTTCTTCAAAAGTCATGAACTGGTAGACGAAGACGGCAACGTTTCGTCGCTTGAGGACATGATTAACAAATCCACGTCTAACCCTGCAATTCGTCGTCATGAGCTTATGGCCCGTATGGCTGGCGTGGAGCTTGTCGCCCAGAGTCGTGGCGATGTTGGCATCTTCCTGACCATCACTTGCCCGTCGAAATATCACGGCAATATTGCGTCCGGCCACCATAACGCAAAATGGAACTACGACACGGTTGCACAGGCGCAACGCTATTTATGCCGTGTATGGAACCGGGCAACCGCCAAACTGAAACGCGAAGATTTGCGCCCTTATGGCTTCCGCGTCGCCGAACCGCATCACGATGGGACACCACACTGGCACGCGTTGCTATTTATGCCACAAGAGCAGGTTAAAGCCACGGTTGCGATCCTTCGCGCCTACTTCATTGCGGAAGACCGCGACGAGCTGGGCCGCAATACCGGTGCTCGTTTCAAGTCAAAAAAAATGGACCCACGGAAAGGGTCAGCAACGGCGTATATCGCCAAATACATTTCGAAGAATATCGACGGTCACGCGCTGGCCGGTGAACTGGACGACGAAAGCGGCAAGCCGCTGAATGAAACAGCCAAATATGCAATGGCCTGGGCGTCACTTCACCGCATCCGCCAGTTTCAGCCCATCGGACAGCCGCCCATATCGGTTTACCGCGAGCTGCGCAAACTGAGCAATCAGATCACGACCCGCCAGAAAATTGACAATACCTTCAAGCGCGGTGCGCCGTTGCTTGTGGATCCTGCAATGGATGCGGTTTGCGCCGCTGCCGATGTCGGGTGCTTTGCTACCTACATCATCCGCCAGGGTGGTGTTTTGATCCCGCGTGAAAACTATGTCGTCCGTCTGGCCTATCAGCCAGCTGATGAAATGAATGCTTATTGTGAGATCCCCGAAAAGGTTTTCGGGGTCTGGTCGCCGCGTCTGGGTGATGCCTCCCGTATTTGCACCCGTCTGGTTAAGTGGAAAATCCGCGCCAAATCCAAAGCTACCACCGGGGCCAAAAACGGCCCCGGTTTGGGGGGGGACCTTTTGCCGTCGCCAGCCGGCGACGCTTGGAGTTCTGTCAATAACTCTACGGAAGACGAAAAAATCACCGATTTTTCGCCTGATGTGGAGGGTATGACAGAAGAATCAGAAGAGGAAATCGTCGATTTTGAAAATATGGACCAGCCAACGCGGCGCAAATTGATGCGGCGATTAAGTGAAGCACCATTCAAAAGGCAGCAAAGCGGATCACCTTATGAGCCAGGGAGCGAATTAGATGTTGCCTGGCGTTCTGCCGTTGAAAAAACCGAGGCCAGATCGGCGGCTGATAAAGCCAGGCGGGCAGCGCTTGCCCCTGCGGTTGCCAGTCTGCTGGCTGATGCGGCGTTGTGTTCGGTTGAGATTTCGGAGATTCAGGCCGTTTCGCTGTTAATGGGGAGCCGTCTGGAGATTGGCGGCAAAGTTTATCGGGCCAGTGCTGGCGGCCAGTTGATAACGCGTCAATTACCCGATGAGTCACGGACGGTGAATAAATTATGGGAACGCCTGCGGGATAACCACGGCATTGATGCTACGCGCCTGCGGTTTGATCCAGTCGGGGAGTATCAAAAAATGCTGGCAGGTGTGGAAAATCGACATTCAAAAGAATAAATGCAATCGCGCTGGCCATCGCAACTGGTTGCGTCGGTTGGCGTGATTCTGCGGGGGCGGGCGGCAAAGAGCCCGGTAGTCAATTTAGCCACTTGAAAGGAATGCTATGTCCAATATGCCTCAAAAGGTATTGTTTCTGCTAGATAGAAACTGTAATAATGCTATGGTATTTCACCTACTACCGATTATCTTTCAGGTAAGCCAGATTTTGATGGAGCAATAATGATTGATATAGAAGAAGTTATTACTAAGAAAAGAAATTCATTAAAGGCTGATCGTTTAGATATGTCTTTTGGTGAATTGATGAATATGTTTGAAGACGGAGATTTATTCATCACTCCTGAATATCAAAGGGCATTTCGTTGGTCTAACTTTCAACAAACAAGGTTTATTGAGTCTGTTTTATTGGGGATACCCATTCCTCCGATTTTTGTAGCAGAAGATGATAAGGGAAAATGGGAGGTTGTTGATGGCTTACAGCGTATATCAACAATTTTTTCATTTTTTGGTGTTCTTACGAATCTCCCAGAAAAAAACAACCTGAAACTATGCAAAGGAGAAATGGTTGCTGAGTTAGACAATATAACTATTGACGCTCTTCCAATCAGATTAAAAACAACCATTAAAAGAGCAGTTTGTAGAGTTGAGATTGTTCGCTGGGATAGTAACGAAGATATTAGATATGAGCTATTTAATCGACTGAATACAGGGGCTAGCCCGTTATCTGATCAAGAGATAAGAAATTGTATTTTTAGATCATACCCTGTTGATTTAAATAAAATATTGCGTGAAATTGCAGTTATGCCAAATTTCATTGAGTTGATTAACCCTTCAGCAGCCAAAAAAGAAGAAATGTTTTTAGAAGAGTTAGTGCTTCGCTATTTTGCTTTTAAACATTTTGATGGTGATTTTAATACAACTGTTCCTAATTTCCTTTCAGACTTCATGCGTTCCGTGTCGAAAGGTGACATTGCTTTTGATTTAGATGGTGAAAAAAAATCATTTGTTGAGTTAATTGATTTCTTAATCGCTCATGGTGGTAAGGAGTTATTTAGGCCTAATGGACCTTTTGCCTTACATCTTTTTGATTCTATATCATACGCTTTGCCAAAAGTATTCAATACTGTCATTGGTAATGAGCAAAAAATTACAGAAGCTATAAATACATTGCTTACTGACGAAAAATATCAAAGTATTAGCGTGCTCACGTTTTCAACTGCACGTACTCGTAATCGGATGGATCGAGCCTTAGAGATTTTCAAAAGTGCATAGTTTAGTGACTGAAATTTATGAAACAAACTCCTGGCGAGATGGGGAGTTTGCTAAATTTAGAGTCAACCCCCATCAAGTAGACCCTGTTTTATGGGGGCGGATGTGTGTACCGATGATTTATGCAAACTGGGAGGGTTTTGTAGTTAGTTCGTTAAAAATGCTTTTAAAGCATTTAAATAAATTAGAACTAACCCCATTACAAATACCTACTAGATTAGTTGTAGTTGGATTAGGTGATACCTATAGAAGTTTAAGTGGGAAGCAATCATTTGAACAACGATGTGAGTTCACTGATAAATTTAATGAGTTATTAAAAAATACCATTCAATTTAAGACGAAAATTGAAACTAAATCGAATTTGCATAGTGGTGTATTGAAAGAACTATGTCAAATGTTTGCTTTTGATTTTGAAAAGTTTAGTGATGTAACTGTTACTCTAGACCGTCTTGTTCAAGTGAGAAACTGTATTGCACATGGAGAAAACTCGATTTTACCAACTCAGGAAAATATTGAGTCATACATCGATGCAGTGAAAGCAGCAATTGATATCATGTTAGAAGAAATTGACTTATTTTTAACGCAAGAAAGTTATTTATATAAACAGCAAGCCTAAAATAAATACTCCGCCTTAAAGGCGGAGTATTTATTGTTGAAGTAATTCCAAAGCTATCTGGCGTTCTTCCGGCTTGAGCCGGTCAATCAGAAATTTAACCAGCTTGTTGCCGGTCAGCCCGCTGGGGCTGAGAGTATGTGAAAACTGGGCATTAAAAACAAAGGTGTGGCCGCATTCAACTTCCGTGCAGGCGCAGTATAAATCAGCCAGTTTTTTGTCTTTCCAGTCAGATTTACGAATGATGGCCGGTGAGCCGCATTCAGGACATTTAATTTTAAAAACTCGCATGTTCACCATCCCGCACGCCATTGCTAACAATGGGGATGATTTTAACTTATCGGCGCTCATTTTTCGCCCTTTTCGGCGGTAATTGCTGGGATATCCACGTCAAAAACTAGGTGCAAATGTGGCGGGATCTCCGGGTCATTGTTGACGCCGTTCATTAGTTTGCGCTGTAACGGGATAACTTCATCCTTGCGATAGGTTGCGCGGGCCGTTTCAGGATTACCCATTATCGCGCCGTTGGTCGGGATAATACCTGCCAGACCTGCAGGGAAGCGGTGAGCGGTAAAGATATCCTGCGCGGTGATCCCTTTGATGTTGGCAAATTCATCCTTTGCGCTGACTTCGCCCACTGGCATGATTTTAACCCCTTCCGGGTCGCCCTTCGGGATGTTGATAAACATATTTCGGAAGTTACCCAGCCCTTTGGACTGGGCGATCTTCTCTTTGATTTCGTTTTCCATTTCCAGCGTGAGGTTGGGATCGCTGGTATAGAGAATAAAGCCCATGTGCGCCCCGTTGTTGTAGTAACGACGCCGGAAGATGGTTGCCTCACTGTTGAGTAACACCGAATGGATGCCGCCGATATAGTCAGGCAGGCCATACACCTGTTGGCGCGGGTCATACATTTTAAAGAAGACGATGTCTTCCGGGTCATAAATAAGCGCGGGCCCTTCCTGCAGAACAGCAAACGAGCCGTCTTTCCGGCAACGCAAATACAGCGACGGCAACGGCAGCAGGTCGATCACTTCCCCGAATACGTTACGAATTTTCAGGATTGCGACGTCACCAAACAGCAGGTAATCAAAGACAGCCTGTTCGACCTGGTCAGGCGTCAGGCCGCCGCCGATATAGCCACCGGCCACCATATTGCGCCGCGCATACAGTACCCCGCCGTGCTGGCCGTTAAGGTTCGGCAACTGGGCCAGCGCCAGGCGATCAATCGGGAGTCGCCAGTGGTCATACTCATTGTCATACCAGATATTGTGATAATCAGTGCCGGTCGTCAGGATGGGTTCTGGTTCGCCAAAGGTGATCACGCTTCCGCGCCCTGGCGTGAAGGTTTCAACCTTGCTGCCGGTCATGGACCTGAATTTTTTATTATTACGCTGTTTCTTTGTCATGCTGCTTTCCCAAAGTACCAGCCCGATGGGCGGTCATATTCGTGATCGATAGGTTCGTTAATTACGGCGTGCGAGATAGCGAAGAAAACATCTGCATGGCCGGTCGCGTCTGAACGTTCGGCAACAAACGTCAGCGCGTTGCCGCTGTTGGTTGTCGTGCGCCGGATAGCCATAAAGCTGGCCGGAATTTCGACGCGCTCTTTGTTCGTTTCGTCTACGGCGTCTTTTGCCCATTCGATGCGCTTACGCTCGACAACATCGATCATCTTCATCACCAGGCGGTTTTTGCTTTCGACGCTGTAAAGAATTGGTGTGGCTTCGCGTGGCGCAAATTTGCTGACAAGGTCATAAACGCCTTTACCTATGCCGGTTGTATCGATCCCGATGTAAGTGATGTTAAAGCGGCGCATAAGCTGCTTTATCTGGTCGGCCTGCCAGCTGAAGTTAAAACCCTGCCATTGCCAGACGGCCAGCACGCGGAAGCGCTCGCCGTCCTCTACAGGGGGCGCGATTAACACAAATGTTGAGTTGTCGCCGGAGCGCGACGGGTCAAAACCTGCCCATACTTCGCGATTGCCGAAGGGCCGCGCAGCGGTCAGATCAAAGTCGCCCCATGTGGCCCTGTCCACTTCACAGCCAACAAGCGCGGAGAACTTGAAAACCGCGTCTTTACTGTCAACAAACTGGCACATGTAGAGCATGGCGAACGCGGTCGGGCTGTATTTGTTGCGCAACCGTTCAATATCGACAAGCGCCCCGAGGCCGCCTTCGATAGCGTCTTCCATCGTGATGATGTAGCGCCAGATCTGGTCCGGGCAAAGAATGCCCTGGCGCATTTCGCTTTCGTTCGGGAACTTCACACCTTTGCGTTTCGGGTCGTCCCCGCGCCAGGCTTCGCCAGTCCAGACCGGGTAAGCCTGGTGCGTTTTCGCGCTGGGCGTCGAAAAGTAGGTCGTCCGGTATTTGTTATGCGTCGCCATTGCGCTGGCAACTTCGTGCAGGCGCGTGAATTTCGGGATCCAGAAAACCTCATCCCCATACAGGTGGCCGTTAAAGCCCTGCGCGGTGCTGGCGTTCGTGGACAAAAAGCGCAGTATTGCGCCGTTACTGAGGCGGATATTTTTACCCGTCAGCGTCACGCCGAAATGGTTCTGGGCGATCTGGACGATGTATTCGCGGAAGATTTCCGACTGGGAGCGGCTTGCAGAGAAAAAGACCTGGTTATCACCGGTAATGACGGCGTCTTCGAATGCTTCCCAGGCGAAATAATAGGTCATACCCACCTGGCGGCTTTTCAGAATGAATCGCCAGTCTTCGCCTTTATGTTCGCGGCAGTGCAGCTGGTACTCGAAGAGATGTTCCCGCGCCCAGGTGTCGAGCATTTCCGCTGTAATACCGGAAACGTCGTTTTTCTTATACCGGCGCTTTCTTTCCCCTGGTTCCCCGCCTGCGCTGCTGAGGCAGTACCCTTCACCATCATAAGCCGCTTTCTGAGCCTGAATTTCTGCCAGCTTTTCGGCGTGCCTGTTGCGCTGCGCCATGAGTTTCACATGGTGAGCAATCAGATCGCGCAGTTCTTCCAGTTCCAGTGCTGTTTTTTTCTCGCGGCGGGAGAGCTGGTCGATACGGCGGGCGATGACATTTTCCACCGATTCAACAGGCAGCAGTGATGCCCACTTCCCGACGTCAGCCCAGTGGTAAATTGTACGCGGTGGAATATTCAGTTCCTGCGCAATATCTTTCGGCGTCCAGCTTTTTATATAAAGCGTGCGGGCCGCTTCTTTTAATTCATCGGAATATTTAGCCATGCGGCTATTATGGCGGGATTATTTTGCGGAATTGATAATTAATTATCGGTAAAAAGTGGTTATCCAGTTATAACCGAATACATAAGAAATAAAGCGGTCGCGCTGTTTTAATCAATTCGCAATACTGACCACCACAAACGAATCATTGTTATTTAAATTCATTATTAAAGGTCAGTTATGCCGCAATCTCATTACCGCACGGATTGGCTATGTATTGCCACATCTGGACAGGCTGTGGACGGTCGCACCATTGAACCGCAATGGTTGATTGATGCGGCAGAAACCTACACCCGCAAAACCTATACCGCCATGATTTGGCCGCACCACCCGCAATACGATATCAGCGAGCGTGAGTTTACCTGCAATCTGGGGGAAGTGGACGCGCTGAAAGTGGAAACGGAAGGTGATGTCACGAAGTTATATGCCCAGTTAATTCCGAATCAATTTTTAATTGAAGCCAATCGGCAGGGGCAAAAGTTATTTACGTCAGCAGAATTTGTCACTGATTTTGCAGGTAGTGGTCGTGAATATCTTTTTGGGCTTGCTGTGACGGATATTCCGGCAAGTCTGGGAACGGAAAAACTTAAATTTGTTTTAGCCGGTGAAGAAAAAGACGCCGAGCGCGGGAGTCTGGAAACATTCAGCTTAGGGAAATTACAGACAAGTAAACCAGATAAAAAAGATTCTTTCTGGTCGCGTTTATTTTCGGCCAGTAAAGATTTTACGCCAACGCCAGAGCCAAACACTGATAAGCCCACCGAGGGCGACGGAGAAAAAATGGAAGAATTAAAAGCGCTCATTCAGCAAATGCTGGATCTGCTTAAAAGCGGTAAAGACGCCGCAGCGGGTGACGCTGACACGGTTGATACGCCAGAACAGGCCGCCGATGTGGTGGCAGATGTTGCCGCCCAGATCGCTGATGCTGCCGACGAGGTGGCCGAGCTGGCACAGGACGTTATCGAAAACCCGGAAGACGAAGTCAAAGCGGAAGAATTCAGCGCCGCCAAAGCCAACCTGGCAAAAGTCATGAAGTCATTCAATGTGACGCCAGCGAAGCGCCCACGCGCCAGCCGTCGCCGTGACTTTTCCGCCCGTCGCCAGCCAGCTGGCAACCAGATGGACAACCTTGCCACGCAGCTGACTACCGTCCTGACCAAGTTGTCAGCGATGGAAAACGGTAATACGCGCCGCCCCGGCAGTGCGCCAGGCGGAAGCAAAGAACCGTTTGAATTCATGTAATCGCCAACTTTTTCAGGAATAAGAGATTATGCAATTAACCCCAAAAGCAGAGCAGATGCTGCGTAAGTTTACTGCTGGCCTGGCAAAAGCTAACGGCCAGGTGGACACGTCGCGCTACTTCTCGCTGACCAATCCGAAAGAAACCCAGCTGCGCAATGCTCTGCTGCAACAATCTGAGTTCCTGCGCCTGCTGCCTAACGTGCTGGATGTGGATCAGATCACCGGCCAGGTGGTCAGTACTGGTAAGCCGGGTATTTATACCGGGCGCAAAAAGGATGGTCGTTTCTCTCGCCCCCTGGGTGTTACCGGGAATGAATACAAGCTTGTAGAAACGGATTCCGGTTCGTATCTGCCTTACTCCCTGTTGGTTGTCTGGGCTAACGCGGGCAGTGAAGAGGAATTCTTCCAGCGTATTCAGGCATTCAGCAACGAGTCATTCGCGCTGGATATGCTGCGCGTGGCGTTTAACGGTACAAGTGTTGCAGACGACACCGACCCGGAAACCAACCCGAACGGCGAAGACGTTAACATCGGCTGGCACCAAATCGTTAAGGCCCGTTCGTCTGAACAGATTATTTCTGATGCCGTCACTATCGGCGCGTCGGGTGCTGACTTTATTGGTCTGGATGCGGCAGTCACTGACCTGGTACACACCTGCATTTATGAGCCATTCCGCAATGACCCGCGCCTGGTTGTGCTGGCTTCCGCTGACCTTATCGGCAACGACGCCACCACGATGATGAATAAGATTGATCGCCCGACTGAGAAAGTCGCCGCGCAGCTTATTGGCCGCCAGATTGCTGGCCGTACCGTGTACACCCCACCGTTTATGCCGGAGGGCCGCCTTATCGTCACCACGCTGGACAACCTGCATATCTACACCCAGCAGGGGACACGTAAGCGTAAAGCGGAATGGAACGACGACCGCAAGCGCTTCGAGAATAACTATCTGCGCATGGAAGGTTACGGCGTCGAGCATGACGAGCTGTACGCGGCATTCGACAAAATCACCCTTGCGACCGGCGAAGTTGCACCAGGAGGGGGCGCGTAAAAATGGCTATGACCCCGTGTCAGCGACACCGAGCACGCGTGAAAGCCGCAAAGGCACTGGATAAGTGCGAAGCCCTGACGGCATCGCCGGTCAGCTTTCACATTCAAATGCTGGAGCTGAAAAAGGATGTTGAACGGCTTCGTAGTCTGACGCGTGCAGAACGCATGGACATGAAGCGCGATGTCCTTTTGCCGCGCTGGATGCCGACCGTTGAGACATATCTTGCCGGTGATGCCCGCTTTGCCAATCCGGCCCTGGTTTACTGCGTGATCTGGCTGTTCGATACGGGGGAAATGGGCAAGGCGCTGGACTGGGCTGACGTGGCTATCAGTGAGAACCAGGCCACGCCGGAAAACTTCAAAAGCAACCTGCCAGCCTTTGTGGCCGACACGGTGCTGGAGTGGGCGATCATGCAGGCGGAAGCCGGTCACAGCATCGAACCCTATTTCAGCCGCACGTTTGAAAACATCCGCGAAAAGTGGCGTTTGCACGAAGACATTAACGCGAAGTGGTTCAAGTTCGCCGGTCTTTACCTGCTGCGCGACGAGAAGGGCCAGCCGCGTGCCACTGCCGTGGATGATGTGAATACGCTGGAGCAGGCCGACGCCCTGCTGGCCCAGGCGGCGGCGTACAACAAAAACGCCGGAGTTAAGACCATGCGCGAAAAAATCCGCGCCCGGATTAACGGCCTGACCCAGCTTTAACGACTCCCGCCAGCCGGGACGGGCGCGGGGGAGGCATCAACCATGCGGTTGTTGGCCGTGGAACCCGTTAGCCCGTTTCTATTGCAAAACCGAGGTACGCCAATGAGTGGCCCAAGTTTCAGTATCAGCGGCAAGCCGGTGACGGTGACGCCAACAGCGATCACCAACGGCGTGGCGTTCTGGCCCGATCTGGATCTGGCCGAGTTTCAGAAGGTGCGCACGCTGCCCGCTGACCTGCCGCCAGAAACGGCAGGCGTGGCCCTGCTGGCCGCCATTGCGGAGGTAAACGACGCGCTGGCCGACGTGGTGACGTATTGGAGCGCGAAAGCCTGCGAGCGGGCCGCAGATGTACCGGGTGCAAAGATGGGCAACGAAACCCAGTTAACAGCCCAGTACAAAAAAGCGGTCTATGCCCGCGCAAAGGCCGATTTACTGGGGGAATTCGCCACCATCGGGCGGCGTGAATCGCATCCGGGGCAGGAAAGCCAGGACACCCGCGCCAGCCTGCTGGCCGAGGCGGCCAATGTGATGCGAAACATTCTGCGACAACCACGCGTTGGGGTGCATCTGATATGAGCCAGCTTGAAAGCCTGACGGCGTTTATTACGGCAAATCTGCCACCTGATGCCATGCAGATGTTTTCCAGTGCGATGGAAGATTGCGAGCTGGCACGCAACGCCAAAGCGCTGGGAAACAACCAGCGCCGGATCGGGGTGCTGACTTATACCGGTCGTCTGTCGTGGGACAACTTCCCGTTTCGCAAGTATTCGCCGGGGCTGATTTATGCCCTGGTGCTGGCCTGGGTGGATGAGTTCGCCAACGAGCTGCGCGACGAGCTGAGGCTGGACGATCCAAAAGTGGACCCTGAGTTCGACGACGAAGGGTCATGCATTCTGGATGTGGTCATCCCGCTGGTTGATCCGCTGGTTCTGCGTGAAGCGGAAAACGGCCCGATCCCTTACAAAGGCAAGCGCTGGGAAATCGTGGACCCCGAAATCTGGGAGGCGTCGCAACTGGAATTTATTGTCCAGCGCGGTGACGCATCGTGATTCGTGGGGAGCTGAACCAGCAACAGCTAAAGCAAATGCGGGAAACGCTGGCAAAAGCTGACCTTCCTCCGCGTAAGCGCCAGCGCCTTTTATGGCGTATTGCAAAGCTGGGCATTGTCGCAGCGGCAAAACGTCACCAGCGCCAGCAGGCGGCCCCGGACGGTACGCCATGGGAACCGCGCAAGCGTGGCAAAGGGAAGATGTTAAAAGGTCTGCCCAAATTACTGGCCGTGCGTGAAATGCCGGAGATTCAGGGGGTAAGAATTTACCTCAAGGGCGGGAACTACCGGAACGGGACGAAGCCCATTGCGGCTGGTCTGGTCGGTGCGGTCCAGCAGGACGGCGCAAGGATCCAGATGAAAGCCAGTAACGCCCCGCGCAAGCCGCAGGCTGACAAGCCCGCGCTACCGAGACAGGCCAAGCGCCTGCGGGCGCTGGGCTACAAAACCCGCAAGGGCAAGCGCTGGGTTAAGCCGTCCAGCAAGCAAATCATGGAAACCATGAGCATGGCCCAGGCGGGATTACTGATTCGAAAACTGAAAGGCACACCCTCAAAGCGCACATGGACCATTGATATTCCGGGGCGCGTTTTTCTGGGGGTGAGCAACGACGAATTTAACCAAATTATTGCGCGGCAAATGCAGGCAATCGGCTTCGGCTGGGACGTCAACGCGCAGCAAATCAGGGGGTAAAAATGACCTGGCCTACAGTCAACGTCAGTCAGAAAAACCGCTTCAACGGCACAACGAACGACGTCGAGCGCGTCATCCTCTTTGTGGGTTACGGCGACACTAACATCGGGAAAACCCAGTCGCTGAATACCGGCAGCGATCTGGATAAAGCCCTGGGAGACAAAGACAGCCCGTTAAAAAATATGGTGGCCGCAGCGGCCAATAACGCCGGTCAGAACTGGTTTGCTTACGTGCATGTGCTGGCAGAGCCAGACAATGGCGCCGAGGGCTACAAACCAGACGAAGACTGGATGAACGCGGTTAAACAGGCCCAGAGCGTGGCATCCGTGGAAGGGGTTGTCCTGGCTTTTGATACCACCGACAAGGGCACCATCAACCGTGCAACGGAAATGCGCGTCACCTTACAGGCCAGTTTCGGGCGTTTTATCTGGTTTGCCCTTGCTGTGGGTGGGCCGGAAAAGGACGAAGCGTGGAGCGACTATGTGACGCGCCTGGCGGGACTCCAGGACGGTATTGTATCGCCTGGGGTGCAACTGGTACCGCGTCTGTGGGGTAACGAACCCGGCGTCCTGGTCGGTCGCTTGTGTAACCGTTCGGTGACGGTGGCAGACAGCCCCGCCCGCGTTGCAACCGGCGCAGTCACCGCGCTGGGGCGCGATGGCCTGCCGGTGGACGGGACGGGCGCAGAAATTGATCTGGCCGTGTTGCAGTCTTTGCAGGCGAACCGCTACAGCGTGCCGATGTGGTATCACGATTATGACGGCATCTACTGGGCTGACGGTCGCACCCTGGACGTTGAAGGCGGTGATTATCAGGTGATTGAAAACGTGCGCGTGGTTGATAAAGCCTCCCGCCGTGTCCGTTTGCGTGCAATCCCTAAAATTGCCGATCGTTCGCTGAACAGCACACCGGGCAGCATCGCCGCGCATGAAACCTATTTCGGCAAGCCGCTGCGTGAAATGGCGATTTCAACCCAGATCAATGGCGTCGAATTTCCGGGCGAAGTGAAGCCACCAAAGGACGGTGATATCACCATCACCTGGACCAGTAGCGAAGCGGTACAGATTTACCTTGTGGTTCGACCGTATGAGAGCGCGAAAGAAATCGGCGTCAGCATCGAACTGGACACCTCACTGGAGAGCTAATCAATGACTGAACGTATCAGCGGTGGATCGTTCGATGTGAACTACGACAGCATCATGATTCACGTCGAAAACGCCACCGTCACCATTACGGACAACAGCGCCGTTGCGCAGTCGCGTGGCATCCCTAACGGCCACACGAAAGGGTCCGTTTCGGCGGATGTGGAAGTCGAAGTTGATTCCCAGAACTTTAAAAAGTTTACCGCTGTGGCCCGCGCCGCAGGTTCCTGGCGGGCCATTCCGGCAAAGGACTTTTTGTTCTACGCCAACGCCGGGGACGACGAAGAAAAAATCGAGGTGTTTGGCTGCGTTCCAACGCTGTCCGACATCGTCAACATCAACCCCAACGAGGCCAGCAAAACCACGAAGAAAATTAAATTCATGGTGACAAGCCCGGACTTTGTCGCGATTGACGGCGTGCCGTACCTGTCAGCCCGCGACACTCGCGATTTGAAAGGCTGACACGATGATGAACGGAGAAACGTCACTACTTGAAAAGCTGTTGCTTATCGGGGCCGTGATTGGCCTGGGGCAACTGATGGTCAGCAATGAGCGAATCACAACCCGCCTGCTGGTCGGGCGGATGATTCTGGGATCTGCGGTCGCACCGCTGGCCGCAATCCCGCTGCTGAAATTCCCCGATATGCCGGAACTGGTCGTCATTGGGCTGGCCTGCGCCCTGGGCATTCTGGGAAGCGCGTTTATTGAGGCGGGGTTAAAGCGCTGCCTGGACATGTATATCAAGCGATGGGGGAACAAGCGCAATGAAACTGAGTGAAAAACAGCAACTTTTCACGGTGATGATCGCCAACCTGATTCATTTTGCCGAAGAAAAGGGCTATCGCCTGACGTTTGGCGAAGCGTACCGCACGCCAGAACAGGCCGCGCTTAACGCAAAAAAAGGGAGCGGCATTGCTAACAGCCTGCATACCCAGCGCCTGGCGGTGGATTTTAACCTGTTTGTTAATGGCGAGTACCAGACCAACAGCGCCGCCTATCGCCCCCTGGGCGAATACTGGGAATCTATCGGCGGATCGTGGGGGGGCCGTTTCAGTAAGCCGGACGGGAACCATTTCAGTCTTGAGCATAACGGGGTTCGCTGATGCGCAATTTGCTGGGTCTTTTGCTGATTCTGGTCGCTGCAATGTCAGCGGGCTGGCAGGCGCATGACTGGCACGACGCAAAGCTGAAACTCGCTGCCAGTGAAGCGGCAGAACAAACGCGCCAGATTGTTGTTGAGGTGACGCAACAGTCTGGTGAAGCGCTGGAAGCAAAACTCGCGGAGCTGAGGGCCAATGAAATTCACACGGAACGGGTTATCCGCACGGAAACCATTAAACCGGTTTTTAGCAATGTTTGTGCTTCTGATGATTACGTCCGGTTGTTCAACGAAAGTGCAGATCAAGCCGAACGAAAATTATCAGGAAAACCAGCTGACACTTTGCCCGGTCACGTTGCCACGTCTGGCCGGACCGACCGGAAATGACTTTGACGCGGCGCTGACAGCCTACCGGCAGATGTATACCGACTGCGCCGCCCGACATAACGCCCTGGTGGGCATCATTCGACAACGTAAGGAATTAGCACAATGAGTAAACCGAAAAAAATCGCCATGACCGTGGCGGGCGTAAATCTGAGCTTTGAGCCGAATAAAACCGCGTTTAACAACCTGCTTAACGAAATGACCATGACCAATAAGGTTGCCCCTATGGTGACGTATCTGGGCCGCATTGTTGATGCCGAGTGTAAAGAGGCGCTTAACAAGCTGATGGAAGATTATCCGGGTTGCGAAATGCAGATCGTCGAGAAGGTTAACGAGATTTACTCCCCAAAACTTGAGATCGAAGTAAAAAACTGACGGCGCGGGTGGCGGCCATTCGCACAAATGCCCTGGAGCAATACCTTGCCCTGCGCCGCTACTACCTCCCGCACGAAGCCGACGACGAAGAAAGCATCGCCCGCGCCCTGTGGCTGGACGAGTATTTCGCCCAGACCCGCGCCAGCAAGACGGCGGAAGGGATAGCCATCGCATTTAACGGAAACTGATATGAGCCACCTGGATTTTACCCTGAGCCTGATTGACAAGCTGACGCGGCCGTTAAAGACGGCCCAGTCTTCGCTGTCCGGCTTTGCTGAAAAATCGCAGGCGTCTTTTACAAAAATCGGGATCGGTGCGGCGGCTGTCTGGGGCGTGGCACAGTCCATCGCGGGCGTGGTGGGTCCGGCGTATGAGATGAACGCCGCACTTGCAGAAGTGGGTTCCAAAGGCGTGGCAGAGGATGCGCTGAAACGTCTGTCCGGCGAAGCCATGCGATTCAGTATGCGCTACGGCAAAGGGGCCGTTGATGTGGTCCGGTCAAGTTACGCGATGAAAGGCGCAATGGCGGGCCTGTCCGATATGGACCTGCCCCGCGTCACCATCGCGGCCAATACCCTGGCGGCAGGCGTCAAGGCCAGCGGCGAAGAGGCGGGCGAATACATCGGCGCAATGGCGTCACGTTTCAACGCGGAGTTGTCCAGTCTGGGCCATGTGCGTTTTGCCGAAGAACTGGCAGGAAAAACGGCGTACATGGTGCAAAACTTCGGCGTGAAAATGCAGACCATGCAGGAGCTTATCGAGGGGACGAAAAGCGCCGGTGCTGACTTTGGCGTCAGCCTGGATGAACAGTTCGCCGTCCTGGGTACGCTTTCGCGCACGCTGGGTACTGAGGCCAGCGGGATCTACGAGCAGTTTTTACGCAGCGCCCCGGCTGCCGCTGAAAAGCTGGGTATGAGCTTTGTCGATGCCACCGGCAAAATGCTGCCGATGGGTGACATTCTGCAAAAACTCCAGAGCAAATACGGGCAGAGCATTGAAGGGAACGTCAAGGCACAGCAGGCGCTGGACGCCGCGTTCGGTGGCGGTGCTGACGTTATCAAAAAGCTTTACGGCCAGCAGGATAAATTAAACCGCAGCATTACCGAGCTGGGCCGAAATGACGGGATGAAACGCGCCCAGGAAATGGCCGAACGAATGGCCGAGCCGTGGGAGCGTATCAAAGCGACATTCTTTGCCATTCGCGTGGCGATTGGTAACACGCTGATCCCTATCCTGTCGCCGCTGATGAACCGTATTGCCGACGTGGGGGCAAAATTTGCCCGCTGGCTTGATATGTTCCCGAATATTGCCCGCTGGCTGGGTTACATCACCCTGGGCGTGCTGTCCTTCGGGCTGGCCGGGGCGGCGGTCAATATCGTGATGGGGGTCTTTGGCTTCACCATGACGGGGCTGGCCGCAATCACTAAGGTGCTGGGCGGTGCATGGAAACTCCTGTTATGGACGCTCAACCTGTTGCGTCCGTCCCTGCTGACAACCCGCATTGGTCTGGCCGCATTGTGGATCCAGTCAAAATTACTGGCGCTGTGGACGGGTGTCTGCCGCATCGCGCTTGCTGCATGGAATATCGCGTTAAAGGCCGGGGCCATTGCCATGCGGGTTTACGGTGCGGCGACCATGTTTGCCGGGGCTGCAATGCAATTCCTGATGAGTCCGATCACCCTGATTATTGCCGGACTGGCGCTTCTGGCCGTGGGGGTCTGGTATGTCGTCACCCACTGGGAAGAACTGGCGGCAGCGATCATGGATACGGCGGCTTTTGCCTGGGTGATGTCCGTCGCTGAACAGGTGGGCCAGGTGTTTGCGCAGGTCTGGCAATCCATCACTGACGGCTGGGCCGTGGTGGTTGATTTCTTTGCTGGTCTTTCCCCGCTCGCCACCTTTGAAGGGTTCGCACAGACCATCGGCGGGGTATTCAGCAAACTTTTTGACGTCCTCAAAAATACCTTTGCGTCTACCTATAACTGGATTGTTGAGAAGTTAAACAAGATCCCCGGCGTCAATATCGACCTGAAAACCGTTTCGCCACCGGCAGCGGCTGCCGTTCCGGCAAACGCGGTCATTCCTGACAGTGCTGCAGGTTCGTCGAAGCTGAACAGCCCGTCCGTGCTGACGGGGAACCGAATTAATGCAGACATCCCACGCGGCGGCCTGATGAGTCAGGTTAAAACCGACAGCAAAACCGCCGTGGATAACCGTAAATCGTGGGGCGATACCTACATCAACGCCCCCAATGGAATCACCCCGGCCCAGCTGGCTGAATGGCAGGAGCTTAACGCAGGATGAGTACCGAACCGTTATACATCGACCTTTTGATCACTGACGGTGATTTCACGCTGGACAGCGGCAACGAGCCGCGCCGTTGCGATAACCGCGACAGCATCACCCAGGACATTATTCACAGCATTCTGGAAAGCGGTATCACCACCCGCCTGATCGGTGAACGCAGCCCGACAATGCGCGGTGACGTGCTGACGCAACTGTCCTTACTGGTGGAAAGCGACGAACGTCTGGTCCCCGGCACCATAGTGATCACCGAAGAAACCCTTTCGCGGTTGTATATCACGGCGGAAACCTACGATTTCGGCCCTGTCAGTACAGAGGTTAACTATGACTGAGAAACCCGACGTTGATTTTGAAAAGGTACTGAATGACAGCGGGATGCCCGCGACAGAGGCCGAAATTACGGCAGCGTTTAAAGCCACCGTGCAGGCGGAAGGGTTCGTCACAAATACGTCGAGAATGTCACCTTTCTGGCGACTGATTTCGAAGATTGTCACCACGCCGGTGTTATGGCTGCGTGCGGCGCTGATCGATGTGGTCCTGCGCAATATGTTTGTTGCGACGGCCACCGGTCCCATGCTGCGCCTGCTGGCCTGGGCGGTCCATATTGTGCCTAAACCGGCCAGCGCTGCCGCTGGCGTGCTGCGATTCTACAAGCTGAACGCGGCGGATGTGGTCGTCGTGCCAGCCGGAACCCTGGTGCAAACAGAGCGCATTAACGGCGTGGTTTACGTACTGGCCGTGAATGAAGACGTGACGCTGCCTGCCGGGGTTGAAAGCGGGCTGGTTCCCGTCACGGCGACCGGCACCGGCAGCGGCTATAACCTTGCGCCCGGCTATTACCGGATCTTACCTGTTGCGGTGGCCGGGATCGCCAGTGCGGTCAATGAGGACGAATGGCTGATTACGCCAGGGGCTAACGAGGAAAGCGACGACGAGCTGCGCGACCGCACCCGCAACCAGTTTAATCTGGTGGGGAATTACCATTCTGACGCTATCTACCGCAGCATGATTGCCAGCGTACTGGGCCTGAGCGTTGATCGCATTTACTTTTTGCACGATGCCCCGCGTGGGCCAGGTACGGCAAATGCTTACCTGTTGCTGGACAGCGGCGAAATATCACAGCCCTTTATTGATGCGGTTAACGATTATGTGAATACCCAGGGCCACCACGGACACGGTGATGATCTGCAGTGTTATGCCATGCCGGAAACCAGCCACACCCTGGCGGTTACGGTCTACGTCAAGAGCGTGGAAAACATGGAAGCGGAAGACCTGAGCGCGTTAAAAACCGGTATTACCGACCTGATTCGTTGCGCGTTTCGCGAGAACTCCAATTACGACGTTAAAAAGACGCAGCCCTATTCGCGCTATTCCTTTTCGAATCTGGGCCGCGAGATCCACAAGGCTTTTCCGGTTGTCGACTCACTGCATTTTTCACTGACGGATATTGTCAGCGAACTGTCGGTCCCGCGCCTGTCAGGGTTAACGGTGGAGATTGAAAATGACTGAGTTTTCGAAGTTGCTTGCCGGTCTGAAATTGCCGTCGTGGCTGAACAAAGGCGACCCCGCAAGGCTGCTGCGGGCCTGCGTGAAGTTCTGGTCGCAGGTGTACGGGTGGGTAACCTGGCCGTTAAAGCAATTTGACCCGCTGGTCTGCCCCGAACCGCTGTTAAACCTGATTGCCTGGGAACGCGACATCGATCGGTTTAAGGGGGAGCCGCTCGACATCTTCCGCAAACGGGTGAATTACGCATTTATCAATGCGCAGCAGGCCGGAGAGGTGGCGGGATTTATTGCCATTTTTGAGCGACTGGAGATTGGTTACGTTGAATTACTGGAGCGGCAGGACGGACTCGACTGGGACGTGATTGTTGTTCGTGTGACAAACAGCCAGATTGCGGAAAATGGAGATCTCCTGCTGGAAGTCATCCGCAAATACGGGCGCACATGCCGCCGTTACCAGTTTGAAGTGATCGCCACCCTGCCGCTGAATATCAATATTGGCTGGTATCAGGGGGAATATATTTGCTGGCCTGCCACCCTGGGCGATGTGAATAACCTGTCCGAAGCAACGTACAGCGCAAGTTTGAAGTAGAGGAAAGACCTATGTCACAGGCTGTTATTACAAAAGTATTTTCAGAATGGAAAGCCCAGCAGGCAATTAATAATCAGCCCGTCACGCTGGATGAATTTATTTTCGCGTATATTCCGGGGCTGGATGCTGATAAGCCGATTGATAATACCGAGACAACGCCCGCAGCGGATAAAATTGTTTATCGTCAGGCAGTGAGCAAATCCGGCGTTGTGAATGAAAATTCTGTCGTTTATTCCGTCACCCTGGGGGCGGATGTGGGCGATTTTGATTTCAACTGGATCGGACTGGCAAATAAAGCCACCGGTACACTTGCGATGATTATTCATGCCCCGACCCAGCGTAAAATCAAAAATGCGAACGGCCAGCAGGGAAACGTTCTGGTCCGTTCCATGTTGATGGAATACAGCGGAGCCAGGGAAGCAACGGAAATTACCACCCCGGCAGAAACATGGCAGATTGATTTTACTGCCCGTCTGGCGGCAATGGACGAGCGCCAGCGCCTGGAAAATATCGACATCTTAGGGGCGGCGGCGTTTTTTGGTGACGGCTATCTGGTCGGGAAAAGCGGGAATCAGTTTTATGTGACCAAAGGTACCGGCTATGTGGCAGGGCTGCGCACAACGCTTGCAGAAAACCTGAATATTACCGTGACAACCAGGCCGGTCAAAGTCTGGCTGGATGTATGCTGGACAGGAACGCTTACCAGCGCGTGGGGTGTGCAGTCCCGCATTACGGTCGCTGACAACCTGGCGGATTATGTGCAGAACGGCGTACAGCATTATGTGTTTGCAATGGCGGGTATTGATGAAAACGGCAATATTACGGATTTACGCCCGAAAGGGACGCTGAATGAGCAGCAGGCCAGCGATGCGCTGAGAAAACATGAACAATCCCGTAATCATCCGGACGCCACAACCCGCGAAAAAGGGTTTGTGCAGTTAAGCAGTGATACGAACAGTGAGTCGGAATCACTGGCCGCAACGCCGAAAGCGGTTAAAGCGGCTATGGATAATGCGAACGGGCGTGTCCCGTCAGACCGTAAGGTCAATGGGCATCCATTATCCGGGGATATCACCCTGTGGGCGTCAGATGTGAAGGCTATTTCCGCCGATGCCATTGGACAGATTACCGATAACGGCACGATGGCATCAGCTAATACTCCAGGATGGTGGCGGGTGGCGGTGTCGAATTCTGATACGGTCGCTGATTTTCCGACCTATCCGGATGGCAGCAAGCTGTACAGCTACGGATATATGTTTGTTGAGAAAATCGGGGAAGTCTGGTTTCAGCACTATTACGCGCATATGGGCGCGAACGCAAAGCGCCAGGACTGGGGAACGGTACCGAATACCAGCCGCCCGTGGGTTATTGACTACAACACCGCAAATAAACCTTCAGCCGGTGATGTGGGTGCATTGCCGATTACCGGGGGGCGGATTAATGGGGCTTTAGGTATTGGTACTGACAATGCACTGGGCGGTAATTCGATTGTATTCGGCGATAACGATACAGGGTTTAAGTGGCACAGTGACGGCGTTCTGGGTATTTATGCCAATAATGCCCAGGTCGGTTATATCGACAATTCCGGGCTGCACATGCTGGCAGATATTCGCGCTACTGGTGTCGTGCGTGCCGGCAACGGAAAAACACTGACGTTATCGAGTGGTAACAATTCTGCACTGAATGCTGGTTTAAGTCTGTGGGGAGGTGGAGAACGTCCAACAGTCATTGAGCTGAGCGATGAACAGGGATGGCATTTATACAGTCAACGAAATACGGACGGAAGTATTTCATTTACTGTTAACGGTATCGTCTACTGTAACGCGTTAAATATAGGTGGCGCTATTTATCAGAATAACGGTGATATCTTTGGTTCGGTATGGGGAAATGGCTGGTTAAGTACCTGGATTCACAACAATGTAGTAAAAGCGGTCAGACTTGGCCCCGTGGCGCTTTCTGGCGGTCTGTGGCGTGATTTTCAGCTTGGCGGCGGACAGGTGGTGACGGGGTTCCATACTGACGGTAGCTGGGAAATGGAAGGTGGTGATGACAAGGTTTATTACCGTCCCATTCAGTATCTGGTTGGTGATACGTGGGTGACAGCCCCAAGTGTATAAGAAGGAATAATTATGACAGCGGCAAAAAATAAAAAGAACAAGCAGTTTTTAAATATTAAAAATTTCATTCCGTATACACCGGAACCAGACGACACATTATTCGCCGGTGCGGCGCATCTACAATCAGAGGATGGTCAGGACTGGTATGCATGCCAGCAATTATTTTCAGCAGACACGCTGAAAATTACCTACGACGATAACGATGTTATTACGTGTATTACGCGCGATATTTCCGGTTTATGGCCTGCTGGCCAGAGCGTGGCGGAGCTACCTGATACGGATGAAAACCGTCGCGCTGATATTTCAGGCGGCTGGCAGTTTAAAGACAGTAAAGTCGTTCAACGGGTTTATTCGCCGGAAGAGCTGCGTAAAAAGGCGGAAGCTGAAAAAGTTCGCCGCCTTGCTGAGGCTGAATCAGCCATTGCACCACTGGCGCGGGCAGTAAAACTAAAAATTGCCACAGATGAAGAGATTAAACGGCTTGAAGCATGGGAACTCTACAGCGTAATGGTTAACCGTGTGGATACAGCTTCCCCTGACTGGCCGGAGGTGCCTGATGTGGCGTGAATCGGTTGTAAAGATTGCTGACGATATGGGGGCGCTGGCCTGTTCCATTGTGCCCGCACATCCCTGGGTTTACGGTCTGGGACAGAATACGGATTCAGGCGGTTATCTTAGTCCGGCCAATGCGATGGGATATCTTGCTAAAAAGCTGTTATCCGGTGGCGGTAGCGGTGATGTCATTGTCATGATGGTGGCGGAGAATACCCACGACGCTTTTATGCAGGGCCTGAATAAACTGTCCACCGTATTTCCGGCCCCGGTATTTACGCAGGTAAGCCGCATGGCCGCAGCCGCCGCAGAACTCAGCACGGTAAAAATGCAGTTGCCGGTTAAAGACGATGTATTGCCAGCCAGTGCGCCGTTATCAGTCTCAACCAACCGGCTGGCGCTGAATGCCCAGCGTGTTGCCGCCGCGCAGCTGGCCGCCGCAGTCAGTACCACCACAACAGATCTAAAAAATCAGGTTACGGGATTTATTCAGGAACGGGCCGGTTTGCTGTCCTCACTCAGCCAGGGACTGGAAGACTTGAAAGCCGCCAGTGCGAATATTTTTTCATTCAGTTACAGCGGGAGTTATGCCGTTGCTGCCGCTGAATTGCTGAAAGGCATCCCGCAAACAACGGCAGTGCATACCGCCGCGATGATGTTTATCGGGGATTCGTTATCTGACTTAGGGAAGATGCTACATGAGCCAGACCGCATTACTCGCGCTTGATGGTGAAGGGATCGCCATGCAAAACATGCTGGTTTCACCTTCCATGCAGTTTCAGGAAAAGGACCAGTCGGGCCAGACATCGAGTACGGCCAATGCTGAACAGGGTATCAAGGCCAAAGAGTTGCGTGTGTCGGGTCTGGTGACATTCGACGACGAAGCCGTTTTACAGCGGCTTTTCCAGTTGGCATCCGCAACCGAAGCCAGCGGAGCACTGAAAAAGTACCGCGTCGCCAATGCGACGGCAACGGCAATTAACCTTCGTGAAGCCACGTTCACCGGTCAGATTGATGCCGTACCGCAGGAGGATCGTCTTGCCTGGCAGGTAAGTTTCACCCTGCGTGAAAAAGGCAGCGTCCCGGAAAAACGGCAGGCCCGAAAAGGTAACGCGACGGCCAGCACCAAGCAAACGGGGTCAAAGGGCACGGGTTCGGCTGCCGGTGCTGATGAGCCAGCCGACAAAATGAGCTGGTTTGAAAAAAAGGTCTTAAAGCCGGTCAACGATGCGCTGGGGTAATTAAACGATGAAACCAATTAAACGCCTGTACCTTTCCTCTGATCCGGTCCATCTGATTGACTGCAATATCGTGCTGGAGCTGAACGCGTGCGGTCGGGGGTTTATTACGGCGGGGACAGAGACAGATTACACCGGCAAAATGGTGCGGATCGATGTTGGCTATGATGGTCTGGTCCTGCGCTGGTTTACCGGGTATGTCGAACGGTCACAGCCTGCTGATAATGGAACATGCCGGCTGTTCGTGCGTGAGCTTGTCGGCATCTTTGATAAATTGTGGCCGTGTTCTTTCCAGCATCCAACGCTTCGCCAGATTACTGACTGGATAAGTGAGCAAAGCGGGCTGACCGTCACAACGCCGGTCGGCGCTGCTTATGCAGATAAACCGATCCCCCACTTTACGCATAGCGGCACGGGCTATCAGCTTCTTGCCAGTCTGGGCCGCGCATTTACAGTGACGGATTATCTTTGGTATCAGTTGCCGGACGGGGATGTCTTCGTCGGCGCTGCGGAGCATAGTCTTTTTGCGGGTAAACCAGTAGAGATCCCGCACGAATTTAGCCAGGCATCGGCAGGCGGCAATTCAATGGTTGTGCCGATGATTCAGAGCCTGCGCCCTGGTGCTGAGGTGAACGGCCAGCGGTTGAACCAGGTCCGGCTAAATAACGACGATATGGCAATCACCTGGCAGCCCCGCAACAAAGCCAACGGCCAGCCGTTGCAAAAATCACCGATTCAGCGGCAGATTGAAAACGCATTCCCGGAGCTGGCAAGCGGCCTGCATCTTCCAAAGTTCGCCAGGGTGGAAGCACCAAGCGAGGATGTTTCACGGGGAAATATTGCCGATCCATTCCGCCCGCGCTATGCCGTGGATCTCCAGCTGCTTGACGAAGACGGCAAGCCCGCCGCAAATACGCCGGTTTATTCTGCCGTTCCACTACCTGTGCCAATGGCGGGCAGTGAGTCGGGAATGTTTCAGTTTCCGCCCCCTGGCACGCTGGTTGAAGTAGGATTCGCGGAGGGGCGGCAGGATAAGCCATTTGTGCGCCAGATTATGGCGGAGGGTCATAACCTGCCAGCAGTTAAACCCGGCGAGCAGTTGCAGCAACAGCGCGATGGTGTATCTCAGCGCGTGACGGTTGCCGGAGACTGGGAACGCCAGACAGACCAGACAATCCGCGAAAACTCCATGATTCGCGAAGTCACCACCGACGAAGAGATCCGCAAAGTGGTTGTCCGTGAAACTACGGTCCAGGCAACGGATAAAACAACCGTGCTTGGCACGGCCACACTTCTGGCTGGGGCGGTCGTTCATATCAGCGAGGGGGATTACAGCGTCGGCACATCCGGCAACCTGACAGTAACCTGCAGCAAGGACAATTCCGTCAGTGTTGGCCGGAACGTGAAACGGGACGTCGCGGGCAATGTTACAGACGACGTTAAAGGGAATGTCACGTCAAACGTCAGCGGCGCACTGACTGAAAAAATCAGCGGCATCCGCCGAAGCGTGGCCCAGGCGCAACAGCTGATTGCCCCGGTGGTAAAACTGGGAAGCGAAGAGATTAACGTCCTGACACTACTCACCGACACCTTGGACGTGGTGAGGGAACTGGCAGAGACTGCCGCGTCACATACTCACCCCAATACGGGGGCCAGCGGGCAGGCTGCGCAGTTCAGCGCAACGGCCACTAAAACCGACAAATTGAAAAGCAAATACGGTCCCCTGATAGCCTGACAAAAAGCGGCATAACCGCACACCTAACCAGACACCACAGAACGCGCCACAGCAGGCGCAAATATTAAAGGCCGCCACCGTGCGGCCTTTCTTTCGTTCGTTCAACAGCGGCCCACAGCGTAAGCGACAGCAGGCAGACGGAAGCGGATCCAGGACGGAAACGGCGCTACACCGCACCCGCCTGCGCTATTTGGATCTAAAAAATTTTGCAAAAGAAATTTTGAGCAAAGCACCCCGCCAGCCTGCGACACTGCTGGGGTTTTGTAGTCTGGCCGCTTTTGCACACTGCGCAAGATTTTGCAGTACTTTGCAAAATTCGCGGTGCTGGCTGATGCTAACTAATTGGATAACATCATGTTTTTGAAAGGATCGTTTTAGATTCTGTCACGATCAAATATGGTCGTCGTTGGTCTGTAAAATTTCAGCAGAAAATGCGAGATGCCTTGCGGGGCGCGGGATGGCGGCGTGTTGCCTAATTTCTGAGTTTTGCAAAACGCTGCGCAACCAAATAAAAAAGGATCTGACATATTGCAGCAAATTTGCACGCTACGGGTCAGGCGGAAAGTCAAGGATAGTAAGGCTAACTATCCGGACAGTTGGCCTTACTCACCAGTAAAAAGCCCCTCAATTGAGGGGCTTTGGTGTGGTCGATGTGGACGTTTGGTGGACGGTAAATAAATAAAATACTTTTTATTCAATTAGTTAATCGATAAAAAATAACACCATCCCTGTCTTCCCCCACATGATGTGGGGTTTTTTTTATCTCCAGTTTGTCATTCTGTTATTAGCTTACTGTTTTAAACCATCCGTTATACTACCGGCAGAAGATAGCGGGAGTATTTATGAATCAAACCTATGGACGGCTGGTTAGCCGGGCGGCTATCGCGGCAACGGCGATGGCATCAGCGTTACTTTTGATCAAAATTTTTGCGTGGTGGTATACGGGATCGGTGAGTATTCTGGCGGCGTTGGTGGACTCGCTGGTGGATATTGCCGCGTCATTGACGAATTTGTTGGTCGTGCGTTATTCGCTGCAACCCGCAGATGATGAACATACGTTTGGGCACGGTAAAGCGGAGTCGCTGGCGGCACTGGCGCAAAGTATGTTTATTTCCGGTTCGGCGTTGTTTCTGTTTTTGACCAGTATCCAGAATCTGATTAAGCCGACGCCAATGAACGACCCCGGCGTGGGGATTGGCGTTACCGTCATCGCTCTGATATGCACTATTATACTGGTCACGTTTCAGCGCTGGGTGGTACGCAAGACCCAAAGTCAGGCGGTACGGGCGGATATGCTTCATTATCAGTCTGATGTTATGATGAACGGAGCGATTCTTATCGCGCTTGGGTTATCCTGGTACGGTTGGCATCGTGCGGATGCCCTGTTTGCGTTAGGTATCGGCATCTATATTTTGTATAGCGCGTTACGTATGGGGTATGAGGCGGTGCAGTCATTATTGGATCGCGCGCTGCCCGATGCGGAACGACAGGAAATTATTGATATCGTGACGTCATGGCCGGGAGTCAGCGGCGCGCACGATCTCCGCACGCGGCAGTCAGGGCCGACTCGCTTTATTCAGATTCATTTGGAAATGGAAGATAATCTGCCGCTCGTTCAGGCGCATTTTGTGGCTGACCAGGTAGAGCAGGCGATTTTGCGGCGTTTTCCGGGTTCAGATGTCATTATTCATCAGGATCCCTGTTCAGTCGTCCCCAGGGAAGGCAGGAAGTTCGAGCTTGTATAATTGATTGTTAAAAAGTGAGCCAGGCCAGCATTTTGTGTATAAATTACCGCCATTTGGCCTGACCTGAATCAATTCAGCAGGAAGGGATTGTTATACTATCTGTATATTCGTTGGATCGTTTCGAAGTGCGAAATCGGCTTCCGGCAATAGATTTCATTTTGCATTCCAAAGTTCAGAGGTAGTCATGATTAAGAAAATCGGTGTGTTGACAAGCGGCGGTGATGCGCCGGGCATGAACGCGGCAATCCGCGGTGTTGTGCGCGCAGCGTTGACGGAAGGGCTGGAAGTCATGGGCATTTATGACGGCTATCTGGGCCTGTATGAAGATCGTATGGTGCAGCTTGACCGTTACAGCGTATCTGACATGATCAACCGTGGCGGTACTTTCCTCGGTTCTGCCCGTTTCCCGGAATTCCGTGACGAAAATATTCGCGCTGTCGCGATCGAAAACCTGAAAAAACGCGGTATCGATGCGCTGGTAGTTATTGGCGGCGACGGTTCTTATATGGGTGCAAAACGTCTGACTGAAATGGGCTTCCCGTGCATCGGTCTGCCAGGCACTATCGATAACGACATCAAAGGCACCGACTACACTATCGGCTATTTCACTGCTCTCGGCACTGTAGTGGAAGCGATTGACCGTCTGCGTGACACCTCCTCTTCTCACCAGCGTATCTCTATCGTTGAGGTGATGGGCCGTTATTGCGGCGACCTGACGTTGGCGGCGGCTATTGCTGGCGGCTGTGAGTTTATCGTGGTGCCGGAAGTTGAATTTAATCGCGAGGATCTGGTGGCGGAAATCAAAGCCGGGATCGCGAAAGGGAAAAAACACGCTATCGTCGCTATCACCGAACATATGTGCGATGTTGACGAACTGGCGCACTTTATTGAAAAAGAAACGGGCCGTGAAACGCGTGCGACGGTGCTCGGCCACATTCAGCGCGGTGGTTCCCCGGTACCTTACGATCGCATTCTGGCTTCCCGTATGGGCGCGTATGCTATTGACCTGCTGCTGGAAGGCCATGGCGGTCGTTGTGTCGGTATCCAGAACGAGCAGCTTGTTCATCATGACATCATCGATGCGATTGAAAACATGAAGCGTCCGTTCAAAAGCGACTGGATGGAGTGCGCGAAAAAACTGTACTGATTGTTTTTGCGCGCCTGATGGCGCTACGCTTATCAGGCCTACAGGTTGCAGAAACGTGTAGGCCGGATTAGGCGCTAGCCGCCATCCGGCAATCCCTCAGATTTATTCCTCGAAGTTATAGCCAATCTTTTTTTATTCTTTAATGTTTGGATCTCTTTCTGGCACGCTTTGCTCATCACAACACAACATAAGCGAGTCGGGCGATGAAAAAGTGGGGCGTGGGGTTCACATTATTGCTGGCGTCAACCAGCATTCTGGCAAAGGATATTCAGTTACTTAACGTATCGTATGATCCAACGCGTGAGCTGTACGAGCAGTACAACAAAGCGTTTAGCGCGCACTGGAAGCAGGAAACCGGCGACAACGTCGTGATCCGCCAATCGCACGGCGGTTCGGGTAAACAGGCGACTTCCGTTATTAACGGCATTGAAGCCGATGTCGTGACGCTGGCGCTGGCTTACGATGTGGACGCTATTGCGGAACGTGGTCGTATCGATAAAAACTGGATTAAGCGTCTGCCGGATAACTCAGCACCTTACACCTCCACCATCGTTTTCCTGGTCCGTAAAGGCAATCCAAAACAAATTCATGACTGGAACGATCTGATTAAACCGGGCGTGTCCGTTATTACGCCAAACCCGAAAAGCTCTGGCGGCGCACGCTGGAACTATCTGGCGGCATGGGGCTACGCCCTGCACCACAACAATAACGATCAGGCCAAAGCGCAGGACTTTGTCAAAGCCCTGTTTAAAAACGTTGAAGTGCTGGACTCCGGTGCGCGTGGCTCAACCAATACTTTCGTTGAACGCGGTATCGGTGATGTGCTGATCGCCTGGGAAAATGAAGCGCTGCTGGCGACGAACGAACTGGGTAAAGATAAATTCGAGATAGTGACCCCGAGTGAATCTATTCTCGCAGAGCCGACCGTTTCCGTAGTCGACAAAGTGGTGGAAAAGAAAGACACCAAAGCGGTAGCGGAAGCCTATCTCAAGTATCTCTACTCGCCGGAAGGGCAGGAGATAGCAGCGAAAAACTTCTACCGTCCGCGCGATGCTGACGTGGCGAAAAAATACGACGATGCGTTTCCGAAGCTGAAGCTATTCACCATTGACGAGGTGTTTGGCGGCTGGGCGAAGGCGCAAAAAGATCACTTCGCTAATGGTGGTACGTTCGACCAAATCAGCAAACGCTAAACCGTTTATAAACCCGGTAACGTATTATGTTACCGGGTTTTTTCTTTGCCACAATTTTGCGTTACTCTTCCCCGTCTATGGGTCACAGGGAACGCATAACATGAAAAAAACAGGTTACTTTTTACTGGCGGTGATAGTGGTTGTCGCCGCGGCGGGCGTCGGTTACTGGAAATTTTCCGGCAACCCTGATGCATTACGGGAAATCGTGCTTGAACAATGCCTGCCCGATCAGTTACAGCATCAAAACCCAGCGCCTTGCGCGGAAGTCAAACCTCGCGCCGGCTATGTCGTCTTTAAAGATCGTCACGGTCCGTTGCAATATTTATTGATGCCCACCTACCGTATCAACGGTACAGAAAGCCCGCTATTGCTGGAACCCGCTACGCCCAACTTTTTCTGGCTGGCCTGGCAGGCTCGCGGCTATATGAGTAAAAAATACGGGCATGATATTCCGGATAGCGCGGTCTCGCTGGCGATTAATTCGCGGCTTGGTCGTTCACAGGACCATTTGCATATCCATATTTCTTGCATCCGTCCTGACGTTCGGGAACAACTGGATAACGATCTCACGCGTATCAGCACTCGCTGGCTTCCGCTACCGGGCGACCTGATGGGGCATGAATACCTGGCGCGCCGGGTAACCGAGAGCGAACTGGCGCAGCGTAGTCCGTTTATGATGCTGGCGGAAGAGGTGCCGGAAGCGCGCGATCATATGGGACGCTATGCGCTGGCGGTGGTACGCCAAAGCGATGGCTCTTTTGTCCTGCTGGCGACCGAGCGTAATTTACTGACCTTCAATCGCGCATCGGCGGAAGAAATTCAGGACCATAGTTGCGCCATTTTGTCTTCCCGCTGATTTTCGTTACACCCCCTGCTCATTATCTTATTGATTCTTATCCCGGTTTAAAACCGGGGTAAGGTCGTGTCTATAAAAATATGTGAAACCGATCAAAAGATATAAAGGTATACCTTTATATCTTTTGATGGTTAGTTACACTCTCTTCATAGCCTCCATAGATTGTCGGGTGGATGGCTTATATATAAAAACGTTTTTATTTCATGTAGTGACATCATTAATTGTTCACCAGATTTGCGCTGTTAAGCGTAAAGGAATATCAACATGAAACTTTCTATCGTGGAAAAAATCGGCTTCGGCGCGGGAGATATGGCGATAAACGTTGTGATTATCGCCATGCAGCTGCTCCTCGCCTATTTCTATACCGATATCTACGGCCTGAGCGCCGCTGATGTTGGCGTACTGTTTGTGGTTGTGCGGATGATTGATGCCATTATCGATCCGGCCATGGGGGTTCTGACCGATAAACTGAACACGCGCTGGGGGCGTTACCGCCCGTGGCTGCTGTGGTTTGCCATTCCTTTTGGTTTCGCCGTGTATTTGATGTTTATTACGCCTGATATGGCTTATATGGCCAAACTGGCATGGGCCTATGGCACCTATATTCTGATGACTCTGGTCTATACCGCGATCACCATTCCCTATATTTCGATGATTGGCGTCATTACCAGCGACCCCGTCGAACGGTTAAGCGCCAACGGCTATCGTTTTGTGATGACCAAGATTGCCGCTTTCCTGGTGACTATCGTCGTACCGATGCTTGCCGTCTGGCTGGGGCAGGGCAACAAGGCGCTGGGTTACCAGTTTTCGATGGGGCTGATGGGGGCGATGGGCGCCTTGCTGTTTATCTTCTGTTTTCTTACCACGCGTGAACGCAGCGAGCCGGAAATTACCTCGCTATCGGTGGGGAAACAGTTTAAATATCTGTTACGTAACGATCAGTGGATTATTCTCGGCGTTGTTATTCTGCTGCTGATGTGCGGTTATGTTATTCGCGGTTCCGTTGCCGCTTATTACGCCAAGTATTATCTGAACGGCGGAGATAGCCTGATTTCACCCTTCCTGACTACCGGCGTCGTTGCCTCTATTTTAGCGATGATCGCTACCACCTGGATAACCAAGTTCTGGGACAAAATTAAGATGTTCCGCTACACCCAGATTATTACCTTTATCCTGAGCGCGCTGATGTATTTCTCCGTCGGGCGTGAAAATCTTATCCTGGCGTTTGCGTTCTATTTTCTTATTAATTTCTTCTGCGATATGCAAATGCCGGTGTTCTGGTCCTCTATCGCCGAAGCGGTGGATTATGGAGAGAAGAAAACCGGTCTGCGCGTTTCCGGGTTGGCGTTTGGCGGCATCCTCTTCTTCCAGAAGTTTGGGATGGGGATCGCGGGCGGGATACTCGGATTCCTGCTGAGCCACTTTGGCTATCAGGCCGATGTTGAACAGACCGCACGTTCGCTCACCGGTATTGCGCTGATGATGACGCTCATTCCTGCTCTGTTCCACCTTGCGGTTGGGCTGCTGATGAAAAAGTATCTGATTAACAACGAATATTATCGTGATATTCAGCTTGCCTTGGCGCAGAAACAGGCATAAGGAGGCGCAAATGAAGGCCATGAATAAGGTTTGGGTTATCGGCGATGCTTCCGTTGATCTGGTGCCGGAAAAACAGAACAGCTATCTGAAATGCCCCGGCGGAGCGTCGGCGAATGTGGGGGTATGCGTTGCCAGGCTGGGCGGAGAGTGCGGTTTTATTGGCTGTCTTGGCGACGATGACGCCGGCCGTTTCCTGCGCGAGGTTTTTCAGGATAACGGTGTGGATGTCTCTTTTCTACGCATGGATCCGGCCCTGACCAGCGCGGTGCTGATCGTCAACCTGACGGCTGATGGGGAGCGCAGCTTTACCTATCTGGTGCATCCGGGGGCCGATACCTACGTTTCGCCGCAGGACCTGCCGCCGTTCAGGCAGCACGAATGGTTTTACTTCAGCTCAATTGGCCTCACCGACAGTCCCGCTCGCGAAGCATGTCTGGAAGGGGCGAGACGCATGCGAGAAGCCGGTGGCTACGTGTTATTCGACGTCAACTTACGCAGCAAGATGTGGCGCAATACCGATGAAATCCCTGAACTGATCGCCCGGTCCGCCGCGTTGGCTTCTATCTGCAAAGTCTCGGCAGATGAGCTGTGCCAGCTCAGCGGGGCCAGTCACTGGCAGGATGCGCGTTATTACCTGCGCGATCTGGGCTGCGGCACTACCATCATTTCGCTGGGGGCCGATGGCGCTCTGTTGATTACCGCCGAGGGGGAATTCCATTTCCCCGCACCGCGCGTCGATGTTGTTGATACCACGGGAGCCGGTGATGCTTTTGTCGGCGGCCTGCTGTTCACCCTTTCCCGCGCAAATTGCTGGAACCATGCCCTGCTGGCGGAGGCCATCAGCAATGCCAACGCCTGCGGCGCCATGGCGGTAACGGCAAAGGGCGCAATGACCGCTTTACCGTTTCCTGACCAACTCAACACTTTTCTTTCCAGCCATTCGCTGGCACAAGCCATGACCGTGAAATAAGGAGTCATCATGCACGTTGATCAAAACAAAATACTGGGATGCCTGGTGGGCGCCGCCGCCGCGGACGCGATGGGAGCCGCGACGGAAGTACGCACCCAGCAGCAAATAAAAGACTATTTTGGCGGCTGGGTGACGACCTTTCAAAAACCGCCTGCGGACACGTTTGGCCGCTGCAACGAAGCAGGGATGTGCACGGATGATTTTATTCAGGCGAAGTACATTATGGACGCGCTGCTGCGCCATCAACGCCAGGTCAGCGACGAGGCGATGCGCGAGGCTTTTCAGCAGTGGCTGGATTACCCGTACTACGCCAACTTTACCGGCCCGACGACGCGTGCGGCAATGAAGGCAATATTCAATGATAACCGTGCCTCTTTACAGGGTGAGCTGGAAGGCGAGAAACAGTCGGTACAGATTATTAATAAGGGTAACGCGGAGGCAACGAACGGCGCCGCCATGAAGATTTGGCCAGCGGCGGTGCTGCATCCGGGTGATATTGACGCGGCGATTGACTGCGCGCTGCAGATTTGCCGCTTTACCCATAATAACGTGCTGGCGATGTCCGGCGCAGCGGCGATGGCGGCGGCAACCAGCGAGGCGTTAAGAGCGCAGACCAACGCAGACAGCATTATTGCCGCCGGTATTTACGGTGCGCAAAGAGGCTATCTGCTGGCGCAGGAGCAAGGTGCGATGATGGTGGCAGGTCCTTCCGTTGCCCGACGCATTGAGCTGGCCGTAGATATCGGTAAACGTCATCGCCATTGGGAAACGGCGGTGGTGGAACTTGCTGATATTATTGGCTCCGGGCTGCACGTGAGTGAAGCGGTGCCGGCGGCCTTTGGCCTGTTCGCGTGTTGTCCGAATTCTGCCGTAGATGCTATTATCTCCGGCGTTAATATCGGCAATGATACTGATACTGTCGCCACCATGGTCGGGGCGATTTCCGGCGCATTCCATGGCGTGGAGGCTTTTCCCGCCGATTATTTAACGACTTTGGATCGTATGAATCATTTCGATTTGGCAGAACTGGCCAGGCAAATCGCAGGGTAGCGAATTCACCCTGCCGGGGACGGTAAAACGTCCCCTGCTGGCGAAGACGTGAGGTGCGCAGCTTGCAGGTTGATAAAACGAGCTTTACTCCGCTTTATAAGCAACTATTTTTTATCATCTGTCAGCAGATCCAAAATGGATCCCTGCCTTTAGGTAGTCAACTGCCGACGCAAAAAGAGATCGCCAGAGCCTACAACGTCTCGCTGATTGTGGTTAAACAGGCCTGGAGCGAATTAATCAATGCGGGCATTATTTCGTCGCAGCGCGGGAGTGGTTCGGTGGTGTGCTCGGTGCCGGAAGGCGTGAGCTACGGGCACACGTTTCGCGGTATTACCCGCGATCTCCAGGACGCCAGCGTGGCGATTGAGAACCGTATTCTGGAAATCGCGCCGCGCCGCGCGCGCGACGCTCAGGCAGACGGCTTGAGCCTGCCCGCACAGCATCACTATCTCTATATTTCGCGTATTCGTTGCCTGAATAACCGTCCGTTTAACCATGAAAAGATCTATCTCGATCTTAGCTTCTTTCCCGATCTGCAACTCACACCGCAGGCGCTGGAGCATACGTCGCTTTATTCGTTATTAAACGTCACAAGCGACTCGGCGATAGAAAAAGTTGAGGCGATTTTACCTTCCGCTGACCTGTGCGAAAAATTGCAAATCGCCGCCAATAAACCGCTGTTATCCGTCGCCAGACAGACGTTTCAGGCCGGGAAGGACAGTCCTTTTGAGTATTGCCGCTATTACGTGCTGTCTGAATACTTTGGTGAAATTCATTATCACTGATCTGTCCGCTTAATCCTGCGATAACCCCACTATATCTGGCGTTTACCTGCCTTACTGTCCGTCGTATTCTTGCTGAAAAAATCGTCAGGAGACAGGTATGTCGCTCTGGTTGTCCCATCCTCTGTTTCTTCCTTCTATCATCGTTGGCATCACCATTTTGCTCTGGGCGACTTCGCCACTGCCGGAGTTTATGACCGCACTGCTATTTTTTGCTGTGGCGATGGGACCAGGGAAAGTTCCTGCGCGGGCGGGGATGCTGTGATGTATCGCGCTGGCGGTGATACGCCAAAGCGATGGCTCTTTTGTCCTGCTGGCGACCGAGCGTAATTTACTGATCTTCAATCGCGCTTCTGCCGAGGAAATTCAGGATCATCAGTGTGATATCTTGAACCAACAGGTCATCAAATGACAGCTTGATATTGCATTAACGAATGCCGTTTGGAGGCCGGACAAGGCTCTCGTAGCGCTATCCGGCAAAATCTGGCGATGGCGCGGGCGTTACCAGGCCGGTGGATCTGCGGGGTGGCTGTCATTTTCCAGATGCGGCGATTTAATAAACACGCCTTTCCAGGGTTTATTGCCGTTATTAATGAGATAATGCGCCTCCCCAGGTTCGCACTGTAAAACATCTCCAGTTTGCAGGATATGAGGTGTTCCTTCCAGATACAGGCACACTTCACCGCTTAGGGTATAAAAAATCTCACAAGCGGTATTATGGCGATGGTTAGGGAATGACTGCCCTGGTTGTAGTATGACGACGCCCATATCGCAGCCCGGCCCACGGATTAAGTATTTAGGGCCATTATCGCCAAAGCGGTATTGATGATTCTTCTCATTCGTTTTTTGCATGCTTATTCTCCTGTTACAGGCCTGGCGCTTTCCAGAGGGATGTCGTTAAGCCACCATCGACCAGCGCGCGTTGATCCTGATAAACGGCCTGCCATTTTTCTCTGGCCTGCTGGTAGACAGCGAAATTTTCAGGATTAGGTTTATGCTCCCGATCCCAGCGCACTAGCTTTTCTCCCGTTTCCGCCAGCGATGGCCAGATACCCACGCCAACGCCTGCGGCAATAGCGCACCCTAGCGCGGTAGCTTCTTTGACGACAGGTACGTGAACGGTGAGTCCCGTAACGTCGGCAAGGATTTGGCTCCATAATTTGCCTTTAGATCCTCCACCGGCAAAAACCAGCGAGTCGGCCTGTACGCCGGAAAACGCGGCAATTTGCTGTAAATTGCAGGCGGAAACAATGGCGGCATTCTCTTCCAGCGCGCGAAATAGGGTCGCTTTATTACACTTTTCAGGATCGATAGACAGATTGATAAACGACGGCGCGGCGTGGTACCAGCGTTTAAAACGCATAACGTCAGAGAAGATGGGCATCACACCGTGCGCGCCGGGAGGCACCCGGCTGGCCATATCTTCCAGCAGGGAATACGCATCAATACCTAACCTTTCAGCGATTAGTTTTTCCTCAGCGCAAAAGGCGTCGCGGAACCAACGCATCGTTAACCCAGTAAAAAAGCTAATAGATTCGGTTTGTACCATACCGGGGATCACATGAGGATTGATGCGAACGTTCATGTTTGGGTCGGTGACCGGCGTGGGAAGATTGACGACCTGTTGCCAGAAGGTTCCGCCCAGCACGGCCGTTTGCGCCGGGCGTACGACGCCCAGCCCCAGACAGCCTAACTGCACATCGCCGCCGCCAACGATGACCGGCGTACCCGCTTGCAGGTCGCACTGTTCAGCCGCTTTCTGTGAAATGTGACCGAGCAGCGTCCCGGTTTCTTTTACCGGCGAGAGAATGTCAGAACGCAGGCCCGCCATCTGTAACAGGCTACGTTTCCAGTTGCGGGTCACCAGATCCAATAACCCCGTCGTGCCTGCGTTGGAGGGATCGACCGCCAGTTCGCCGCTGAGCATAAAGGCCATCCAGTCGCTGATCATAGTGACGGTTGACGCGCGATGATAAATATCCGGACGATGGTGGGCAAGCCAGAGCAGACGCGGAATAGCGCTGAGCGCCAGCGTTTGCCCGGAGCAACGATAAACTTCCTCCTCAAAGGTGTTATCGTGCAGCTCTTTTAATTCACTGACTTCGTGCGCCGCGCGGGCGTCAACATTAGCGCAGGCCCAAATTGGTTCGCCGTTACTGTCATAAATAACAATGCCTTCACGCATCGAGCAGGCCGATACGGCAGCGATAGCCGTTGCAGGGATGGCGGCTTTCTGTAGTGCCTGACGGATACACTGGCAAGCCAGTTGCCAGTTTTTGGCAAGATCAAACTCCATCGAACCAGGCACATCCGGCACGGCCAGATGCTGCCATTCCGCTTGACCGACAGCTATTTGCTTTCCTTGTAGATCAAAAATTACTGCTCTGACGCTACCGGTACCGGCGTCAAGAGCCATCAGGTAATGTCCTGATTCAGTATGGGTACAGAGTCGAGCCATTTTTTTATCCTCGGCTATTTTTACATCGTTACATAAAATCCTGTCAGTTATTGTTTATTGAATTGAGGTAAGTGTTATTTTATTTTTTTTTATTTTTCAATAAGTTGAATTATTTTTCCTGCGGTTTTCTGATCGGTAACCAGCGCATTGATATAGTTACCGCGCATAGCGGCAATAATAGCTTCTGCTTTTTGTTCGCCGCCGGCGACGCCAATCACGGTTGGGATCGTGGAAAGTGAATTTAACTTCAGGCCAATTAATTCGTTATGGATTTTGATGTCTGGAATAATTTCGCCATGAGCATCAAAAAAATAGCCCAGAATATCGCCTACTGCGCCTTTGCGGCCAATCATGAGTTGTTCACCCTGAGTGATATAGCCGGATTTTAAGATACTGGCTTGATCTTTCTGGTTAATTGCCCCAATCCCCACGATGGCTGCATCGGCAGCTTGCGCTGTGAGCATCACATCCCGCACGCTATTTTCATTGCGCAGCGTGCAGGCAATTTCCTGCGATGATGCGCGCAGCGGCGCGGGCATAATACTTACGCTACAAGCGGCATCAAGCTGGCCTATTCCGGTCATATACGGCCCCACGCCGCCGGATAACGTGACCAGTCGGATTTGTTGCGCCGAGATAAATCCGCTGAGGCGTTTTAATGTGGTCATCGTGGCTTCGCCAAAGCCGACGGCCAGTAGTTGCTGTGGCCGCAGTGACTCCATCAACATATGGGCGGCGCCGATTCCTAAGCGCAGACCAATATCGGCATCGGGTAATGCCGGCAGCACGCGGATATTCTGCAATGCGAAGTGGTTACGCAAGGCATTTTCATACTCAAGACACCCTTCGAAACGGGAGTTGATTTGTACGCGAATAATACCGGACTGATGCCCTTTCTCCAGCAGACGAGAAACCTTTAGCCGGGTTAGCCCCAGACGCTCGCTGATTTCACTCTGCGTCAATCCATCGTGATAGTAGAACCAGGCAATACGCGCCACCTGCTCTTCTTCGCACATTCCATAATCAGATACCAACGTATTATCGCTCATTGTCATAACCTGGCTTTACTTTGAACATTTCTAAATCATTAACACAATTGTTCAGTTATCACTCCGAAATAACCGTGATTAACGCCACAAAAACGCGCCAAATCTGAACATTTATCATCTAAAAATTCATTTATTCAGAAAACGTGATCTGGATGAGAGTTTTTTGACCAAATAACTACTACCGTTTTGAACAATTTCTTTTTCAAAAAACATTTGTTCAGTCCCGTCAGTCAACATTGAGGGAGCGGAGGCAACATGCAAATCAGTCACAATACTGCATCCCCTCTGATTTGTGTGCAGAACATTTATAAAAGTTATTCCGGCGTCGAAGTACTAAAGGGAATTGACTTTACTCTGCATGCGGGAGAGGTGCACGCATTGCTTGGCGGCAATGGTGCGGGTAAATCAACATTAATGAAGATTATTGCCGGTATAGTCCCGCCAGATGGAGGGACTATCGATATTGCTGGTGTGCGTTGCAGTCATTTAACGCCTCTGAAGGCGCACCAGTATGGCATTTACCTGGTTCCCCAGGAGCCTCTGTTATTTCCGAGTTTATCTGTGCGGGAAAATATCTTGTTTGGCTTGCAGGGACGTCAGGCCTCCACGGAAAAAATGCAGCAGCTATTAAAGGCGATGGGATGCCAACTCGATCCGGCGAGCGCTGCGGGTACGCTTGATGTTGCAGACCGCCAGATCGTTGAAATTATGCGCGGCTTGATGCGCGACTCGCGAATCTTAATTCTTGATGAGCCCACGGCGTCGTTAACGCCAGCCGAAACTGACCGGTTATTTACGCGTTTGCAAGAGTTGCTGAAAAAGGGTGTCGGAATTGTATTTATTTCTCATAAGCTACCAGAAATTAGACAGTTAGCTCACTGCGTTAGCGTGATGCGTGACGGTAAAATCGCATTATTCGGAAAAACGCATGACCTTTCTACCGACGAGATTATTCAAGCTATCACCCCGGCAACGCAGGGCGTCAGTCTTTCCGCGAATCAAAAGTTGTGGCTGGAATTGCCTGGCAGCCGCCCGCAGAACGAACGCGGCGCGACGGTATTAGCGCTGGAGTCGCTGACGGGCGAAGGTTTTATGAATATCAACCTTGAGGTGCGGGCAGGCGAAATACTTGGTCTGGCCGGGTTGGTCGGCGCGGGACGCACAGAACTGGCTGAAACGCTGTACGGTATTAGACCGGTCAATGCGGGGCGGATGCTGTTCAATGGTGAAGAAATTAACGCCCTGACAACCCAACAGCGGTTGCAGCTCGGCCTGGTCTATTTGCCGGAAGATCGGCAGTCATCCGGGCTGTATCTTGACGCTTCCCTGGCATGGAATGTCTGTTCGCTGACCCACAACCAAAAAGGATTTTGGATAAAGCCCCAGCGGGATAACGCCACTCTTGAACGTTACCACCGCGCGTTAAATATCAAACTCAATAATGCCGAACAGGCGGCGCGTACTTTATCCGGCGGTAACCAGCAAAAAGTATTGATTGCCAAATGCCTGGAAGCCTCTCCGCAATTACTGATTGTCGATGAACCGACCCGCGGTGTCGATGTCTCCGCCCGCAGCGATATTTATCAGCTGTTGCGCAGTATCGCGCAACAAAATGTCGCAGTGCTGTTTATTTCCTCCGATCTGGAAGAGATAGAGCAGATGGCCGATCGCGTATATGTCATGCACCAGGGGGAACTGGGGGGGCCTGCGTTATGCGGCGAGGAAATTAACGTTGATACCATCATGCACGTTGCGTTTGGCGAACATGGTGCGTCGGAGGCAACATGTTGAAATTCATCCAAAATAACCGGGAAGCAACGGCGCTGCTGGCAATAGTCTGTTTATTCGTGTTTCCTGGCGCGCTGGATAGCCAGTATTTGAGCGTGCAAACGCTGACAATGGTTTTCAGTAGCGCGCAAATTTTGATGCTGTTGGCGATTGGCGCGACGATGGTAATGCTCACCCGCAATATTGATGTATCGGTGGGCTCGACGACAGGCATGTGCGCGGTATTGCTGGGAGTGATGTTAAACGCCGGCTATAGCCTGCCGGTCGCCTGCCTGGCCACACTAATATTAGGAATTGTCGCCGGATTTTTTAATGGCGTACTGGTTGCCTGGTTGAAGATACCCGCCATTGTCGCCACGCTGGGAACGCTGGGCTTGTATCGTGGGATCATGCTGCTATGGACAGGGGGGAAATGGATTGAAGGATTACCCGCAGGCTTAAAGCAACTCTCTGCTCCGGTGTTTCTGGGAATTTCCGCAATCGGCTGGTTTACCCTGGTGTTAGCGCTGCTTATGGCCTGGCTCCTGGCGAAAACCGCCTTTGGCCGCAATTTTTACGCCACCGGCGATAACCTGCAGGGCGCCCGGCAATTGGGTGTCCGTACTGAGATGGTACGCATCATGGCATTTTCACTTAATGGCGGTATGGCGGCATTGGCTGGAATCGTGTTTGCCTCGCAGATTGGCTTCATTCCCAATCAAACCGGCACGGGGCTGGAAATGAAAGCCATCGCGGCCTGCGTATTGGGGGGAATTAGCCTGTTAGGCGGGTCAGGCACGGTCATCGGCGCTATTCTCGGCGCTTATTTTCTTACGCAAATCGATAGTGTGTTAGTGCTGCTGCGTATTCCCGCCTGGTGGAACGATTTTATTGCCGGCCTGGTATTGTTGGGCGTACTGGTATTCGATGGGCGGCTGCGTTGCGCATTACAACGCAATCTGCGCCGCCAGAAATATGCCCGTTTTATATCACCACCCACTCCACTACAGGCGGAAGCAAAAACGCACGCACAACAGAATAAAAACAAAGAGGTGGCATGATGAATCCATGGCGACGCTATAGCTGGGAAATTGCGCTGGCAGCCTTATTGATCTTTGAAATTCTGGCTTTCGGTCTGATTAATCCACGTTTATTAGATATTAATGTCTTACTTTTTAGCACTAGCGATTTTATTTGTATCGGTATTGTCGCTTTGCCGCTAACAATGGTTATTGTCAGCGGTGGCATGGATATTTCATTTGGTTCTACAATCGGGCTATGCGCGATTACCCTGGGTGTGCTGTTTCAGCTCGGTATGCCGCTACCTTTAGCGATTATTATTACCCTACTACTCGGCGCAATATGTGGGCTGATAAATGCCGGACTTATTATTTATACCGGCGTAAACCCGTTGGTGATTACCCTGGGAACCATGTATTTATTTGGTGGTAGCGCATTATTGTTATCTGGTATGGCTGGCGCCACGGGTTATGAAGGTATTGGTGGATTTCCCACAGCGTTCACTGACTTTGCCAATATTTCATTTCTTGGTATTCCCATGCCGCTTATTTTTTTTCTTGTGTGCTGTCTGTTTTTCTGGCTGCTCATGCATCGCACGCATATGGGACGCAACGTTTTTCTGATTGGCCAGAGCGCCCGTGTCGCGCAGTACAGCGCGATCCCGGTGAATCGCACGTTGTATACAGTGTATGCCATGACCGGATGCGCCTCCGCGATCGCCGCCGTATTACTGGTTTCTTACTTTGGCTCCGCACGTTCGGATCTGGGCGCCTCTTTCCTGATGCCGGCCATTACGGCGGTTGTGCTGGGAGGCGCCAATATTTATGGCGGCTCCGGGTCGATTATGGGGTCCGCGTTGGCGGCGCTGCTGGTGGGATTTTTACAGCAGGGGCTACAGATGGCCGGAGTGCCGAATCAAATTTCCAGCGCATTGTCCGGTGCGCTTCTCATTGTTGTTGTCGTTGGTCGTTCCGTCAGTTTGCATCGTCACCAAATCCTTGAATGGTACTCACGCCGTCGCAATGCGCATCAGGCATGATTTCCTTTTGAAATTTATGGAGAAAAAAATGGCAAGACACAGCATTAAAATGATCGCCTTACTCACTGCGTTTGGTCTGGCATCTGCGGCAATGACCGTGCAGGCGGCAGAGCGGATTGCTTTTATTCCCAAACTGGTTGGCGTGGGCTTTTTTACCAGCGGCGGCAATGGCGCGCAGGAAGCGGGAAAAGCGCTGGGCATTGACGTAACTTACGATGGCCCTACAGAGCCCAGCGTCTCAGGCCAGGTTCAACTGGTGAATAACTTTGTCAATCAGGGGTATGACGCCATTATCGTTTCTGCCGTTTCGCCTGATGGCCTGTGCCCGGCGTTGAAGCGGGCAATGCAAAGAGGCGTGAAAATATTAACCTGGGATTCCGATACCAAGCCGGAGTGCCGTTCTTACTATATCAATCAAGGGACGCCAAAACAGCTCGGCAGCATGCTGGTAGAGATGGCCGCTCATCAGGTGGACAAAGAGAAAGCGAAAGTCGCTTTCTTCTATTCCAGCCCAACGGTGACCGACCAGAACCAGTGGGTGAAAGAAGCTAAAGCCAAAATTAGCCAGGAACATCCGGGGTGGGAGATAGTCACTACCCAGTTTGGCTATAACGATGCCACGAAATCGCTCCAGACGGCGGAAGGTATCATCAAAGCGTATCCCGATCTGGATGCCATCATCGCGCCTGACGCTAACGCTTTACCTGCTGCGGCACAGGCGGCGGAGAACCTTAAACGTAATAATCTCGCGATTGTTGGTTTTAGTACGCCGAATGTAATGCGCCCTTATGTTCAGCGCGGCACTGTTAAAGAGTTTGGCCTGTGGGATGTCGTCCAACAGGGAAAAATTTCCGTATATGTCGCCAACGCGTTGCTGAAAAATATGCCAATGAATGTCGGTGACTCACTGGATATTCCCGGCATCGGCAAAGTCACCGTTTCACCTAATAGTGAGCAGGGATATCACTATGAGGCAAAAGGTAACGGCATTGTGTTATTGCCGGAGCGTGTCATTTTCAACAAAGACAATATCGACAAATATGATTTCTGATAACTGTTATGTATCGACGGAGTAAAGAATGGCTGATTTAGATGATATTAAAGATGGCAAAGATTTTCACACCGATAAACCACAAACTAACACTTTGTTCGCATTAAAAGGCTGTGGCGCGCTGGATTGGGGAATGCAGTCCAGACTGGCGAGGATTTTTAATCCCAAGACCAGAAAAACGGTCATGCTGGCCTTTGACCATGGATATTTCCAGGGGCCGACAACCGGACTTGAGCGTATTGATATCAATATTGCGCCGCTCTTTGAATATGCTGATGTCTTAATGTGTACTCGCGGCATATTACGCAGTGTGGTACCTCCGGCAATTAATAAACCAGTCGTTTTACGCGCGTCCGGGGCGAATTCTATTCTCACTGAATTAAGCAATGAGGCGGTTGCGGTGGCGATGGATGACGCTGTGCGGTTGAATAGCTGTGCTGCTGCCGCACAGGTTTATATTGGTAGTGAGCATGAACATCAGTCGATTAAAAATATTATTCAACTGATTGATGCCGGGTTACGCGTCGGGATGCCAATAATGGCAGTGACCGGGGTGGGTAAAGATATGGCTCGCGACCAGCGTTATTTTTCACTGGCAACGCGTATCGCTGCGGAAATGGGGGCGCAAATTATCAAAACGTATTATGTCGATAAAGGTTTTGAGCGTATTGCGGCAGGTTGTCCGGTGCCGATTGTCATCGCCGGCGGTAAAAAACTGCCTGAACGTGAAGCATTGGAAATGTGCTATCAGGCGATTGACCAGGGGGCTTCTGGCGTAGATATGGGGCGTAATATATTCCAGTCAGAAGATCCGGTAGCCATGATTAAAGCGGTACATGCTGTCGTTCATCATAACGAAACAGCAGAGCGTGCTTATGAGCTGTTTTTGAGTGAGAAAGGTTAAATGAGATCGCTTCCCCATCTTTTACCGATGCGAGGAGATGGGGATGACTGTTATTTTATTTGGAATAATCAGGGGGTTAATGATGCACGTTACGCTGGTTGAAATTAACGTTCATGATGACAAGGTTGAACAATTTATCGATGTTTTTCGGCAGAATCATCTGGGCTCAATTAAAGAGCCGGGTAACTTGCGTTTTGATGTTCTGCAGGATCCGCAGGTGCCTACGCGATTTTATATTTATGAAGCCTACGTTGATGAACAGGCCGTCGCTTTTCACAAGACAACGCCACACTACAAAACTTGCGTGGAGCAGCTTGAACCGTTGATGACCGGCCCGCGGACAAAAAAAGTTTTTATGGGTTTGATGCCTTAAGGAGCGCTCATGAACAGCCAGTTTGCCGGATTAACGCGCGAAGCATGTGTGACATTGTTAGCGTCATATCCGCTTAGTGTGGGTATTCTGGCAGGGCAGTGGATTGCGTTGCATCGCTATCTGCAACAGTTGGAAGCGCTAAACCAGCCGCTGTTGCATTTGGATTTGATGGATGGTCAATTTTGCCCGCAGTTTACCGTTGGGCCATGGGCAGTTGGGCAACTGCCGCAAACCTTTATCAAAGATGTTCATTTGATGGTAGCGGATCAATGGACGGCGGCGCAAGCCTGCGTGAAGGCGGGCGCACACTGCATCACGCTTCAGGCTGAAGGCGATATTCATCTGCATCATACGTTAAGTTGGCTTGGTCAGCAGACCGTGCCCGTTATCGGCGGTGAAATGCCGGTGATCCGGGGGATTAGTTTATGCCCGGCAACGCCTCTGGATGTCATTATCCCCATTCTGAGCGACGTTGAGGTTATTCAACTACTGGCAGTAAACCCTGGATACGGCAGTAAAATGCGCTCCAGTGATTTGCATGAGCGCGTGGCACAGCTTCTCTGTCTACTTGGTGATAAACGCGAAGGTAAAATTATCGTTATTGATGGGTCGTTAACGCAGGATCAGTTGCCTTCGCTGATTGCACAGGGCATCGATCGTGTTGTTTCTGGTAGTGCGTTATTTCGTGATGATCGGCTGGTTGAGAATACGCGGAGCTGGAGGGCGATGTTTAAGGTTGCCGGGGATACTACTTTCTTACCCTCCACAGCATAAATGCCGGATGGCGGCTTTACCTTATCAGGCCTACATAAGCACTCGGCTGGTAGGCCTGATAAGCGCAGCGCCATCAGACATTGATTGGCAATTAAGCCTGTTTAGCAGCTTCTGCTGCTTTCACGATCACGGCGAAGGCGTCAGCTTTCAGAGAAGCGCCGCCTACCAGCGCGCCGTCGATGTCCGGCTGCGCGAACAGTTCGGCTGCGTTGGAGGCATTAACAGAACCGCCGTACTGGATAATAACCTGTTCAGCGATTTTCGCGTCAGCTTTAGCAATGTGGTCACGGATGAATTTGTGCACTGCCTGAGCCTGCGCAGGCGTTGCAGATTTACCGGTACCGATCGCCCATACGGGTTCGTAAGCGATAACCGCGCCTTCAAAGGCTGCCGCGCCCTGCGTTTTCAGTACCGCGTCGATCTGGCGTGCGCATACTTCTTCTGTTTTGCCCGCTTCGTTTTCCGCTTCGGTTTCACCGATGCACAGTACCGGCGTCAGACCTTGTTCTTTCAGTACGGCGAATTTTTTGGCGATCAGCTCGTCAGATTCTTTGTGATAAGTACGACGCTCGGAGTGGCCGATAATAATGTACTGCGCGCCGATATCTTTCAGCATTTCAGCCGAAGTTTCACCGGTGAATGCGCCAGACAGGTTCAGATCAACGTTCTGCGCGCCCAGCATGATGTGGCTGCCGGCAGCAGCGCGTTTCGCCAGATCGATATACATTTCCGGCGGAGCGATTGCCACGTCGCAGCCTGCTACGCCCGCCAGTTCTTTACGCAGGTTAGCCACCAGTTCGTTTACCATGTGGCGGCTGCCGTTCAGTTTCCAGTTACCCATCACTAAAGGATGTCGCATTTCATTTCTCCACGCTTAGTCAGCGAATTAAGGAAGATGGCCGCTCGTCAGAGCAGCATGGTCTGTGAAACAGTATAGAGATTCATCCCCGGAAAGGCTTTGCTTTTTGTCATCAATTCGCCCCTTCCAGATTTTCAGATAACGCCAGCTTAATCGGTTCAACCGCGAAGGTCAGCCCCTTTTCGCCGTTATCTGCGACAACATAACGTACCGCGCCTTCGGTCTCGGCGTAATAGTGTTTACCTTTACCGGCGATAAGCATCTTTTGCAGTTTTTTCTGGCTTTGCTCTTTTGTCAGTAACGGGGCGACAGTGCGAATAATGGCGGCCATATATTCCAGCGCTTTCGCTTTCGCCGCTTTCTGTTCCGGCCCCTGAATGGGCAGCCAGGTAATCTGCATACTTTTCACTTTGAGCGTACCGCGCTCCAACGCCGTGGAGGCATACAGATTTTCGTTAATCTTACTGGCGGCGCGGGTCAGATTCGCCTTATCGCGGCTATTCTCAATGGCGCGAAATTCATTGAGCGGCAGATCGGGATTCTGACGGTTAAAGTTCTCACGAAACTGGCTAATAGAAAGATCAAAGGTTGGCGAGCCCGCCAGCAAATAGGGCGCTGTCGTGGTCGATGAAGAGAGCTGCGCGTGCGCCGTTATGCTGGCGGTGAGAGCAGAAAACAACAGTAAAAACAGAGTACATCCTGGCTTCATCAATCTTACCTTTCGTTAGGACTGCTCACGATTAAAACGATAACTGTCGGGCTTGTCAAAAGGGTAAACTGTAGCGGAAGGCAAAATATAAGGAACTTACATGACCATACAGCAATGGTTATTCTCATTTAAAGGGCGTATCGGACGCCGTGATTTCTGGATTTGGATCGGCCTCTGGTTTGCCGGGATGCTGGCGCTATTTTCGCTGGCGGGGAAAAATCTGCTTGATATCCAAACGGCGGCATTTTGCCTGGTGTGCCTGCTGTGGCCGACCGCCGCCGTCATGGTCAAACGTCTGCATGACCGGGGGCGATCCGGCGCGTGGGCGTTGCTGATGATTCTGGCGTGGATGCTGCTGGCCGGAAACTGGGTGATGCTGCCGGGGATGTGGCAGTGGGTCGTCGGGCGATTTATTCCGACGCTGATCCTGGTGATGATGCTTATCGATCTGGGCGCGTTTGTCGGTGTTCAGGGGGAAAATAAGTTTGGGAAAGCGACACAGGACGTGAAGTTTAAAGCAGAATCGTAAACGGGCGGTAAACCGTAATTTGCCCGGTGGTGCTGACGCTTACCGGGCCCACAGATTGGTGATGATTTGCAGGAGGCCGGATAAGCCCCAGCCGCCATTCGGTAAAACATCACCAGTAATGTTCAGCCGTCATCTGCCCCGGTCGGCGGCGCAGATGTTTAGTCATCTGTCGGGTCTCTTTCAGCAGTTGCTGCGTATCGCGCACCATCTGCGGGTTACCGCACAGCATGACGTGGCTGGTCTCTTTATCCATCGGCAACCCAACGGCTTTTTCCAGCTCGCCGTTTTCAATGAGCGCTGGCACGCGTCCGGTAAGCGAGCCTGGCACGCTCTCCCGGCTGACCACCGTTTGGATGCGCAGCTTGCCTTCATAACGCTGTTGCAGTTCCAGCATTAGCGGCAGATAGCTTAAATCGGCGGCGAAGCGTGCGGCGTGGACCAAGACCAGATTTTTAAAGCGCGCGACATCCTGGCCATATTGCAGAATAGACAAATACGGGCCAATAGCGGTTCCGGTTGCCAGCATCCATAGCGTCTCGCAGTCAGGCACTTCATCCAGTACAAAGAAACCCGACGCGTCGCTGACCACTTGCACCTCATCGCCAGGTTTTAGCGCTGCCAGCCGCGGGCTGAGCTTTCCTTGCGGCACCGTCACCAGATAAAACTCTAAATTCGGATTGTCAGGCGCATTCACATAGGAATACGCGCGCTGAACGCGCTCGCCATCGATCTCCAGTCCGAGTTTGGTAAATTGGCCTGCAGTAAAAGGATTAATGGGGGCGTGCACGGTCAGGCTGAACAGTGCGTCAGTCCAGTTTTGCACCTTAGTGACTTTACCTGTTACCCAATCGGCCATGGTTTTCTCCTGTTCTGAATCGCTAACCTTATCTTCGTTCGTCAGGAGAAAGATTTCCAGCCCCGCGAGGCTGGAAGGCTCTAACTAACAAATGCGCTAGAGGATATGCGCCTGCACATCCGGATCTTTACGATCAAGATAGTGGATCGACTGAATGCGGCGGATGGTGCGTGATTTGCCGCGGATCAGCAGTGTTTCCGTCGTGGCAATATGGCCTTTTCGGCTAATTCCTTCCAGCAGATCGCCTTTCGTGATGCCGGTCGCGGAGAAAATAACGTTATCGCTACGCGCCATATCGCCCAGGCATAACGCCTTGCCCGCTTCAATGCCCATTGCTTTGCAGCGCGCCAGTTCCTGTTCGCCAATGCGGCGGTTTTCTTCGCTGTCGCCTTTCACGTCATGGCGCGCCAGCAGACGCCCCTGCATATCGCCGTCCAGCGCGCGGATCACCGCTGCGGATACCACGCCTTCTGGTGCGCCGCCAATCCCGTACAGCACGTCGACTTCGCTATCCGGCATACAGGTCAGAATTGAGGCCGCGACGTCGCCGTCAGGAATGGCAAACACGCGTACGCCCAGTTTAGCCATCTCTGCGATAACCTCGTCATGACGCGGTTTTGCCAGAATGGTCACGGTCAGATCGCCAAGCGGTTTACCCAGCGCATCCGCGATGTTGCGCAGGTTATCCGCCAGCGGCAGGTTGAGATCAATTGCCCCTTTGGCGCCCGGACCGACAATCAGTTTTTCCATATACATATCGGGCGCATTCAGGAAACAGCCTTTATCGCCGACCGCCAGCACCGCCAGCGCGTTCGCCTGACCCATCGCCGTCATGCGCGTGCCCTCAATCGGATCGACGGCGATATCTACCGCATCGCCGTGGCCAGTACCGACTTTCTCGCCGATATAGAGCATCGGGGCCTCGTCGATTTCGCCTTCGCCAATCACGATGGTGCCGTCAATGTTGACCTGGTTGAGCATGATACGCATGGCGTTGACCGCCGCGCCGTCCGCGGTATTTTTATCGCCGCGTCCCAGCCATTTGTAGCCAGCCAGCGCTGCCGCTTCGGTCACACGGGAAAATTCGATGGCAAGTTCTCGTCTCATAAAAAACTCGTAGCAAAAAGGAGTGGCGCGCAGTGTAGCACAGGGGAAGGAGGGAATAATTGATGTGTGTGCGGAGTTGCCCCCGCACAAAGATTTTGCCGGATGGCGACCTTACTTGTCGTGCTCTTCCCACGCCATTGCGCGTTTAACCGCTTTCTTCCAGCCGCTGTAACGGTAGTTACGCTCGGTGGTTTCAATGCCGGGGCGGAATTCTCGTTCAATGACGGCTTTTTCCTGCAGCTCGTCCAGGTTCTGCCAGTAACCGACGGCCAGACCAGCCAGATAGGCGGCGCCCAGCGCGGTCACTTCGCGCACTTCCGGGCGTTCCACCCGCGTGCCGAGAATATCTGACTGGAACTGCATCAGGAAGTTGTTGGCCACTGCGCCGCCGTCCACACGCAGAGCGTGCAGGCGGATACCGGAGTCGGCCTGCATCGCTTCCAGTACGTCGCGGGTCTGGTAAGCGATGGATTCGAGCGTCGCGCGGATAATGTGATTAGAGTTCACGCCGCGGGTCAGGCCAAAAATGGCACCGCGGGCATACGGATCCCAGTACGGCGCGCCCAGACCGGTGAAGGCCGGAACCACGTAGACACCGTTGGTATCTTTCACTTTCGTGGCGAAATATTCGGAGTCGAACGCGTCGCTGATGAGCTTCATTTCATCACGCAGCCATTGAATAGACGCTCCCGCCATAAACACCGCGCCTTCCAGCGCATAGTTGACTTCGCCGCTTGGGCCGCAGGCGATGGTGGTCAGCAGGCCGTTTTCCGATTTTACCGCTTTCTCGCCGGTGTTCATCAGCATAAAGCAGCCGGTGCCGTAGGTATTCTTTGCCATTCCTTCCTTTACGCACAGTTGGCCGAATAGCGCGGCCTGCTGATCCCCGGCAATCCCGGCGATAGGAATACGTGTACCGCCTTTACCGCCAATATTGGTCTGGCCGTAGACTTCGGAGGACTTACGTACCTGGGGCAGCATCGCGCGTGGGATATCCAGCACGTCCAGCATCTTATCGTCCCAGTCCAAATCATGGATGTTGAACAGCATGGTTCGTGAGGCGTTGGTGTAATCCGTAACGTGGACGCGGCCCTGCGTCATCTTCCAGATAAGCCAGGTATCCACCGTACCGAACAGCAGCTCGCCACGCTTCGCGCGTTCGCGCGAACCTTCCACATGGTCAAGGATCCATTTCACTTTAGTGCCAGAGAAGTACGGATCGACGACCAGACCGGTATTGTCGCGGATGTAATCTTCCAGGCCGTCGCGTTTAAGCTGTTCGCAAATATCGGCGGTACGACGGCACTGCCAGACAATAGCGTTGTATATCGGTTTGCCGGTTTCACGTTCCCAGACGATCGCGGTTTCACGTTGGTTGGTGATACCGATAGCGGCAATCTGATCGGAACTGATATCGGCCTTAGCCAGCACTTCTACCAGCGTTGAGCTTTGGGACGCCCAAATTTCCATCGGGTCGTGTTCTACCCAGCCTGGCTTAGGATAAATTTGCTCAAATTCACGCTGTGATACGCTGACGATATTCGCGTCATGATCCATAACGACCGCGCGGGAGCTGGTGGTACCCTGGTCGAGCGCAACGATATATTTTTTTTCAGTCATAATTTTGTCCCGTAATCAGATTACAGCGAAGCATTTTGTTGTGTGGTCGCGGTGGAGTCCTTCTCTTCCACGACGCAGGTATCGCACGGCAAATGACGGCCAATAAATTTGCGATAAGCAAACGCGCCCAGAATGGCGCCGACGATGGGGCCAAACAGCGGCACCAGGAAGTAAGGAATGTCTCTACCGCCGGTAAACGCAATTTCACCCCAGCCGGCAAGCCCGGCAAACATTTTGGGGCCAAAGTCACGCGCCGGATTCATCGCAAACCCGGTCAACGGCCCCATAGAGGCACCGATAACGGCGATCAGTAAACCAATGAGCAGTGGCGCAAGCGGACCGCGAGGTACGCCGTTGCCGTCGTCGGTCAGCGCCAGAATCAGCCCCATCAGAATAGCGGTAATCACCATTTCAACCGCGAAGGCCTGCACAAAATTGATATGAGGATTCGGGTAAGTTGAGAAAATGCCTGCGAGATCGAGACTTTCAACGCTGCCACGGACGATATGGTGGGTTTGTTCGAAGTCCACAAAAAGATTGTAATAAAGCCCGTAAACTAACGCCGCTGCGCAAAAGGCGCCGGCAACTTGAGAAATAATAAAAGGAACAACTTTACGTTTGTCGAAACAGGCAAATAGCCAGAGTGCGATGGTCACTGCCGGGTTCAGGTGTGCGCCAGAAACACCTGCCGTCAGGTAGATAGCCATCGCTACCCCCAGACCCCAGATGACGCTGATTTCCCACTGTCCAAAAGTAGCTCCGGCAACTTTAAGCGCAGCGACACAACCCACACCGAAAAAAATCAACAACCCGGTACCGAGGAATTCAGCAATGCACTGGCCTTTTAAGGTTGATGTTTGACTCATAATCGGATCCTGAAGAGTATGTAATGATTATTGGTATGCGAGGAGGTCATGGACATCCACGATGCCCTGTAGGCACACTGTTAATTTATCGTTAACGAGCAAAAACGAGAAATATCGAAATCAAAATGTGTGTACTGCGTCAATAAAATGAGCGTTATCGCGCCATGATGCGCATTTTGAGACAGCAGAAGAGAGTGAATTGAATCATTTCATTAACCAATATGTTAACATTTTTAAGTTATTGAATGAATGTTACCAGGAGATGGATGAAAATTGCTGCAAACCGCGATCTACGCGGTATGTCGCTGGACAGCGAGAGCGGGGCTTCATACAATCGACACTATATATTGTGCGCGTTTACGTGAAGCGTCGCCTTGCAATTCAGGAGAGGTAAGATCATGTCTTTAGAAGTGTTTGAGAAACTGGAAGCAAAAGTACAGCAGGCGATTGACACCATCACCCTGTTACAGATGGAAATTGAAGAGCTGAAAGAAAAGAACAACAGCCTGACGCAGGAAGTGCAGTCTGCACAGCATCAGCGTGAAGAACTCGAGCGTGAAAATAATTCTCTGAAGGAACAGCAGAGCGGCTGGCAGGAACGTTTGCAGGCGCTGCTTGGTCGTATGGAAGAAGTCTAATCCTCGTCATATTTCACGTTATGGCGGCGTTGGCTGCGTGCGTTCACCCCAGTCACATAGTGGCCTATGCTCCTGGGGATTCACTTACTTGCCGCCTTGCCCTGACGCGAAATCTATAGAGGATTTAGAATGCGGATACCGGTGGGCCGGATAAGGCGTAAGCTGCTATCCGGCAATCAGCGACAACGCATAAAAAAGGCGCCTTACGGCGCCTTTTTTGATCACTCGATATCAAGCGGGTCTTCGGAAAGGATAATCCCGGTGTTGTCGGCATAGAGATGATCGCCGGAGAAGAACGTCACGCCGCCGAAATTGACGCGCACATCGCTTTCCCCAATGCCTTCACCTGCGGCGCCAACCGGAATGGCGGCGATCGCCTGAATGCCGATATCCAGCTCTTCCAGATCGTCCACCTGACGCACCGCGCCATAGATAACCAGCCCTTCCCATTCATTTTGCGTGGCCAGACGCGCCAGCTCCGCATCGACTAATGCACGGCGGACAGAACCGCCGCCATCGACCAGCAGAACCCGACCACGGCCATTTTGTTCGAGCAGATCGTACAGCAACCCGTTGTCCTCGAAACATTTTACCGTGATGATTTGTCCGCCAAACGACGACCGCCCTCCAAAATTAGAGAACAGCGGTTCCACGACGTTGACATCTTCCTGATAGATGTCACAAAGCTCGGAAGTATCGTATTTCATAGGCTTAACGTTCAGTTGCTGCGAGAATTTTTAGTATATCGCGCTAAGTATACTGTTGGCAAAATCATCAATTGTTAATTGATATTTGTCAGTTAAACGGCCCACTGACTTAAGAGTATCCCAATCACAAATAACAGGTTGGTTAACAACGCGCCTTTAACGGTACGTTCAAGCATCGGGCGCATTGCCGCAGGCTCCCTTTCGCGCATTACGTAGCGCGCTTGTTTAATGAGCAAGGGCGCGGCCAGAATAAACAACCATCCCCACGGACTGTGTAGCGAGAGCAGATTAAACAGCGCCAGACAGAGCAGCGCGCCTAGCAACAGGCAGGCGTGATAACGACGCGCGTTGACATCGCCCAGTCGTACTACAAGGGTGTTTTTGCCGTTCTCTCTGTCGCTATTAATATCGCGCAGGTTATTAATATTCAGCACCGCCGTCGCCAGTAAACCGCAGGCGGTGGCCGGGAGAATCAGCGCCGGAATCAGCGTATGCGCCTGGAGATACCAGCTCCCCATGACACTTAGCCAGCCAAAGAATACCAGAACAGAGATATCACCCAGCCCGATATAGCCGTAGGGCCGATTACCCACGGTGTAGGTGATGGCGGCGATAATCGACAGTCCGCCCAAAATCAGGAAGCCGACAAAATCGGTTAACGTATGGCACGCGACCGCCACCAGCGCCAGTCCGGAGATACAGATCAGCACGACGGTAATGATTAACGCCCGCTTCATCTCCTGCCGGGTGATGACGCCTTTTTGCATCCCCCGCAGCGGCCCGATGCGATCCGGTTTATCGCTGCCTTTGACAGCGTCGCCATAATCGTTGGCGAGGTTGGATAAAATTTGCAGCAGCCCGGCGGTGATAAGGGCCAGCAGCGCGACCAGAGGATCGAAATAGCCTTGCCACCATGCCAGGGCCGTACCGACGATAATCGCCGCGAAGGCGAGGGGTAAGGTTTTGGGTCGTAAGCTTTCCAGCCAGGCCTGGGTGCGGCTAATTTGTTGTTGTTCAGTCATATTTAGCGCCAATAAAAATGGGGCTTTTCAGCCCCATCAACAGTGATGAAAATGCATTGGACGCGATTATAAGATAAAACGGCTTAGATCTTCATCTGCGACCAGCGCATCCAGATGTTTGCTCACATATTCCGCATCAATTGTGATGTTTTGGCCGTGCAGATCGCTGGCGTTATAGGAAATTTCTTCCATCAGACGCTCCAGTACGGTATGCAGACGGCGCGCGCCGATGTTTTCGGTGGTTTCGTTAACCTGCCAGGCGGCTTCGGCAATACGTTTAATACCGGAATCGGTGAACTCGATATTGACGCCTTCAGTTGCCATCAGCGCTTTATACTGCACGGTGACGGAGGCGTTTGGCTCGGTCAAAATGCGTTCGAAATCGCTGGTGGTCAGCGCCTGAAGTTCAACGCGAATCGGCAGGCGGCCCTGCAGTTCCGGGATCAGATCAGACGGCTTCGCCACCTGGAACGCGCCAGAGGCGATAAACAGAATATGATCCGTTTTGACCATCCCGTGTTTGGTCGAAACCGTGCAGCCTTCTACCAGCGGCAGTAAGTCGCGCTGTACGCCTTCGCGTGAAACATCCGGGCCGGAGGTTTCGCCACGCTTACAAATTTTGTCAATTTCATCGATAAACACGATGCCGTGCTGTTCAACCGCGTCGATAGCGTCCTGTTTCAGCTCTTCCGGGTTGACCAGCTTAGCAGCTTCTTCTTCAACCAACAGTTTCATCGCGTCTTTAATTTTCAGCTTACGCGGTTTCTGTTTCTGACCGCCCAGGTTCTGGAACATAGACTGCAACTGGCTGGTCATCTCTTCCATGCCCGGAGGCGCCATAATCTCTACGCCCATCGGCGCGGCGGCGAGGTTAATCTCGATCTCTTTATCGTCGAGCTGGCCTTCGCGCAGTTTTTTGCGGAACGTTTGACGGGCGGCAGAAGGCTCCTGCTGCTGTTCGGCCTGGCCCCAGTTATTTTTTGCGGGTGGGATCAGTACGTCGAGAATACGTTCTTCCGCCAACTCTTCCGCACGATAGCGATTTTTCTCGATAGCCTGTACGCGAACCATTTTCACCGCGGCATCGGTCAGATCGCGGATGATAGAGTCCACTTCTTTCCCGACATAGCCCACTTCGGTGAATTTGGTGGCTTCGACTTTAATGAACGGCGCGTTGGCGAGTTTTGCCAGACGACGGGCGATTTCGGTTTTACCGACGCCGGTCGGGCCAATCATCAGAATATTTTTCGGCGTTACTTCGTGGCGCAGCTCTTCATCAAGCTGCATACGACGCCAGCGGTTACGCAATGCAATCGCCACGGAACGCTTTGCGTTATCCTGGCCGATAATGTGTTTGTTCAGTTCGCTGACAATTTCGCGTGGGGTCATTTCAGACATGAGAGGTCCTTACGCTTTGGCGGTCAATTCTTCAATGGTGTGGAAATGGTTGGTGTAAATGCAGATATCGCCTGCAATATCCAACGCCTTTTCAGCAATTTCGCGCGCGCCGAGCTCGGTATTTTCCAACAGAGCGCGAGCGGCAGCCTGGGCATAAGGACCGCCGGAGCCGATAGCAATTAAATCGTTTTCAGGTTGCACGACATCGCCGTTACCCGTGATGATGAGCGAGGCGGTTTCATCCGCGACGGCCAGCAACGCTTCCAGTTTGCGTAGCATACGGTCGGTACGCCAGTCTTTCGCCAGTTCAACGGCGGCTTTGACCAGGTGCCCCTGATGCATTTCCAGTTTACGTTCAAACAGCTCGAACAGCGTGAATGCATCCGCAGTACCGCCCGCAAAGCCCGCAATGACCTTGTCGTTGTAGAGGCGGCGGACTTTCTTCACGTTGCCTTTCATTACTGTGTTACCCAGTGTGGCCTGACCATCACCGGCGATTACCACGTGGCCGTTACGGCGTACGCTTACTATTGTTGTCACGAGCAGACCCCTTGGTTACTAATGCTGAATTGCGGCCCCGTACGGCGTACGGGGCATAATGCAAGTATAGATGGGGGAGATTTTGAGGGTTTCAACCCCCGGTGGCGAGTCGAATGCAGTTTGTATGGCCCGCCATCTTCAGACGGTTAATGGTGCTGTCGGCATTTTCTTTACCTTTCACCGGCCCGATAACCACGCGATTCCAGCCGTTATTGGTGGTAATTTTGGAGTCAAAGCCTTCAAACGCCAGCTGAGCGCGGACGCTTTCTGCCTGCTCGGCGCCTTTGAATGAACCACATTGCACCATCCAGCGACGTTCATCTTTTTTCTCTGCTGTCGCCTTCGGCGCTTCAGGCGCGCGCGTAATGGGCGCGGCTTTTGGCGCTGCCGCGCTGGTATGCGCCGGCGTTTGCAGCAAATCCTGATAAGGTTGCTGCGAGGCCGTCTGCTTCGGCGGCTGACTTTGGCGCGCGGGTTGCGCCGGGGCGGACTGTACCGTGCGCGTTTGCGGCTGTTCGTTTACCCGCGGCTGCGTACGTGGTTGCTGAACAGGCTGCGTTTGAGCCCACTGCTGCTGCTGCTGCTGCTGCTGCTGCTGCTGCTGCTGCTGCTGCTGCGCCTGACGCTGGCGCTGTAGCGTTTGCTGGCGTTGTTCTGGCGTCTGCTCGTTCCACGGCACTTCGTTAAGTTGCGTTGGCTGCTGACGCATATCCGCCTGCATCTGCTCCAGGAGTTGACGCTGTTCGCTGGTGAGCTGATTCGGATTCATGACTTCGCCGCCGGCGGACGGTTCCGTTGGCGTACGCACGCCCGGCTGGCGACTTTCCAGCTCTTTGATGTAACGCCAGCGCTCTTCCGGTTTTGGCGGAAGCCCATTGCCGGTGACTTTCTGGTTTTGTAGCGTTTCGGACTCTTCTTTCTTATGGTGAGTAATGAAGTACAGACCGCCGATAAAGGTCACAAGGACGGCTGCCGCAATCGCGACCATTGCCGGCGAGACGGCAGGCATGTTGCTTTGCTTCTTCCGTGAGTTCCGTGAGGTGCTCTTTTTGCGCCGCGAAGGAGCCGGTTGGCCGCGACGTACATAATCTCGTTGTGCCACTATCGTTTCGCTGTATTTATTCGTTCGTCAGCCCGTCATGTTACTGAAGCGGCGGGCCTTTGACCAGACAGGTGAGTCTTAAAGCTATTTACTTTAGGGTAAAGCGCGCGTAGAACCGCGAATAATCAGCTCGCAATCCATTAAACGCGAGCCGCTGCTCACATTTTGCCCCTGCATCTGATCGAGCAACAGCAGCATCGCTTCGCGACCAATGTCAAAACGCGGCTGCGCCACGGTTGTCAACGGAGGGTCGCAAAACTCGGCCAGCGCGATATTGTCAAAGCCGATAATCGACAGATCGTCAGGTACTTTCAGACCCTGGCGCTTGGCCCAGGAGAGCGCGCCCAGCGCCATTACGTCGCTATGACAAAAGACGGCGGTAGGCGGCAACGGTTGCTCAAGCAACTGCTTTAATGCGTTTGCCCCGGCTTCAAAGGTAAAGTCGCCACGGGCGATGTAATGCGGATCGACCACAATGCCACTGCGTCTTAATGCCTGTACGTAACCTTGTAAGCGATAGTGACAGAGCGGCATATCTTCCGGCCCCGCAATACAACCAATCCGCTTGTGGCCCAAATCCAACAGGTAATTCATGGCGTTGAACGCGGCGGTCAGGTTATCGATATGTACCGTCGGCAATTCAAGCTCCGGCGCGAACTCATTCGACATCACCATCGGAGGCAAATTGCGCTGCTCCTCAACGCTAGCGTCAAAGGGCAGTCGGGAACTGAGAAGTACCATGCCGTCGATCTGTTTGGTGATGATGAGATTAAGAAAGGTTTTTTCTTTCTGGTTTTGATGGGCGCAATCGCCAATCAGCACCAGATACCCCTGTTCTGCCGCGGTCACTTCGATACCGCGGATAATTTCACTGAAGAAGGGATCGCAAATATCCGGGACAATCACCAAAATCGTACGGGATTCATTGCGTTTTACATTTCGCCCCATCGACTGCGGGAAATAACCCACTTCAAGCGCGGCCTGTTCAACCCGGCTACGGGTCGACTGGGAGACTTTATCGGGGTTCATTAACGCGCGGGATACGGTTGCCGTAGAGACTTTCGCCTTCAACGCAACATCCTTCATCGTAGCGGCAGTAACCTGCTTGTTCGATTTCACTCTTTCTCCTCGCCTGGGAACTGCTGGCGCAGATCTATCCCTGGTAACACTCATCGAAAACATTTTTATCAGATAGTGCGTGGAAGCGGTTACAGAATTTTCATAAAAAGTGTGATGGATCTTTAATTTTACGATCCGCCTCGCATCGTGAGGACTATCCTTCAATCGGATCGACGTCCAGAACCCATTTAACTTTCCGCGCTTCAGGGAGCGTATTGAGCAACGCCAGCGTGCCGCTGATGATGTGTTGCAGGCGAATCCGTGAAGGATGCTGAAGTAAAATTTGCCAGCGATAGCGGCCGCCGCGTTTTGGCGCGAGGGCCGGAACCGGACCTAAGATCCACAGCTTATCGTCTGATAGCGGGCTGGCCTGAATCAGATTACGCAACTGCTGGAGAAAGACGGGCGCCTGCTGATTGTTGTGATCCTCTGCGCGAATAATGACGTGGCTGGTCCACGGCGGAAGCTGGAGCGTTTGCCGTTCCGCCAGCGCCTGCTCCGCAAACGCATCATAGCCTTTATACAGTAACGTTTGCAGCAGGGGATGCTCAGGATGGTGCGTTTGGAGCACCACTTCGCCCTGTTTGCCCGCGCGCCCGGCGCGGCCGGAAACCTGAGTGTAGAGCTGGGCGAAGCGTTCCGCCGAACGAAAATCTGCGGAAAAAAGCGCGCCATCGACGTCCAGCAACGCCACCAGCGTGACGTCCGGAAAGTGATGGCCTTTCGCCAGCATTTGTGTGCCTATCAGAATGCGCGCTCCGCCGCGGTGAACTTCCGCCAGATGCTGCTCCAGCGCGCCTTTACGACTGGTGGTATCACGGTCGATTCGTGAGATCGGCACGCCGGGGAAGAAGGGCGCCAGCACCTGCTCCAACTGTTCCGTCCCTAACCCAACCGGTAGCATATGTGTGGAGCCGCAGGAGGGGCACTGACGCGGTACCGGACGTTGGCTGTCGCAGTGATGACAGCGTAAATGATGCTGCGCCTGGTGCAGCGTGTAGTAGTGATCGCAACGCGGGCACTCCGCAATCCAGCCGCAGTCGTGGCAAAGCAGCGCGGGCGCGAATCCCCGGCGGTTAAGAAATAAAATTACCTGATTGTCGGCCTGGAGATGTTGGCGCATACGGGCGATAAGGGCGGGCGCCAGTCCCGCCTGAAGACGCTGGCCTTTTAAATCCAGCACATGCTGCAGGGCTGGGCGGGCGTTGCCTGCGCGCCGCGTCAGACGCAGCATCCGGTATTTTTTCTGCCGCACGTTGTATAGCGTTTCCAGGGCTGGGGTGGCGGAGCCGAGAATAATCGGGATCTGCTCGCTATGGGCGCGATACACAGCCAAATCGCGGGCATGGTAGCGCCACCCTTCCTGCTGTTTATAAGAGCTGTCGTGCTCTTCGTCGATGACAATTACGCCAAGATTTTTAAACGGCGTAAACAGCGAGGAGCGCGTGCCGATGACAATCGCCGCTTCGCCGTTTTTCGCTTTCAGCCATGCCGAAAGACGCTCGCTGTCGTTTAGCCCGGAATGCAGCACTTCCACCGGCGCGTTAAAACGTTCGCGAAAACGGGCGATCGTTTGCGGCGTCAGGCCGATTTCCGGCACCATCACCAGCGCCTGTTTGCCCTGGGCGAGGATGTTTTCCAGCACGCTCAGATACACTTCGGTCTTGCCGGAACCGGTTACGCCTGCCAGCAACCAGGCGGAGAAACCGTCCGACGCGCTGTGAATTGCGCCGACTGCTGTCGCCTGTTCGGTATTCAGCCGCAGGCGCTCTCCTGCGACGGCATAACGCTCCCGCCAGTCGGTAAACGCGGGCGTTTCACTGGCAAGCTCACAAAGCCCCTTACGCCGCAGCGTTTGCAGCGTGGCGTCAGTAAAATCAAGCTCGGCTACCTGATAGCGCCAGATCTTTCCTTGCCGCAGCGCCGCCAGCGCCTGTTGTTGTTTGGCGGAGCGTTTCAGGCTGTTGATGTCGACGGCTTGCCCCTCTTCGGTGGCGAACCAATACCATAGGGGCGCGTTGCTGGCTGGTTTTCCCTGACGCAGTAAAACCGGCAGAGCGTGAAACAGAACGTCGCCGAGGGGATGGTGGTAGTAATCCGCCGCCCAGAGGAGTAAGCGCCAGATGGAGGGAGAAAAGATTGGCTCGTTATCCAGGATTTCAATGACCGATTTTAATTCATTGAGCGGCAATTCGCTGTGGTCGCTAATCGAGACGACAATGCCCACGCGCTCTTGCTGCTTGCCGAACGGCACGCGCACGCGGCACCCGGCTTTGGCGACCCCGCCTTCCGGCAGCAGGTAATCAAAGGTTCGGGGAAGCGGAACGGGCAAGGCAACGTGCGCGACGGACATAGCATCTTCCTGACTTGAAATTTCGTCGGGTAGTATACACATTACGATAAGGGAGCGCGGATCAGTTTGCATACGGTGGTCAAATTCTGTATGATTCGCCGCCTTTGGTGCGTGTTGTGAGCATCAAACCCTTTACTATTAACTTCGCGTGGTGTCTGGCGTTAGGGCTGGAAGAGCGACGCGGCCTTACACTGAGGTTCCCCATGAAAAAAGGTATTCACCCGAATTACGTAGAAATTACTGCAACCTGTTCTTGCGGTAATGTTATCAAAACCCACTCTACCGTGGGTCACGACCTGAACCTGGACGTGTGCGGCAAATGCCACCCGTTCTTCACTGGTAAGCAGCGTGTTGTTGATACCGGTGGTCGTGTTGAGCGCTTCAACAAGCGCTTCAGCATCCCTGGCAGCAAATAAGTTACCGCCAGAAAAAAAAGCGCCGCAGGGCGCTTTTTTTGTTTTCTAGGGATAACAGTATTTGTTCAGACACATTCTGTGATCCGTAATCGCTTTCATTACGCTTCCTGCCGTGAGTTTTAACGAAGGATTTATAGTCAGTCCCGCACTTTCCAGCCCCTTCGCTGTCCATTTATTGCAGGTATTGAGTATGCCGTAGCGGCCATTCGCGGCGTAAAACTGGCTATCGCCGTAAATTCCTTGTTTTAACGGAATCAGATTACCCTCTTCGTCACGCAGCAAAGCTGCGGCCCAGATAACGCATCAGACTGTTACGCTGGTTTGTGTGCAGGAGCAGTGATTTTATCTCGCTACCGGCGAAATAGCGTTCTGGTTGACCGGAAAAGGCGACGATGTGCATAACCGCGCCGGATGACCAGAACATGGCCTGGAGCGTAAGCGCGGTGGTTATTTCTTGTGACTGATAAAAGCCCTTATCGCCCCAGCCGATTTCATACCACTGCGTCTCCTGAGCGAACCGTTTTTTAAGCTGTGGCAGAACGGTATTAACATCATGGGCCGGCGCAATAATTCCCGTGTGCCAGCCATGACTGACGATATAGATTTCCGTCGGGGAGGGCTGTCCGCCTGTCGTAGGTTTTACGGCTTGTGGAAAGGTTGTGCAGCCATATAGCAATAAACTTAACCAGGCGATAAAGAGATTTTTCATGACATATCACCAGCAAAGGCGCGGTATGTTGTGGCGTTTGTCTAATGACGCTGCGCTTATCGGGTCGGTGCCGGATTGGTAATTCATTGATATTTTTGCATTCCTCTTCGAGGGTAATAAAGCGAATGTCATAACTACAATACGTTTTAACCATTCAGGCGGAAGTTAGCTTCCGCCTGTTTTACTTTTACTATCTCGCTTTATTTTTTAAACATCTGCTCTGGATCGATAATCAGCGCCCGATAACCCAGCATACCGGCACGGTTACTGTGTACTTTTAGCTCCAGCATCACATCCTGAGTACCGTCTTTGACTTCATCCAGAACGGAAACGATCGGTTTTGTACCGCTCATTCCCGCTGTAGCCGAGTACATGAACATCGTTTTGGTTTCCGGGCGATATTCCGTGACGGAAGTAATGGCGCTGTACCAGTCAAAACCACGCTCTTTACCATATTCCCACATTTGGGAAACCGTCATATTTTTTTCGTCAATCTGATATTCCACGCCGCGGGAATATTTCATTGACGGCATGGCCGGTTGTTCCATGCCGCGCGCATCTCCGTTATCAAAGGCGGTCACGACGGTTTTACCTCCGGTGCTTTTGGATGGCACTAACCAACCGGTATGTTGTGTCCATGTCCAGTCAAATCCACCGTCGCAGTGGTGCGCTTCGCAGGTTAGCGGTTTACCGTTGCTGTCTACGGGTTTCAGCACTTTTTTCGCCAGTTCGCCTTTCCAGCCGGATGGATCGGAAAGTATCCATTTCACTTTTTTATCGCGGCCAATTTTGATGATGGCAGACTGGTGGCGCGAGCTAATGATAATGCTGTCGTCGCGAGGATCGTAGCTGACGGAGTTAACATGCGCCCAGTTGCGGCCCGGGCCGGAGCCCGCGATATCGCCGAAGGGTTGCTTTGCAAGCTGCTCTTTGGTCATGACCTGACCGGAATGTTCGGCATCGACGCTCAAACATACCGCTCCCTGATCCATCGCCAGAATAACGTCGTCACGATAGGGGTCGAGGATTTTTGGCAGATCCCAGTAATCGACAGTATCGCCGTTCTGGTCAACTTCAAGAATATGATCACGCACAGTATTGATGGTGTATTTACCATTTAATGGATAATTTTCTTTTGCGACACGCAGCAGGTAGGTGCCTTTCGGCGTTTCGGTAATGGCGTGCGAAAAATCAATAAATCCTTTTGGCAGTCGTTTATCGGAAATAACGCGGCCTAAGAAATCATATTTAAAGTAACGTTGACCCTGGCCAAAAATAAGATTGCCATCGTTAACCTGATGGAAGCTCATCATGGAACCAAAGCGCGTTATATCATCCTGGTTACGGAATTTATCAATATTCATATAGCCGCGAACATCGCCATTCGTATCGCTAATCCAGTTGATACCGGTATAATCCCAGTTCGCCGCGCCGCCTGCGACATGCATAATGTGGCCGGCTCTTGGCATCCCCGTTATATGGTTAAAAAGATATAAGCGATTTTTAAGCGAGCTATCGACTTTAACCGGTTCTACTGTAGGAAGAACGGCAGTTTGCCCGGTAGTAGAGGGTAATGATACCGGTGCGGCGTAAATGGACCACGTATATGTTTGTTTTTTACCTTCTTCAGTCCAGTCAACTTTAACCTTATTGACATAATCTGGATACAAGCCAAATACAGGTATGCCGTCATGGGTATTTATAGCCTGCGGGCCGACATCATAACTGATCGGGATGCCTTTTTCCCCTTTCCCTAAAACGGTAACCTTCACGTCCTGTACATTATGATTGGCTTTATTAATAATTGCTGTTAATGGGAAAACGCCGCCGTAGGGGGCGACATCGACCATACCTAATGGCCCTTCATGTACTGGAATGACATCTGCTGATGCGACCATTGGCCTGTTTGGGTCTAAAACGCCTGAGGCTAAAACGCTGCCGCTCAAACACAGGCAACATAATACAGGTAAGACTTTCCTTGTAAATAACATGTTTATTTCCCCATTCGATATTATCGATAAGTTGAATGTATATTAACTTTCTTATTTGTTGGAGATGAAAAAACATTTAAAAAAGTAAAACAATCCGCGGAGGGGAATAATGATGTTGGTCACAAATATGAGGTGTCCATGGTCTTTTTAACAATACTCATCGTTATACTATTTGTTCAGTAAATACATAGCGGTGTATTATTATTCATGTACGCTTTGCTACGTGAAACTTTAAATAAAGATTGGAAGTTTAAATATAATAAAATTATATCGGTTATGGCATGCCGGGGATTTTTTTCAGGAAAATAACGAAGAGAAACTTATCATGTATGACAAATTTATCTATCGAGGGCTATTCGGGAAGATGAACGGTTAGAAAAATGTCGGAGATAGCCGTGTACAGGGGGAATCGTTAAAAAAGCGCGGCCAGAGGCGTTCTGACCGCATGCTTTGCTATCAGTATTCCCACGTTTCCGGGTCAATCCCCATTTCACGCATGATCTCTTTTGCCGCTTCCGGGATTTCATCGCTGCGCTCTTTTCGCAGATCGGCATCATCCGGCAAGGGTTGCCCGGTAAAGGCGTGCAGAAATGCTTCACACAACAGCTCGCTGTTGGTGGCGTGGCGCAGGTTGTTCACCTGACGACGCGTACGTTCATCGGTGAGGATTTTTAACACCTTCAGAGGAATGGAAACCGTAATTTTTTTGACTTGCTCACTCTTCTTACCGTGCTCAGCGTATGGGCTGATATATTCGCCGCTCCATTCAGCCATGAGATACTTAATCCTCTTCGTCATTAATATTGAGGTCTGAACCTGAGCCCGGACCATAATCGCGCGTAGTTTACCGTAGTGGCGCGGCCCTGACACGAAGTTAGCGGTCGCAGATGTGCGCTAATGCATATAATTTTAACGGCTATTTGCGGTTTGCTCAATCTATACGCAAAGAGGTTTAGATGTCCAGATGTATTGACGTCTATTGTGGTAGTGGTTAATCTGTGGCCTGACTTTCACCGACTCAGCCAGGAATATCTTCATATGACGCGTAAACAGGCCACTATCGCAGTGCGTAGCGGATTAAACGACGACGAGCAATACGGCTGCGTTGTGCCGCCAATCCATCTCTCCAGTACCTATAACTTTACCGGTTTCAATGAGCCGCGCGCGCATGATTATTCCCGCCGCGGTAATCCCACGCGTGATGTGGTTCAGCGTGCATTAGCGGAACTGGAAGGCGGCGCGGGCGCGGTATTGACGAATACCGGCATGTCGGCGATTCATCTGGTCACCACCGTTTTCCTCAAGCCGGGCGATCTGCTGGTCGCGCCGCATGATTGCTATGGTGGCAGTTATCGTCTGTTTGACAGTCTGGCGACACGCGGCTGTTATCGTGTGCGGTTTGTCGATCAGGGCGATGAACGCGCCTTACAGGCGGCGCTGGAAGAAAAACCGAAGCTGGTACTGGTAGAAAGTCCAAGTAATCCATTGTTACGCGTGGTGGATATTGCGAAAATCTGTCGGCTGGCGCGCGAGGCGGGCGCAGTGAGCGTCGTTGATAACACGTTTTTAAGCCCGGCGCTGCAAAATCCGCTGGCGTTGGGTGCCGATCTGGTGTTGCATTCATGCACGAAATATCTCAACGGTCATTCGGATGTCGTGGCCGGCGTGGTGATTGCTAAAGATCCGGAAATGGTCACTGAACTGGCGTGGTGGGCGAATAATATTGGTGTGACGGGCGGGGCGTTTGATAGCTATCTGCTGCTGCGCGGTTTGCGAACTCTGGTGCCGCGTATGGAGCTGGCGCAGCGCAACGCGCAGGCGATTGTGGATTACCTGCAAACCCAGCCGCTGGTGAAAAAGCTGTATCATCCGTCACTGCCGGATAATCAGGGACATGAGATTGCCGCGCGTCAGCAAAAAGGCTTTGGCGCAATGTTGAGTTTTGAACTGGATGGGGATGAGGAGACGCTGCGTCGTTTTCTGGGCGGGCTGTCGCTGTTTACGCTGGCGGAATCTTTAGGGGGAGTGGAAAGTTTGATCTCTCACGCCGCCACCATGACGCATGCCGGTATGTCGCCGCAGGCGCGTGCCGCCGCCGGGATCTCCGAAACGCTACTGCGTATCTCCACCGGTATTGAAGATGGCGAAGATTTAATTGCCGACCTGGAAAATGGCTTCCGGGCTGCAAACAAGGGGTAAACATGAGTGTGATTGCGCAGGCAGGGGCGAAAGGTCGTCAACTGCATAAATTTGGCGGCAGTAGTCTGGCGGATGTGAAGTGTTACCTGCGTGTCGCAGGCATTATGGCGGAGTATTCGCAGCCTGACGATATGATGGTAGTGTCCGCCGCAGGCAGTACCACCAACCAGTTGATTAGCTGGCTCAAGTTAAGCCAGACCGATCGCCTTTCTGCGCATCAGGTATTACAGACGTTACGCCGCTACCAGTGCGATCTGATTAGCGGGCTGCTTCCCGCCGATGCGGCAGATGACTTAACCAGCGCTTTTATCAGCGATCTGGAACGTCTTGCCGCCTTGCTCGACGGCGGCGTAACGGATGCCGTCTATGCTGAGATCGTCGGACACGGCGAAATTTGGTCGGCGAGATTGATGTCCGCCGTCCTGAATCAGCAGGGGCTGGATGCCGCCTGGCTGGACGCGCGCGCATTTTTACGCGCCGAACGCGCCGCACAGCCGCAGGTTGATGAAGGGCTATCTTATCCTTTATTGCAACAGCTACTGGCGCAGCATCCTGGCAAACGTCTGGTCGTGACCGGGTTTATCAGCCGCAATCACGACGGCGAAACAGTCCTGTTAGGCCGTAACGGTTCCGACTATTCCGCCACGCAAATCGGCGCGCTGGCGGGTGTTTCCCGCGTGACCATCTGGAGCGATGTCGCGGGCGTTTATAGCGCCGACCCGCGCAAAGTGAAAGATGCCTGCCTGCTGCCGTTGCTGCGTCTGGACGAAGCCAGCGAGCTGGCGCGTCTGGCGGCGCCTGTTCTGCACGCCCGCACACTACAGCCGGTTTCCGGCAGCGATATTGACCTCCAGTTGCGCTGTAGCTACACGCCGGATCAAGGCTCCACGCGCATTGAACGTGTGCTGGCTTCCGGGACGGGCGCGCGTATCGTGACCAGTCACGATGATATCTGTCTGATTGAGTTTCAGGTGCCTGCCAGCCAGGATTTCAGGCTGGCGCATAAAGAGCTCGACCAAATTTTAAAACGGGCGCAGGCGCGTCCGTTGGCGGTGGGCGTGCATCGCGATCGCCAGCTATTGCAGTTCTGCTATACCGCCGAGGTAGCGGATAGCGTACTGAAACTCCTCGACGATGTCGGGCTGCCGGGCGAATTGCGCCTGCGGCAGGGGCTGGCGCTGGTGGCGATGGTCGGTGCGGGCGTTACTCGCAATCCGCTACACTGCCATCGCTTCTGGCAGCAGTTGAAAGGTCAGCCAGTGGAATTTACCTGGCAGTCGGAGGAGGGCATCAGTCTGGTGGCGGTCCTGCGTACCGGCCCGACTGAGAGCCTGATTCAGGGGCTGCATCAGTCGGTTTTCCGTGCCGAAAAACGCATTGGCCTGATGCTGTTCGGTAAGGGGAACATCGGCTCCCGTTGGCTTGAACTGTTTGCCCGTGAGCAAAGCACGCTTTCCGCGCGTACTGGTTTTGAATTTGTGCTGGCGGGCGTGGTGGATAGCCGCCGTAGCCTGCTGAATTATGAGGGGCTGGACGCCAGCCGCGCGCTGGCATTCTTTGATGATGAAGCCGTTGAGCAGGACGAAGAGTCGCTATTCCTGTGGATGCGTGCGCATCCGTATGATGATTTAGTGGTGCTGGATGTGACAGCAAGCGAGCAATTGGCCGATCAGTATCTGGATTTCGCCAGCCACGGTTTTCATGTGATTAGCGCCAATAAACTGGCGGGCGCAAGCGCCAGCGATAAGTATCGCCAGATTCATGACGCGTTTGAAAAAACCGGGCGTTACTGGCTGTATAACGCCACCGTGGGCGCGGGGTTGCCGATCAACCACACGGTGCGGGATCTGATTGACAGCGGCGATACGATTCTCTCGATCAGCGGGATCTTCTCCGGGACGCTATCCTGGCTGTTCCTGCAATTTGACGGTACGGTGCCGTTTACCGATCTGGTGGATCAGGCCTGGCAGCAGGGACTGACCGAACCCGATCCGCGCGTCGATCTTTCCGGAAAAGATGTCATGCGTAAGCTGGTGATTCTGGCGCGCGAGGCGGGATACGACATCGAGCCGGATCAGGTGCGTGTAGAATCGTTGGTGCCGGCGCATTGTGAAGAAGGGTCTATCGATCACTTTTTCGAAAACGGCGACGCGCTGAATGAACAGATGGTGCAGCGTCTGGAGGCAGCCCGCGAACTGGGGCTGGTGTTGCGTTACGTGGCGCGTTTCGACGCCAATGGCAAAGCGCGCGTCGGCGTTGAAGCGGTGCGTCCGGAACATCCGCTGGCGGCGCTGCTGCCGTGCGATAATGTCTTTGCTATTGAAAGCCGCTGGTATCGCGATAACCCGTTGGTGATCCGTGGGCCGGGCGCGGGTCGCGATGTGACCGCCGGGGCGATTCAGTCTGACATCAACCGCCTGGCGCAGCTATTGTAATACGCCTGCCTGCCGGATAGCGGCTTCGCCAGATCCGGCAGCGGGCAAACCGGGGTATCTGTTTATTCTTCGTCAGATGCGTTTTCTGCATTGGCGACGATAAATCGGTTCATCTTCGCCTGAATAATGGCTATGCCGACAGGTGGGAACAGCAAGGCCCAAAATAGCGCCCAGCCGCTCTGTATCCCCGTATTTTCGTTTGCATTCGCCAGCAATGTTCGGATTTCGCCGCTAAGCGTCAGACACAATATTGCTGTGCTATGATAAGCCTGACTACGTCAGATGGGCCATTTACGCAAACGAGAATAACACCAATACGATCGGCTGGAATAGACAGTGATTTACTCCAAAAATAAACACCATACGACGATCCCAGCGAACCGATAAAAGAGAGCACCAAAAAGAAAAAAGTGATCCCCCAGAATCGATAGCTACTCAGGAGATCGGCGCAGGTCCATTTTTTATCTGACATTGACGGTAAAGTAATTTCCATATTTATCCCTTGTTTTCCATAGAAAATAAGAATGTATAGAACTATTCAAATCGATAATAAATATTTATTATGTGAACAACGTTTATAGCCGATATTAACTTAAAACGAAGGGCCATTTTATCAAATAGTTCTATTCTTTTTCAGCGTGTAAAAGCAGGATGTGAGGTGATTAAATCTATAGCGCCTCCTGAATGATAATCTGTGATTTTTTATGCGTGGCATTACATCATTGGGTTAAATGTGATTCCATTGTGAGTTATATTTTTCCGTCAGCAAATACAGAATTTGCGTGACGCGTTTGGCGGAATAGTGGGCGCTTTGCTGGAATTCAGGTTGTTGCCATAGCCAGGTAACAAAGCGGCGACTGGCCGCCAGATTAACGGCGACACCTTGTTCTAAGTGGGAACCGGTTAACGAACAGACCATTTTGCGGTTGTGACCTTGCCCCCAGAGTTGCCACTGATTTTGCCACCATCCCTGCCATGTTTTGCCTAACAGTTGCCACTCTGCGCGGCAATCGTCATCGTTTATCTCTTCCTCAACGAACCACAGCGAGGAGAGACGCTGGCGAAACCGCTCCGCCCATGCCGTAATGACCGCGCCGCGCAAAAAACACTCATGGGCAATGATGTGTGTCGCGACATCAGGAAAGCGGTTTTTCAGCACCCGAAAATGACCATGCGCCGTAATGACCGGGCGAAGTATTGTCCCTTGCGCGTTACGTTTAAGCGCCGCCGGGCCATACTGAATCTCATCGAACTGGCTGCGCTGTAAAAATTGCCGTTCTTTAATGGCGATACGGTGAATAATATCGCCATTCTCACCCTCGGGAGGCGCAATTCCTTTCCAGTGGTAATGCAAACTCTTTCCGGCAGAAAGTAACGTGAAATTGCTGGAAAGGTGAAGAACATTGCCGCGAACAGCGTCAAAACTGAATAAAAAGTACAATTGTTGGAAGGCATTCGCTCCCTGAAACGGTACGAGCAGCGGAATACTGCAAATCTGTTCCGGCGTTTCGGCGACATTCAGCGCGTGCTGTTTTGGCGTCCAGACCTTCTTACAGTACTGGCACTGAAGTCGCTGCGTTCCGCCGGGATTACGTCCATAACGAATCCATGTTTTTTGATAGCAGTCGGGGCAAAAGTGACCATGCTCTTTGGCATATTGCGCGATGTAAGCAGACGCCCAGCGGCGAAATTCCCCCTCGTTGAAGAGCGGCGGATAACTGCCGCAGGCTCGACAATGCAATGCCGGATAACCCAGGCGATAGTCCGGCCACACATAATCCGGCGAGTCAGGCAGCCCAAGATTGCGACAACCAGCGCTTTTGCAGGCATTAATGGTGAACAGAGGCGGCATACATTTTACCAACGATTTTGGCAGGTCGTTGATTCTGCCTTCATAAAACGGTACGCGGGTGTGAGGACTCTCACATAAAAAAACCTTTCAGAACGTAACGTAGCGAATCTTTATATGACTGAAAGGGACTTATTTATGAAAGTAAAACTGCTTGCTGCCGGTATTTTGTTCACGCTGCCGTTCTGGGCCTGCGCCAAAGATGTCACCATTATTTACACCAACGATCTACACGCCCATGTGGAGCCTTATAAAGTGCCGTGGATTGCTGACGGTAAACGCGATATTGGCGGTTGGGCCAATATCACTACGCTGGTGAAGCAGGAAAAAGCCAAAAATAAGGCGACGTGGTTTTTTGATGCCGGAGATTACTTTACCGGACCGTATATCAGCAGTCTGACGAAGGGTAAAGCGATTATCGATATTTTGAATACCATGCAGTATGACGCTGCCACTATCGGTAATCATGAGTTCGATCATGGCTGGGACAATACATTGTTGCAACTGAGCCGGGCGAAATTCCCTATCGTGCAGGGCAATATTTTTTATGAGGACAGCAGTAAATCCTTCTGGGATAAGCCGTACACCATTGTTGAAAAAGATGGCGTCAAGATTGGCGTAATCGGCTTACACGGTGTCTTTGCTTTTAATGATACGGTTTCTGCGGCGACGCGCGTGGGCATTGAGGCACGCGATGAGATTAAGTGGCTGCAACGTTACATTGATGAACTTAAAGGTAAAGTCGATCTGACCGTCGCGCTGATCCACGAAGGCACCCCGGCCCGCCAGTCCAGCATGGGGAATACCGATGTGCGACGCGCGCTGGATAAAGATATTCAGACCGCAAGTCAGGTAAAAGGGCTGGATATTTTGATTACCGGCCACGCGCATGTCGGTACGCCAGAACCGATTAAAGTCGGTAATACGCTGATCCTCTCAACGGACAGCGGCGGCATTGATGTCGGCAAACTGGTGCTGGACTACCAGGAAAAGCCGCATCAGTTTACCGTGAAGAACTTCGAGCTGAAGACCATTTTTGCTGATGAGTGGAAGCCCGATCCGCAAACGAAACAGGTGATCGACGGCTGGAACAAAAAGCTCGATAAAGTCGTGCAGCAGACGGTGGCGCAATCGCCGGTTGAGCTGACCCGCGCGTATGGCGAATCGTCGTCGCTGGGGAATCTGGCGGCGGATGCGCTGCTTTTTACGGCGGGGAAAGACACCCAGTTAGCGCTTACTAACTCTGGCGGTATCCGCAACGAAATCCTGGCTGGCGCGGTGACGATGGGGGCGGTAATCAGTACCTTCCCGTTCCCTAATGAACTGGTCACGATGGATTTAACCGGTAAACAATTGCGCAGCCTGATGGAGCATGGCGCTGGATTAAGCAACGGCGTATTGCAGGTGTCTAAAGGGCTGGAGATGAAGTATGACAGCAGCAAACCTGTCGGCCAGCGGGTTACCGTGCTGACGCTCAATGGCAAGCCGATTGACGATGCTACGGTTTATCACATCGCTACCAACAGCTTCCTTGCCGACGGCGGCGATGGTTTTGCGGCATTCACGGAAGGCCAGGCGCGGAACACCTCCGGCGGCTACTATGTGTCGAATGCGATAGTTGATTACTTTAAGGCGGGCAACACCATCACGGATGAGCAGCTCAAAGGGATGCGCGTTGCGGATGTGAAGAAGTAATTTCCCCTGCCGCGGCGCGTTCAGTGTCGCGGCGTGACATGAAGAAAATTCAACTTTGCTGAATATTCCTCATTCTTTAGCGTGATTTTTCAGTTGACGTCCTTCTGCTTTTCCGTCATTTTTACATCTGGACGTCTAAACGGATAGATGTTTACAACACAACAAATAATAACATGCGATTGATGAGGTAAGGTATGAGCTTTTTTCACGCCAACCAGCGGGAAGCCCTGAATCAGAGCCTGGCGGAAGTACAGGGTCAGATTAACGTTTCGTTTGAATTTTTCCCGCCGCGCACCAGTGAAATGGAGCAAACCCTGTGGAACTCCATCGATCGCCTGAGCAGTCTGAAACCGAAGTTTGTTTCGGTAACGTATGGCGCCAACTCCGGGGAACGCGACCGCACCCATAGCGTTATTAAAGGCATTAAAGAGCGTACTGGGCTTGAGGCCGCGCCGCACCTTACCTGTATTGACGCCACGCGCGATGAGCTGCGCACCATCGCCCGCGACTACTGGAATAACGGTATCCGCCACATTGTCGCTTTGCGCGGCGATTTGCCGCCGGGCAGCGGTAAGCCGGAGATGTACGCCGCCGATCTGGTTGGTTTGCTCAAAGAGGTGGCCGATTTCGATATTTCAGTAGCGGCCTATCCGGAGGTACATCCGGAAGCGAAAAGCGCGCAGGCCGATCTGCTTAATCTGAAGCGTAAAGTGGATGCTGGCGCTAACCGCGCGATAACCCAATTTTTCTTCGATGTGGAAAGCTATCTGCGTTTTCGTGACCGCTGTGTTTCCGCCGGTATCGACGTAGAAATTATTCCCGGCATTTTACCGGTGTCTAATTTTAAACAGGCGAAAAAATTTGCCGATATGACCAATGTCCGCATTCCGTCCTGGATGTCACTGATGTTTGAGGGGCTGGATGATGACGCAGAAACCCGCAAGCTGGTGGGCGCTAACATTGCGATGGACATGGTGAAAATTTTAAGCCGCGAAGGAGTGAAGGATTTCCACTTCTACACGTTGAATCGTGCGGAAATGAGTTATGCCATTTGCCACACGCTGGGCGTAAGACCCGGTTTATAATCTCCAGCTCCCTGCCGGGAGCTTTATTACACCTCATATTGATCTACATCTCTGTAACTAAAAATATAAAAGGTATTAGCTATCGAATCTGTGGATTAATTCAACTATATCTATTTGCTCCTGGTGTATATCGTAACGGTAACACTTTAAAAGGGAGCTGAGATATGAGCACGACCGACGATACCCATAACACGTTATCCACTGGAAAATGTCCTTTCCATCAGGGGGGGCATGACCGAAGCGCAGGCGCAGGGACTGCCAGCCGCGACTGGTGGCCGAACCAGCTTCGTGTGGATCTTTTGAATCAACATTCCAACCGTTCTAACCCGCTGGGTGAAGACTTTGACTACCGCAAAGAGTTTAGCAAGTTAGACTACTCCGCCCTGAAAGGGGATCTCAAGGCGCTGCTGACCGATTCACAACCGTGGTGGCCCGCCGACTGGGGCAGCTATGTCGGTTTGTTTATTCGTATGGCCTGGCATGGCGCTGGCACCTACCGTTCTATTGATGGTCGTGGCGGCGCGGGTCGTGGTCAACAGCGTTTTGCGCCGCTTAACTCCTGGCCGGATAACGTCAGCCTCGATAAGGCGCGTCGTTTGTTGTGGCCGATTAAGCAGAAATATGGCCAGAAAATTTCCTGGGCCGACCTGTTTATTCTGGCGGGTAACGTGGCGCTGGAAAACTCCGGCTTCCGTACCTTCGGTTTCGGCGCCGGGCGTGAAGATGTCTGGGAACCGGATCTGGATGTGAACTGGGGCGATGAAAAAGCCTGGTTGACTCACCGACACCCTGAAGCGCTGGCAAAAGCGCCGCTGGGCGCGACCGAGATGGGCCTTATCTACGTTAACCCGGAAGGGCCGGATCACAGCGGCGAACCACTTTCTGCCGCCGCCGCTATTCGCGCTACCTTTGGCAATATGGGGATGAACGACGAAGAGACCGTGGCGTTGATCGCTGGCGGGCATACCCTCGGTAAAACCCACGGCGCGGCAGCGGCATCCCATGTAGGGGCCGATCCGGAAGCCGCGCCGATTGAAGCGCAGGGCTTAGGTTGGGCCAGCAGCTATGGTAGCGGCGTTGGCGCGGATGCTATCACCTCCGGGCTGGAAGTGGTCTGGACGCAGACGCCGACCCAGTGGAGCAATTATTTCTTCGAGAACCTGTTCAAATATGAGTGGGTACAAACCCGTAGTCCGGCTGGCGCTATCCAGTTTGAAGCGGTAGACGCGCCGGACATCATCCCGGACCCGTTCGATCCGTCGAAAAAACGTAAGCCAACCATGCTGGTCACCGACCTGACGCTGCGTTTTGATCCGGAGTTCGAGAAGATTTCCCGTCGTTTCCTTAACGATCCTCAGGCCTTTAATGAAGCCTTTGCTCGTGCCTGGTTCAAACTGACGCACAGAGATATGGGACCAAAAGCGCGTTACATCGGACCGGAAGTGCCGAAAGAAGATCTGATCTGGCAGGACCCATTGCCGCAACCGCTCTACCAGCCAACGCAGGAAGACATTATCAACCTGAAAGCGGCGATCGCTGCATCCGGGCTTTCTATTAGCGAGATGGTTTCGGTTGCCTGGGCATCTGCGTCTACTTTCCGCGGCGGCGATAAGCGTGGCGGCGCTAACGGCGCGCGTCTGGCATTAGCGCCTCAGCGCGACTGGGAGGTCAACGCCGTTGCGGCTCGCGTTCTGCCGGTATTAGAAGAGATCCAGAAAACGACGAATAAAGCCTCGCTGGCCGATATTATTGTGCTGGCGGGCGTGGTTGGTATCGAGCAGGCGGCCGCTGCTGCGGGTGTCAGCATCAGCGTACCTTTTGCGCCGGGCCGGGTGGATGCGCGTCAGGATCAGACCGACATCGAGATGTTCTCGCTGCTTGAACCGATTGCCGATGGATTCCGTAACTATCGTGCGCGTCTGGATGTGTCGACGACCGAATCGCTGTTGATTGATAAAGCGCAGCAGTTAACGTTGACCGCGCCGGAAATGACGGTACTGGTTGGCGGGATGCGTGTGCTGGGAACCAACTTTGACGGCAGCCAGAACGGTGTCTTTACCGACAGACCGGGCGTGCTCAGCACAGACTTCTTCGCTAATCTGCTGGATATGCGTTACGAGTGGAAACCGACCGACGAATCTAATGAGCTGTTCGAAGGCCGGGATCGTCTGACTGGCGAGGTGAAATACACGGCGACCCGCGCCGATCTGGTGTTTGGTTCCAACTCCGTACTGCGCGCGCTGGCGGAAGTTTACGCGTGTAGCGATGCGCACGAGAAGTTTGTGAAGGACTTCGTCGCGGCATGGGTGAAAGTGATGAACCTGGACCGTTTCGATCTGCAATAATCTGATAGGTTAATTCGTCAGCGGCTGCTATTCGGTAGTCGCTGACTTTTTCCGCGTTTAATGCGAAAAATAACGAAAATGCCCCGTTACTTTCCAGTTAAATAATACATCTTCCTCCTGTGCTCCCGCGCCTATGTTATGCACAACCAGCGGCACCCCTTCAGGCGTGACGTTCAGGGATACCACGCCAATATGCGCAAGGCCGTTATCCAGTCGCCAGGAGACAATATCTCCCGGTTGATAATCGCTATATTTATCTGTCACCGGCAACGCTTTGTTTTGACGCTGGAACCAGGTTTCCAGATTCGGAACGCGGCGATGGTCGATATTGCTGTCCGGGCGTTTCAGCTTCCAGTTATTCGGGTAGGCAGAGAAATGCGCCTGCATGTCTTCATGTACCCGTTTCTGTAAATCAACCTGCTGACTGCGCAGCGCGCGGATGACGACATCTGCACATACGCCACGCTCCAGCGGAAGATCGCCATTCGGATAATCCAGACGAACATAGGCAGCATCATAAAATAGCGTCTTACCTATTTGCGTCCCGGCACTTTGGGCGATTGCAGCATTAGTTTGCGCCTGAACGGTTATTGGTCTGGTATCAGAGCGTGGCGAATGATGAGAGGTATGGCTAATAAAAAAAGCAGCAAGAATACCGATAAGTGCCTGTGCGAATTTCATCTTCTTCGTCCGTGAAGTGTGTCAGTACGTCATTTGACTTTCCGCGGAGAGAATGGTGCGTGATAAAAAAGTCTATTTCAGGACAAAATGGACTGATTCCAGGCTATGGAATACCTGATGATGGCGCTTCGCTTACCCGGCCTGGATGATTGGATAACAAGGCCAGATAAGGTGCCTGTGTCGATATTCGGCAAATGAATTCTGTTGGGTCAGCAAGCTGAAATACTCCTGACTATCGTCAGGAGTATTGCTCAGACCTTATTCCCATTCCTGCAAGAAGCGTTGACCGTACTGGTCGGCAACCAGCAGCGCGGCGTACACTTCATCCGGCGTTGCGCCGCCAGGCATGTTATGAATAGTTTCACCTTCTGCGCAGGAGGCTTCCGCGACGGTGCGCATTTTTGCCGGAATATCCTGTTTAATATCCAGTTGCGCCAGCGTAATCGGCAGGCCAACGGAATGGCACAGCGCCGCAACGGTTTCGATTTCTTCGACCGGCGCGTTTTCCAGCACCAGTTGCGTCAGCGTACCGAAAGCGACCTTCTCACCGTGATAATAGTGGTGCGCATCCGGAATCGCCGTTAAACCGTTATGAATCGCGTGTGCTGCGGCCAGACCGCCGCTTTCAAAACCGACCCCGCTCAGGTAGGTGTTGGCTTCGATGACGCGTTCCAGCGCTGGCGTGACGACGTGCTGTTCGGCGGCCAACATGGCTTTTTCGCCTTCTTCGATCAGCGTGTTATAGCATAGCTCCGCCAGCGCCAGCGCGGCCTGTGTACACTTACCGCCCGCCATTGTGGTGGCGCCGCTGCGTGAGCAGGCGCGCGCTTCAAACCAGGTCGCCAGCGCATCGCCGATACCGGCTGCCAGCAGACGCGCCGGCGCGCCCGCCACTATCTGCGTATCGACAATGACCATATTCGGGTTATGCGGCAGCAACAGATAACGGTCAAACTCACCGGCATCGGTATAAATAACCGAGAGCGCGCTGCACGGTGCGTCGGTAGAGGCGATGGTCGGCGCGATAGCGACCGGGACGTTCATAAAGTGCGCCAGCGCTTTGGCGGTATCCAGCGTTTTACCGCCGCCGATACCCAGTACGGCGCCACACTGACTTTTTTCGGCGACGGCGCGCAGCCTGTCGATCTCATTTTGCGAACATTCGCTGCCAAACGGGGCGATTTCTACTGACAAACCGGCATCCGTCAGGCTTTTGCGCAGCGTCTCTTCGGCAAATCCCAGCACGAATTTATCGCCCACAACCAGCCAGTTGTTCGCCATTGGTTTTAAATAATCGCCAAGACGCGCGATGACGTTTGCACCCTGAATATACTTACCTGGTGACTGAATAATGCGATCCATACATTTCTCCCCTACAGGTTCAGATTACCAAAAGCGTTTTTCCAGTCTTGCTCAAACTTCTCTATTGCTGACTCTACCGCAGGCGTATTGAGCATTTGTTGCGCTACATCTAAAGGAAGGGTAATCGCCTGGCAACCTGCCAGTAAGCAATCCAGCGCCTGCCGCGGCGTTTTAAAGCTGGCCGCCAGCACCATGCTGTCGGGAGCGTGATGTTCCAGTAGCGTTTGCAGCTCCTGAACCATACGAATGCCATCGCCGCCCTGCGCATCAACGCGGTTGACGTAGGGAGCGACATATTTTGCGCCCGCCAGCGCCGCCAGCAGGCCCTGCGATGCGCTGTAGACGGCGGTGCCCAGCGTCACGATGCCTTCTTTTTTCAGCAATTTAATCGCTGCAAGACCTTCGGCGGTCACCGGAATTTTAACCACAATGCCGGGGATGGCGTTATTCAGCCGTTTGGCTTCTTCCACCATCCCTTTCGCGTCGCGGCTCATGGTCTGCGCAAATAAAGTGCCTTCTTCGCCGATGGCGTTTTGCAGCCTGGGCAGCACATCCCAGATAGGTTCTTTGCTGGCTGCCACAATGCTTGGATTGGTGGTGACGCCGGCAATCGGGAAAATGCGCGCCAGACGTTCAACTTCCGCCACGTTAGCGGTATCCAGATAGAGTTCCATAGTCTTTCTCTTCGTGAGTTTTCGTTATGGACAGGATAAAGGAGCGTGCCCCGGATACGCTATGTGACAAATCTGCCAAAAACTGGACAAATGTGATGCTCTTGGTAAAGTGTGATTTACTTCACAAGTTGGTGATGATTAACGTATAACGTGCTGTTGTATGCCATGTGGGGGAGTGAGGTTTTTGCATTGATATTACAATAATCCAGTAAATGCGCGTTTTATCTACTGTATTCTCTTTACTGGCGTGTGGATTATTTCTCCGTTAGCTGGCTGTGATACTGGCGGCGATACTCCGACGGCGAGCGTTCCGTATTTTTGCGAAACAGGCGGCAGAAATAGTTACTGTCGACAAAGCCGCAGCGGTGCGCCACCTCTTTCACTTTCAGGTCATAGCCCTTCAGCAACGTTTTGGCGTGTTCCAGTCGCGTATGGTTCAGGTATTCGTTAAAGCCGATGGCCCCCGTTTTCTGGAACAGGTGCGAGAGGTAATTTGGCGAGATATAAAACGCCTGTGCTACCGATTCGCGCGTCAACGGCGCGGCGTAGCGTTCATCAATATACTCCCGAATGGCTTCAAAAAGCGCGCGGCTGCGAGAGGCGGTCTGGATTTGGCTGCCGAGCAGATCGCGGCAATGGCTTAGTAGGCTGGCGACAATCAATCTGGCCGTTTGCTGCTCTTGCGGCTGCATCTGCATCTCATTAAGCGTTTGTAACAGGAAAGAGCCGATACGCGGGCCGCGGCGCGCAACATGCTGTTTCGTGAGGTTTTGATGCTGCTGACCGTCCCAGTGGACCACGCTGAAACCTAACTGCTGTTTGCCAAACAGAATGCTCAGGGTGGTGACGGGCGTTTGCCATTGCGGGATGTTCCAGCCGCCAGCCGGAACGTAGAGAACATCGCAAGGAATGAGCGGGGCGGTAATGCTCATGTCAGTAAGCTCGCCCTCCAGCACAATCTCCAGCCGTGGAAAATCCACCTGGTACGCCAGTTCCGGCGCTGGGCCGCTGGCGCTGGCAAAATAAATCTGGCGCAGTGGCAGCGGGCCGTTGATGAGACGGGAGAGAAGGTGGCTGACGTCGTGATACATGATAATCCCCTGCCGATCGCAAACAGAGGAAACAGTAACGTCGAAAACCGATGTCCTCAAGCGATTATTGCCGGATAGCGGCGCTTTGCGCCTTATCCGGACTACGGGAGAGAAGCACGCCAGGCCCGATAAGCGTTAGCGTTATCGGGCAACATATAGGCTATTGATTACCGACCTGATCGCCATACGGCAACGTATCATAATCAATCAGCGCATTTTTCTTATACGGGTTGCCAATCCAGCGCGTGGTCTCTTTGAATTGCGGGTTGGTGATGGAACGCGTCGGGTCGTAACCATCATAGGTCAGGCCCGCTAAGTCCGACCAGGTATGGATAAGCTCGGAACTGCTGTACTTACGATCGACATCCTGTGAGAAGTCGCGCGGATGCGCCGCCTGCCATTTCTCTGAGGTCCACAGCAGGAACGGCACCGTATACATATGACGGGTTGGCGAATCTTCGTTTCGTCCCTGCGTCTTATGCGGCGGCGTGTCATACACTTCTTCACCGTGATCGGAGAAGTAGAGCAGGAAACCGTTCGGATCGGTCGCTTTATAGTCCTTAATCAGGCTGGCGACAACATAGTCGTTATACAGGTTCGCGTTGTCGTAATCGTTATACGACTCCAGTTCGTCGCTGCTTAATCCCGGCGGAACATGGTCGGTTTTACCATCAAACTTGCCCTGGTTTTCTGGATAGCGGAACTTGTATTTAATGTGCGTTCCCAGCAGATGCACAATAATGAATTTTTTCGGCGCCGGGTCGGCTAACACCGCTTTAAACGGCGCCAGCACGTTGCTGTCATATTCGCGTGCGCTTTGAGTGCGCTGCTGGTTCATATAGAACTGCTTATCAGTCTGCTTAGAGAACACGGTCAGCATGGTATTACGCGCCGTCATCGTCTGCTGGTTAGTGATCCAGAAGGTTTTATACCCGGCCTGTTTCATCATATTCATCAGCGATGGCTTCGTCAGATACCAGTCCGGGTTCTTTTCGTCCGCGAACGTTAGCGCCTGTTGCAGAATCTCAATGGTGTACGGTCGCGAAGTTACCACGTTATTAAACACGGTCAGCCCGGGGTCGGTTTTATGCAGCGCGTCCAGTTCCGGCGTGGTTTCGCGCGGATAACCGTACAGACTCATACGGCCACGCTGGGTCGATTCGCCAATCACCAGTACCAGCGTGCGCGGCGCATCGCCGGAGTGGTCTTTGAAGTTAGCCAGCGGCGGCAGGGCATCGTTTTCATTCAGCAGTTTATTCAGCGAGGCGAGCTGTAAACGGTACTGATAGTAGCCAGTAATAAATTGCCACGGCGCTGCGGGTTCCATTCGTGACGCCAGGCTATCCAGCGTTTTCTCCATCGACTTATGCTTGATAAAGGTATTCATCGCGATGGGATGGAGGATCAGCCCGTACAGCAGGGCAAACGACACCAGATAACGCCAGGGGGATGGAATATAAACCGGGCGCAGACGTGTCCACAGCAAAATCGCCGCCACCGTATAAGCCAGCGCGACAAGAACAATTTTCAGACTGAAATATTGGCTTAAATATTCGCTGGCTTCATTGGCGTTGGTTTCAAACATCACAAACAGCACGCTTTGCGAGAACTCCTGCCCGTAGATTACGTAATAGCTCAGCGCCGCCAGCGAGGCGGCCCAGAGTACGACGCCAATAACGGCAGCAATAACCCGGATGCGGCCTGGAAACAGAAAGACCGGGATCAGCCACAGTGAGCTGTACAGTAGCGAATCCCGCAGACCGTTTGTCCCACTGTATCCGGTGAGATAAATAATGGCCTGCAGGAGGGTGGAAAAGAACCAAAAGTAGAGCAGTGCCCAGCCCAGGGCTTTCCAGCTAAACGCGGGTTTAGTCTGGAGTAATGTGGATTGCATAATGAGAGCCTGTCTTTAATCGTAGCGCCAAACGTAACGCCTGAACCTTAAAAGAATCTGAAGCAAACCTGCTTTATGCCGCACGTTTTGCTAAGAAAGATTTACAAATGCATAAAATGCAGACAGGAATATATTGAAAAAATGACGAGGATGACAGCAGTATTTCATGCCGCCCCCACATAACTGCGTGAGGGCGGCTTTCTTTTGGCGTTAGCCGGTGTTGCGCATACCGGCGGCGACGCCCGCAATCGTGACCATCAACGCCTGTTCGACGCGAGGATCGGGCGATTTGCCCTGCTCTTCAGTCAGACGGGAACGATACAGCAACTCGGCCTGCAACACGTTTAATGGATCGGTATAAACGTTTCTTAACTGAATGGACTCCGCAATCCACGGTAAGTCGGCCATCAGGTGCGAATCGTTGGCAATCGCCAGCACCACTTTAATGTCTTCTTCCAGCAGGTCTCGTAGCTCTTTGCCCAGCGGCCATAGCGTTTTCGCAACCAGACGCTGATCGTAATAGTCGGCCAGCCACAGGTCGGCTTTCGAGAATACCATTTCCAGCATTCCAAGACGCGTGGAGAAGAACGGCCAGTCGCGGCACATGGCTTCCAGTTCGCTTTGTTTACCGTCTTCCACCACTTTTTGCAGCGCAGTACCCGCGCCCAGCCAGGCTGGCAGCATCAGGCGGTTTTGCGTCCAGGCGAAGATCCACGGAATCGCGCGCAGCGATTCGACGCCGCCAGTTGGACGACGTTTCGCCGGACGTGAGCCGAGCGGCAATTTGCCCAGCTCTTGCTCCGGCGTCGCGGAGCGGAAGTACGGTACAAAGTCTTTATTTTCGCGCACGTAGCCGCGGTAGGTTTCACAGGAGATCACGGAAAGCTCATCCATAATATGACGCCAGCTGTCTTTCGGTTCCGGCGGCGGCAGCAGGTTTGCTTCCAGAATTGCGCTGGTGTAAAGCGAGAGGCTGCTGACGGTGACTTCCGGCAGGCCGTATTTGAAGCGGATCATCTCGCCCTGCTCGGTCACGCGCAGACCGCCTTTCAGACTGCCTGGCGGTTGCGAAAGCAGCGCCGCGTGGGCTGGCGCGCCGCCACGGCCAATAGAGCCGCCGCGGCCGTGGAAGAGGGTGAGCTCGATGCCGGCTTTTTCACAAGTTTTGATCAGGGCGTCCTGCGCCTGATACTGCGCCCATGACGCGGCCATAACGCCGGCGTCTTTCGCCGAGTCGGAGTAGCCGATCATGACCATCTGCTTACCCTGAATCAGCCCGCGATACCAGTCGATATTCAACAACTGGGTCATCACGTCGTCGGCGTTGTTCAGGTCGTCGAGGGTTTCAAACAGCGGCGCGACCGGCATGGCAAAGCCGATACCTGCCTCTTTCAGCAGCAGATGCACAGCCAGCACATCAGACGGCGTTTTCGCCATTGAAATCACGTAGGCGGCGATCGACCCTTTTGGCGCTTCGGCAATAACCTTGCAGGTTTCAAGCACTTCGCGGGTATCGTTGCTCGGCTCCCAGTTACGCGGCAGCAGCGGACGTTTGGAGTTCAGCTCGCGGATCAGGAAGGCCTGCTTGTCGGCTTCCGACCAGCTTTCGTAGTCGCCAATACCAAGGTAGCGGGTAATTTCGCCCAGCGCTTCGGTATGGCGGGTGCTCTCCTGACGGATATCAATACGCACCAGCGGTACGCCGAAACACTTCACGCGGCGGAGCGTGTCGAGTAACTCGCCGTTGGCGATAATGCCCATGCCGCAGGCCTGTAACGACTGGTAGCAGGCGTACAGAGGTTCCCAGAGCTGCTCGTTTTGCGTCAGCAGGCCATCCGGTTTGGGCAGTTTCTCGCCTTTCAGACGCGCTTCCAGCCAGGACTGGGTCGCCATCAGACGGGCGCGCAATTTTTTCATCAGGTAGCGATACGGTTCAGACGCGCCTTCTTCGCCCACTAACGCCAGCAGCTCCGGCGTGGCGTCGACCATCGACAGTTCTGATACCAGAACATGAATGTCTTTCAGGAACAGATCGGTGGCTTTCCAGCGGCTTAACAAGAGTACGTGGCGGGTGATATCCGCCGTCACGTTCGGGTTGCCGTCACGGTCGCCGCCCATCCAGGAGGTAAAACGTACCGGCACAAAATCCACCGGCAATTTGTAGCCGAGATTTTCTTCCAGCTGTTCGTTCAGTTCACGCAGATAGTTAGGTACGCCCTGCCACAGGCTGTTCTCAACCACGGCGAAGCCCCATTTGGCTTCATCCACTGGGCTTGGGCGCTGCTTGCGGATCTCATCCGTATGCCAGGATTGGGCAATCAACTGGCGCAGGCGACGCATCACCTGGTGGCGTTCGTAGTCGGCGATATCGGTATTATCAAGCTGTTTCAGACAGTTATTGATTTCACCCATCTTGTGAATAAGCGTACGGCGGGTAATTTCTGTCGGGTGGGCGGTTAGCACCAACTCCAAAGACAGCGACTCTACCGCTTTTTTGATGGTTGCGTCGTTGAGGTCCGGTTGGTTTTTCAGTTTGCGCAGAGTGCGGGCAATCACTTCCGGGTTGCTGGCGGCTTCGCCTTTTGGCGAAATGCTGTGGTATTGCTCGGCAGTATTGGCCAGGTTCAGGAACTGACTAAACGCGCGCGCAACTGGCAGCAGCTCGTCATTAGACAAATTTTGTAGCGTGGTGAGCAGCTCCTGGCGATTAGCTTCATTGCCGGCGCGTGAAGATTTGGATAGCTTACGGATTGTTTCTACGCGATCAAGAATGTGTTCTCCCAGCGCATCCTTGATGGTTTCTCCCAGCACCTTGCCGAGCATACTGACATTACTACGCAACGCGGAATATTGTTCGTTCATATGACCCCAGACACCCCATCTTTAATGTAATTGCCCTGTCTCTTTCATGCCACAGCGGCAGTGGCTGCGCTCGCCCGTATGCCAGTTCTGCGGAATGGGCTCGTTTGCCGCCTTGCTGTGACGTGAAATTTTTCGGACTTTGCTTTTTAGCCGTCTTTTATAAAGCCACGTAAAACCCGTGGCGTCAATTACTGCGAAATCGGTTCAGCAAACGAAAAAATGGCGGTAATTTATTAAAGTTAATTCGCATCGTGCCAAATAAGAAATGCTTATGAACATGTGGCGTAGAGATGCCGGATGGCGCTGCGCTTATCCGGCCTACAAGACGGGGGAGGCCCGGTAAACATCACGTCACCGGGCAATATGCATTAATGCCAGCAAAAATGGTGTACTACCTGGGTAATCAATTCCCGGGTTGGCTTAATAAAACGCGTTTCGAGATATTCATCCGGCTGATGCGCCTGATTAATTGAGCCCGGACCAAGCACCAGCGTTGGACATAATGTCTGCATAAACGGCGCTTCAGTACAGTAGTTCACCACGTCGGTTTTTGTTCCCAACAGTTTTTCTACTACTTCAACCAGTTGGTGGTCCGGTGGACACTCGTAACCTGGAATCGGCGGATGTAATTCCGCCACCGTCAGGCGGCCAGGCCAGCGTTCGCTTACCGGGGCCAGCGCGTCGTTAAGCAGTCCATTAAGGTCGTTTAACGTCATGCCCGGCAGTGGACGAATATCCATATGCAATTCGCAGCAGGCGCAGATACGGTTTGAGGCATCGCCGCCGTGGATATGGCCCAGATTCAGCGTTGGATACGGAACGGTAAACGCCTCGTAGTGATACCGCGCTTTCAGCGAGTCACGCAGTTGCATGATATGGCCAATCGCATCGTGCATCAGTTCAATGGCGTTAACCCCACGCGCCGGGTCGCTGGAATGACCGGACTGCCCCAGGACGCGAACGACATTAGAGATATGCCCTTTGTGCGCGCGTATCGGTTGCAACGACGTCGGTTCGCCAATGATCGCGCAGTCCGGACGTAATGCCGTGGTTTCGGAAAAATAACGCGCCCCCGCCATGCTGGTCTCTTCATCGGCGGTCGCCAGAATGTAGAGCGGCTTTTTCAACTTTGTGACGTCAACGTCACGTAGTGCGTCCAGAATAAAAGCGAAGAAGCCTTTCATATCCGCAGTGCCCAGGCCATAGAGCTTATTGTCGTGCTCGGTCAGCGTGAACGGGTCGCGCGTCCAGCGTCCGTCATCAAAGGGAACCGTGTCGGTATGGCCGGTCAGCAGCAAACCGCCCGCGCCATGTCCGGTGCTGGCGAGCATATTAAATTTGTTTCGCGTTCCTGGAACCGGTTGAACCTCTACGTTGAAACCAAGATCGCTGAACCAGCCTGCAAGCAAAGTGATTAAAGACGCATTACTTTGATCCAGGGATTCTTCGGTTGCGCTTATCGACGGTGTGGCAATCAGAGCGCGGTAAATCTCGATAAATGGCGGTAAAACGTTTTTCATTGTTGACACACCTCAGGTCATGATAGTATCAATATTCATGCATTAATTATGAATAAAAATACATTAACGTTGAGCATAAAGGAACCCGATGTTGAATACGCTGATTGTAGGCGCTAGCGGTTATGCGGGCGCAGAGCTTGTAAGCTACGTAAATCGCCACCCACATATGACCATAACCGCTTTGACCGTCTCAGCGCAAAGCAATGATGCAGGAAAGTTAATTTCTGATTTACATCCGCAGTTAAAAGGGATTGTCGACCTGCCATTGCAACCGATGTCGGATGTGCGTGATTTTAGTGCAGATGTTGATGTGGTGTTCCTGGCGACAGCGCATGAAGTGAGCCACGATCTGGCGCCGCAATTTTTACAGGCCGGATGCGTCGTATTCGATCTTTCCGGCGCGTTTCGGGTAAACGATCGCGCCTTCTATGAAAAGTACTACGGATTTACTCATCAGTATCCTGAGCTGTTGGAGCAGGCGGTGTACGGTCTGGCGGAGTGGAATGCCGATAAACTGAACACGGCGAATCTGATTGCGGTTCCTGGTTGCTATCCAACCGCAGCGCAGTTGTCGCTAAAACCGCTGATTGACGGCGGGCTTCTGGATCTGACGCAGTGGCCGGTAATTAATGCCACCAGCGGGGTGAGCGGCGCGGGGCGCAAAGCGGCAATATCGAACAGTTTCTGTGAAGTGAGTTTGCAACCGTATGGTGTGTTTACGCATCGTCATCAGCCGGAAATCGCCGTCCATCTGGGCGCGGAGGTCATCTTCACCCCGCATCTGGGGAATTTCCCGCGCGGGATTCTGGAAACCATTACCTGCCGCCTGAAAGCGGGAGTAACCCATGCGCAGGTCGCCGATGTGTTGCAAAAAGCCTATGGCGACAAACCACTGGTGCGCCTGTATGACAAAGGCGTTCCGGCGTTAAAGAACGTCGTCGGGCTGCCGTTCTGCGATATTGGTTTTGCCGTCCAGGGCGAACATCTGATTGTGGTGGCAACCGAAGACAACTTGTTGAAAGGCGCAGCGGCGCAGGCGGTGCAGTGCGCTAATATTCGTTTTGGCTTCGCTGAAACGCAGTCTCTTATTTAAGGGTGAAATGATGAATCCATTAATTATCAAGCTGGGTGGCGTATTACTGGATAGCGAAGAGGCTCTGGAACGTCTTTTTACCGCGCTGGTCAACTATCGTGAGTCCCATCAGCGTCCGCTGGTGATTGTTCATGGCGGCGGTTGCGTGGTGGATGAGCTGATGAAAGGGCTGAATTTGCCAGTGAAAAAGAAAGACGGCCTGCGCGTGACGCCTGCCGATCAGATTGGCATCATTACAGGCGCGCTGGCGGGAACCGCTAACAAAACTCTGCTGGCCTGGGCGAAGAAACACCATATCGCCTCTGTTGGTCTGTTTCTGGGCGATGGCGACAGCGTAAACGTGACCCAACTCGATGAAGCGTTAGGCCACGTCGGGCTGGCGCAGCCGGGGTCGCCGAAGCTGATTAACATGCTGCTGGAAAACGGCTTTCTGCCGGTGGTCAGCTCCATTGGCGTAACAGACGACGGCCAACTGATGAACGTCAACGCCGATCAGGCGGCAACCGCGCTGGCGGCGACGCTGGGGGCCGATCTGATCCTGCTTTCCGACGTGAGCGGTATTCTGGACGGCAAAGGCCAGCGTATCGCCGAAATGACGGCGTCCAAAGCCGAGCAGCTTATCGACCAGGGCATTATTACCGACGGGATGATTGTGAAAGTGAATGCGGCTCTCGATGCTGCGCGGGCGCTGGGTCGCCCGGTGGATATCGCTTCCTGGCGTCATGCGGAGCAATTGCCTGCACTGTTTAACGGCACGCCGATTGGCACGCGTATTCTGGCTTAAGTATTTGTTCGCCCGATGGCGGCTGCGCCTTATCGGGCCTGCGTAAACAGAAATTATAGGCCGGATAAGCGTAGCGCCATCCGGCAGTGAAATTCGAAGAATTTAAGGAAGTCTATTATGGCACTTTGGGGTGGGCGTTTTACACAGGCGGCAGACCAGCGGTTTAAACAATTCAATGATTCGTTGCGCTTCGATTACCGTCTGGCGGAGCAGGATATTGTCGGTTCTGTGGCCTGGTCCAAAGCATTGGTCACGGTAGGCGTACTGACTGCCGATGAGCAACGACAGTTGGAAGAAGCGCTGAACGTGCTGCTGGAAGAGGTTCGCGCGAATCCGCAGCAAATCCTGCAAAGCGATGCGGAAGATATCCATAGCTGGGTGGAAGGTAAGCTCATCGACAAAGTGGGTCAGTTGGGTAAAAAGCTGCACACCGGACGCAGCCGTAACGATCAGGTGGCGACGGACCTGAAACTGTGGTGCAAAGAGACGGTGAGGGAACTGCTTACCGCTAACCGCCAGCTACAGAGCGCGCTGGTGGAAACCGCGCAGGCGAACCAGGACGCGGTAATGCCGGGATATACCCATCTGCAACGCGCGCAGCCGGTGACTTTCGCCCACTGGTGTCTCGCGTATGTCGAAATGCTGGCGCGCGATGAAAGCCGCCTGCAGGACACGCTTAAACGTCTGGACGTGAGTCCGCTAGGTTGCGGCGCGTTGGCGGGAACGGCCTATGAAATTGACCGTGAACAATTGGCAGGCTGGCTGGGCTTTACGTCTGCGACCCGCAACAGCCTGGACAGCGTGTCCGATCGTGACCACGTACTGGAACTGCTTTCTGATGCGGCTATCGGCATGGTGCATCTGTCACGCTTCGCGGAAGATCTGATTTTCTTTAATTCTGGTGAAGCGGGCTTTGTAGAGCTTTCTGACCGCGTGACTTCCGGTTCATCGTTAATGCCGCAGAAGAAAAACCCGGACGCGCTGGAGCTGATTCGCGGTAAGTGCGGTCGCGTACAAGGGGCGCTAACCGGCATGATGATGACCTTAAAAGGTCTGCCGCTGGCGTATAACAAAGATATGCAGGAAGACAAAGAAGGGCTGTTCGATGCGCTCGATACCTGGCTTGACTGCCTGCATATGGCGGCGTTGGTGCTGGACGGTATTCAGGTGAAACGCCCACGTTGTCAGGACGCGGCGCAACAGGGGTATGCCAACGCCACGGAGCTGGCGGATTACCTGGTCGCGAAAGGCGTGCCGTTCCGCGAAGCGCACCATATTGTCGGCGAAGCGGTGGTAGAAGCCATTCGCCAGGGTAAGCCGCTGGAAGCGTTGCCGCTGGCCGATTTACAGAAATTCAGCCGCGTGATTGGCGACGATGTGTATCCGATATTGTCTTTGCAGTCGTGTCTGGATAAACGGGCGGCAAAAGGCGGCGTTTCTCCGCAGCAGGTGGCGCAGGCCATCGACGATGCCAGGGCGCGCCTCGCGTTGTAGGCCTTATAAGCGTAGCGCCATCAGGTAATACTGCCCGGCCGAGCATCAGCGACGCCGGGCTTTTTTACGCAAAAAAAAGCGGACCAGAGGTCCGCAAAAGTTCACGTTGGCTTTAGTTATTTCGGGTTCGAGAGATACCCTCTGAACGGGCGGGGTCTTCAAGGGTTAAACGAGAAACCGCTCCGTTCTGTGATGTATTATTAATCAGAAAGGTTGATAGGGATAATCGTTCGTTGCTATGCTACCTATCGCCATGAACTATCGTGGCGACGGAGGATGAATAATGAATATTCGTGATCTTGAATATCTGGTGGCGTTAGCCGAACATCGCCATTTCCGGCGAGCGGCGGACTCCTGTCACGTCAGCCAGCCAACCCTTAGTGGGCAAATACGTAAGCTGGAAGATGAGCTGGGCGTTATGCTGCTGGAGCGTACGAGCCGTAAGGTGCTGTTTACCCAGGCGGGCTTACTGCTGGTGGATCAGGCGCGTACCGTACTGCGTGAGGTCAAGGTGCTCAAGGAGATGGCAAGCCAACAAGGCGAGACGATGTCCGGCCCGCTACATATTGGTTTAATCCCAACGATTGGTCCCTATTTGCTGCCGCTTATCATTCCAATGTTGCACCAGACTTTCCCGAAGCTGGAAATGTATCTGCATGAGGCGCAAACGCATCAGTTGTTAGCGCAACTCGATAGCGGCAAGCTTGACTGCGCTATTCTGGCGCTGGTGAAAGAGAGCGAGGCGTTTATCGAAGTGCCGCTGTTTGATGAGCCCATGATGCTGGCTATTTATGAGGATCATCCGTGGGCGAATCGCGATCGCGTGCCGATGTCCGACCTGGCGGGCGAGAAATTGCTGATGCTGGAAGATGGCCACTGTCTGCGCGATCAGGCGATGGGGTTCTGTTTTGAAGCGGGAGCGGATGAAGATACCCATTTCCGGGCAACCAGTCTGGAAACGCTGCGCAACATGGTGGCGGCGGGCAGTGGTATTACACTACTCCCCGCGCTGGCCGTACCGCAGGAGCGTAAGCGCGACGGCGTGGTTTATCTGCCATGCATTAAGCCGGAGCCGCGTCGTACCGTGGGGCTGGTTTATCGCCCTGGATCGCCGCTGCGTAGCCGTTATGAGCAACTGGCAGAGGCCATCCGTGGCGCAATGGATGGCCATTTCGATAAGGCGTTAAAACAGGCGGTTTAAGCCGTTCAACGCCGCAACCCGATAAGCTTCCGCCATGGTTGGGTAGTTAAAGGTGGTGTTAACGAAGTATTCGATGGTGTTACCGCCACCTTTCTGCTCCATGATCGCCTGGCCGATATGAATAATTTCGGCGGCGCGTTCGCCAAAGCAGTGAATCCCCAGAATTTCTTTGGTTTCGCGGTGGAAGAGAATTTTTAGCGTGCCGACGTTCATGCCGACGATTTGCGCTCGCGCCAGATGCTTAAACTGCGCGCGGCCCACTTCGTAAGGCACTTTCATTGCCGTTAACTGCTGCTCGGTTTTGCCGACAGAACTGATTTCCGGAATGGTATAAATCCCGGTGGGGATATCTTCGATAAGATGCGCGGTCGCTTCGCCTTTCACCAGCGCCTGCGCTGCAATACGCCCCTGATCGTAGGCGGCGGAGGCCAGACTGGGATAGCCAATCACGTCGCCCACCGCATAGACGTGCGGCAGGGCGGTCTGGTACATACTGTTGACTTTGAGCTGTCCACGGCTGTCTGTTTCCAGACCAATATTCTCCAGCGCCAGCGAATCGGTGTTACCGGTACGGCCATTAGCATAGAGCAGGCAGTCAGCCTTCAGTTTTTTACCGGATTTCAGGTGCATGATGACGCCATCATCGCAGCCTTCGATTTTCTCATACTCTTCATTGTGGCGAATAACCACGCCGCTATTCCAGAAATGGTAAGAGAGAGAGTCGGACATCTCCTGATCGAGAAAGGCCAGCAGGCGATCGCGGGTGTTGATCAGATCCACTTTCACATCCATACCGCGGAAGATGGACGCATATTCGCAGCCGATAACGCCGGCGCCGTAAATAATAACGTGGCGCGGTTCATGGTGGAGACTCAGGATTGAGTCGCTGTCATAAATGCGCGGATGCGAGAAATCCACATCATTGGGATGGTAAGGACGCGAACCACAGGCAATAACAAATTTTTCTGCCGTCAGAGTTTCAACCGTGCCGTCATGGCATTCCAGCGCCAGGGTATGTTCGTCAATAAAATGGGCGTTGCCCTGCAAGATTTCACAGTGGTTACGCTCATAAAACCCCTGACGCATACGCGTTTGTTGATTAATCACGTTATCGGCATGATTAAGGATATCGGCGAAAGAAGATCGAAGGAGACGGGAGTGGTCGCTATAGAGCGGGTTTTGATTAAATTCAATAATGCGGCTGACGGCGTGGCGAAGGGCTTTGGATGGGATGGTGCCCCAGTGGGTACATCCGCCGCCAACGTTATGATAACGCTCAATCACCGCGACGCGTGCTCCTTGCTTAACCAGACCCATTGCAGCGCCTTCACCGCCGGGGCCTGACCCTATGACGACTGCATCATAATCCCAGGAATGTGGCATGGTATTACTCACCTGTTTTTATACATAAAATAAACACGATGATAACATTTGCCCAGCTTTAACCCAATTATCGTTGTGCTTTTTTGCGAAGCCGGAGCACAAACTGTCTGTAAACAATCATTCACAATCCAGTGTGAACCCGTTACTTTTATTCTCTGGTATAGTGCCGAATAAGGCATATGGAAGGATTCAGACATTGTGATGGGTGTTAGAGCGCAACAAAAAGAAAAAACCCGGCGTTCGCTGGTGGAAGCCGCATTCAGCCAACTGAGCGCTGAGCGGAGTTTCGCCAGCCTGAGTTTGCGTGAGGTGGCGCGTGAAGCGGGCATTGCGCCAACGTCGTTTTACCGTCATTTTCGCGATGTCGATGAACTCGGCCTGACGATGGTGGATGAAAGCGGTCTGATGCTGCGTCAGTTGATGCGTCAGGCGCGACAGCGCATCGCGAAAGGCGGCAGCGTCATTCGCACGTCGGTCTCCACATTTATGGAGTTTATCGGCAACAACCCCAACGCCTTCCGTCTGTTGTTGCGCGAGCGTTCCGGCACTTCAGCGGCGTTTCGTGCCGCCGTCGCGCGGGAGATTCAGCATTTTATTGCGGAACTTGCCGACTATCTGGAACTCGAAAACCATATGCCGCGCGCGTTTACTGAAGCCCAGGCCGAAGCGATGGTGACTATTGTTTTTAGCGCGGGCGCAGAGGCGTTGGACATCGGCGCTGAACAGCGTCGGCAATTAGAAGAGCGGCTGGTATTGCAACTGCGCATGATTGCGAAAGGGGCGTATTACTGGTATCGCCGTGAGCAAGAGAAAATAGCACATCATTCCGAATAACGTGAAGGACGAGTAATGAAACAGTCAGGTCAAGATAAAGGTACGCTGTTGCTGGCGCTCATCGCTGGCTTATCGATTAACGGCACATTCGCGGCGCTGTTTAGCGCTATTGTGCCGTTCTCCGTATTCCCGGTTATCTCGCTGGTGCTGACGGTATATTGCCTGCATCAGCGCTACCAAAATCGTACTATGCCGGTAGGTTTGCCGGGGTTGGCCGCCGCTTGTTTCATTCTTGGCGTTTTACTGTATAGCACCGTCGTGCGTGCAGAATATCCGGATATTGGCTCTAATTTCTTCCCGGCGGTGCTGTCGGTGATTCTGGTATTCTGGATTGGCTTTAAACTGCGTAACCGCAAGCAGGACACCGCGGAATAGTGTGCGAATGCCGGATGGCGGTATAACCGGCCATCCGACGTACATTTTACCTTGCGGTGAGTAATACCCCGCATTCCATATGATGCGTATACGGGAACTGATCGAATAGCGCCAGGCGAGACACCGTGTGCGTCTGGCTTAACGTTTCCAGGTTTTTGCACAACGTTTCCGGATTGCAGGAAATGTACAGAATACGTGGATAAGCCTGCACCATTTTTTCCGTTTCGCTGTCCAGACCGCTGCGCGGCGGATCGACAAAAATGGTTTCGCACTGATAGCGCTTCAGGTCGATCCCCTGCAGGCGGTTAAACTCACGAACGCCATTCATCGCCTGGGTAAACTCTTCCGCCGCCATGCGAATAATTTGCACATTATCAATATGATTAGCGGCAATATTGTACTGTGCGGCAGCGACGGACGGTTTGGCGATTTCGGTTGCCAGCACGCGGTTAAAATTGCGCGCCAGCGCTAAAGAAAAATTGCCGTTGCCGCAATACAACTCAAGCAGATCGCCTTTTGAGTCTTTCGTCACCTCCAGCGCCCACTCTAACATCTGAATATTCATGGCGGCGTTTGGCTGCGTAAAGCTGTTTTCGACCTGGCGGTAGATCATCTCTTTACCTGCCACAGGCAGACGCTCATCAATATAATCCTGATCCAATTCGATTTTAGTTTTAGTAGCCCGGCCAATCAGGTGTACGTTCAGACCTTGCGCGCGTAAAGCATCGCGTAACGCAGTGGCGGCTTCACGCCACTCTTCGTCCAGCTTCTTATGGTACAGCAACGACACTACCGCCTGGTTGCTCAAGGTCGTGAGATAATCGATCTGGAACAGCTTATGCCGCAGTGCATGATTATCGCGCACGCCGGCAATCATCGCCTTCATTAAGGTATTAATCAGTTGGCTGGCCGCCGGGAAGGTGTCAACGCGAATCCGGCTTTTGGTCTGCTGATCAAACATAATGTGGTACAGGTCATCGCCGTCATGCCACAGGCGAAATTCCGCACGCATACGATAGTGACTGACCGGCGAGCGAAATACTTCCGGAACCAGGTCAGAAAACGGCGCCATCATACTCTGCAAGCGCGCCACTTTTTCGGCTAGCTGCGCCTCATACTGTTCTGTCGGAAGATGTTCGGGGGTCATATCGCATCCTGAATAATAAAAGTACGCGGGGATTGTAGGGATTGCTCAGTGGATGTCCAGCTATTGATGATTTCTGATTTGTGATGCGCGGTCTGGACAGGGTGTTGTGACAGACGGTAGCATCCGTGGGCCGGTCCTGTGAGTTAATAGGGAATCCAGTGAAAATCTGGAGCTGACGCGCAGCGGTAAGGAAAGGTGAGATGAGAGCGTAAGCAGACACTGCCTCCGGCGGGAAGTCATCATTTCTGCTATCCAGCCAACGGATAACCCTCCAAGCCCGAAGACCTGCCGGCTAACGTCGCATCTGGTTTTTCATCATCGCGTACTATCGATGAAGCCTGCGGCATCCTTCTTATATTGTGGATGCTTTACAATGATTAAAAAAGCTACGCTGCTGACGGCGTTCTCCGTCACGGCCTTTTCCGCTTGGGCGCAGGACACTAGCCCGGATACCCTGGTTGTCACCGCCAACCGTTTTCAGCAGCCGCGCAGCGCGGTTCTGGCGCCCGTTACCATCGTGACGCGTCAGGATATTGAACGCTGGCAATCGACCTCCGTAAATGATGTTCTGCGCCGTTTGCCTGGCGTCGATATTGCGCAGAGCGGCGGCGCCGGACAAAACTCCTCCATTTTCATTCGCGGCACCAACTCCAGCCATGTACTGGTATTGATTGACGGCGTGCGTCTGAATTTAGCAGGCGTGAGCGGGTCCGCCGATCTCAGCCAGTTCCCGGTGTCGCTGGTACAGCGCATTGAATATATTCGTGGTCCGCGTTCCGCTATTTATGGTTCCGATGCTATCGGCGGCGTAGTGAATATCATTACGACGCGCGATAACCCAGGCACAGAATTAACCGCTGGATGGGGAAGCAATAGCTACCAGAATTACGACCTCTCGACGCAACAGCAACTTGGCGAAAACACGCGGGCGACGTTGATCGGCGATTACGAATATACCAAAGGGTTTGACGTGGTAGCGAAAGGCGGTACCGGGATGCAGGCGCAGCCTGACCGGGACGGCTTTTTGAGTAAAACGCTTTATGGCGCGTTAGAGCATACCTTTTCTGATCGCTGGAGCGGATTCGTGCGTGGTTATGGCTACGATAACCGTACCGATTACGACGCCTATTACTCGCCGGGCTCGCCGCTGATTGATACACGCAAACTTTATAGCCAAAGCTGGGACGCCGGGCTGCGCTTTAATGGCGAACGTATTCAGTCTCAGCTGGTTTCAAGCTATAGCCACAGTAAAGATTACAACTATGATCCGCACTATGGCCGGTATGATACCTCCGCCACGCTGGATGAGATGAAACAGTACAATGTTCAATGGACCAACAGTGTGGTCGTGGGGCACGGTAATGTTGGGGCGGGCGTAGACTGGCAGAAACAGACTACCACGCCTGGTACCGGCTATGTGCCCGAGGGATATGACCAGCGTAATACCGGGGTTTACCTGACAGGATTACAACAGTTGGGTGACTTCACTCTGGAAGCGGCGGCGCGCAGTGATGACAACTCCCAGTTTGGTCGTCACGGTACATGGCAAACCAGCGCGGGATGGGAGTTTATAGAAGGTTATCGCTTTATTGCTTCCTACGGAACCTCCTACAAAGCGCCTAATTTGGGCCAACTGTATGGTTATTACGGTAATCCGAACCTGAATCCTGAAAAGAGTAAACAGTGGGAAGGCGCATTTGAAGGGCTAACCGCTGGCGTCAGTTGGCGTATTTCAGGTTATCGTAACGATATTAATGACATGATCGATTATGACGATCATCTGCAAAAATATTACAACGAAGGTAAGGCGCGCATTAAAGGTATTGAGGCGACGGCGAATTTCGATACCGGACCGTTAACGCATACGGTCAGTTACGATTACGTTGATGCGCGTAATGCGATTACCGATACGCCATTACCGCGGCGTTCCAAACAGATGGCAAAATATCAACTTGACTGGGACGTTTACGATTTTGACTGGGGGGTGACATATCAATACCTTGGTTCCCGCTATGATTCGGATTACTCCGCTTACCCATACCGGACAGTAAAAATGGGCGGCGTCAGTTTATGGGATCTTACGGTTGCATATCCGGTCACCTCACATCTGACAGTTCGTGGTAAAATAGCCAACCTGTTCGACAAAGATTACGAGACAGTTTATGGCTACCAAACTGCAGGACGAGAATACACCTTGTCTGGCAGCTACACCTTCTGAACCACGTCCCACCGTGCTGGTATTTGATTCCGGCGTCGGTGGATTGTCGGTCTATGATGAGATTCGGCGGCTCCTGCCGGATCTCCACTATATATATGCTTTCGATAACGTGGCTTTCCCCTACGGGGAAAAGAGCGAAACGTTTATCGTCGAGCGCGTTGTCGAGATTGTGACTGCGGTACAGCAGCGCTATCCCCTTTCACTGGCGGTGATTGCCTGTAATACCGCCAGTACGGTCTCACTTCCCGCATTACGTGAAAAGTTTGCCTTCCCGGTGGTGGGCGTTGTGCCTGCGATTAAACCAGCGGCGCGGCTGACCGCCAATGGCGTCGTCGGGCTACTGGCGACGAGAGCCACGGTCAAACGTCCTTATACTCACGAGCTGATTGCGCGCTTCGCTAATGAATGTCAGATAGCCATGTTGGGGTCGGCAGAACTGGTGGAACTGGCGGAAGCTAAATTACATGGCGATTCGGTATCGCTGGAAGAACTGCGCCGCATATTACGTCCATGGCTACGAATGCCGGAGCCGCCTGATACGGTCGTTCTGGGGTGTACGCATTTCCCTCTATTACGGGACGAGCTTTTGCAAGTCCTGCCCGAAGGGACGCGGTTAGTGGATTCCGGCGCGGCGATAGCGCGTCGTACAGCCTGGCTGTTGGAACATGAAGCGCCGGATGCGAAATCAACCGATGCCAATATTGCTTATTGCATGGCAATGACGCCAGGAGCTGAACAATTATTACCCGTTTTACAGCGTTATGGCTTTGAAACGCTCGAAAAACTGGCGGTTTAATGGCGTTTTGGGTAAATACCAGGCACTTAAGAAATTATTTTAAATTTCCTCTTGTCAGGCAGAAATAACTCCCTATAATGCGCCACCACTGACACGGAACAACGGCACACAGGCCGCCGGGTCAGCGGGGTTCAGACCAGAACCTCACGGAGAAAAGCGAAAATAAACGCTTGACTCTGAGGCGGGAAAGCGTAATATGCACACCCCGCGCCGCTGAGAAAAAGCGAAGCGGCACTGCTCTTTAACAATTTATCAGACAATCTGTGTGGGCACTCGAAGATACGGATTCTTGACGTCCTAGGACGAAAAAT
>NZ_JAMLWO010000010.1:0-194687 GCF_056991255.1 Salmonella sp. A1325 | reverse complement strand
GTGAAACGCCGTAGCGCCGATGGTAGTGTGGGGTCTCCCCATGCGAGAGTAGGGAACTGCCAGGCATCAAATAAAACAAAAGGCCCTGTCGGAAGACAGGGCCTTTTGTTTTATCTGTAGTCTGTCGGTGAGCGCTCTCCTGAGGAGGACAACTCCGCCGGGAGTGGATTTGAACGTTGCGCAGCAACGGCCCGGAGGGGGGGCGGGCAGGACGCCCGCCATAAACTGCCAGGCATCAGACAAGTGAAGAAGCCCATCCTGACGGATGGGCTTTTTTGCGTGTGTGGTAACTGTAAAACCGTAGGCCTGATAAGCGCAGCGCCATCAGGCAACCTGCACCGCCGGATGGCGGCTCCGCCTTATCCGGCCTGCATGCACTTATCAGGCAGCGCCACTACTCACGGATAAATTAAATTCAACAATGGATACGGTTTCCCAAGATCGTCGACCTCCGAACGTCCCGTCACCTTAAATCCCATTTTCTTATAAAATCCAACAGCTTGTGTATTCTGCTCGTTAACATTGGTTGTCAACCCCGGCGCCAGTGTTAACGCATGTTCAACTAATCTCTTACCGATACCCTGACCACGCACGTCCGGATCGACAAACAGCGCATCCATATGTTCGCCGGTAAGCAGCATAAATCCTACCGGCTCATCCTGATCGGTCACGGCAACCCATAGTGGCGCTTCTGGCAGAAAATCGCTCACCAGTTCTTCCAGTTCGGCCCGATAAGCGTTTGACAGAAAATCGTGCGTGGCATCGACTGAGCGACGCCAGATCGCAATCAGTTTTTCCCCTTCCTCATGCCTTGAACGGCGAATGTTAATCATCATCTTCACTCCTTTTTTGCTTACTTCTATTCTAATGCAAATGCTGTCGTGAAACTTTCTCACCTTGAACTTGCAGACTCGACATTCGCCTGATTTCTGAGTATCTTCAGCTATCTGGATGTCTAAACGTTTAAACGTATGTCGTGAGGTTATCAGGTTATGCCGATTCGCGTGCTGGACGAGCTACCCGCCGTCAATTTTTTACGTGAGGAGAATGTCTTCGTCATGACGACTTCTCGCGCATCAGGTCAGGAAATTCGCCCGCTAAAGGTACTTATCCTTAACCTGATGCCGAAGAAGATTGAAACGGAAAATCAGTTTCTGCGCTTGCTATCGAACTCGCCATTGCAGGTCGATATTCAACTACTGCGGATAGATGCCCGCGAGTCGAGGAACACGCCAGCTGAGCACCTGAACAACTTTTACTGTAACTTCGACGATATCTGCGATCAGAACTTTGATGGGCTTATCGTGACCGGAGCGCCGCTGGGTCTGGTGGAATTTAATGACGTGGCTTACTGGCCGCAGATTAGGCAGGTGCTGGAATGGGCGAAAGATCACGTTACTTCGACGCTATTTGTCTGTTGGGCCGTTCAGGCTGCACTCAATATTCTGTATGGTATCCCCAAGCAGACCCGTACAGATAAACTTTCCGGCGTCTATGAACATCACATCCTTCATCCTCATGCTCTGTTGACGCGTGGTTTTGATGATTCGTTTCTTGCGCCACACTCGCGCTATGCCGATTTCCCGGCGGCGCTAATACGAGATTATACGGATCTTGAAATTCTGGCCGAAACAGAAGAAGGGGATGCGTACCTGTTTGCCAGCAAAGATAAACGTATTGCGTTTGTCACCGGTCATCCTGAATATGACGCTCATACGTTAGCGGGTGAATATTTTCGTGACGTTGAGGCCGGGTTAAATCCGGATATTCCGTACAACTATTTCCCGAAAAACGATCCGCAAAACATACCGCGCGCAACCTGGCGCAGCCACGGTAATTTACTATTTACTAACTGGCTCAACTATTATGTCTACCAGATTACGCCATATGATCTGCGTCACATGAATCCAACCCTGGATTAATCTTCTGCTTCTGACGATCCTAAAGCGTTTCAGCATGTTGAATCAGGCACCTTCGGGTGCCTTTTTTATTTCCGAAACGCACCTCATCATGTAATTAAATTTAATTTATATTGTTATCAATAGGTTAATGTATAATTAAATTAAAAATGGAAATTGTTTTTGATTTTGAAATTTAATTGAGTAGTCTTAGTTGTGTTGAACGAAAAGCGCACAGTGATCCTTCGTTCGCATTGGGGATGTATCTGGATCAACAACGAGGAGCTGCATGATGAATCCACAGGCAACCACAACTGATGAATTAACCTTTACCAGGCCGCAAGGCGAGCTGGAAAAGCAAGTCCTGACCGCTGAGGCAGTCGAGTTTTTGACGGAGTTAGTCACCCGTTTTACCCCAAAACGCAATAAACTCCTGGCTGCACGTATCCAGCAACAGCAGGATATTGATAACGGTAAGTTGCCTGATTTTATTTCGGAAACCACTTCCATTAGAGAAAGTAATTGGCAGATTCGTGGTATTCCGGCGGATTTACAGGATCGCCGAGTAGAAATTACCGGGCCGGTTGAACGTAAAATGGTGATTAATGCCCTGAACGCAAATGTGAAAGTGTTTATGGCGGATTTTGAAGACTCGCTGGCGCCGGACTGGAATAAAGTTATTGATGGTCAAATCAACCTGCGTGATGCGGTGAACGGCACCATTAGCTATACCAACGAAGCCGGAAAAATCTATCAGCTCAAGCCCGATCCGGCCGTATTGATTTGTCGTGTACGTGGTCTACATCTGCCAGAAAAACATGTTACCTGGCGGGGGGAAGCCATTCCCGGCAGCCTGTTTGATTTTGCTCTGTACTTTTTCCACAACTATAAAGCGCTGCTCGCTAAAGGTAGCGGCCCGTATTTTTACCTGCCGAAAACGCAAGCCTGGCAGGAAGCAGCCTGGTGGAGTGAAGTTTTCAGCTACGCCGAAGACCGCTTTAACCTGCCGCGCGGTACGATCAAAGCGACCCTGTTGATTGAAACGCTGCCGGCTGTTTTCCAGATGGATGAGATTCTTCATGCGCTGCGTGATCATATCGTCGGTCTCAACTGTGGTCGCTGGGATTATATTTTCAGCTATATCAAAACGTTGAAAAATCACCCGGATCGCGTCTTGCCGGACAGGCAGGTGGTAACGATGGACAAACCGTTTCTGAGCGCCTACTCGCGCCTGCTGATCAAAACCTGTCACAAGCGCGGCGCGTTCGCGATGGGCGGTATGGCGGCGTTTATCCCGAGCAAAGACGTTGAACGCAACAATCAGGTCCTTGCCAAAGTGAAAGCGGATAAAGCGCTGGAAGCGAACAACGGCCACGACGGCACGTGGATTGCGCATCCCGGGTTGGCGGATACCGCAATGGCCGTCTTTAACGAGGTACTGGGCGAGCACAAAAATCAGCTGTTCATTACCCGTGATGAAGATGCGCCGATTACCGCTGAGCAGTTACTGGAGCCATGTGAAGGCGAACGCACAGAAGCGGGAATGCGCGCCAATATTCGCGTGGCAGTGCAGTACATTGAAGCGTGGATCTCCGGCAATGGCTGTGTACCGATTTACGGTCTGATGGAGGATGCCGCGACGGCGGAAATCTCACGAACCTCTATCTGGCAGTGGATTCACCATGAGAAAACACTGAGCAATGGAAAACCCGTAACGAAAGCGCTTTTCCGCGAAATGTTGGCGGAAGAGATGCGGGTAATCCAGGACGAACTGGGCGAGCACCGCTACAGCAGCGGGCGCTTCGACGATGCCGCACGTCTGATGGAGCAAATCACCACCTCAGATGACTTAATCGACTTCCTCACCCTGCCGGGCTATCGCTTACTGGCTTAATTCACCACATAACAATATGGAGCATCTGCACATGAAAACCCGTACTCAACAAATCGAAGAATTACAGAAAGAGTGGACACAACCGCGCTGGGAAGGCATCACCCGCCCGTACAGCGCGGAGGAGGTGGTGAAATTACGCGGCTCGGTTAACCCGGAATGCACGCTGGCGCAGCTCGGCGCCGCGAAAATGTGGCGGCTGTTGCACGGTGAAGCGAAAAAAGGCTATATCAACAGCCTTGGCGCGCTGACCGGCGGTCAGGCGTTGCAGCAGGCGAAAGCCGGTATTGAGGCGATTTATCTTTCAGGCTGGCAGGTGGCGGCAGATGCCAACCTGGCATCCAGCATGTATCCGGATCAATCGTTGTACCCGGCAAACTCTGTTCCGGCGGTAGTGGATCGGATCAACAACACTTTCCGTCGTGCAGATCAGATCCAGTGGGCATCCGGTATTGAACCCAACGATCCGCGCTATGTGGATTACTTCCTGCCGATCGTTGCTGATGCGGAAGCCGGTTTTGGCGGCGTTCTGAATGCCTTCGAACTGATGAAATCGATGATTGAAGCCGGTGCAGCGGCCGTTCACTTCGAAGATCAGCTGGCGTCGGTGAAGAAATGCGGCCATATGGGCGGCAAGGTGCTGGTCCCCACGCAGGAGGCGATTCAGAAACTGATTGCTGCGCGTCTGGCCGCTGATGTGATGGGCGTCCCGACGCTGGTGATTGCGCGTACCGATGCGGATGCGGCAGATCTGATCACCTCCGACTGCGATCCCTATGACAGCGGTTTTATTACCGGCGAACGCACCAGCGAAGGTTTCTACCGCACCCATGCGGGCATTGAGCAGGCGATCAGCCGCGGTCTGGCGTATGCCCCGTATGCCGATCTGGTATGGTGCGAAACTTCTACGCCGGATCTCGAACTGGCGCGTCGTTTTGCCGATGCTATCCACGCGAAGTATCCGGGCAAACTGCTGGCCTATAACTGTTCGCCATCCTTCAACTGGCAGAAGAATCTGGACGACAAGACCATTGCCAGCTTCCAGCAGCAGTTGTCGGACATGGGTTACAAATACCAGTTTATTACCCTGGCGGGCATCCACAGCATGTGGTTCAACATGTTCGACCTGGCGCATGCATACGCTCAGGGCGAGGGCATGAAACACTATGTTGAGAAGGTTCAACAACCCGAGTTCGCCGCGGCGAAAGATGGCTACACCTTTGTTTCCCACCAGCAGGAAGTGGGTACTGGTTACTTCGACAAAGTCACCACCATTATTCAGGGCGGCGCGTCATCCGTTACCGCATTAACGGGTTCCACCGAAGAATCGCAGTTTTGATTGATGCCCGGTGGCGCTGCGCTTACCGGGCCTACAGATAGCGTAGGCCGGATAAGCGAACGCGCCATCCGGCATGACGTGGTGCCGGATGAGGGAAAAAAATGCCGCGTGGCCTGGAATTACTGATTGCTCAAACCATCCTGCAAGGCTTTGACGCGCAGTATGGTCGATTTCTGGAAGTGACTTCCGGCGCGCAGCAGCGTTTTGAACAGGCCGACTGGCATGCCGTCCAACAGGCGATGAAAAGCCGTATCCACCTCTATGATCATCATGTGGGCTTGGTGGTGGAGCAACTGCGCTGTATTACCGATGGCAAAAGTACCGACGCGGATTTCCTTTTACGCGTTAAAGAGCATTACACCCGGCTGTTACCGGATTACCCGCGCTTCGAGATTGCGGAGAGCTTTTTCAACTCCGTTTATTGCCGGTTATTTGACCACCGCTCGTTAACACCCGAGCGGTTGTTTATTTTCAGTTCGCAACCGGAGCGTCGCTTCCGTACTATCCCGCGCCCGCTGGCCAAAGACTTCTTTCCCGATCACGGTTGGGAGACGCTGTTGATGCGCATACTCAGTGATTTACCGCTGCGTCTGCCCTGGCAGAATAAAAGCCGGGATATCCGCTATATTATCGCGCACCTGACTGAAACACTGGGCGAGGACGCGCTACCTCGCTGCCATGTCCAGGTGGCGAATGAGTTGTTTTACCGTAATAAAGCGGCCTGGCTGGTAGGTAAATTAACCACACCTGACGGTACGCTGCCGTTTTTACTGCCGATTCATCGTACTGATGAGGGGGAACTATTTGTCGATACCTGCCTGACCACCACGGCAGAAGCGAGCATTGTGTTTGGTTTTGCCCGCTCTTATTTTATGGTGTATGCGCCGCTGCCTGCCGCGCTGGTTGAGTGGTTGCGTGAAATCCTGCCGGGTAAAACCACTGCCGAACTGTATATGGCGATTGGCTGCCAGAAACATGCGAAAACCGAAAGCTACCGCGAATATTTATGTTATCTGGCTGAAAGTGATGAGAAATTTATTGAGGCGCCTGGTATCCGCGGCATGGTGATGCTGGTGTTTACCCTGCCAGGTTTCGACCGGGTATTTAAAATCATTAAAGACAAATTCGCCCCGCAGAAAGAGATGTCTGCCGCCCATGTGCGTGCCTGTTATCAACTGGTAAAAGAGCATGATCGCGTCGGTCGTATGGCGGATACCCAGGAGTTTGAGAATTTCGTACTGGATAAACGGCAAATCGATCCGGCGCTGATGGCGCTGTTACGACAAGAAGCGCCAGAGAAGATTACCGATCTTGGGGAACATATCGTCATTCGCCATCTCTATATTGAACGTCGCATGGTGCCGCTCAATATCTGGCTGGAACAGGTAGAAGGCCAGCAGTTGCGCGATGCGATAGAAGAATATGGTAATGCGATTCGCCAGCTTGCCGCCGCTAATATTTTCCCCGGCGATATGTTGTTTAAAAACTTTGGCGTTACCCGTCATGGTCGCGTGGTGTTCTACGACTACGATGAAATTTGCTACATGACGGAAGTGAATTTCCGCGATATTCCGCCAGCGCGTTATCCAGAAGACGAACTGGCCAGCGAACCCTGGTATAGCGTCTCGCCGGGTGATGTTTTCCCGGAGGAGTTTCGTCACTGGCTGTGTGCCGATCCGCGTATCGGGCCATTGTTTGAAGAGATGCATGCCGACCTGTTTCGCGCCGATTACTGGCGCGCGCTACAGACGCGTATTAAAGAAGGGCATGTAGAAGATGTGTATGCCTATCGTCGTCGCCAGCGCTTTAGCGTGCGTTACGGCGCGATCTCAAGTACGGCGAACTCTTCGTAAACCAGTTCCATCTCCGGCGACCAATTACCCTCGCGCTCAAAAAAGGCTCGGTGTGCCGCTTGCCAGTACGCCAGGCTAAGATCGCCTTCGCCTTCCAGTGCGGCGAGATCGGCGCTCATCTCGTTAAAACGGATCAGCCTGAGCGCCAGCGTGCGTATGACGCACACGGCGTCGCCTGTGCCGTTGAGCACAATGTGATATGACCCGGGCGTGACAGGGGGCTGCTCTTTCTGATAGCTAACCAGCGAGCTACAGGTGCCACGCTTTTTACCGGCGACCACTAGCGCCGCCAGCTCGTCGGCCAGCGCCGGCGAATCACCGAAAGACCAACAGAAGGCCTGTGGGTACTTCTCCTGCCAGTATAATTTCAGGCTGCTCATTTCAGCGAGTTCCACCATAGGCCAGCGTCACCTCTTTCGCCGCTTTAATCACCATGGCGCCAAGTTCGGTGACGCGATCGTCAGTAATGCGTGAGCAGGGGCCGGAAATAGAGAGGGCCGCAAACGGTTCGCGGTGTTCGTCATAAATACACGAGGCCACGCAGCGCAGACCGAGCGCATGTTCTTCATCGTCAAACGAATAGCCGCGCTTGCGCGTCTGGGCCAAATCGTCTTTCAGATGCAGCGGCGACACCAGCGTCGCATGGGTATAAGCGTGCAACCCCTTGCGGTGCAGCAGACTGGTAACCTGTTCCTCACTGAGCTGTGATAAAAACGCCTTGCCCGCGCCAGAGGCGTGCATGGGCAGCTTGCCGCCAATAGGCGCGGACATACGCATCAGCTGCGTACACTGCACCTGGTCGATAATAATGGCCTGATGGTCGCTCTGGTCGAGTACGGCAAGGTTTACCGTTTCGCCGGAGTCCTCCATCAGTTTGCGCAAAATCGGATGGACAATCGCCAGCAGATTACGGCTCTGTAAGAAGCTGCTGCCGACGATAAACGCATGTGCGCCTACGGCCCAGTGGCCCAGCTCACCGACCTGGCGGACAAAACCCTGCTGCTGCATGGTGGTGAGTAGACGGTGAGTAGTGGAATTAGGCAAACCCGCCTGTTGCGCCAGTTCGGTCAGCGCGACGCTGCCGTTGGACTCGGCAATCCACTCCAGCAGCTTCAGACCGCGAGTTAAAGACTGAACCTGCCCGGTTACGGGTGCAGTGGTAGCGGCAGGTTTTCTCCCGCGTTTCGCGGGAACAGGGGCAACCATGGCAGACTCCTTTTTCTGTATCGTGGAAATCATTTTCGTTTTATTCAATTATAATGCAAGAGTTCCTGAACTGATCGGATGAGTGACATCACAGGATGCCCGATGGCGCTTCGCTTATCAGGCCTACGCTTTGTGAGCCGCCAAAGTAATTTGTAGGCTGGATAGGGCGCTTGCGCCGCCATCCGGCAAAACGGAACCAATAGCGCCAGCAAGCTGAACATGTCTCATGTTGCCCGTTGTTCTCTTTTCCGCCAGCACGCTTTGTGCCAGTATGGCTCGTTACGTGGAGCGTTGTCGGGAGCGAGTGTGAGCAGCAAAGTTGAACAACTGCGTGCGCAGTTAAATGAACGTATTCTGGTGCTGGACGGCGGTATGGGCACCATGATCCAGAGCTATCGTCTACATGAAGAAGATTTCCGCGGGGAGCGCTTTGCCGACTGGCCCTGCGACCTGAAAGGCAACAATGACCTGCTGGTACTCAGCAAGCCGGAGGTGATCGCCGCTATCCACAACGCCTACTTTGAGGCTGGCGCGGATATCATCGAAACCAACACCTTTAACTCGACAACCATTGCGATGGCGGATTACCGGATGGAATCCCTGTCGGCGGAAATTAACTATGCGGCGGCCAAACTGGCGCGCGCCTGCGCCGATGAATGGACGGCGCGAACACCAGAAAAACCACGCTTTGTTGCGGGCGTGCTTGGTCCAACTAACCGCACGGCCTCCATTTCGCCGGACGTCAACGACCCGGCGTTTCGTAATATCACCTTCGATCAGCTGGTGGCCGCCTACCGCGAATCCACCAAAGCGCTGGTGGAAGGTGGCGTAGATCTGATCCTGATTGAAACCGTCTTCGACACCCTCAACGCCAAAGCGGCGGTGTTTGCGGTGAAAGAAGAGTTTGAAGCGCTGGGCGTTGATCTGCCGATCATGATTTCCGGCACCATCACCGACGCCTCTGGCCGTACGCTTTCCGGCCAGACGACCGAAGCCTTTTATAACTCGCTGCGCCACGCCGAGGCGCTCACTTTTGGCCTTAACTGCGCGCTGGGGCCAGATGAACTGCGCCAGTACGTCCAGGAACTGTCGCGGATTGCCGAATGCTACGTCACCGCGCACCCGAACGCCGGCCTGCCGAACGCTTTCGGCGAGTACGACCTCGACGCCGACACCATGGCGAAACAGATTCGCGAATGGGCGGAAGCGGGCTTCCTGAATATCGTTGGCGGCTGCTGTGGCACTACGCCGGAGCATATCGCCGCCATGAGCCGCGCCGTTGCCGGTTTGCCGCCGCGCCAGCTGCCGGATATCCCGGTCGCCTGCCGCCTTTCCGGCCTGGAGCCGCTGAACATTGGCGACGACAGCCTGTTTGTGAACGTCGGCGAACGTACTAACGTCACCGGCTCGGCCAAATTTAAGCGCCTGATCAAAGAAGAGAAATACAGCGAAGCGCTGGATGTCGCCCGTCAGCAGGTAGAAAGCGGTGCGCAGATTATTGATATCAATATGGATGAGGGGATGCTCGACGCCGAAGCGGCGATGGTGCGTTTCCTCAGCCTGATTGCCGGTGAGCCGGACATTGCCCGTGTACCAATCATGATTGACTCCTCCAAATGGGAGGTTATCGAAAAAGGGCTGAAGTGCATTCAGGGTAAAGGCATCGTCAACTCTATTTCGATGAAAGAGGGCGTGGAAGCCTTTATTCATCATGCGAAGTTGCTACGTCGCTATGGCGCGGCAGTGGTGGTGATGGCTTTTGATGAGCAGGGGCAGGCCGACACCCGCGAACGCAAAATTGAGATTTGCCGCCGAGCCTACAAAATTCTCACCGAAGAGGTAGGCTTCCCGCCGGAAGACATTATCTTCGACCCGAACATTTTCGCCGTGGCGACCGGTATTGAAGAGCACAACAACTACGCGCAGGACTTTATCGGCGCTTGCGAAGATATTAAACGCGAGTTGCCGCACGCGCTGATCTCCGGCGGCGTGTCTAACGTGTCCTTCTCGTTCCGCGGCAACGACCCGGTACGTGAGGCTATCCACGCGGTATTCCTCTACTACGCCATCCGCAACGGCATGGACATGGGCATCGTCAACGCCGGACAGTTGGCTATCTACGACGACCTGCCCGCCGAGCTGCGCGATGCGGTTGAAGATGTCATTCTTAACCGTCGCGATGACGGCACCGAGCGTTTGCTGGATTTGGCGGAGAAATACCGCGGCAGCAAAACCGACGAAGCTGCCAACGCCCAGCAGGCGGAATGGCGTAGCTGGGACGTGAAAAAACGCCTTGAATACTCGCTGGTGAAAGGCATTACCGAGTTTATCGAGCAGGATACCGAAGAAGCCCGTCAGCAGGCCGCCCGCCCGATTGAGGTGATTGAAGGCCCGCTGATGGACGGCATGAATGTGGTCGGCGACCTGTTCGGCGAAGGGAAAATGTTCCTGCCGCAGGTGGTGAAATCCGCTCGTGTGATGAAACAAGCGGTGGCCTACCTGGAGCCGTTTATTGAAGCCAGCAAAGAAAAAGGCTCCAGCAACGGCAAGATGGTGATTGCCACCGTGAAGGGCGATGTGCACGATATCGGTAAAAATATCGTCGGCGTGGTGCTGCAATGTAACAACTACGAAATCGTCGATCTTGGCGTGATGGTGCCAGCGGAGAAAATCCTCAGAACGGCGCGTGAAGTGAATGCCGATCTGATTGGTCTTTCCGGGCTTATCACCCCGTCGCTGGACGAAATGGTCAACGTGGCGAAAGAGATGGAGCGTCAGGGTTTTACTATCCCGCTACTGATCGGCGGCGCAACCACTTCGAAAGCGCACACCGCGGTGAAAATCGAGCAGAACTACAGCGGTCCGACGGTCTACGTGCAGAATGCTTCGCGTACCGTGGGCGTGGTGGCGGCGCTACTCTCCGACACCCAGCGCGATGACTTTGTCGCCCGTACCCGCAAAGAGTACGAAACCGTGCGTATTCAGCACGCCCGCAAAAAACCGCGCACGCCGCCGGTCACGCTGGAAGCGGCGCGCGATAACGATCTGGCGTTCGATTGGGAACGCTACACTCCGCCAGTAGCCCACCGTCTGGGCGTGCAGGAGGTGGAAGCCAGCATCGAAACTTTGCGCAACTACATCGACTGGACGCCGTTCTTTATGACCTGGTCGCTGGCCGGCAAATACCCGCGCATTCTGGAAGATGAGGTGGTGGGCGTTGAGGCGCAGCGTCTGTTTAAAGACGCCAATGATATGCTGGATAAACTGAGCGCCGAGAAACTGTTGAATCCGCGTGGCGTGGTGGGCCTGTTCCCGGCGAACCGCATCGGCGATGACATCGAAATCTATCGCGACGAAACCCGTACTCATGTTCTGACGGTCAGCCACCACCTGCGCCAGCAGACTGAGAAAGTCGGTTTTGCCAACTACTGTCTGGCGGATTTTGTCGCGCCGAAATTGTCCGGAAAAGCGGACTACATCGGCGCGTTTGCCGTCACCGGCGGTCTTGAAGAAGACGCTCTGGCTGATGCTTACGAAGCGCAACACGACGACTATAACAAGATCATGGTGAAAGCGATTGCCGACCGTCTGGCGGAAGCGTTTGCCGAGTACCTGCATGAACGTGTACGTAAGGTTTACTGGGGATATGCGCCGAACGAGAGCCTGAGTAACGACGAATTAATCCGCGAAAACTACCAGGGGATTCGCCCGGCGCCGGGTTATCCTGCCTGCCCGGAACATACCGAAAAAGGCACTATCTGGCAGCTACTGGATGTCGAAAAACACACCGGGATGAAGCTCACCGAATCTTTCGCCATGTGGCCTGGCGCGTCGGTCTCCGGCTGGTACTTCAGCCATCCTGAGAGCAAATACTTCGCGGTAGCGCAGATCCAACGCGATCAGGTGACAGATTATGCTTTCCGTAAAGGAATGAGCGTTGAGGACGTTGAGCGGTGGCTGGCGCCGAACCTGGGTTACGATGCGGACTGATTCATAAAATCGTCACTTTTCCTTACAACATACAAGGCGCTCATTGGGTGCCTTGTCTCTTTCTTACAATTAAACCCTTATACTGAAGGAAGGCTCTACGCTGAATTTGCCGGATGACGGCGTAAACGCCTTATCCAGCATACCGTATTACGTATGGTAAGCCCGGTGGCGTGCAACGCCAGCAGGCCTTAACGCTGTGCGCCATCAGGCAATTTATCGCAAGTGAGCTTCAGGAAAACGTATAACGATAAGGAGAACCTGACGCCGTGTTAACTTTGCTCCATCTACTTTCTGCCGTTGCGCTGTTGGTATGGGGAACACATATCGTTCGTACTGGCGTAATGCGCGTGTTTGGCGCGCGTCTACGCACTGTCCTCAGCCGCAGCGTGGAAAAGAAACCGCTCGCCTTTTGTGCGGGTATCGGTGTTACCGCGCTGGTACAAAGCAGTAACGCCACCACTTTATTGGTAACGTCGTTTGTCGCCCAGGATCTTGTCGCCCTGACGCCAGCTCTGGTGATTGTGCTGGGCGCTGATGTGGGTACTGCGCTAATGGCGCGTATTCTCACCTTTGATTTGTCGTGGCTGTCGCCGCTGCTGATTTTTATCGGCGTGATTTTCTTTTTAGGACGTAAGCAGTCCCGCGCCGGGCAGCTGGGTCGCGTCGGTATCGGGCTTGGCCTGATTCTACTGGCGCTGGAGCTGATTGTGCAGGCAGTGACGCCGATCACTCAGGCTAATGGCGTGCAGGTCATTTTCGCGTCGCTGACGGGCGACATTATGCTGGATGCGCTGATTGGCGCGATGTTCGCTATTATCAGTTATTCCAGCCTGGCGGCGGTGTTGCTGACGGCGACCCTGACGGCGGCGGGGATTATATCGTTCCCGGTGGCGTTGTGCCTGGTCATCGGCGCTAATCTGGGATCGGGGCTGCTGGCGATGCTCAATAACAGCGCCGCCAATGCTGCCGCGCGTCGCGTAGCGCTCGGCAGCCTATTGTTCAAATTGATCGGCAGCCTGGTCATCCTGCCGTTTGTCCATCCGCTGGCGAATCTGATGGATGAGCTATCGCTACCGAAATCAGAGCTGGTGATCTATTTCCACGTTTTCTATAACCTGGTGCGCTGCCTGGCGATGGTGCCATTTGCCGAGCTGATGGCGCGTTTTTGTAAACGAATTATTCGTGATGAGCCTGAACTGGATACCCATCTGAAGCCGAAACATCTGGATGTCAGCGCGCTGGATACGCCAACGCTGGCGCTGGCTAATGCTGCCCGCGAGGTGTTGCGCATTGGCGATGCGATGGAACAGATGATGGAAGGGCTAAAAAAGGTCATGCACGGCGAGCCGCGTGAAGAGAAAGCGCTGCGCAAGCTGGCGGATGACGTTAACGTGCTCTACACCGCGATTAAGCTTTATCTGGCGCGAATGCCAAAAGACGAGCTGGCGGCGGAGGAGTCCCGTCGGTGGGCGGAGATTATTGAGATGGCCCTGAACCTCGAACAGGCGTCGGATATTATCGAGCGAATGGGCAGCGAGATTGCCGACAAGTCGCTGGCGGCGCGTCGGGCATTTTCAGAAGAAGGATTGAAAGAGCTGGATGCGCTTTACGATCAACTGCTCAGTAATCTGCAACTGGCGATGTCGGTCTTTTTCTCCGGCGATGTCACCAGCGCCCGTCGGTTGCGCCGCAGTAAACATCGCTTCCGTATACTTAATCGCCGATACTCACATGCGCATGTCGACCGCCTGCACCAGCAGAACGTGCAAAGCATTGAAACCAGCTCGCTTCATTTAGGGCTGCTGGGCGATATGAAGCGTCTTAACTCACTGTTCTGTTCGGTCGCCTATAGCGTACTGGAACAGCCGGATCAGGACGAGGAACGGGGCGAGTATTAAGTGAAATGCCGGATGGCGGTGTAAACGTCTTCCGGCCTACGGAGAACATGCGTGTAGGCCCGTCATTCGGCATTCAATGTGGCCAGAGATTAAAAGCGATGACCCGCTTCCAGCGCCACGGCCTCTTCGCCCGCTTTAAACACCCAGGTGGTATTCGGGCCGCCGAGAACCGCCTGGCCGTTGCTCACCTGAATCCAGTTACCTTCCGGCAAACCAATCACAGTCAGTTCCGGCGCGACCACCAGCAGTTCGCGAATACGCTGCTCGCGGGTCTCGCCCTTATGACCTTCCGGCAAGGCGTTAGTGAAGTGAGGATTAATTTGCAGCGGGAACAGATCCAGCGCGTCGAAACCGTTTGGATCGACGATCGGCATATCGTTGGTCGTGCGGATAGTCGGGCAGGCAAGGTTGGCGCCCGCGCTCCAGCCGATATACAGCGCGCCGCGTTTTACCCTGTCCGCCATCGGCGCCAGCAGCCCGCGTTCACGCGATTCTTTCAGTAGCTGGAAGGTATTTCCGCCGCCGACAATAATGATTTCCGCTTTCTCAATCGCCGCAAGCGGATCGGCGACACGATGAATCCCTGTGACGTTTATCCCTAATGGCGCAAGCACCTCTGCGGTTTTATCCGTGTACTCGTCCCATGTTTGCGTGACGCCGGCAAACGGAATAAACACGGCTGAGCGTCGACCGTTCAATTGATTCGCTATCAGCGGCAGAGCGTGTTCCAGCCAGGCTTTACCCGGCAGCGTCGAGTTACTTAATAAAAGCAGTTCCATTACTTCTCCACCTCATCAGGAAATGTCAAAACGTAATAATGCTACCATTATCCATTTAATGTCTTACTGATATGGCTCATGATGTTATGCGTGTCACAGGCAAAGCGCGGTCGCTAAAAGTGACGACAGGCCAGATCTGCCATCTGGTATAGCCTGAAAAATTACAGGTATAATCCGCAAAATTATTTAACACGTTTAGAGACGAAAATGGCAAAACTGACCTTACAAGAGCAACTGCTACAAGCGGGATTAGTGACCAGCAAAAAAATGGCCAAAGTCCAGCGCACGGCTAAAAAATCACGCGTTCAGGCTCGTGAGGCCAGAGAGGCGGTGGAAGAAAATAAAAAGGCGCAACTTGAGCGTGATAAACAACTCAGTGAACAGCAAAAACAAGCGGTTTTAGCGAAAGAGTTTAAAGCTCAGGTTAAGCAACTTATTGAAATGAATAGAATCAATGTATCTAAAGGCGATATTGGTTTTAACTTCACCGATAATAACGTCATCAAAAAAATAGACGTGGATAAACTCACTCAGACGCAACTGATTAATGGGCGTCTCGCGATTGCGCGTCTGGTTATCAATAACAGCGGTGAATGTGAATATGCGATTATTCCCGCGAGCGTCGCTGATAAAATCGCACAACGAGATGCGGACAGTATTGTCGTAAACAGTGCGCTGAGTCAGGAAGAGCAGGACGAAGATGATCCGTATGCCGATTTTAAAGTTCCTGACGATTTGATGTGGTAAGTCACATTCCCGACGTTTATGTAGAAAAATTTCTCAGAGAGTAAATATGCTGACCGACACATCTACCCGGCTTAATAAATATATCAGTGAAAGCGGCATCTGTTCGCGTCGCGAGGCGGACCGTTTTATCGAACAGGGCAATGTTTTTATCAACGGCAAACGCGCCGCCATTGGCGATCAGGTGGTCGCCGGGGATGTTGTTAAAGTAAATGGTCGGTTGATTGAGCCGCGAGAAGCGGATGATTTAGTGCTGATTGCGCTGAATAAACCGGTTGGCATTGTGAGTACCACTGAAGACGGCGAACGCGACAATATTGTCGATTTTGTGAACCACAGCAAACGTATCTTCCCGATTGGTCGTCTGGATAAAGACTCGCAGGGGCTGATATTTCTGACTAACCACGGCGATCTGGTCAATAAGATTCTACGTGCCGGTAACGATCACGAAAAAGAGTATCTGGTGACGGTGGATAAACCGATTACCGACGAGTTTATTCGCGGTATGGGCGCTGGCGTGCCGATTCTGGGTACCGTCACCAAAAAATGTAAGGTGAAAAAAGAGGCGCCGTTTGTCTTTCGCATCACCCTGGTGCAGGGATTAAACCGTCAGATCCGCCGTATGTGTGAATACTTTGGTTATGAAGTGACGAAACTGGAGCGTACGCGCATTATGAACGTCAGCCTGAGCGGGATTCCGCTGGGCGAGTGGCGCGATCTGACGGACGATGAGCTGATCGATCTGTTTAAATTGATTGAGCGTTCCTCTTCCGAAGCCAAACCAAAGGCCAAAGCGAAGCCGAAGACCACGGGTATTAAGCGACCGGTCGTTGCGATCGAAAAAAGCAATGAGAAAGCGCGCCCGACATCAAGCGGTAAGCGCTTTACCTCGCCGGGACGAAAGAAGAAAGGACGTTAACGTCTGCCGCGCGTCGGCGTATTCGCCGACCAGGAGAATGACGCTTCCGTATCGGGTTTATACGCCTGCTTTTTCTTCAACTGGCGGGCTTTTTTCGCTTCAGCCTCACGCAGCGCCATCAGCTTATCGATGTACTCCTTTTTGACGCTGTTGGTCTCAGAATTGGTCAGCGGACGCCCGTGCGCAATACGGGCGCGGTCCAGCAACGTTTTCAGTTCGCGCTGTTCGCGCTCGGTCATCTCTTTTTGGGTAATGCGGGGGAGTGCCATACGGGTGCCCTCAGTTAGCCGATGCATTTAGAGCCTATCCCATTAGGGCTATTTTACTTGCCATTTTAGACCTGGGCAGTGCTCAAAATCCTCACGTACTACGTGTACGCTCCGGTTTTTGCGCGCTGTCCGTGTCCAAACTGGCTGCGCCAATAACGCCTGGTGGGATAGGCTCTTAGTCTACGGCAATACGCAACGGGCGGATAGCGCTCAGTCAGCAATCCGCAGCTTTCCGGCGAAATCCTGTGGCGTATAACCCGTTGACGTAAATCCTTTATCCGTGATGATGTTATCGATTTCTTTTACGCTTGCGATGCACATCACACCGTCCTGACCAAATTTGGTATGGTCGGCGAGAATCACTGATTTTTTGCTCATCGCAATCATGGCTTTGGCAACGTAGGCTTCTTCAAAGCTCTTCACCAACACGCCATGCTGGGGAGAAATGCCGCCAGCGCCAATAAAACAGATATCCGCGTGAATTGCGTTAATCTGCTGACACACCGAGACGCCGAGGTTGGCGCGAAAATGGTAATCATATTCGCCGCCTAATACATACACGCGGGCCTGCAGGTTATGCTCTTTAATTTTATCGGCAATCAGGGCTGAATTGGTAATCACGGAAAAAGCGAGAGGCGGTAATTGCTCGGCCAGAATAAGGTTAGTTGTACAGGAATCAATAAACAATGTATCCCGTTCACTGACCATTTCGGCGGCAAGTTTGCCAATCGCTATTTTCTCTTCGCGATGCGCCTCTATTCTTGCGCTAAACGCATCCTCCTGGACAACCTGCTTTTTGACTGCGCCCCCATGAATCTTAGTGATTTTGCCTTCAGATTCCAGTAAGGAGAGATCGCGACGAATGGTTTCCGAGGTGACGTTGAGCATTTCCGATAATTTAATAACGGTGACTTCACCGAATTTGTTTAATTCATCAAGAATATGTTTTCGTCTTTTAATTGGATTCATTATCTTTCGCCGTCGTCAACCTTTGGCGCATGGTAACTGGATGCGTCAGGCAACGCAACCACTCCAATGCATGGACGATACCCTCCTCATCATTCGTGGCAGTCACATAGCCGGCCTGCCGCTTTACTGTATCCGGCGCATTGCCCATTGCGATACTGATTCCGGCAGCGGCAAACATGCTGACATCATTCTGCTGATCGCCAATCGCGACTACCTTGTCAGAAGATATATTTAAATAATGAATTAATTTATCGATTATGAACCCTTTATTTATATCGGCTCTTTGAATATCAATATAATTTTCTCCCGTGACAACCGCATAATATCCACAAGGCAGGTGATTATTCACTTCTGTACACAGAGTATCTATCTCCGAAGATGCGGCAACAAGTGTAATTTTATATATATTGCGACGATTAAAGATATTTTCTGCAGTTTCAGTTATAAGCGGTAACCCAAATAAGCGGGCTTCATATGTTGTCCAGGGCGCAATTAGTCTATCGTCACGATGGTGAATTGCTTCGGCGCTAAAAAAGTGGTGGTAGCGGGAAAGAGAAATATGTTGGTCAATATTCCATAGATCTGTGGCGGTCAGCGGGGCAGCATGAATAATGCGCGGCCCCGCCATCTCCAGCAGGCGTCCGCAGTTAAAACCGGCGCACCAGCTAAACAACGTATCAACCTGTTGCTGGCGTAGCAGGCGTACCATTGAGGAGACCGGTCTGGCGGAACATGCCGCCAGCAGACCACCGTCCTGGCGGAACGCAATCAGCGCCTGACGCGTGCGCGGGCTGATCGTTTTCTGCGAGGTGAGTAATGTTCCATCCAGATCGGTGATCAACAACATCTCTCGTTCCCTGATATCAATGAACAATAAACGGCGTAACGGCTTCTTTGGCGGCGTTGCACACCATGTTGTCGATAGCAGTACCGACCACCAGAATATTGACCCCGGTATCTTTAAACGCTTTCGCGTTGGCGAGGTTAATCCCGCCTTCCGCCAGCGTCGGAACATCCACCGCGCCGACCAACGCCCGCAGGCGATCTTTAATCATCTGCGGGATATCGCCTGCCGCTACGCCTTCATAGCTCATGCCTGTCATCAGACCAATCATATCCACGCCGATATCCTGCATTCGCTTCGCCACGCTGACGACCTCTTCCGGCGTGCGTGCAGGAATACCGAAAGTATGCAGATCGTCAGGATGGCCAATGTAGGCATCGACGGTCAGACCATACTGATGGGCGAGATTAACGATGTCCTGCAGATCGTCCCAGTCGGATTTATGCGTATGTAAACCGTCGGCCCCAGCGCGGGCAATCTCCAGAATTTCCGTTTCGCTGAGCGGCACCGGTAAGGTTTCGGTAAAACCGCCGGCGATACCAACGGTGATAAAAATATCGTCCGGGACCACATTACGCACACCGTGTACGGCCTCAGCCATCTGGCTATTGGTGATTTCGTGACGAATCTGCTCCGCCGCGTGCATGTTGCTCACGCCTTTGTGTCCACGCGCCAGCGCCAACGCAGGGTGGTTCGGCTCCAGTAGCTTAACGCCAGCCTCACACACGGCTTTCGCCAGGCGCGCATCGTCGCCGGTTATTCCTGTGCTGAGGATGGTTTGCCCGCCGTGAAGTGTGATGGCTTCTTTCACTTTCTGTAACGCTTTGGCGCGTTTTTTATTCATATCGCCTTTAAACATGGTGTACCTCTGGTGTTGGTGCATTAATTAACGGCTGTCGTTGTTGATTCGCTCTGTACGACAGGTTTGAAACGGTTAGCAATAATGGTGGTAAGGCAGGTCATCGCCATTGTGGCAATCATTACGATGGCCATCTGGAGCGCATTGCTGGATAAGAACGGTGAGGCGAAAGCCGGAACATAGGCCACGCCTTTGACGTTAAAAAAGCCCAGCATCATGCCGCCCATTCCGGCCCAAAAAATGGCGGAGCCAAAAACAATTTTGTTGGCGAACATGAAGGGATAGGCGGATTCAACAAAGGTGCCAAAACCCAGGTTAATGAGCAGGCCCGGCGTAGCAACGGCAGCTTCGCTTTTTTCACGCGGGGCGATCACATTGGCAAGGTTAATACCTGCGGCCACCATCACCAGACCGACCATATCGACCGCGCCGAGGAAGCTGACGCCGGATTTTTCCATCTCCAGCAGCACCAACGGCAGGATCACCGCGTGATAGACGCCGCCGAGAATGGCAGGCCAGATAACCAGACCAGCCAGCAGCCCGGCAAGAATTGGGCTGAATGCCAGCGTGCTTTCGATAGCCAGTTTGATGTAATTACCCGCAGATAGCGCCAGCGGACTCAGCAGATAGTGCATGATTAACCCAGCGGCAAGGCCCGATATCCCACCGGCGACGATGTTGACGGTAGTCATTGGGAAGCGCCAGTTCAGGCACAGCTCGAACAGCCAACGGACGAAAATCCCCGCCATTACACCGCCGATAATGCCGCCGATAAGACCGCCCTCTACGGAAAGCACGCCAGCGACGACCCCGGCCACAATTGAAACTTCATCCAGTTCGGAAATCTGTTTTGCCGCCAGTACCGCGACTAACACCGGCAGACCTTTTAGTAAGATTTCAAAGATATCGTTAAGTTTTTCCAGTCCTGGTATGTGGCTCAGGGCGAGTACAATCGCCATGGCGATAAAGCCTGGTAGCGCAGGGATCATGATGCTACGAATGTTAAAACGTTTGAGCAGGCTTTTTCCGGAACCGCTCTGCGAGGGCGAAGCGCTACCCAACTGTGGTTTGTACTTGATACCCCAATGTTTACACAGTGACGCCACGAAGGAGACGGCGCGGGTACGGCTGGTGGTGCCGGTTGTTCCGGAGGTCGCGACCACATTCGCCCCCTTTGCCGCCACCAGCGCCATGGAGGTTCCCCCGGTGCCGACAATCGGTGTTTTCATCTCAACGGCGGCGGCAAAAACGGCCTGGTTCGCCTTTACCGGATCGGCGCTCATTACCACGATCCCATCGATCTCACCGCGACGGATCATCTCAGCGATTTGGCGATCGCTTTCTACTACCGAGGTGTTTACCTCCGAAAGTTTGCCCTGAAATATGCGCTGTGGTTTTTGTTGGTTTTCTGTGGTTAATGCATAAACCGATGCCGGGGTATCCGGTTTGGCGACGTCCATCGAGGCTTCTGCCGCGATAAACTGTACGGCGGCCACATTCACGCCCGCAGCCTCACACTGCTGATAAATCTCCTGGAGTAACTTCTCTGGCTCGGCGCCACCCAGGTTGTAGAGGTTGCCTCCACTGCTTCCAATAATCGCAATTTTTTTCATAGCGGCCTCAAATAGGGGGTAAGGGGGTTATCTGTGTTGTAGTGCAATCATAATTCCAACTAAAACAAAATAAAGCAACAATGTAAAAGTGGGCTTATACCAAAAGATATCAATTTTTAAATGTAACTCATTAAAATATAATGATTAATTTATGTTTTTGTTTTGTGTTGTTTTGTGTGGTTTTGTGACGAGGTTCAAAATGGGGAGTGCATAAATAGGGGAAAGTTGCCCATGTTGGTGGGACGAGTAGGGTGTTGCGGATTCCTGAGCAGTATTCCGCCGGCAGCGCCTGGCGCGGGAACCGCCGGATGACGTGCCTGCGTCGCCATCCGGCAGCGTATTGCGCTGATAGCGCTCACCCGCTGTCGTGTCAGGGCGATTATTCAAATAAGTTCTGATGTAGCTTTTGCACCACTTTCTCGGCATCGTCTCCCGGCACGAGGAAGCACAGATTGTGGCTGGAGGCGCCGTAACAAATCATGCGAATGTTGAACGGTTCCAGGACGCCAAACACTTCTTTACCAACGCCGCAGGCTTTTGACAGGTTGTTGCCAATCAGCGCGACCAGCGCCAGTCCTTCTTCGACTTCTACCCGACACAGCGCGGAAAGCTCCATCAATAAGGATTGGGTCAGTAACGTATCGCCCGTGGAGGTGGAGCCGGTAGTATCCAGCGTCAGCGCGACGCTCACCTCCGAAGTGGTAATCAGATCTACCGAAATATTATGCCGCGCCAGAATGCCGAACACCTCAGCCAGGAAACCTCGCGAGTGCAGCATATTCAGGCTGTGCAGCGTCAATAGCGTTTGATTGCGGCGCAGCGCCAGCGCGCGGAACAGCGGCGGGTTTTGGGTTTTATTGCACACCAGCGTACCGCCCGCTTGCGGATCTTTACTGGAGCCAACGAAGACCGGGATATCGCTGCGCACGGCCGGGAGTAAGGTGGCTGGATGCAGTACTTTTGCGCCGAAGGTTGCCATCTCCGCCGCTTCTTCAAAGTCGATTTCATCAATTCGCTGCGCGACGGGCACCACGCGCGGGTCGGTGGTGTAAATACCGGGCACATCTGTCCAGATATCAACCCGCGCGGCGTGGAGCGCTTCAGCCAGCAACGCTGCCGTATAGTCGCTGCCGCCGCGGCCTAATGTCGTGGTGCGGCCTTTGCTTTCACTGCCGATAAAGCCCTGAGTAATGACCAAAGTTTCGCTCAGGCGCGGGAGCAACTGCTGCGCGGCCAGTTCCGCAAGCGCTGCGACGTCCGGTTCCGCACGACCAAAGCGATCGCTGGTACGCATCACTTTGCGCACGTCGAACCAGTGGGCCTGTACGTCGCGTTCACGCAGGATCTCAACAAATAGCAGGGTAGACATCAGCTCGCCGTGGCTGACCAGTTCATCGGTCAGGGCTGCCGATGTCGCCAGCGATGCCGCCTCCGCCAGAATAGTGATGTTTTCCAGCAGGCGTTCAATCTCTTCGCGAATGACATTCGGATGACGCAGACGATCAAGGATATCGAACTGGATTTTACGGATGGCGTCGAGCGTAGCGAAACGTTCGCCAGGCTCCATCCCTTCGGCCAGCGCCACCAGCAGATTAGTGATGCCGGCAGACGCGGAAAGCACGACTAAACGAACATTGGCGTCGGAAAGTACGATATCCGCGCTACGGTTCATGGCGTCAAAATCAGCGACGCTGGTACCGCCAAATTTGGAAACAACGATCTCTGTCATATCAACCTCGTGTCAGGAAATGAAAAACGCGACCATGGCACAAGGGCAGAACAGAAACCGGTGCAGGCGCAAATGCAAGTAACGTATTTATAAATAAAAGTTGTGGCCTGGACTGTCAACGTTGGGATTATGCGGATTTTTTATGCTGAGTTTAGGCTCAGTAACAGCGCTTATAACCCCGATACCCGTTTGTAGGAATGTTGGCTTATCTATGCGCCCGGCGACTCACCCACTTGCCGCCTTTCTGCACCTCGAATTATTTAGGGTATATACTTTTTATCCTCATTCGACAGTGCCTGGGGCAACGGCACTAAAACAATCACACTTTTCTGTGACTGGCGTTACAATCGATCCCAGTCACAATTCTCAAATCAGAAGAGTATTGCTAATGAAAAACATCAATCCAACGCAGACTTCTGCCTGGCAGGCGCTCCAGAAACACTACGATGAAATGAAAGACGTTACGATCGCTGAGCTTTTTGCGAACGATAGCGACCGTTTTGCTAAATTTTCCGCGACGTTTGACGATCTGATGCTGGTGGATTTCTCCAAAAACCGCATCACCGAAGAGACGCTGGCAAAATTACAGGATCTGGCGAAAGAGACCGATCTGGCCGGCGCGATTAAATCCATGTTCTCCGGCGAGAAGATCAACCGCACCGAAGACCGCGCCGTGCTGCACGTGGCGCTGCGTAACCGTAGCAATACGCCGATCATTGTGGACGGCAAAGATGTGATGCCGGAAGTGAACGCCGTGCTTGAGAAGATGAAAACTTTCTCGCAAGCGATTATCTCCGGTCAGTGGAAAGGCTACACCGGTAAGGCCATCACCGACGTGGTGAATATCGGTATCGGTGGTTCCGACCTCGGCCCGTTCATGGTGACCGAAGCGCTGCGTCCGTATAAAAATCATCTGACTATGCACTTCGTCTCTAACGTTGATGGTACCCACATCGCTGAAGTGCTGAAGAAAGTGAACCCTGAAACCACACTGTTCCTGGTCGCTTCTAAAACTTTCACCACCCAGGAAACCATGACCAACGCCCACAGCGCGCGCGACTGGTTCCTGAAAACTGCAGGCGATGAAAAACACGTGGCGAAACACTTTGCTGCGCTCTCCACCAACGCCAAAGCGGTCGGCGAATTTGGTATCGACACGGCCAATATGTTCGAGTTCTGGGACTGGGTCGGCGGTCGTTACTCGCTGTGGTCTGCCATCGGGCTATCCATTATTCTGTCCGTCGGTTTCGACAACTTTGTCGAGCTGCTTTCCGGCGCACACGCGATGGACAAGCATTTCTCCACCACTCCGGCGGAGAAAAACCTACCCGTTCTGCTGGCGTTGATTGGCATCTGGTACAACAATTTCTTCGGCGCGGAAACCGAAGCCATTCTGCCGTACGACCAGTATATGCACCGTTTCGCCGCCTACTTCCAGCAGGGTAACATGGAATCCAACGGTAAATACGTTGACCGTAACGGCAACGCCGTGGATTACCAGACAGGCCCAATTATCTGGGGCGAACCAGGCACCAACGGTCAGCACGCGTTTTATCAATTGATTCACCAGGGTACTAAAATGGTGCCGTGTGATTTTATCGCCCCGGCTATCACCCATAACCCGCTATCCGATCATCATCAGAAGCTGCTGTCTAACTTCTTCGCGCAGACCGAAGCGCTGGCGTTTGGTAAATCCCGCGAGGTGGTTGAGCAGGAATATCGCGATCAGGGTAAAGATCCGGCGCAGCTTGAACACGTTGTGCCATTCAAAGTGTTTGAAGGCAACCGCCCGACCAACTCTATCCTGCTGCGCGAAATTACGCCATTCAGCCTGGGCGCGCTGATTGCGCTGTATGAGCATAAAATCTTTACGCAGGGCGCCATCCTGAACATCTTTACTTTCGACCAGTGGGGCGTTGAATTAGGTAAACAGTTGGCTAACCGTATTCTGCCGGAGCTGGGCGATGATAAAGCTATTTCGTCCCATGATAGCTCTACTAACGGTCTGATTAACCGTTATAAAGCCTGGCGCGCCTGATGGCGCTGCGCTTATCCGGTCTACGTAATGCATAGCGTCTGTAGGCCGGATAAGGCGTTTCGCCGCCATCCGGCAAAAAGAGAATAAGATAATAAAAAGGCCGATATTCACATCGGCTTTTTTTATAAGATAATTCCGCTTGTCCGTCTTTATCCCCACAATTTTATATTGAGCTTAATCCTAAAATAAGCAATAACCAGAAAATCACTCTGCGTTATTTTCAGATTATACGGATGCCGATGTCTTTTAGTTTAATTTTAACTTATTGATTTTATTTGTTTGTTAATTAAATGATGTAGGCGTTACTTCTTTAAAGTTTAATTATCCTAAAACCTCGCTGTTATTTCTCCCGGACATAATCCGCCTGCTTTGGTTGTATACTCGGTAGCGCCCGAAATTCTTTTGGGTAAATCTCCATTCATTCAATGAAGGGAAATTATGATGAAAAAAGTACTGTATGGCATTTTTGCCATAACCGCGCTTGCGGCGACATCTGTCTCGGCAGCCCCCGTTCAGGTGGGTGAAGCGGCAGGGTCGGCAGCGACGTCGGTATCGGCGGGAAGCTCCTCCGCTACCAGCGTTAGCACCGTAAGTTCGGCGGTGGGCGTCGCGTTAGCGGCAACCGGCGGCGGCGATGGTTCTAATACCGGAACCACGACCACCACGACCACCAGTACCCAGTAGTATCGGTACGTTTAACCATAACCACACTCCGGTGTGGTTATTTTGCCCCTCTGGAGAAGCGTCGTGAAGCGACTCGCACTTATCCTGATTTGCCTGCTATTACAGGCGTGTTCGGCCACCACCAAAGGCCTGGGCGATTCACTGTGGGACAGTTTGTTCGGTACGCCAGGCGTACAGCTAACGGATGACGATATTCAAAACATGCCGTATGCCAGCCAGTACATGCAGCTTAACGGCGGTCCTCAACTGTTTGTGGTGCTCGCTTTCTCGGAAAACGGGCAGCAGAAATGGGTGACGCAGGATGGCGCGACGATCGTGACGCAGCATGGCCGTCTGGTCAAAACGCTGCTCAGCGGCGACAACCTGATCGATGTGAATAATCTGGCGGCCGACCCGCTGGCGAAACCAGGACAGATTATCGATGGCGCGACCTGGACTCGCACCCTGGGCTGGACCGAACATCGCCAGGTGCGTTACGCCACCGCCCGTTCCGTTTTTACATGGCGAGGGACCGATAGCGTTAGCGTCGGCAGTGAAGAGACCGACGTGCGGGTGCTGGATGAAGAAGTGACGACCGATCAAACGCGTTGGCGTAATCGCTACTGGGTTGATAGCGAAGGCCAAATTCGCCAGACGGAACAGTATCTGGGCGCGAATTACTTTCCGGTGAAAACCACGCTGATTAAGGCGGCAAAATCATGATGAAAAGGACGATAAGCGCGCTGGCGCTGGCCTTTGTCGCGTCATCCGCCTTTGCCAGCGGCACTGTTACCGTTTTTACCCAAGGTAATAGCGAGCCTAAAACGCTGACAGACGCTGAGCGTCTGCTCGATTTAGTCGGACAGCCGCGCCTGGCAACGAGCTGGTGGCCTGCGGCGGTGATAGGCGAAGAACAGGCGACCGTGACGGCGCGTCAGCAGCAGCAGGAACTTCTCGGGCGACTGGCGGCGCTCAGCGCTGAGGAAGACGGCGATGCGGCGGCGGCGATAAACACACTGCGCCGACAGATTCAGGCGCTGAAGGTGACGGGCAGACAATTCGTGAATCTTGATCCTGACGTGGTGCGGGTGAGCGAACGAGGTAACCCGCCGCTGCAAGGTCACTACACGCTCTGGGTCGGGCCGCAACCCACGCAGGTGACGCTCTTTGGCTTGATTAGCCAGCCGGGCAGCCAGCCGTTCGTCCCTGGGCGGGACGTCGCCAGTTATCTCGAGGGTCAGCGCTTACTCAGCGGCGCGGATCGTAGCTATGCCTGGGTGGTTTACCCTGATGGACGCAGCCAAAAAGCGCCGGTGGCTTACTGGAATAAACGTCATATCGAGCCAATGCCCGGCAGCATTATTTTTGTCGGTTTTGCCGATTCCCTTTGGCGCGGCACGCCGGAGGCGATAAATGCCGACATTCTTCATACCCTGACGCAGCGGATACCGGAATAATGAAAAAAACACATCTGCTCAGCGTGCTGGCGCTGGGTATTAGCGCGGCCTGCCATGCCGAAACATATCTAGCCCCTGTTGGGCCTTCACAATCTGACTTTGGCGGCGTGGGCCTGCTGCAAACGCCGACAGCGCGTATGGCGCGTGAAGGGGAGATGAGCCTGAACTATCGCGATAACGATCAGTACCGCTACTACTCGGCTTCGGTTCAGCTTTTCCCGTGGCTGGAAACCACGTTGCGCTATACCGATGTCCGTACGAAAAAGTACAGCAGCGTGGAATCATTCTCCGGTGACCAGACTTACAAAGATAAAGCGTTTGATGTGAAACTGCGGTTGTGGGAAGAGAGTTACTGGATGCCGCAGGTGGCGGTTGGCGCGCGCGATATCGGCGGGACGGGGCTGTTTGATGCGGAATATATTGTAGCGAGTAAGGCCTGGGGGCCATTTGATTTTTCATTAGGTCTCGGTTGGGGCTATCTTGGCACCAGCGGCAATGTGTCTAATCCTTTCTGTTCGTATAGTGATAAATTCTGTTCGCGTGATAACAGCTATAAAGAGGCAGGTTCCGTCGACGGTAGCGATATGTTTCACGGCCCGGCCTCGCTGTTTGGCGGCGTAGAATACCAGACCCCGTGGCAACCGCTACGCCTGAAGCTGGAGTATGAAGGCAATAACTATCAGCAGGATTTTGCGGGTAAACTGGAGCAGAAGAGCAAGTTTAACGTCGGCGCCATTTACCGCGTCACCGATTGGGCCGACGTTAACCTCAGCTACGAGCGCGGCAACACCTTTATGTTTGGCGTTACGCTGCGCACCAATTTCAACGATTTACGTCCCGCGTATCATGACAATTCACGCCCGCAATACCGACCACAGCCGCAGGATGCCATCCTGCAACATTCGGTAGTGGCTAATCAATTAACGTTATTGAAATATAATGCCGGTCTGGCGGACCCGAAAATCCAGGTCAAAGGCGATACGCTGTACGTTACCGGCGAACAGGTGAAGTACCGCGACTCCCGTGAAGGGATCGTGCGCGCTAACCGGATCGTCATGAACGATCTGCCGGAGGGAATCCGCACGATCCGCGTGACGGAAAACCGCCTTAATCTGCCGCAGGTCACCACTGAAACCGATGTCGCCAGCCTGAAACGCCATCTGGAAGGCGAACCGCTGGGACATGAAACCCCGCTGGCGCAAAAACGTGTGGAGCCGATCGTGCCAGAGAGTACTGAACAGGGCTGGTATATCGACAAGTCGCGCATTGATTTTCATCTTGATCCCGTGCTGAATCAGTCGGTAGGCGGCCCGGAAAACTTCTATATGTATCAGTTGGGCGTAATGGGAACTGCGGATCTGTGGGTCACGGATCATCTGCTCACCACGGGCAGCGTGTTTGCCAATATCGCCAACAACTACGACAAATTTAACTACACCAATCCGCCGAAGGATTCACATCTGCCGCGGGTGCGTACGCATGTCCGTGAGTATGTGCAGAATGATGTTTATGTGAATAACCTACAGGCCAACTACTTCCAGTATTTTGGCAATGGTTTCTATGGGCAGGTCTACGGTGGTTATCTGGAGACCATGTTTGGCGGTGCCGGGGCGGAAGTCCTGTATCGCCCGGTAGACAGCAATTGGGCGTTTGGTCTGGATGCCAACTACGTGAAACAGCGTGACTGGCGTAGCGCGCAGGATATGATGAAGTTTACCGATTACAGCGTGAAGACCGGACATTTGACCGCATACTGGACGCCGCCGTTCGCCCAGGATGTGCTGGTGAAAGCCAGCGTTGGTCAGTATCTGGCGGGCGATAAAGGCGGTACGCTGGAGATCGCCAAACGCTTCGATAGCGGCGTCGTTGTCGGCGGTTACGCGACGATTACCGATGCGTCGCCGGATGAATATGGGGAAGGGGATTTTACCAAAGGCGTATATGTTTCCGTGCCGCTGGATCTCTTCTCGTCCGGCCCAACCCGAAGTCGTGCGGCAATTGGCTGGACGCCGCTGACGCGTGACGGTGGTCAACAGCTTGGCCGTAAGTTTGGCCTGTATGATATGACCAGTGACAGGAGCGTAAATTTCCGTTAATACTCAGGCCGGATAAGGCGTTCAAAGCGCTATCCGGCAAATTATCTTATTGAACAAAATATAAACATAAATAAAAAATATAGATGCTCGTCACATTTGTGCGTTATACAGAAACCTCGCCGCAGAGAAAGAGGGGGCTGTTATGATGCCATTATCGCGCTCACGTCTTGAGTTTATCGCCACGATTTTACAAAACGTACTAAATTTGGGGCTGCTTACCCTCGGTCTGATCCTGGTCGTTTTTCTCGGTAAAGAGACGGTGCACCTGGCGGATGCCTTATTCGTGCCTGAGCAAGCCAGCAAATATGAACTGGTGGAAGGGCTGGTGATCTACTTTCTTTATTTCGAATTTATTGCGCTGATTGTGAAGTACTTTAAGTCTGGCCTTCACTTTCCGCTGCGCTATTTCGTGTACATTGGGATCACGGCGATTGTGCGCCTGATCATTGTCGATCATAAAACGCCAATGGATGTATTACTCTATTCGGCGGCGATCCTCCTGTTGGTTATCACGTTGTGGTTATGTAATTCGAACCGACTACGGCGAGAATAGGCGTCGCCACACTGTAACGGACGTACGGCGTGGCGATAAATCAGCTTATTGTATGGCGGCTTTCGGCGTTTTCTCTTCTGCTGGCGTCCATAACTTCTCAAGTTCTTCCAGCGTTTTGCCTTTGGTTTCCGGCACGAACTTCCACATAAACAGCGCCGCCAGAATACCCATACAACCGTAAATCCAGTAGGAGAAACCGTTGTGGAAATGGGAAACCAGCCACGAATTTTTGTCCATCATCGGGAAGGTCCAGGAGACGAAGTAGTTCGCCAGCCACTGCGCGGCGACGGCAATGGCGAGCGCTTTGCCACGAATCGCGTTCGGGAAGATTTCTGCCAGCAGCACCCAACAAACCGGTCCCCAGGACATGGCAAATGCGGCGACGTAAAACAGCATCGACAGCAGCGCTATCAGCCCGGAAGCCTGGGTGTAAAACGCGGTGCCAAGGCTGAACATCCCAAGAGCCATGCCCAATGCGCCAATAATTTGCAGCGGTTTGCGACCAAATTTATCTACCGTCATAATGGCCAGCACGGTGAAGCTCAGGTTGATTACGCCGACAATAATGGTCTGCAAGAGCGCCACGTCGGTGCTGGCCCCCAACGTTTTAAACACTTCCGGCGCGTAGTAGAGCACGACGTTAATGCCGACAAACTGCTGGAAGACGGACAGCATCACGCCGATGACTATCACGCCCACGCCAAACATCAACAGGCGTCCGCCGGTTTTACGACCATGCTCCAGAGACTGGTTGATCTCCTGCATGGCCTGGGTGGTGAGGCTGCTACCCATAATTTTGCGCAGAATGCCCTCCGCCTGTTCGTGTTTGCCACGTGCCATCAGCCAGCGCGGGCTTTCCGGTACGGTATACAGCAGCAGTAAAAACAGCAGGGCGGGAATACTTTCGGAAGCAAACATATATCGCCAGCCATCGGTATTCAGCCAGTTAGCGTCACCAGAGCGGGCAATGAAATAGTTAACGCAATACACCAACAGTTGACCAAAAATAATGGCGAACTGGTTAAAGGAAACCAGTTTCCCACGAATATGCGCTGGAGCCAGTTCAGCAATATACATCGGTGAGAGCATTGAGGCTAAACCAACGCCAATACCACCGATGATGCGATAAATAACAAATTCGGGGACATATCCGGCCAAATAAACAGGTACGGCATTATCTGGGTTAATCGTGGTAAATCCTAATTCTGGCCATGCGGAGCCAATACCGGAAATAAAGAACAGCAGAGCGGCGATTTTCAGCGAGTCCCGACGACCAAAGCGGTTACTGCAATAACCGCCCAGCGCACCGCCGATGATGCAGCCAATCAACGCACTGGCGACGCAGAAGCCCAATAGCGAGTTGGCGGCGGATTCACTTAAATGTTGCGGAGCGACAAACACGGTATTTAAGGATTCTACCGTTCCGGATATGACGGCAGTGTCATAGCCGAATAATAACCCTCCTAATGTTGCGACTAAGGTAATGGAAAAAATATAGCGGGAATTATAGTGGGTGTTCATTCAGACCTGCCTTAGAGGATACAGCTCTTTTGATCAGTGTCGTGATGGTGAATTTAACAGGCAGGGAAAACAATTATCATTTTTTACATTGCAATTATGTTTTGTCTTTTCTGTGATCTTAATTCTGTTTAATTTGTCTGTTTTCAGGCGGTAAATATAATTGCAGTGATGGGGGCCACGAAAGGAAATAATCGTAACAGCAATGCAAAATAACATAAAAAAAGCGCTCCGAAGAGCGCCAAAATACGACCATAAGTGGGGATAACATAAGTTGAGGGCAGTGGCATTGCCCGTTGCCGGGCAGGTACTTCGATAAGACTTAACCTTTCACACCCCCTGCCGTCAGGCCGTTGACCAGCCAACGCTGCGCCAACAGGAACACCAGGGTGATAGGAATAGCGGAAAGGACGGCGGCGGCGGCAAAGTCGCCCCACAAATAGTTTTGCGGGTTGAGATATTGCTGCATACCCACGGCCAGCGTATAGCTGTCCACATCGCGCAGTAACAACGAGGCGACCGGAACTTCGGTAATCGCCGCGATGAACGACAGAATAAACACCACCGCCAGAATCGGTACGGAAAGCGGCAGCAGCACCAGGCGAAACGCCTGCCACGGGGTTGCGCCATCCAGCGCGGCGGCCTCTTCCAGCGAACTGTCGATAGTTTCGAAGTAGCCTTTAATCGTCCAGACATGCAGCGCGATGCCGCCAAGATAGGCGAAGATCACGCCGCCATGCGTATTCAGACCGATAAATGGAATGTATTGTCCCAGGCGGTCAAATAACGCATACAGCGCCACCAGAGACAAAACCGCCGGAAACATCTGGAAAATCAGCATCCCTTTAAGCAGTGTTGCTTTACCTGGAAAACGCATTCGTGCAAAAGCGTAGGCGCAGGTGGTGGAGAGCGCCACGATGCCGATGGCGGTAATACCGGCGATTTTCACCGAGTTCCACAGCCACAGCAGGACCGGGAAGGGAGGCGGTGTTACCCGACCATCCGCATGTTCCACGCTGAAACCCAGCGCCAGCCGCCAGTGTTCCCAGGAGATTTTGTCCGGGATCAGGCTTCCGGTGGCGAAGTTCCCTTCACGTAGCGAGATAGCGATGACCATCAGCAGCGGGAACATAATCGCCGCGATGAAAATCAGCAGCCCCAGGTGCGTGATGAAGAGACGCAGTTTCTGAGATTTGGGTTGGACCATAGCCATTGTTATTATCTCCCTTAATCAAACTTCATACGCGTGGCTTTCAGGTTCACTATTGCCAGCGCGCCTACCAGCAGGAAGATCAGCGTGGCAATGGCCGCCGCCAGACCGAAGTCCTGACCGCCGCCGCCTTCAAAGGCGATACGGTAGGTGTAGCTGACGAGCAGATCGGTATAACCGGCAGGCGTGGTGGTGCCGAGACGGTCTGGCCCGCCGTTGGTCAATAACTGAATCAGTACAAAGTTATTAAAGTTAAAGGCGAAGCTGGCGATCATCAGCGGCGTTAGCGGCTTAATCAGCAGCGGTAAGGTGATCTTAAAGAAATTCTGAAATGGACCTGCGCCGTCCATTGCGGAGGCTTCGTACAGGTCATCCGGAATCGCTTTCAGCAGTCCCATGCACAGGATCATCATGTAGGGATAGCCCAGCCAGGTATTCACGATAATCACCATTGCCCGCGCGGTGTTGGGGTCGCTGAACCAGGCCGGTTTAATGCCAAACAGCGCGCTCAGCATCATATTGATTTCGCCAAAGCTTTGGTTGAATAACCCTTTGAAAATCAAAATTGAAATAAACGACGGTACGGCGTAGGGCAGAATCAGCAGGACGCGGTAGATAGCTTTACCTTTCAGCGCTTCCCACTGTACGAGGCAGGCCAATACCATCCCAACCGCCACGGTTAACACCACAGTGAGGACCGAAAAGACCACGGTCCAGACGAAGATAGCGAAAAAGGGCTTCTGGATCCCTTCGTCGGTAAAGACGCGCGTAAAGTTTTTCGCGCCGATAGTAACGGTATAACCAGGACTGAGTTTTTCATCACCCCAGCTTCCGTCGGCGTTGATCGACTGATAATAACCGCTATCGTTGTTTGGCCGGTATTTTACGCCGCTCTGGTTATTGGTAAGCAGGCCGTCATCAGCCAGTGTGTACAGCGGACGGGTACCGGAAAACTGACGTAGCGAGCTCATAATCACTTTACTTTCATCCGGCAGGACGGCGGTTATCTGGTTCAGTGCCAGACGGTTCTGGGTGATTATCCGCAGATTGGCGCGTTCGCCGCCCGGCAGGGCATCGGTCTCTTTCAGCTGTAATTTCTGTTCGCCGCCGAAGGAAAATGCGTCAGACAGGTAATGTTTGCCCGTTTCTCCGTCGGTGAGGGCCAGTTGCCACTCGTCGCCGGCCGGGTAAAGACCGAAGTTATAGGTTTTTCCTGCCTGATAAGAACGGTCCATCAGCACTTGCTGGGCGCGTTCAAAGGTGAGCTGGTTGGTGCTGCTGTAGTTAGTAAAGGCGATGGCGATGGTGCACACCAGCGGGAATAGCACAAACAGCCCCATGCCGGCGAGGCCAGGGTAAACGTAGCGCCAGGCATAGGTTTTACGATTTGCGAAAATATACAGGCCAGCAGAGCTTAAAATCAGCGTCATGATGGCGAACAGATACTCCCCTTGTACGTACATTAAAACTACAAGGTAACCCACCAGCAGGCCCAGCAGACCAATTACTGACCATTTAAGCTGGTCGCTTTGCCACCAGTGTTTCTTTTTAATGACATCCATGGGGGATTTCCTCTACAGCGTTGAAACTTCCTGGCCGGAGATGTGCCTGATGGCGCTGCGCTTATCAGGCCTACGGTGTGTTGTAGGCCGGATAAGGCATTTATGCCGCCATCCGGCACAGGCTCGCGGCATTACTTAGTGATACGGCTTTGTGCATCTTTCAGCGCGGCATCCACGGTTTGACGGCCGCTGGCGGCGTTGATCACAGCCGTACGTACCGCATACCAGAAGGCGGACATCTGCGGAATATTCGGCATGATCTCGCCTTTCTGGGCGTTATCCATGGTAGCGGCGATACGGGGGTCTTTCGCTAACTGCTCCTGGAAAGATTTCAGCGCCACGGCGCCCAGCGGTTTATCTTTGTTCACCGCTTCCAGACCCTGATCGGTCAGCAGGTAGTTTTCGAGGAACTCTTTTGCCAGCTCTTTATTCGGGCTGGCAGCGTTAATCCCCGCGCTCAGCACACCGACGAACGGTTTCGAGGGTTTACCTTTGAAGGTCGGCAGCAGGGTGACACCGTAGTTGACTTTGCTCTTGTCGATGTTCGACCATGCCCACGGGCCGTTGATGGTCATTGCCGTTTCGCCTTTATTGAAGGCCGCTTCGGCGATGGAGTAATCGGTATCGGCGCTCATATTTTTGTTCTTGATCATATCGATCAGGAAAGTCAGGCCCGCTTTCGCGCCGGCGTTGTCGACGCCAACGTCTTTCACGTCATACTTGCCGTTTTCAAATTTGAACGCGTAACCGCCGTCAGCGGCGATCAAAGGCCAGGTGAAATACGGCTCTTGCAGGTTGAACATTATCGCCGACTTCCCTTTCGCTTTTAGCTCTTTATCCAGCGCCGGGATCTCTTCCCAGGTTTTCGGCGGGTTCGGGACGAGGTCTTTGTTATAAATCAGGGAGAGGGCTTCAACGGCGATGGGGTAGGCGATCAGCTTGCCGTTATAACGTACCGCATCCCAGGTGAACGGATAGAGTTTGTCCTGAAACGCTTTATCCGGAGTGACCTCCGCCAGCAGACCAGACTGCGCGTAGCCGCCAAAACGGTCGTGCGCCCAGAAGATAATGTCAGGACCGTCGCCGGTGGCTGCCACCTGCGGGAATTTCTCTTCCAGCTTATCCGGGTGCTCAACGGTCACTTTAATGCCGGTGTCTTGCTCAAATTTTTTACCGACCTCGGCCAGACCGTTATAGCCCTTGTCGCCGTTGATCCAGATAACCAGTTTACCTTCTTCAATTTTGGCGAGAGCCGGGGCGGAAATCATCATCGTCGTAAGTGCGGATAATGCGAGGATGCCTACGCCAGTTTTAATCTTCATATCTCCCATCCTTTTTGGTGATGTACACAGAGGTGGTTTAACGGTCTCTAGTTTCTTTATACGACAACCTCTTTCCATCCTCCCCGCCCCTACGCCCCACCCCGGCTTTATGTGATCTGTGTTACATAAATGTGAGTAATGCGTGCTGGCGCACATAAAAACACGCCGATTTTTGCGGGCGGCATCACGAAATTCCTTTTCTGTCCGCGCCCGTGGTCTCAGGCGCTGTGTCCTCATCCTCCCGCCTCCTCCCCCATAAAAAAGCCGGGGGGTGGAGGATTTACCCCAGTCAGGGATCGCGCATAGTCAGGCCATCATGAATGTTGCTGTCAATGACAGGTTGTAACGAAGGGAGAAGGGCATGGCGAGCGTACAGCTACGAAATGTAACGAAAGCCTGGGGTGACGTGGTGGTATCGAAAGATATTAACCTCGATATCCATGACGGGGAGTTCGTGGTGTTTGTCGGACCGTCAGGCTGTGGTAAATCGACCTTGCTGCGTATGATCGCCGGGCTTGAAACCATCACCAGTGGCGACCTGTTTATCGGGGAAACCCGTATGAATGATATTCCGCCTGCCGAGCGCGGCGTGGGCATGGTATTCCAGTCTTATGCGCTCTATCCCCATCTCTCCGTTGCAGAAAACATGTCTTTCGGCCTCAAGCTGGCGGGTGCCAAAAAAGAAGTAATGAATCAACGCGTCAACCAGGTGGCGGAAGTGCTGCAACTGGCGCATCTGCTGGAACGTAAGCCAAAAGCGCTTTCCGGCGGGCAGCGTCAGCGCGTAGCGATTGGCCGCACGCTGGTGGCGGAGCCGCGTGTGTTTTTGCTGGATGAACCGCTCTCTAACCTGGATGCCGCGCTGCGCGTGCAGATGCGCATTGAAATTTCTCGCCTGCATAAACGTCTGGGCCGCACGATGATTTACGTCACCCACGATCAGGTCGAAGCGATGACGCTGGCCGACAAAATCGTGGTGCTGGACGCCGGTCGCGTCGCGCAGGTCGGTAAGCCGCTGGAGCTGTACCACTATCCGGCGGACCGCTTTGTCGCGGGCTTCATCGGCTCGCCGAAGATGAACTTCCTGCCGGTGAAAGTGACCGCCACCGCAATTGAACAAGTCCAGGTCGAACTGCCGAATCGCCAGCAAATCTGGTTGCCGGTCGAAAGTCGCGGCGTGCAGGTCGGCGCCAATATGTCTTTAGGCATTCGGCCGGAACACCTGCTGCCGAGCGATATCGCCGATGTCACCCTGGAAGGTGAAGTCCAGGTTGTCGAGCAGTTAGGGCACGAAACACAAATTCATATCCAGATCCCCGCCATCCGTCAAAACCTGGTTTATCGCCAGAATGACGTGGTGTTGGTAGAAGAGGGCGCCACATTCGCTATCGGCCTGCCGCCAGAGCGCTGTCATCTGTTCCGCGAGGATGGCAGCGCATGTCGTCGTCTGCATCAAGAGCCGGGTGTTTAAGGCCTCCATAAAAAAACGAAACGCAAAACCATTCGCAGTTTTAGAAGGTGGCAGCGTTTAAAGAAAAGCAATGATCTCAGGAGATAGAATGATGATTACTCTGCGCAAACTCCCTCTGGCGGTTGCTGTCGCTGCGGGCGTCATGTCCGCTCAGGCAATGGCTGTCGATTTCCACGGTTACGCCCGTTCCGGTATTGGCTGGACGGGAAGCGGCGGCGAACAACAATGTTTCCAGGTGACCGGTGCACAAAGTAAATACCGTCTCGGTAACGAATGTGAAACCTATGCGGAACTGAAACTGGGCCAGGAAGTGTGGAAAGAGGGCGATAAGAGCTTCTATTTCGACACCAACGTCGCCTATTCGGTTAACCAGCAGAACGACTGGGAATCGACCGATCCCGCCTTCCGCGAAGCGAACGTGCAGGGTAAAAACCTGATTGAATGGCTGCCGGGCTCTACCATCTGGGCCGGTAAGCGCTTCTATCAGCGTCATGACGTACACATGATCGACTTCTACTACTGGGATATTTCAGGTCCTGGCGCGGGTATCGAAAATATCGATCTGGGCTTCGGTAAGCTTTCACTGGCGGCGACCCGCTCTACTGAAGCGGGCGGCTCTTACACCTTCAGCAGCCAGAATATTTATGATGAAGTGAAAGATACCGCTAACGACGTCTTTGACGTACGTCTGGCTGGGCTGCAAACAAACCCGGACGGCGTACTGGAGCTGGGCGTTGATTACGGCCGCGCCAATACGACCGATGGTTATAAGCTGGCTGATGGGGCATCGAAAGACGGCTGGATGTTCACCGCCGAACACACGCAAAGCATGTTGAAAGGCTATAACAAGTTTGTCGTGCAATATGCCACCGATGCCATGACCACGCAGGGTAAAGGCCAGGCGCGCGGTTCCGACGGTTCTTCATCTTTCACTGAAGAATTGCCTGATGGAACCAAAATTAATTATGCCAATAAGGTCATCAACAATAATGGCGATATGTGGCGTATTTTGGATCATGGCGCCATCTCGCTTGGTGATAAATGGGATTTGATGTACGTCGGTATGTACCAGAATATCGATTGGGATAATAACCTGGGTACTGAGTGGTGGACCGTGGGCGTACGTCCAATGTACAAGTGGACGCCAATCATGAGTACCCTGCTGGAAGTCGGCTACGACAACGTGAAATCTCAGCAGACCGGCGATCGTAACAATCAATATAAAATTACCCTGGCGCAACAGTGGCAGGCGGGCGACAGCATCTGGTCGCGTCCGGCTATCCGTATTTTCGCCACCTACGCGAAATGGGATGAGAAATGGGGCTATATCAAAGACGGCGATAACATTTCCCGTTATGCCGCAGCGACTAACTCCGGCATTTCCACCAATAGCCGTGGCGATAGCGATGAGTGGACCTTCGGCGCCCAGATGGAAATCTGGTGGTAATACGATGGTCATCTGACGTAACGAGGGGCACAAGCCCCTCTGAAACATCAGGTCTGATGATGCTTGTAAGCCGAATAAGGCGCCAGCCGCCATTCGGCGATATGTTTGGGTTGGCGTGCTATTGCCTGGCTACCGCTGAACCCGCCTTATTGAGGTGAGAATAATGAAAATGAAGAAAAGTCTCGTCGCCCTCTGTTTAACCGCAGGGCTGTTCGCCAGCGTGCCGGGTATCAGCCTGGCGGAAGTGAACTATGTACCGCAAAATACCAGCGCCGCGCCCGCTATTCCTGCTGCCGCGCTACAGCAATTAACCTGGACGCCTGTAGATCAGTCAAAAACGCAGTCTACCCAACTGGCGACTGGCGGCCAGCGCCTTGACGTCGCCGGCATTACCGGCCCGGTCGCCGCTTATAGCGTTCCGGCGAATATCGGCGAGCTGACATTAACTCTGACCAGCGAGGTCAATAAGCAAGCCAGCGTTTTTGCGCCAAACGTGTTGATTCTTGACCAAAATATGACGCCTTCGGCGTTCTTCCCCAGCAGTTACTTTACTTATCAGCAGCCGGGCGTCATGAGCGCAGACCGGCTGGAAGGCGTGATGCGCCTGACGCCTGCGTTGGGGCAGCAGAAACTCTATGTTCTGGTGTTTACGACCGAAAAAGATCTTCAGCAAACCACTACACTGCTCGATCCGGCAAAAGCCTATGCCAAAGGCGTCGGCAACTCTATCCCGGATATTCCCGATCCAGTTGCTCGCCATACCACTGATGGCGTGGTGAAACTGAAGGTGAAAACCAACAGCAGCTCCAGCGTATTGGTCGGGCCGTTGTTTGGCTCGTCCGGTACCGGGCCGGTAACGGTAGGCAATACCGCCGCGCCGGTCGCTGCGCCAGCGCCAGTCGCGCCGAAGAAAAGCGAACCGATGTTGAACGATACGGAAAGCTACTTTAATAAAGCGATTAAGGATGCCGTAGCGAAAGGCGACGTCGATAAAGCGCTGAAACTGCTTGATGAGGCCGAACGTCTGGGATCGACATCTGCCCGTTCCACCTTTATCAGCAGTGTAAAAGGCAAGGGGTAATTGTTTCCCCACAGTGCTGATTTTGCAGCAACTGGTGCGTCTCCTGGCGCACCTTTTTTTATCATTTCATGCGAATTGTTATTTTTTTGTTGCGCAACAGATCACTTAATTGTGATTGCGCCCCCCGTAATGTCTTTTCTGAGATACAATGACTTTAGGTTATGAATCGGAGAGTAAGGCATGTCACACCCTGCGTTAACGCAACTGCGTGCGCTGCGCTATTTTGATGCGATTCCTGCGCTTGAACCCCATTTGCTGGATTGGCTGTTGCTGGAAGATTCTATGACTAAACGTTTTGAGCAACTGGGAAAGCGGGTAAGCGTGACGCTGATTCGGGAAGCGTTTGTCGGCCAAAGCGAGGTCGAGGAAGCGTCAGGTTTACTGCCATCCGAATCCCGTTACTGGTTACGTGAGATACTGCTTTGCGCTGACGGCGAGCCCTGGCTTGCCGGACGTACCGTGGTACCGGAATCCACGCTGTGCGGACCTGAACAGGTCTTACAACATCTGGGTAAAACCCCGCTTGGACGTTATCTATTTACATCATCGACACTGACCCGCGATTTTATTGAAATTGGACGCGATGCAACGCTATGGGGGCGCCGCTCTCGACTGCGGTTGAGCGGAAAGCCACTGTTGCTTACCGAGCTTTTTTTACCTGCATCGCCGCTGTACTGAGAGGAAGATAAAGATGGAGTGGAGTCTGACGCAGAGTAAGCTGCTGGCGTTTCACCGTTTGATGCGTACAGATAAGCCTATTGGCGCGTTGCTGCTGCTCTGGCCGACGCTTTGGGCGCTATGGGTGGCGACGCCGGGTATGCCTCAGCTGTGGATTTTGGCAGTTTTTGTCGCTGGCGTGTGGTTAATGCGCGCGGCGGGCTGCGTGGTGAATGATTACGCCGATCGTAAATTTGACGGACATGTAAAACGTACGGTCAACCGGCCTTTACCCAGCGGCGCCGTGACAGAGAAAGAAGCGCGCAACCTGTTTGTGGTACTGGTGCTGCTGGCGTTTTTGTTGGTGCTGACGCTGAACGCCATGACGATTCTGCTTTCCGTGGCGGCGCTGGCGTTGGCCTGGGTTTATCCCTTTATGAAACGCTACACCCACCTGCCGCAGGTCGTGCTGGGGGCCGCTTTCGGCTGGTCAATCCCCATGGCGTTCGCCGCGGTGAGCGAATCCCTGCCGTTGAGCTGCTGGCTGATGTTCCTCGCCAATATTCTCTGGGCGGTGGCTTACGATACGCAATATGCGATGGTCGACAGAGATGATGATATCAAGATAGGCATTAAATCGACGGCGATCCTGTTTGGTCGTTATGACACATTGATTATCGGGATTCTGCAGCTTGGCGTCATGGCGTTAATGGCGCTGATCGGCTGGTTGAATGGTCTGGGATGGGGATATTACTGGTCTGTGCTGGTGGCGGGCGCGCTGTTTGTCTACCAGCAAAAACTGATTGCGAACCGTGAACGTGAAGCCTGCTTTAAAGCCTTTATGAACAATAACTACGTTGGCCTGGTGCTATTTTTAGGGCTGGCGATGAGTTACTGGCACTTCTGATGTCATGCCGGGCGGACCCGGCCTACAAAGCCAAAATTTTCAATACGTCATATCAGTTGCCCGATAAGCTTACGCCATCGGGCATTTCAGGCACTGGCTTACTCGCCCTGCGTCGCGCTTTCAATCGTCAGACGGACATCAGAGGTAATCAGATCGGCAAGCATCTGATATATCTTCATCGTTTCTGCCGGTTCGGCATCGCCCGTATCACTGATATAACCCTCATCCCGTAGCGTCAACACGAGTGAACTGAACACCGCTTTGTCGAAAAACTCCGGCGCGTTAATACCGTGCAGGACAGACAGACGTTGCGCCACGGTACGGCTTTCTTTCTCCAGCGTACTGCGGTTGATGGACGGATTGGCGCTCAACAGCCAGAACGTAATGGCATAACGCTGTAGCGTTTCACGCGCGCCTGCCGCCAGCAGCTGCAGCGTACGGGAATGCGCCGGGTTGATATGCAGTTCATCATCCTGCAGGGTGATTAGCCCCTGACGCTGCATTTCACTGGCCAGAGCGTCAATGACCGAGGCTAACTCCTCGCGCTCCCAGCGCAGGAACAGCTCCGCTTTTAACATCGGATAGAGCGCTTCAACATGCTGCTGCAACGCATCACGCGAAATGCGACGATGCTGGGTGATAATCGCCGCCATCAGCGAAGGCATAATCAACATATGCGCGATATTGTTACGATAATAGGTCATCAACACCGCCTGCTCGCGCGGCAGGATGATGATATCGCCAATGGTGTCTTTCTCGACCTCAAACTTATTCATCTGCAGCGCGTGAGCGATGAGCTCGCCAGTGCTGGCGGCAGGAACGGTTGAGTCTGTGGAATAAGGGACATTGCGCATCAGATCGAGATAGCAATCAAGCTGCTCGGTGAGCTGCTCGCGGGTGAGCGAGCGCTGACGCGACGCTAACAGTGCGGTACAACACAGGTTCATCGCGTTTGCCGCGCCAGCGTTGTTAATACGCACCATCAGATCGGCGGCGATACTATTTACCGTCGGCGTCAGCCAGGCTGGGCGTATGGCCTCTATAGGGTCGATAGATTCGCGCCACTCCGGCACATGCTGGTTCAGGTACGTCATGAGCGGCATCGGTTCGCCAAAGTTAACGTAGCCCTGACCCAGATTGCGCAGCTTGCTCAAGCCTTTCAGCATCTGCGGCAGACTCTCTTTCTCTTTTGTCGCGCCGCGCAGCTCTTTCGCATAGGTGCCCACTTCCATGACGTGCTCATAGCCGATGTAAATAGGCACTAACGTAATTGGACGGGTACCGCCGCGCAGCATCGCCTGGATAGTCATCGACAGGGTGCCGGTTTTCGGGTCTAACAAACGTCCGGTACGCGAACGTCCTCCTTCGACAAAATACTCAACCGAGTAGCCGCGGCTGAACAGCTCGCCCAGATATTCGCGAAAGACGGTGGAATAGAGTTTATTCCCCTTAAAGGTACGACGAATAAAGAACGCGCCCAGACGACGGAAAATCGGGCCAGCGGGCCAGAAATTAAGGTTAATACCGGCGGCAATGTGCGGCGGAACCAGTCCCTGATGGTACAGCACATAAGAAAGGAGCAAGTAGTCCATATGGCTGCGGTGACAGGGTACATAGACGATTTCATGGCCGTCGTGCGCCAGTTGGCGTACGCGCTCGGCGTTATGCACGTTAATCCCCTGGTAAAGTCGGTTCCAGGTAAACCCCAAAATCCTGTCGGTCAAACGAATCATCTCGTAAGAGAAGTTCGCCGCGATCTCTTCCATCAGCGCAATGGCGTTTTGCTGCGCTTTTTCATGAGAGATTTTCTTACTGCGCGCTTCGTCTTCTACCGCGCGGGCGATCGCTTTCGAGGCCAGCAGTTTGTTAAACAGATCCTGACGGGCGGGCAGGCGTGGGCCAACCGCCGCCAGGCGCTGGCGAGCAAAGTGCATACGCGCCACGCGAGCCAGCTTCTGTGCGATGATTTTATCGGTGCCGTGTTCATCAGCCATGCGACGCAATGAGACGGACGGCGAGAATCGGACAAAGCTATCGCGGCCTAGCCAGGAGATGGCAAAGAATTTCTGTACGCCGTTCAGCATGCGTAAAGGCGGGTTCTCTTCTCCCTTTTCACGACCCGGCGCGCGGCCAAACATCACGGAAACGGGCACCATCTGCACGTCCAAAGCCGGATTACTCCGATGCAGATCGAGATAATCGTGAAAAAGTTTCACCGACTCTTCTTTTGGCGTGTAATAGGTAAAGACACGCGGTCCGCCGTGAATAAATACATAGCGTGGCAGCAGCGCGCCGTCGATCTCCAGCGGCTCCAGCGGATCCGGGAGATCGTGCGCCAGACATTGCGCCCGCAGCGTCAGTAAGTCCGCTTTTGAGTTGTATGGCAAGACATACATAATGGGGCGAGAAGTATCGAGCCCCAATTCCTGGGCGGGTTCCGCCGGAATAGACTTGCTTTTTACCAGTATGCTTAATGGTAAATTCAGTAATTTGTAGTAAATTCGTGGCCAGCCGGACATAAACGATGTAAAGCCTCTGGTTAATAATGCAAATGCGGTGCAAGGATATCAGAAAGTTTAGCGAATTTCTGTTGTATCCCGTCATACTTCGCGCTGCGTTACGGCAGTCCGAATCGTGCAGGGCAACCGTATAATGTCATTGACGTTAATAATGTAAAAAGGTTCTTTTGATGGCCAATAATACCACTGGATTCACCAGAATTATCAAAGCGGCAGGATATTCCTGGAAAGGATTTCGCGCCGCATGGACTCACGAAGCGGCGTTTCGCCAGGAAAGTATCGCGGTATTGCTGGGCGTCATCATCGCCTGCTGGCTGGATGTGGATGCGATTACCCGTGTGTTATTGATAGGTTCCGTTTTACTTATCATGATTGTTGAAATCCTCAACAGCGCTATTGAAGCGGTCGTGGACCGCATCGGTTCTGAATACCATGAGCTTTCCGGCCGTGCGAAAGATATGGGATCGGCTGCGGTGCTACTGTCTATTTTCGTTGCCCTGATGACCTGGGGCATCCTGTTATGGTCACATTTTCGATAAAGGTTCCAAATTTTATAAATCTCTTGTTTTTTGCGCCGTTTGTGGTTCCAAAATCACCTTTAACTGTATATACTCACAGCATGACTGTATATACACCCAGGGGGCGGAATGAAAGCGTTAACGGCCAGGCAACAAGAGGTGTTTGATCTCATCCGGGATCACATCAGCCAGACAGGTATGCCACCGACGCGTGCGGAAATCGCGCAGCGTTTGGGGTTCCGTTCCCCAAACGCGGCGGAAGAACATCTTAAAGCGCTGGCGCGCAAAGGGGTGCTTGAAATCGTTTCCGGCGCATCGCGAGGTATCCGTCTGTTACAGGAAGAAGAGGACGGATTACCGCTTGTCGGGCGTGTCGCGGCGGGTGAACCGCTTCTGGCGCAGCAGCATATTGAAGGCCATTACCAGGTCGATCCTTCGCTGTTCAAACCCAGCGCCGATTTCCTGCTGCGCGTGAGCGGTATGTCGATGAAAGACATCGGTATTATGGATGGGGATTTGCTGGCGGTACATAAAACGCAGGACGTCCGTAATGGCCAGGTGGTTGTCGCTCGCATTGATGATGAAGTGACAGTAAAACGCCTGAAAAAGCAGGGCAATAAAGTGGAGCTGCTGCCGGAAAACAGCGAGTTTACACCGATAGTGGTGGATCTGCGCGAACAAAGCTTTACGATTGAAGGGCTGGCGGTAGGCGTCATTCGCAACGGGGAATGGTTGTAATCTCTTTTTAATCTCCTTGTAAGCCGTCATCCGGCAATCGTGCAGCCTGATGGCGCTGCGCTTATCAGGCCTACGGGAATGCAGTTCCTGAGATGATTAATTTGTAGGCCGGATAAGGCGTTACGTCGCCATCCGGCAATGCGCTCGTTTCGTTTAACTCCTTGTCAGGCTTTTCTCCATGCCGCTTTTTACCTCCTCTGATAAAGCTCTCTGGCGTCTCGCGCTGCCGATGATTTTTTCTAACATCACCGTCCCCTTACTGGGGCTGGTCGATACGGCGGTGATTGGTCATCTGGACAGCCCGGTTTTCCTGGGCGGCGTGGCGGTGGGCGCGACTGCCACCAGCTTTCTTTTCATGCTGCTGCTATTTCTACGTATGAGCACCACCGGACTAACGGCGCAGGCATTTGGCGCCAAAAATCCGCAGGCGTTAGCCCGGGCGCTCATTCAACCGTTATTGCTGGCGCTGGGCACTGGCGTGATGATTGTGCTATTTCGCACGCCGCTTATCGAGCTGGCTTTACATATTGTCGGCGGGAACGACGCTGTCCTGGTGCAGGCGAGACGCTTCCTTGAAATTCGTTGGCTAAGCGCTCCCGCGTCACTGGCGAATCTGGTGCTGCTCGGGTGGCTGTTAGGCGTTCAGTATGCGCGGGCGCCGGTTATCTTGTTGGTCGTGGGCAATATCCTCAACATCGCGCTCGACCTGTGGCTGGTGATGGGACTTCATATGAACGTGCAGGGCGCCGCCCTGGCGACGGTCATCGCAGAATATGCCACGTTACTGATCGGCCTCATGATGGTACGTAAAGTTCTCCATCTCCGCGGTGTGTCGCTGGATATGCTAAAACAGGCCTGGCGCGGCAACGTGCGCCGCCTTTTAGCGCTCAATCGCGATATCATGCTGCGCTCATTGCTCCTTCAGCTTTGTTTTGGCGCAATCACGGTGTCAGGCGCGCGGCTGGGCAGCGATATTATCGCGGTAAATGCAGTCCTGATGACCTTACTCACCTTTACGGCCTATGCGCTGGACGGTTTTGCTTATGCGGTGGAGGCGCACTCCGGTCAGGCTTACGGCGCGCGTGACGGTAGCAAGCTACTGGACGTCTGGCGAGCGGCGTGTCGTCAGTCGGGAATTGTGGCCTTGTTGTTTTCCACAGTCTATGCCCTGGCAGGCGAACATTTTGTCGCGTTACTGACCTCATTGCCGCAAATACAGCTACTGGCGGATCGGTATCTTATCTGGCAGGTGGTATTACCGCTGGTGGGCGTATGGTGCTATCTGCTCGACGGTATGTTTATTGGCGCGACGCGCGCCGCCGAAATGCGCAATAGCATGGCAGTCGCCGCGGGAGGATTTGCGCTGACGCTCTTCGCCCTGCCGGTATTAGGAAATCATGGTTTATGGCTGGCATTAACCGTGTTCCTGGCGCTTCGCGGTCTGTCGTTGAGCCTTATCTGGCGTCGTCACTGGCGCGAGGGTACATGGTTTGCCAGATCGTGACGGTTAAAAATTCTGAATATAAAACCGAAGGCCGAATTCCTGCCTACAATTATTATCACGTCCAGCAGAAATTGCAGAGCATTTGGGCGAATAACACCTGCTATTCCTAACCGAATGATGAGGACAAGATGATGAATAAAGACGAAGCCGGCGGTAACTGGAAACAGTTTAAAGGTAAAATGAAAGAACAATGGGGCAAACTGACCGATGACGATATGACCGTTATCGAAGGTAAACGCGACCAACTGGTAGGTAAAATCCAGGAGCGTTACGGTTACCAGAAAGATCAGGCGGAAAAAGAGGTTGTTGACTGGGAAACCCGTAACAACTATCGCTGGTAATACGTTTTCCCCTACCAGGAGTACATGGATGTGCTTCCCACTGTTTGCTTATGAATGCGGGCGTGCCCCTCTCTACTGCCGCCCGTTTTTCCGTTCAGGCTAACGCGGTTTTTTCTTCACCAGCACCGAGTGATCGTGACCACAGTCGCCCGGATGGCGACACGCTTCTACTTCTACGCACGCAGGGCACAGACCGTGCGCCTCAATAACGTTATGTCGTAGCGCAAATCCCATTTTAGCCGCCAGCGTATGCATGATGTCTTCCACGCCCTCGGCACACTCTTCCTTCACCACGCCACAACGATCGCAGATAAACATGGCCGAGCTGTGCGTCGGCTGGTCGAACAGGTGGCAAACCACATAACTATTGGTGGATTCCACTTTATGGACAAAACCCTGTTCGAGCAAAAAATCCAGCGCGCGGTAAATGGTGGGCGGTTTGGCCTGTGGTTCCGTTTCGCGCAGCAAATCGAGCAAATCGTATGCGCTGATGGCACCCTGTTGCAGACTCATCAGGCGCAGCACTTCGAGGCGCTGAGGCGTCAGGCGCACGTTGCGCTGCGCGCAGAGTTTTTCAGCTTGCGCCAGTAACTCTTGCGTTGTGGTCTTTTCCATGTAGCACCTCGAATGGCATGAAAGTCTAATCCGTTACTTTACCACGAGCTGCTTAAAACTCTGAAATTACCCCGCGACAATATATCGCCTGCTAAGCTTTTCCGCGCCAGTATTCTCATCTATACATAATGAGGGTCGATATTATTACAACAGGATTTAACATCACTATTTCACAGCAATAGTTCGCCTCTGTCCGGCAAGGCGTGGCGGAGGGATTACTTCACCTGATAATAAGATGGGCTAACTGTGAACAAAAACGTCAAACTTTCACTGATTGCTATCGCGGTCTCGCTTTTTATGGCAAAGCAGGTGAGCGCCGCCAATACCTGGACGGAAGCGCGTAATGACGCAATGGGCGGGACGGGCGTCGCGTCCGCGAATTATGGCAGCGGAGTACTGTTAAATCCGGCGTTACTGGCAAAAGCCAAACCGGAAGACAATATCACTGTTGTCCTTCCTGCGGTCGGCGTCCAGATTACGGATAAAGACAATCTCCAGGATGAAATTGACGATATCAGCGATAAAGTGGATTACTACGATGAGGTCGTCGATAACCTTACGCTGGGGCAAATTCTGCTCAATCCGCGAGGCGTGCTGAATCAATTTCAGGGCGCCGCGCGCGACCTGGCCGATGAGCTGGAATATCTCAACGGAAAAACCGCCCGCGCCAATGCCGGCGCCGGGTTGGCGGTAAGTATTCCAGGGCAAACGCTTTCCGTGGCGTTTATCGCCAAAGGTTATGCGCATGGGCGCGTGAGTTCGTCCATTGATCAGAACGATATTCAGTATCTGCGCGATATCCAGCATGATGAACGTGTCGCGCTTCGTGAAGCAGGACGCGCTGCTTTGCTGGGGTCTGACGAAATTACAAAGCATTTAAACTCTACCGCGTCGGGGCGGGTAGCGATTGTGTCTGACTACGGTATTGCGCTGGCGAAGCAGTTTGTGGTGGGCGAGGTGCCTGTTTCCATTGGCGTTACACCAAAACTGCAAAAAACCTGGCTCTATAACTACACCACCTCAATTTATAACTACGACAGTAGCGACTGGAATAGCAGCCGTTATCGCAATGACAATACGGGTTTTAACATTGATGCGGGGCTTGCTGCCGATATCGGTGAAAACTGGACGCTGGGGCTGAGCGGGCAAAATCTGGTATCTCGCGATATCGATACGAAAGATATTTACATCACTAATGGTATGACGGGAGAAACCACCAACTACAAAGATACATACCAAATCCGCCCCCTGGTTACCGCGGGCGTCGCATGGCATAACGATTTGCTGACCGTAAGCGCCGATGGCGATCTGACGGAAACGAAAGGCTTTAAGAGCGAAGACAATTCACAGTACGTGGGTGTCGGCGCTGAAGTTCGACCGTTGTCATGGCTGGCGGTGCGCGCAGGGTATCGTGCGGATGTGAAAAATAACGATAGCAATGTGGTTACCGGCGGTCTTGGCTTTGCGCCCTTTAACCGTGTGCATCTCGACTTAATGGGACTGTACGGCGAAGATGAAACCTGGGGGGCAGGCGCGCAGCTTACAATGACATTCTGAGGTGCTTTCACCGGAGGCGCTACGCCTCCGGTTTAGCGTTATGCTATAGTAACGCCCCTTTTTTAACCGGATGCTTATTTATTCGCCATGCAGCCTGAAACCCAGTCCTCCGCTTTTCCTGCTTATCGCTTCTCCATCGCGCCTATGCTCGACTGGACGGACAGACATTGCCGCTATTTCCTGCGTTTGCTGTCTCGCCAGACGCTGCTCTACACCGAAATGGTGACCACGGGCGCGATTATTCACGGTAAGGGTGACTATCTGGCTTATAGCGAAGAAGAGCATCCGGTCGCTCTACAGCTTGGTGGAAGCGATCCAGCTCAGCTTGCGCATTGTGCAAAGCTGGCGGAAGCGCGTGGCTACGATGAAATTAACCTCAACGTGGGGTGCCCTTCCGATCGCGTGCAAAATGGTATGTTTGGCGCCTGTTTGATGGGCAATGCGCAACTGGTCGCCGATTGTGTTAAAGCCATGCGTGATGTCGTCTCGATTCCGGTGACGGTAAAAACCCGCATTGGTATTGACGATCAGGACAGTTATGCGTTTCTGTGTGATTTCATTAATACGGTTTCCGGTCAGGGCGAATGCGAGATGTTTATTATCCATGCGCGCAAAGCCTGGCTTTCTGGCTTAAGCCCGAAAGAAAATCGTGAGATCCCGCCGCTGGATTACCCGCGCGTCTATCAGCTAAAGCGGGATTTTCCGCACCTGACCATGTCCATTAACGGCGGCATCAAATCGCTGGAAGAGGCGAAGGAGCACCTGCGCCATATGGATGGCGTCATGGTTGGCCGCGAAGCTTATCAGAATCCGGGTATACTGGCCGCGGTGGATCGGGAGATCTTTGGCGCCGATACCACCGATGCCGACCCGGTTACGGTGGTTCGCGCGATGTATCCCTATATTGAGCGTGAATTGAGCCAGGGAGCGTATCTGGGGCATATCACTCGCCATATGCTGGGGTTGTTCCAGGGCATCCCCGGCGCGCGGCAGTGGCGTCGCTATCTGAGCGAAAACGCCCATAAAGCTGGCGCGGATGTTGCTGTACTGGAGCAGGCGCTAAAACTGGTAGCAGACAAGCGTTAAAAGTTCGCCAAAAATTAGTCAATCTCACCACGCTCTGTGCAGTCTTGCAGGGCGTTTTCTTTATATATCAAAAACATAAATATTGGCATGATTTTTGTAATAGCTTACCTGACCAAACCCGGTAAGCGCCATGCCGCCGGGCAATGCCATCTTTATGGGGAACGACTATGCTGGAACTACTTTTTGTGCTTGGCTTTTTTCTGATGTTAATGGTGACGGGCGTCTCCTTGCTGGGTATTCTGGCCGCGCTGGTTGTAGCGACTGCCGTCATGTTCCTGGGCGGAATGTTCGCCCTGATGATCAAGCTGTTACCGTGGCTACTGCTGGCGGTGGCTGTGGTGTGGGTGATCAAAGCAGTAAAAACGCCAAAAATCCCACAGTATCAGCGCAATAACCGTCGGTTTTACTAAGGTATTGAGCGGTTCGTCACAACCTGGAACTTTGCCCTCACAGGCAAATAGGAATCGATTATTAAATCTGTCATGATTGCGCAGGTAACGAATTCATCGCGCTGTACCCTACATACAGCCGAACAAAAAAAGAAAGGGCTTCCCGGGTGGAAGCCCAATTTCTTTGCAGAGCTATTACGGAATCAGCAGGCTTGAGCCCTGTGTGGCCCGGCTTTCCAGCACCTCATGCGCGCGACGGGCATCTTTTAACGCATAGCGTTGATTTTCAGCCACATCAACTTTAATCACGCCGCTGGCGATCAATGAGAACAATTCATTGCTGGCTTCGGTCAGTTCTTCACGTGTCGTAATATACCCCTGTAGTGAAGGTCGCGTGGCATACAGGGAACCTTTCTGATTCAGAATACCTAAATTCACGCCGGTGACGGGGCCGGACGCATTGCCGAAACTGACCATCAGTCCCCGACGTTGCAGGCAGTCCAGTGAGGCTTCCCAGGTATCTTTCCCCACGGAGTCATAGACCACGCGGACTTTTTTGCCGCCAGTGATCTCTTTTACCCGTTCTACAATGCTCTCCTCACGGTAATTAATTACCTGCCAGGCACCGGCGTCCAGCGCCCGCTGCGCTTTTTGCGCGCTACCGACGGTACCGATAAGCTTCGCGCCCAGCGCTTTCGCCCACTGGCAGGCGATCAGACCGACGCCGCCCGCAGCGGCATGAAACAGGAAGGGTTCGTCGGGTTTCACTTCATAGGTTTTGCGCAACAGGTAAAAAACGGTCAACCCCTTGAGAAAAGAGGCTGCCGCCTGTTCGAAGGAAATGGCGTCAGGTAAAATCGCGGCTTTATCTGCGGGGACGTTATGGACGGAACTGTAAGCGCCGAGCGTTGACTGCGCGTAGACGACGCGATCGCCCACGCGAATGTGCTCCACGCCGTTGCCGACTTTACTGACCACACCCGCAGCTTCGGTTCCCAGGCCCGCAGGCAACGACGGGGGCGGATAGAGTCCGCTACGGATATAGGTGTCGATGAAGTTGATACCAATGGCTTTGTTCTCAACCTGGATTTCGTGTTCCGCCGGTTCCGTTGGCGTAAACTCCACGGTCTGAAGCACTTCCGGACCACCATGCTTGTGAAATTCAATACGCGTTGCCATGCTTCCTCCAAAAGAAATGTGGTAATCTTTCGACCCAATCACTATCTCGGTAACTCCATTCACTATGGCAGGAAATAAACCCTTCAACAAACCACAGACTGATGCCCGCGACCGCGATCCGCAGGTTGCCGGGATAAAAGTGCCGCCGCACTCGATTGAAGCGGAACAGTCGGTGTTGGGCGGTTTAATGCTGGATAACGAGCGCTGGGACGATGTGGCCGAGCGCGTGGTGGCGGAAGATTTCTATACCCGTCCGCATCGCCATATCTTTACGGAGATGGGGCGCTTGCAGGAAAGCGGCAGTCCAATCGACCTGATTACGCTCGCGGAATCGCTGGAGCGGCAGGGCCAACTGGACAGCGTCGGCGGTTTCGCCTATCTGGCGGAGCTGTCTAAAAACACGCCAAGCGCGGCGAATATCAGTGCTTATGCGGACATTGTGCGCGAACGCGCCGTGGTCCGCGATATGATCGCGGTGGCGCATGAAATTGCGGACGCCGGTTACGATCCACAGGGGCGCAATAGCGATGAACTGCTGGATCTGGCGGAGTCGCGCGTCTTCCAGATCGCGGAAAACCGGGCCAACAAAGACGAAGGTCCGAAAAGCATCGACCAGATTCTCGACGCTACCGTGGCGCGTATTGAGCAGTTGTTCCAGCAACCGCACGATGGCGTTACAGGCGTGGATACCGGCTATCAGGATCTCAATAAAAAGACAGCAGGGTTGCAGCGTTCGGATTTGATTATCGTCGCGGCGCGTCCCTCCATGGGTAAAACCACTTTTGCGATGAACCTCTGCGAAAATGCGGCGATGTTGCAGGATAAACCGGTACTGATCTTTAGTCTGGAGATGCCCGGCGAACAGATCATGATGCGTATGCTGGCCTCGCTGTCCCGCGTCGATCAGACACGTATTCGTACCGGTCAACTCGATGATGAAGACTGGGCGCGAATCTCCGGCACGATGGGCATTTTGCTGGAGAAACGCAATATGTATATTGACGACTCCTCAGGTCTTACGCCGACAGAAGTCCGTTCGCGCGCGCGGCGTATTTTCCGCGAACATGGCGGGTTAAGTCTGATTATGATCGACTACCTGCAATTGATGCGCGTGCCGTCGCTTTCTGATAACCGTACTCTGGAAATCGCCGAAATTTCCCGCTCGTTGAAAGCGCTGGCGAAGGAACTCCAGGTGCCGGTCGTGGCGCTATCGCAGCTTAACCGCTCCCTGGAACAACGCGCGGATAAACGTCCGGTGAACTCCGACCTGCGTGAATCCGGCTCTATTGAACAGGATGCCGACTTAATTATGTTTATCTACCGTGATGAGGTTTATCACGAGAACAGCGACTTAAAAGGCATTGCTGAAATTATTATTGGTAAGCAACGTAACGGTCCTATCGGTACGGTTCGTCTGACGTTCAATGGTCAGTGGTCGCGCTTCGATAACTATGCGGGACCGCAATACGATGATGAGTAACTCTCCGTCATTCTGTTAACAAGGAATTCAAATGCAAGCGGCAACAGTCGTCATTAACCGCCGCGCTCTGCGACACAACCTGCAACGTCTGCGTGAACTGGCGCCTGCCAGTAAGCTGGTTGCGGTGGTGAAAGCGAACGCTTATGGACACGGTCTTCTGGAGACCGCGCGAACGCTCCCTGATGCTGACGCTTTTGGCGTGGCGCGTCTTGAAGAGGCTCTACGTCTGCGAGCGGGCGGGATCACGCAGCCTATCCTGCTGCTGGAGGGTTTTTTCGACGCCGCCGATTTGCCGACCATTTCCGCGCAATGTCTGCATACCGCCGTACATAATCAGGAGCAGCTTGCCGCCCTGGAGGCGGTGGAGCTGGCGGAGCCGGTAACGGTCTGGATGAAACTGGATACCGGTATGCATCGTCTCGGCGTGCGTCCCGAAGAGGCGGAGGCGTTCTACCAGCGTCTGACGCACTGTAAAAATGTACGCCAGCCGGTGAATATCGTCAGCCATTTTGCCCGTGCGGATGAGCCGGAATGCGGCGCTACCGAACATCAGCTCGACATTTTTAATGCCTTCTGTCAGGGTAAACCCGGGCAGCGCTCTATTGCCGCGTCTGGCGGTATTCTGCTGTGGCCGCAGTCTCACTTTGACTGGGCGCGTCCGGGCATCATTTTGTATGGCGTATCGCCGCTGGAGCACAAACCCTGGGGGCCGGATTTTGGTTTTCAGCCGGTGATGTCCTTAACCTCCAGTTTGATCGCGGTGCGTGACCACAAAGCGGGCGAACCGGTGGGCTACGGCGGGACATGGGTGAGTGAGCGCGACACGCGCCTGGGCGTGGTGGCGATGGGTTATGGCGATGGCTACCCACGAGCGGCGCCTTCCGGTACGCCAGTACTGGTCAATGGCCGTGAAGTCCCGATTGTCGGGCGGGTGGCGATGGATATGATTTGCGTGGATTTGGGGCCAAACGCGCAGGATAACGCGGGCGATCCGGTGGTCTTATGGGGTGAAGGTCTGCCGGTTGAACGTATCGCTGAAATGACAAAAGTAAGTGCTTACGAACTTATCACGCGCCTGACCTCAAGGGTGGCGATGAAGTATATTGATTAAATACGCGGCGGGCCGGGTGGCGCTTGCGCTTATCCGGCTTGTATCGCGCATTGGCTGTAGGCCGGATAAGACGTTCACGCCGCTATCCGGTAATATGCGCATCCACCACAACATCCTCTCGATCTTCTCGTCCTTCCGGTTTATTGTGTTATTTCCTGCCCTCTGTAAACCTGGAGAACCATCGCGTGTTTCAAAAAGTTGACGCCTATGCCGGCGATCCGATTCTTTCACTGATGGAGCGTTTTAAAGACGACTCCCGTCACGACAAAGTGAATCTGAGCATTGGCCTGTATTACAACGAAGACGGGATTATCCCACAGCTCAAAACGGTGGCCGAAGCCGAAGCCCGGCTTAACGCGCAGCCGCATGGCGCTTCGCTGTACCTGCCGATGGAAGGACTCAATACTTATCGCCATACTATCGCGCCTTTGCTCTTTGGCGCCGATCACCCGGTTCTTCAGCAACAGCGCGTGGCCACTATCCAGACATTAGGCGGTTCCGGCGCGCTGAAAGTGGGCGCGGATTTCCTGAAGCGTTATTTCCCCGACGCAGGCGTATGGGTGAGCGACCCCACCTGGGAAAACCATATTGCGATATTTGCCGGGGCAGGATTCGAAGTGAGTACTTACCCCTGGTATGACGACGCGACTAACGGCATCCGTTTTAACGATCTGCTGGCCACGCTGAATACGTTACCTGCGCGCAGTATCGTGCTGCTGCACCCCTGTTGTCACAACCCGACCGGGGCGGATTTAACGCCTTCGCAATGGGATGCGGTGATTGAGATAGTGAAAGCGCGCGATCTGATTCCGTTCCTTGATATTGCCTATCAGGGGTTTGGCGCAGGCATGGACGAGGATGCTTACGCTATTCGCGCCATTGCCAGCGCCGGGTTACCTGCGTTAGTCAGTAATTCTTTTTCGAAGATTTTCTCGCTGTATGGCGAGCGCGTCGGCGGCCTGTCCGTGGTGTGTGAAGATGCCGAAATCGCCGCGCGGGTTCTGGGGCAGCTAAAAGCGACGGTGCGCCGAATTTACTCCAGTCCGCCGTGTTTCGGCGCTCAGGTGGTCGCTACGGTCCTGGGCGATGAGGCGTTAAAAGCGAGCTGGCTGGCGGAAGTCGACGCGATGCGTAACCGCATTATATCGATGCGCCAGACGCTGGTGAAGGAGCTGAAGGCGGAGATGCCTGACCGCAACTTTGATTACTTGTTACAGCAGCGCGGTATGTTCAGCTATACCGGGTTAAGCGAGGAGCAGGTCGAGCGGTTGCGCGATGAGTTTGGCGTTTACCTGATTGCCAGTGGCCGCATGTGTGTCGCCGGGCTTAATTCTTCAAATGTACACCGCGTGGCGAAGGCATTTGCCGCTGTCATGTAATATTCAGGCCGGACGGCGATAACAGTGCCCTCCGGCCTGACAATAGCTGTTGTGATCATCCTCTTTTTTCGTAACAAAACCGCAGATAATCCTTCCTTTTGACCGTTACTGGCGTTATGGTCAGATAGTTTTTTGAGCAAAGACTCATCTTGATAATTATAATATTTTGAATTTTAAGGGAAAAGTATGAAAAAAATAACCCTGGCGCTGAGTGCCGTCTGTTTATTGTTTACGCTAAACCATTCCGCGAATGCGTTAGTATCTTCCCCTTCGACGCTCAATCCGGGCACTAACGTTGCAAAACTCGCGGAACAAGCGCCTGTCCATTGGGTCTCTGTCGCCCAGATTGAAAACAGCCTCACCGGACGACCGCCGATGGCGGTCGGCTTTGATATTGACGACACCGTGTTATTCTCCAGCCCCGGATTCTGGCGCGGAAAGAAAACCTACTCCCCGGACAGCGACGATTATCTGAAAAATCCGGCCTTTTGGGAAAAAATGAACAACGGCTGGGATGAGTTCAGTATTCCAAAAGAAGTGGCCCGACAGCTCATTGATATGCATGTTCGTCGTGGCGACAGTATTTACTTTGTCACTGGTCGTAGTCAGACGAAAACGGAAACCGTGTCGAAAACGCTGGCGGATAACTTCCATATTCCGGCGGCGAATATGAATCCGGTGATTTTCGCCGGCGATAAACCGGGACAAAATACGAAAGTTCAGTGGCTGCAGGAGAAGAACATGCGTATCTTCTACGGCGATTCGGATAACGATATTACTGCGGCTCGTGATTGTGGTATCCGCGGTATTCGTATCCTGCGCGCGGCTAACTCCACCTACAAACCGCTGCCGCAGGCAGGAGCGTTTGGCGAGGAAGTCATTGTCAACTCGGAGTACTAAAAATCAGGAGAGCGACAGGCTCTCCTTTTTTGCATGATTTTTGCACAAACTTGCCCCGCTGGCTTTTACCTTTTCCAGACTTGCTGCACACTATTCAGGAGACGTTTGTTTTTAGGAAGGAGCAGCCTATGTGGTATCAGCGCACCATAACACTGAGCGAGAAGCCGCGCGGGTTTCATCTGATAACAGATGAAATTATCGATAAATTGTCTGGCTTACCGCTTGTCGAAACGGGTTTGCTGCATCTGTTGTTGCTACACACCTCGGCCTCGCTGACGCTAAACGAAAACTGCGATCCCACCGTGCGCGCTGATATGGAGCGCCATTTCCTGAAAACCGTTCCCGATAATGCGGCGTATGAACATGATTACGAAGGCGCGGATGACATGCCTTCGCATATTAAGTCGTCAGTATTGGGCGTCTCGTTGTTGCTGCCTGTACGCCAGGGGCGTTTACAGTTAGGAACATGGCAAGGTATCTGGTTGGGAGAGCACCGTATTCACGGCGGTCCACGTAAAATCATCGCGACACTACAAGGGGAATGATAATGACCATTTCGGAATTACTGCAATACTGCATGGCAAAACCTGGCGCAGAGCAGAGCGTCCACAGCGACTGGAAAGCGACGCAAATTAAAGTGGAAGATGTACTTTTCGCGATGGTAAAAGAAGTTGAAGGACGCCCGGCAGCCTCTCTCAAAACCAGCCCGGAACTGGCAGAGTTGTTACGCCAGCAGCACAGCGATGTACGACCGAGTCGGCACCTTAATAAAGCGCACTGGAGCACGGTCTATCTGGACGGATCGCTGCCGGATTCACAACTCTATTATCTGGTCGATGCCTCTTATCAACAGGCAGTAAATGCGCTGCCGGAAGATAAACGCAAGCAGTTGCCGCAGTCCTGATTATAGCGCGCCGACCAACAACGCCAGGGCGATATCAATGAGGCGGATGACCGTAGACCGGATACGGCTGCCGAGGGCGATTTGCGCATTATTGGCGCGTAGCCTGGCGAGGTCCCGCTGTCCTTCCAGCAGAATAATCATATCGTCGTCATCCAGCCAGCCGCGAGCATGTTCCTGAAGCGCGCGGGCGATAAACGCGGCGGACTCGCGGATACCGTCGTCGCTGTCTTCTCTTGCCTGCTTATACGTCTGGATAAACTCGGCAATCGCCGAGGAGGCTACAGGATGTTCGGCCCGGGCGGTGGTCATCAGGTTATGTATTTCGTTAATAGACGCCATTTTCATCTCCCTGAGTGCAGCGGGTGCCCCAATGCAGACACTCACCCTGTATGGCTAATTTCCAGACCTGATTATTTTGCTGTTGGTATCTCTCAGCCTGGATGTAAGTAAGTGGTTGCTTACGTTGCATAACCCGCGCATAAAGACGCAAATAGTGATTTTTCAGCAGCGCCAGATTATCGAGTCGGTGTTTATCCCCACCTTGACGGGCGACCCGCTCAGCCTGAAAAAATGTCTGGCGGATATCGCGGTCATCCTTGAGCAGTGTCTCTTTTTGCCACGGTATTCGCGCCGCGTCCTGCAGGAAGCGGGTTGAGCGCGCTTGTAATAGCGTCAGTTGTTGAAAAGCCACGGCGCTAAAGCGGTCAGGCAGCGTGCAGGCGGATAAAATCAGGCACAGCAGTAGTGTGATTGCGTAGGGCAACTTCATGGTGTTTTCCATAACAGACCGTTTGCGCTATCACATGTCAGAGCGAGGCGGCACGCAAATCACAAATGCTCAACACGGATACAATGAGGTGGGATGAGGAAAAATGATGCCGCTTCCCGGCGAATCGGAAAGCGGCGTGAAGGTTATTTGAGCATAGGTTTAAGGAAGCGGGCGGTATGCGACGCCTCGCACTCCGCCACGGTTTCCGGCGTACCGGAGACGAGAATTTCGCCGCCGCCGCTGCCGCCTTCCGGGCCGAGGTCGACAATCCAGTCCGCCGTTTTAATGACGTCCAGGTTGTGTTCGATCACCACGATGGTGTTGCCCTGATCGCGCAACTGATGCAGAACGTCAAGCAACTGCTGAATATCGGCAAAGTGCAGGCCGGTGGTCGGCTCGTCGAGAATATACAGCGTCTGCCCGGTGCCGCGCTTCGACAGTTCGCGCGCCAGCTTCACGCGCTGGGCCTCGCCGCCGGAAAGCGTCGTCGCCGACTGACCAAGACGGATATAGGTCAGCCCCACGTCCATCAGCGTCTGCAGCTTACGCGCCAGCGCCGGAACCGCATCAAAGAACTCACGCGCTTCTTCAATGGTCATATCCAGCACTTCGTGGATGGTCTTGCCTTTGTACTTAATCTCCAGCGTTTCCCGGTTATAGCGCTTGCCTTTGCACTGGTCGCACGGCACGTAAATATCCGGCAGAAAGTGCATTTCGACTTTAATGACGCCATCGCCCTGGCACGCTTCGCAGCGACCGCCGCGCACGTTGAAGCTGAATCGCCCTGGCGTATAGCCGCGCGCGCGAGACTCCGGCACGCCAGCAAAAAGCTCGCGAACCGGGGTAAAGACGCCCGTATAGGTCGCCGGGTTGGAGCGCGGGGTGCGCCCGATTGGGCTCTGGTCGATATCGATCACTTTATCGAAATGTTCCAGCCCCTGAATATCCCGATACGGCGCCGGTTCGGCGATAGTCGCCCCGTTTAACTGACGCTGGGCGATGGGGAAGAGCGTATCGTTAATCAGCGTTGATTTACCGGAACCCGAGACGCCGGTGATACAGGTAAACAGCCCTACCGGTAGCGTAAGGGTCACATCTTTCAGGTTGTTGCCGCGCGCGCCGGTGAGTTTGAGCACTTTTTCTGGATTTGCCGGCACGCGTTGTTTCGGCACTTCAATTTTGCGTTTACCGCTCATGTACTGGCCGGTCAGTGATTCCGGTACCGCCATAATGGCTTCCAGCGGGCCTTCAGCCACCACCTCGCCGCCGTGAACGCCCGCGCCGGGGCCAATATCAATCACATGGTCGGCGGCGCGGATGGCGTCTTCATCGTGTTCCACCACAATCACGGTATTGCCAAGATTGCGCAGATGAATCAACGTACCCAGCAGCCGTTCGTTATCGCGCTGGTGCAGACCGATGGACGGTTCATCCAGCACATACATCACGCCGACTAACCCGGCGCCTATCTGGCTCGCCAGACGAATACGCTGGGCTTCGCCGCCGGAAAGGGTCTCTGCCGAGCGGGAGAGCGTGAGATAGTTCAGGCCGACGTTCACCAGAAACTTGAGGCGATCGCCGATCTCTTTTAGCACTTTTTCGGCGATTTTCGCCCGTTGCCCGGAAAGCTTGAGATTAGTGAAAAAATCCATCGCATGGCCAATGCTCATATCGGAAATAGCAGGCAGCGGCGTATTTTCCACAAATACATGGCGCGCTTCGCGATTCAGTCGCGTTCCTTCACAGCTGGCGCAGGGGCGATTACTGATGAATTTCGCTAGCTCTTCGCGCACTGCGCTGGATTCCGTCTCTTTATAACGGCGCTCCATATTATGCAGCACGCCTTCGAACGGATGGCGGCGCACGGAGGTATCGCCGCGATCGTTCATATATTTAAATTCAATATTCTCTTTGCCGGAACCGTATAGCACGACTTTATGTACGTTGGCGCTGAGGCTTGCCCACGGCGCATCCACGTCGAACTTATAGTGTTCCGCCAGCGACTTGAGCATTTGAAAGTAGTAAAAATTGCGACGATCCCAACCACGAATCGCGCCGCCTGCCAGCGACAGGTCGGGATTCTGGATCACGCGGTCCGGATCGAAATATTGCTGAACGCCGAGCCCGTCACAGGTCGGGCAGGCGCCTGCCGGGTTGTTGAACGAGAACAGACGCGGTTCCAGCTCGCGCATACTGTAGCCGCAAATCGGACAGGCAAAATTGGCGGAGAACAGAAGCTCCTCCGCTTTCTCATCATCCATATCGGCAACAACCGCCGTGCCGCCGGATAATTCCAGCGCCGTTTCGAACGACTCCGCCAGGCGTTGGGAAAGATCGTTGCGAACTTTGAAGCGATCGATCACCACCTCAATAGTATGTTTCTTTTGCAGCTCCAGCTTCGGCGGATCGGAGAGATCGCAGACTTCGCCGTCAATACGGGCGCGAATGTAACCCTGGCTTGCCAGATTTTCCAGCGTTTTGGTGTGTTCGCCTTTGCGCTCTTTAATAATCGGTGCCAGCAGCATCAGACGTTTGCCTTCCGGCTGTGACAGCACGTTATCGACCATCTGGCTAACGGTTTGCGCCGCCAGCGGCACGTCATGGTCCGGACAACGCGGCTCGCCCACGCGGGCAAACAGCAGACGCAGGTAGTCGTGGATCTCGGTAATAGTACCCACCGTAGAGCGCGGGTTGTGCGATGTCGATTTCTGTTCAATTGAGATCGCGGGCGATAGCCCCTCAATATGGTCGACATCCGGTTTTTCCATGAGCGACAAAAACTGCCGCGCGTAAGCGGAGAGCGATTCAACGTAACGACGCTGCCCTTCGGCATACAGAGTGTCGAAAGCCAGTGAGGATTTGCCTGAACCCGAAAGCCCGGTCACGACAATCAGTTTGTCGCGGGGGATGACGAGGTTAATATTTTTGAGATTATGGGTGCGGGCGCCCCGAACTTCGATCTTATCCATTCACCTTTCCCGGTAGAGACTCGGATGCCTGGTTTGTTTGAAGGACAAACGGCAGAAACGGCTAATTATGACACAATTTAACCTGTTTGAATATACAGTATTGGAATGCATCTTCAGCTAAAGTATGCAACAATATGAGGTTCGCGCGAGTGACCTGGAACCTGCATCGCAGCTATTAAAATGCTACGTGGAAATGGTACACTCACGCGTTTACACTATTTATGAAACGTATTCAGGAGACTCAATTATGGCCAGCAGAGGCGTAAACAAGGTGATTCTCGTTGGTAATCTGGGCCAGGACCCGGAAGTACGCTATATGCCAAGTGGCGGCGCTGTCGCCAACTTAACGCTGGCTACTTCTGAATCCTGGCGCGATAAGCAGACCGGCGAAATGAAAGAGCAGACTGAATGGCACCGGGTGGTGATGTTCGGCAAACTGGCGGAAGTGGCCGGCGAATATCTGCGTAAAGGTTCTCAGGTGTATATCGAAGGTCAATTGCGTACCCGCAAGTGGACCGATCAGAGTGGCCAGGAACGCTATACGACTGAAATTAACGTTCCGCAGATCGGCGGCGTGATGCAGATGCTGGGTGGTCGCCAGGGCGGCGGCGCACCGGCAGGCGGTCAGCAGCAGGGGGGTTGGGGTCAGCCGCAACAACCTCAGCAGCCGCAGGGCGGCAACCAGTTCAGCGGCGGCGCGCAGTCGCGTCCACAGCAATCCGCGCCAGCGCCGTCTAACGAACCGCCAATGGATTTTGACGACGACATTCCGTTCTGATTTTTGGTAAAAAACTCAAAGCGTTATTTGCATTTTCGCTATAGCTCTCGTCTGCTGAAATGCCTGGTGTAAACCGGGCATTTTCTTACCTGGTATTATTGTCTTTGTATCCCTTTCAAAAAAGAGAAGCGCATATCTTACGGAAAAATGTCGCTTATCGCCTCTGGCCGACTCGCCTCGGCACATCGTTATCCAGCCGAAGTTCATAAATGTACTGCAATAACCCGGATTGTCTTAAATATGAAAGAGAAATCTCATCTGCAAAATATATAATTTATAGCCATTTTTTGACAACAAAAAGATATTATAAAATAACGTTAGAGAATGGTCGGTATTATCAATAGTTAATTAAATGTTTGCTTTAGCTTGTGATGAGCTCAAATATGACATGTGCATCTTGATTTATTTTTAATTGCTGAATATAAAATTGTTACTTATAGCTGGCTTTATATAAAAAATGGTTTTATTTATGTGTTTTTTTACGCAATTCTGATTTTTTACTCCCCACTTATTATATTTTTAATGATTTAAGTTATATTGAAGTCCCTGTGACCCTATGTTTTAATTGTGAAAATTCATTTTATCCTCTGGAGGCAAATTTATTAAATACGTATGGTTATAACGCGTATTAAAACGGAATATGTCCTTAAAATTATTTGGCGTTTCAATGATTAGCTAACAAATCTATTTATTAGCAGGTGGTTTTAATTTGCTGATGACTATTTTTTATTCATGAGCTGAGAGCTTATGCGATACCTATTATTGGGAAAGGTATAGTTAGTACAATAATTGATGCCTGCCTAATTAAATAAATGAAGAGTGTTTTTAATTAAAACACTCATCTTTGTTGTGGGCGTATAAAAATGGCGTCGTTTTTTTATTTTTCTGATTACGAGATGTAGGAAAACTGAAATCTATAAAGCGTATTGGTAGCAGGAAGCCAAGGGCGGTAGCGTTCACTTTCTGAATAAGTTGAGCATCCTTTATCCTTTCTAATCCACAAAAACATTTTATTCACAATGTAATATCAGGAGACAACATGGAAGACGAAAGTAATCCGTGGCCTAGTTTTGTTGATACATTCTCTACGGTATTGTGCATTTTTATATTCCTTATGTTGGTGTTTGCACTTAATAATATGATTATTATGTATGACAACTCAATTAAAGTTTATAAGGCAAATATAGAGAATAAGACTAAATCTACTGCTCAAAATAGCGGAGCCAATGACAATTCAAATGCTAATGAAATAGTTAATAAGGAAGTGAATACACAAGATGTGTCGGACGGAATTACTACAATGTCAGGTAAGGAGGTTGGAGTATACGATATCGCCGATGGTCAGAAAACTGATATAACATCTACAAAAAATGAGCTTGTTATTACGTATCATGGCAGGCTGAGAAGCTTTTCAGAAGAGGACATTCATAAAATAGAGGCTTGGTTAGAAGACAAAACTAATAGCAATTTATTGATAGAAATGGTTATTCCTCAGGCAGACATCTCTTTCTCTGACTCTTTACGACTGGGATATGAACGGGGAATTATTTTAATGAAAGAGATTAAGAAGATATATCCTGATGTAGTTATTGACATGAGTGTTAACTCCGCAGCATCAAGTACAACGAGTAAAGCTATTATCACGACTATTAATAAAAAGGTGTCAGAGTGAAATATATAAATCATTACCGCTATTTGTTTGTCTGTTTTTTTCTTGCCATACTCCCTTTTTCCGCTTTATCTTTTCCCGGTATAAGAGAGTATGTTTTTGATAACTTTATGGTTTCTGCAGTTTACAATGGAGTCATTATTGCCATTTATATTACAGGTTCTTTGTGTGCATTATTCACTATTCTTAAAAATATTTCAGCAAAAGACATATTAATAGCTCAGGACGCCAGTAGAAAAAATAGCATTCTTTCTAACCTCAATCAGGTTTTGTTTGCCGGGGAGCCCAAACAGTGTGATTTCAATTTACTGATGGAATTAGATGACAATGTGTCTACCGCCCGTAATCAACGATTGTCATTTATTATGAGCTGTAGCAATGTGTCGACGCTTGTTGGCCTGTTGGGGACGTTTGCGGGTCTGTCTATTACGATTGGTTCAATCGGGAACTTATTGAGCTCGCCATCAGATGTTGGCGGTGATAATGCAAGTAATACACTCAATATGATCGTGACAATGGTAGCGTCGCTTTCTGAACCATTGAAAGGGATGAATACCGCATTTGTATCTTCTATCTATGGTGTTGTTTGCGCCATACTCCTGACCTCACAAAGTGTTTTTGTTCGCAGCTCCTATTCCCTTGTTTCTACGGAAATCAAAAAATTAAAAATCATAAGCAACAGATCCAATAATAAACAGCGAAGCCTGCGGGTTGAATCAGAGACGCTTGTAGAATTTAAAGAGTTGTTTAAAGCGTTTTTTGATAACTACCTGACAGTTGAAAACTTACGGACGCAGGATGAAGAAAAGAAACGAGAGATGCTATCAGATAGCTTTGTCACTTTGCAAAACCGACTATTGGATAACTCAGCAAAACTGGAACAAATTTCTACGCTGATTGATGGTTATCTGGTAAGCAGTAACGAAAATCTCAAAAAATTATCTGACGGTGTAATAACAATTACCTCTCGTTTATCTGAAGGTAATATCCTGCTTGCTGATAATAATGCACGACTGGAGGCAATGAGTACAATACAAAATATTATAGATAAAAAGAATGATTCAATAATGGCATCAGTTGATAAATGTTATCAGGAATCTCTTTCACATGGTAAGACCATAAACGATATTGCCGCTGGCAGTGCCGATATTTCTCATACTCTCGATGGGCTGAGAAAAGAAATGGATGAGGATATGAACAATGTTCATTTAGCGCTATCCGAACTATCGGCTACTGATAAAAAGATTATTGCCAATACTAAAGAGATTAGTGCTGAAATGGTTAGCTACCGTGATACCTATATGCCATTAATGGAAAAAATAACATCTATGCATCAGGAAATAGTAAAGCAACGTTTGTTAAACAAGGAGGAAAAAAATGAAGATTAAGATGTTTTTTCTGACGACTGCTTTTATTACACAAAGCACATACGCCAGCGAGCTTCCGGTCATTCCTCTAAGAGATTTAGTTAATGCCGCATTAACGCATCAGCCCTCTGTTGCTGTTTCATATTATGAGACTGAAAAGAAAAACAGTGACTTAGATCTTTCACGGGCAGCACTTTATCCTACCCTGGATCTAACATCTGGCCTTAATAATAACAGGAAAGAGTCATCAGGTACCGAGAGAAACGTTGAAAATAAGGTGTCTTTATCATACCGAATAACGGACTTTGGAGTGAGGGGGGCTAATATCAGGAAATCTGAATACGAAAGAGATAATAGTAAAACTGACTATGAGAAAACAAAGAATATAGTGTCTCAGGAGGTTGTGACAACCTATTACAACATCAGTAAATATCGTGAAATGATTGATGGCGTAAATCTGGAGAAAGAGTTTTATAAAAAGATGCTGGAAACTTTTTCGCTGCTGGTATCTTCCGGTGTAGCTATGCAATCTGATATGCGTAAAGTACAAGTATCTATCGATGCATTAAATACCAGAAGCATTATGTATCAGTCGATGTTGGATGATGAAATGTATAAAATGCAGAATATGACTGGTCTGAATTTATCACCAGATCAGATTCAAAGCGATGAAAAATTCAACCTCTTCAAAAAATATATCTTTGTCGAAAGTCCTGAAAAACTTATGGACATGGTGATGAAATACAACGATGACTATAAGATGCTTGTCAATACCCGAAAAGCCGCGACCGAAGATATTAATGCCGCAAAATCATCCTATTTTCCGACTGTAGATCTCGTGTCCAGCTATGTACAGAATAATCCGAGCGGTAGTGCCAAAAAAAGTGATTATGAAGATGAATTTAAAACGGGTATCAATGTCAGTTTCAACATTTTTAATGGGTTCAGAAATTCAGCCCAGGAAAGAAAAATGGTGGCAAGTTACTCGCAGGCTAAGCTGCAAATTGACGATTTTTTGATTAAAACGCGTTATAACATTGATTCACAACTTTCAAGATACGCCGCTGCAAAAGAGACTTACTCAGTGGCGGAACGTTCACATACAAACGCGTTACAGCTTACTGAATTATATGAGCAGGAGTTTCAGTTAGGGCAAAAAAGTTTGCTTGATTTAATTTCAAGCCGTAATGAAGCATTTCAGGCATATGTAAGCATGATCGACAGCAAATATAGCCTGTATATTTTAAAGTTACAGCAACTCTCATTGATTTTTCATTTAATGGATTATTTAAAAGGAAATACTGAAAGTGAGTTAAATGTGATGAAATGAATAGAAGACAAAGCGATCATCTCATGATGATAATTATTTCTTTGACGATCTTAATTATTATCCTTACCTACTTTATAGAAATTAATTCAGTGGTTCATGGTCAGGGCGTTATCACCACTAAAGATAATGCTCAGTTAATATCTCTTTCTAAAGGAGGGACGATACAAGATATTTATGTGGCCGAGGGTGATACTGTAAAAAAAGGAGAACTCCTTGCAAAGGTCGTTAACCTTGATCTGCAAAAAGAATATCAAAGGTATAGAACTCAAAAAGGGTATCTGGATAAGGATGTTAACGAAATATCTTTCATTCTTGATAAAGAAAGTGAGAGTGGGTTGATTACCCTGGATGGCACCCGTTCTTTAAGCAATAAAGAGGTAAAAGCGAATATTGAATTAGTGCATAGTCAGATAAGAGCTAAAGAGTTAAAAAAAACATCTCTTGATTCTGAGATTAGCGGATTACAAGAGAAGCTGAGTTCGAAAGAAAAAGAACTAGCATTGCTTGCCGAAGAAATAAATATTCTTTCCCCACTGGTAAAAAAAGGAATTAGCCCATATACCAATTTTCTTAACAAGAAACAGGCGTATATAAAAGTTAAGTCTGAAATTAATGATATTGAAAGTAGTATCACTTTAAAAAAAGATGATATTGAGCTGGTTGTTAATGATATTGAGGCGCTTAATAATGAATTGCGATTATCTTTATCTAAAATAATATCTAAAAATCTTCAGGAACTTGAGGTTGTTAACTCTACATTAAAAGTAATAGAGAAGCAGATAAATGAGGAGGATATCTATTCACCGGTTGACGGCGTAATTTATAAAATCAACAAAAGTGCCACTACTCATGGTGGTGTGATCCAGGCGGCGGACTTACTTTTTGAAATAAAACCAAAAGTAAGGACTATGCTGGCCGATGTGAAAATACTACCCAAATACCGTGACCAAATATATGTAGATGAAGCCGTTAAGCTGGATGTCCAGTCAATTATTCAACCAAAGATAAAATCGTATAATGCGACTATCGATAATATTAGCCCTGATTCCTATGAGGAAAATACCGGAGGAACAATTCAGCGTTATTATAAAGTAATTATTGCATTCGATGTTAATGAAGATGATTTACGGTGGTTAAAACCAGGTATGACTGTTGACGCCAGTGTAATTACCGGAAAACACAGCATTATGGAATACCTGTTATCTCCCTTGATGAAAGGCGTGGACAAAGCCTTTTCAGAACCAGTTAATACTAAACGATTAGATACACCTTGAGAGTGAATATAATATTATGGGAAATAAAAGCATACAAAAGTTTTTTGCCGATCAAAATTCTGTAATTGATTTATCTTCTTTGGGTAATGCCAAAGGCGCAAAAGTTTCTCTTTCCGGGCCAGACATGAACATTACCACGCCGCATGGTTCAGTGATCATTGTCAATGGCGCTCTTTATTCAAGTATCAAAGGCAATAACCTCGCTGTTAAATTTAAAGATAAGACTATTACCGGCGCTAAAATTCTGGGTAGCGTAGATTTAAAAGATATTCAACTAGAGAGAATTGACAGCTCATTGGTTGATTCTGCTCAGGTAGAAAAGAAAGGTAATGGCAAACGACGAAATAAGAAGGAAGAAGAGGAATTAAAAAAGCAGCTTGACGAGGCTGAAAACGCAAAGAAAGAAGCTGATAAGGCGAAGGAAGAAGCAGAGAAAGCTAAGGAGGCTGCAGAAAAAGCGCTCAATGAAGCGTTTGAAGTACAGAACTCGTCAAAGCAAATTGAAGAAATGCTGCAGAATTTTTTGGCTGACAATGTAGCAAAAGATAATCTGGCTCAGCAAAGCGATGCTTCCCAGCAAAATACACAGGCTAAAGCAACGCAGGCTTCTAAACAGAACGATGCTGAAAAAGTTCTTCCTCAACCTATTAATAAAAATACCAGCACTGGCAAAAGTAATAGCAGTAAAAATGAGGAAAATAAGCTCGATGCCGAGTCTGTTAAAGAGCCGCTTAAAGTCACATTAGCGCTTGCGGCCGAGAGTAACAGCGGTAGCAAAGATGATAGTATAACTAATTTTACCAAACCTCAGTTTGTAGGTAGCACTGCTCCCAATGCCACGGTCATTATTAAAATTAATGGTATTGCTGTCGGTCAGGCTGTAGCGGATAGTTTGGGTAACTTCACCTTCACTGCGCCTGAAACATTGACTGATGGAACATACAATCTGGAGGCAGAGGCCAAGACTGCTGATGGGAGCGGTAGCACCAAACTTGTCATTACTATCGATTCCGTTACCGATAAGCCAACATTTGAACTTTCGCCTGAAAGTAGTGTGTCTGGTCATAAGGGCTTAACGCCGACCTTGACGCCTTCAATTGTTGGTACGGCGGAAGAGAATGCCAAGGTTGACATTTATGTAGATAATAAACTGGTTGCCAGTGTTGATGTCGATAAAGATGGAAACTGGAGTTATGAATTTAAAGATAATGAATTATCTGAGGGCGAAAATAGTATAAAAGTCGTTGCCGTAGATAAAGCAGGTAATAAAAACGAAACGACGGATAGTATCATAACCGACACCATTGCTCCGGAAAAGCCGACGATTGAGCTGGATGATAGTAGTGATTCCGGCATTAAAAATGACAGCATTACAAATAGCACCCTGCCAACATTTATTGGTGTGGCGGAACCCGGTTCTACAGTCTCTATTTATCTTGGACTTAAACATCTTGGTGAGGTCATTGTTGCTAAAGATGGGACATGGAGCTATACGCTTACTACGCCGCTCAAGGATGGCGAATACAATATAACAGCAACAGCTACTGATATTGCCGGGCATACCTCAGCGACGGCAAATCTGCCTTTTACTATTGATACACGTATCAGCTATTTCAGCGCTGAGATTGAAACGACGAATGATAGCGGTATTGTCGGAGATAACGTTACTAACAATACTCGCCCAACCTTTACAGGTAAAACTGAGCCAAATGCTATTATCAGTGTCATAAATAGTGAGACTGGCGAAGAGGTTATTTTTAAAGCGAATGACAAGGGCGAATGGACGTTCAATTTCACTTCCGACTCAGTGGAAGGGATTAACAATCTTACGTTCACTGTTGAAGATGTCGCTGGCAACAAAAAGGATTTTTCCTTTAGTTACGTTATCGATACTGTTGCCCCTGTACCTCCGACGGTTTCTTTGGAGGACTTTGTTGTTTTACCGAATGGTATAATTTTATCAGGGAATGATTTACCGGCTTTAGTCGGTACGGCAGAGCCAAAGTCTACCATCTTATTGATGCGAGATGGTAAATTATATGACAGCATTGAGGTTGACTCAAACGGGACCTGGAATTATCAGTTTAGTAATAAATTTCTTCAGGGCGCCTATGATATTGAAATCATTTCTCAGGATGCCGCCGGTAATAAATCCTCTACTGTTAAATATTCTTTTACTATTCAAACTGAAGTTGTACCTCCAAAAGCGGAACTCGATGCCAGTGATGATTCCGGTGCAAAAGGCGACTGGATTACCAATAAACATAATGCTCTGACATTACTGGGAACAGCGGATAGGTTTGCTACCGTAAATATCCTTATTGATGGTAAAACGATAGGCGTGACGACTGCGGATGCAGACGGTAACTGGAATTTTGATATTTCCCGAAATCTGTCTGACAATGTTTATAAGATTACGGTTGAATCCATCGATCCTTTAGGAAGAACGTCATCTGTAGATTATCAGCTTACCATTGATAGCTTTACGCCGATCCCTACTGTTATGTTGCATGATAGCGCTGATTCTGGCGTTAAAGGCGATATGATTACTAAAATTAATACGCCGTTGTTTACCGGGATGGCTGAAGCTAATGCTAAGGTTTCCATCTATGTTGACGGTGTGTTAAGTGGTGAGGCTATTGCTGGCGATGATGGTGTATGGAATTTTCAATTTACCACAGCGTTATCCGATGGCTCGCATGACGTAACGGTAAAGGTAGAAGATATTGCCGGTAATACTGCCTCCTCATCAGCGTATAATTTCCAAATCGTAACGCAAACGCAAAAACCAACAATAGAGTTGGTCAACGATACGGGGGTTGATAATACAGACCATATTATTAATGAAAAGAATCCTGCACTGACAGGAACTGCTGCACCCTATTCAACGGTTAAACTCTATATTGATGGTGCGCTGATCGCTGAGGTCAGAACAAATAAAGATGGCAGATGGGAGTATACCCTGAAAGCCGATCAAGATTTGGTTGATGGCGATCATAGAATAACTGCTTCAGTTGAAGATATCGCTGGCAACATTGCCCATTCGGATCCTTTCTTAATTAGCGTCGATACTGCTATTTCAATACCGATAGTTTCATTGAGCCCGGATTCAGATTCGGGAATTTCAGATGATAATTTAACGAATATCGTTAAACCTACCTTGCACCTAAAAGATATTGATCCGGACATTATCAGTGTTCAGGTATGGGATGCCGCGTCTGATACGCAGATCGGTGTTGCCACGCAACAACCTGATGGTTCATGGGCCTATACCTTTACTTCAGATTTAACGGAAGGCTTGCATCAGGTTTATGTCAAGGTTGAGGACATTGCGGGTAATAAAGCGAACAGCGCGGTATTCGATTTTACTATCGATACCACAGTATCAACGCCGGTGATTTCCCTGCTTTCTAAGGATGATACGGGGGTTACAGGCGATAACCTGACCAACATCAATAAGCCAGGTTTTGCTATTTCCGGTGTTGATGCCGATGCGCATCGGGTCGTCGTACAGGTGATGCACAATGGCGTGAGTGAAGAGATCGAACTTTCCCACCTCAATGGTAGTTGGTTATTTACACCAGGGAATACGTGGGCGGATGGCAGCTACACGTTAACGGTGAAAGTAGAAGATAAGGCAGGAAATACCAACTACTCAGCGCCGCTGACGGTCGTTATCGATACCCAAATCGCCATTGATGGGGTGGAACTGGTCAACGATAGCGGTGTGAAAGGCGATAATATGACCAACGACGACCGTCCCCACTTTCGTGTGACGGTACCGACGGATGTCAATGAAGTCCGTCTGAGCATTGACGGTGGTAATTCGTGGGTTCAGGCAACTCCGGGCGTGGCAGGAAGCTGGGAGTATATCTGGCCGACAGACCTGGCAGATGGTCAATACACGCTAACGGTGGAAGCGACTGATAAAGCAGGCAATACAGTGACGAAGACCATCGATTTCGCGGTGGATACCACGCTGTCAGTGCCGGTCATCGTACTGAATAGCGCGGACGATACCGGTGTCCAGGGCGATAACATGACGAATAGCACCCAGCCGACATTTGCCCTGCAGCATATTGATGATGATGCCGTTCGCGTTACGGTCAGCGTGGAGCATGGCGGCGTCACCACCACATTTGACGCCACGAAAGGCACAGGCGGATGGAGCTTTACGCCGACAGGGGCGTGGGCGGATGGTGATTATACCCTGAGTGTGTCAGTCGAAGATAAAGCGGGGAACACCAGCCATTCTGCATCGCTGACGGTGACGGTGGACACGCAAATCGCCATTAATAACATTGAACTGGTCAATGACAGCGGTATTCCCAACGATAATCTGACTAATAACGTGCGTCCGCACTTCCAGGTGACGGTACCGACGGATGTCAACGTGGTGCGCCTGAGCATTGACGGCGGCAAGACGTGGTTCAACGCTACCCAGAACGCGACGCCGGGCGTCTGGGATTATATCTGGCCGGATGATGTGGCCGACGGAGGCTATACCCTGACGGTAGAAGCGACCGATGAGGCGGGAAATAAGACAACACAGACGCTCGATTTCACCATCGATACCACTCTGTCTGTGCCGACCCTCTCGCTGGACAGCGCAGATGACAGCGGCATCGCGGGCGATAATATCACCAATGTTAAAACGCCGGGCTTTACCCTCAACAATATTGATACCGATGTCAGCAGGGTGATAGTGGAGGTAATGCACAATGGCATTAAACAGGAGGTGCCACTGGTTCAGACCGGCGGACAGTGGCGCTTTGCGCCGACCAGCGACTGGGCGGACGGCGACTATATCCTGACGGTGAAGGTAGAAGATAGGGCCGGAAATGTGAAGCAGTCCGCGCCGTTGACGGTGACAGTGGACACGCATATCGCCATTGACCGTATTGAACTGGTTAACGACAGCGGTATCCCCGGCGATAATCTGACCAATGAAGCGCGCCCGCACTTTCAGGTGACAGTACCGGCGGATGTTAACGGTGTAAGACTGAGCATTGATGGCGGCAAAACGTGGTTTGACGCCACGCAGAGCGCGACGTCGGGCGTCTGGGATTATACCTGGCTGACGAATGTGGCTAACGGCCCTCACACCCTGATGGTGGAAGCGTCCGACAAGGCGGGAAACAAAACGACGCAGAAACTGGACTTCATCATCGATACCATGCTGTCAGAACCGACGATTACCCTGGACAGTGCGGATGACAGCGCCGCTGGCGATAACATCACCAACGTTAAGATGCCAGGCTTTACCCTCGGTAATATCGACGCCGACGTGACCAAAGTGGTGGTGACGGTGGCGCATGATGGTAAGAACCAACAGATAGAGTTGATTAAGAACGGCGGTGTGTGGCGCTTTACGCCGGGCGCAGCCTGGACCGATGGCGACTATACGCTGACGGTAAAGGTAGAAGATAAGGCGGGTAATACAAATTATTCTGCGCCGCTGACGGTGACTATCGATACGCAAACGTCTATTGATCGCATTGAACTTCTTAATGACACGGGTATTGTCGGGGATAACCTGACCAATGAAGCACGTCCACAGTTTCATATTACGGTACCGACGGACGTGAACTCTGTGCAACTGAGTCTTGATGGCGGCATCAACTGGGTTAACGCAACGCTGACGTCCGACGGCGTTTGGGAGTATATATGGCCGACAGATCTGGTCGAAAATACGTATACCCTGACAGTGAAAGCAACCGATGTTGCAGGCAACACGGCGACGGAAACGCTCAATTTTATCATTGATACCACATTGTCGACACCGACCATCACGCTGGATAGCGCAGATGATAGCGGCACCGCCAACGATAATAAGACTAACGTTAAAACACCGGGTTTTATTATCGGCGGTATTGATTCTGACGTGACTCAGGTCGTCGTGCAGGTGATGCGCGATGGTCACAGCGAGGAGGTGGAGCTGACGCAGACTAACGGGCAGTGGCGTTTTGTACCCGGCAGCGCGTGGACTGATGGCGACTATACGCTGACGGTAACGGTGAAAGATGAGGCGGGTAATATTCGCCACTCAGCGCCGTTGACGGTCACCATCGATACGCAAATCGCCATTGACCATATTGAACTGGTCAATGACAGCGGTATTCCCAACGATAATCTGACTAATAACGTGCGTCCGCACTTCCAGGTGACGGTACCGACGGATGTCAACGTGGTGCGCCTGAGCATTGACGGCGGCAAGACGTGGTTCAACGCTACCCAGAGCGCGACGCCGGGCGTCTGGGATTATACCTGGCTGGCTGATGTGGGAGAGGGGAAGCATACCCTGACAGTGGAGGCGACCGACAAGGCGGGAAACAAAACGACGCAGCAACTGGACTTCATCATCGATACCATGCTGTCAGAACCGACTATTGTGCTGGACAACACGGACGACAGCGGAACAAAAGGCGATAACCTGACCAACGTAAATAAGCCGACGTTTTTACTGGGCAATATTGACGCAGACGCGCGGTATGTCACGGTTGAGGTGCAGCATGGCGGCACGAAAGAGGTGCTGACGGCCACCAAAGACGCGACCGGCAACTGGAGCGTGACACCGACCGGTACATGGGCAGATGGCGACTATACGCTGACAGTGAGGGTGGAAGATGAGGCGGGGAACGAAAAACACTCAGCGTCGCTGACGGTCACTGTTGATACCCAAATCACCATTGATGCTATTGAACTGGTTAATGATAACGGTATTCCCGGCGACAATATGACTAACGACGCCCATCCGCAGTTCCGCGTGACGGTACCGGGGGACGTTAACGAAGTCAGTCTGAGCATTGACGGTGGCGTGACCTGGGTTAAGGCGACACAGAGCGCGACGCCGGGCGTCTGGAATTATACCTGGCCGGGCACCGTGCCGGATGGCGACTATACGCTGAATGTGAAAGCGACTGACAATGCGGGTAATACGGTGACGGAGACACTCCACTTCACTATTGATACCACGCTGTCGACGCCGGTCATCGTACTGGATAGCGCGGACGACACCGGCATCCAGGGCGATAACATGACCAATCGCACCCAGCCGACATTTAACCTGCAACATATTGATGATGATGCCGTTCGCGTTACGGTCAGCGTGGAGCATGGCGGCGTCACCACCACATTTGACGCCACGAAAGGCACAGGCGGATGGAGCTTTACGCCGACAGGGGCGTGGGCGGATGGTGATTATACCCTGAGTGTGTCAGTCGAAGATAAAGCGGGGAACACCAGCCATTCTGCATCGCTGACGGTGACGGTGGACACGCAAATCGCCATTAATAACATTGAACTGGTCAATGACAGCGGTATTCCCAACGATAATCTGACTAATAACGTGCGTCCGCACTTCCAGGTGACGGTACCGACGGATGTCAACGTGGTGCGCCTGAGCATTGACGGCGGCAAGACGTGGTTCAACGCTACCCAGAGCGCGACGCCGGGCGTCTGGGATTATACCTGGCTGGCTGATGTGGGAGAGGGGAAGCATACCCTGACAGTGGAGGCGACCGACAAGGCGGGAAACCAGACGACGCAGAAACTGGACTTCATCATCGATACCATGCTGTCAGAACCGACTATCGTGCTGGACAGCACGGACGACAGCGGAACAAAAGGCGATAACCTGACCAACGCGAATAAGCCGACGTTTATACTGGGCAATATTGACGCAGACGCGCGGTATGTCACGGTTGAGGTGCAGTATGGCGGCACGAAAGAAGTGCTGACGGCCACCAAAGGCGCGACCGGCATCTGGAGCGTGACACCGACCGGCACATGGGCAGATGGCGACTATACGCTGACGGTGAGGGTGGAGGATGATGCAGGGAACGTAAAATACTCAGCGCCGCTGACGGTCACGGTTGATACCCAAATCACCATTGATGTTATTGAACTGGTTAATGATAACGGTATTCCCGGCGACAACCTGACCAATGACGTTCGTCCACACTTCCGCGTCACGGTGCCAGGGGATGTCAACGAGGTACGTCTGAGTATCGACGGCGGTAATACGTGGGTTCGTGCAACACAGGGCACGGCAGGGATCTGGGATTACACCTGGCCGAAAGATGTGACCGACGGGCTACATACCCTGACGGTAGAAGCGACCGATAAGGCGGGAAATAAGACGACGCAGACGCTCGATTTTACCATTGATACCCGGCTGTCAACGCCTACCATCACTATGGATAGCAGGGACGATACAGGTGCCATTGGCGATCATATTACGAGCGCCAAAAGGCCGGGCTTTACCATTGGCAATATTGACGCCGATGCGCAATCGGTCATTTTGCGGATCACACAGGGCGGCAATAGCCAGGAAGTGACACTAACCCAGGTTGGAGGACAGTGGCGCTTTACGCCAGATGCTGACTGGGCGGACGGTAGCTATACACTGACGGTAGAGGTAACGGATAACGCAGGAAACGTTCGTCAGTCCACGCCGCTGATAGTGACGGTAGATACGCAAACCAGCATTACTGATATTACATTGGTCAATGATCATGGCGTGCCTGATGACAATCTAACTAACAGCACCCGTCCGCAGTTTGAGATCACGGTGCCGGCGGATGTGAATTCTGTGCAACTGAGCATTGATGGGGGCGCAAACTGGGTGAGCGCGGCGCAGGGTATTGAAGGCGTCTGGGGCTATACCTGGCCAACGGATATGGGCGATGGAAAACACACCCTAACCGTCATGGTCACCGACAGAGCGGGCAATACGGCGACGCAAACGCTTGAATTTTTCATCGACACCCGGTTGTCGACGCCGACTATTGCGCTGGATAGCACGGATGATACCGGTACGCCTGGCGATGATATGACCAATCGCACCCGACCGACCTTTATTCTGCAGAATATCGATTCGGATGTTATCAACGTTACAGTCAGCGTCACGCATAATGGAACGACAACCTCGTTTACTGCGACACAGGGGGCTGGAGGATGGAGCTTTACACCGCCAGCACCGTGGGGCGACGGTGATTATACGCTGACGGTGACAGTGGAGGATCGGGCGGGAAATACGCGTCCGTCTACGCCGCTGACGGTGACAGTGGATACGCAAATAGCCATTGATCATATTGAATTAGTCAACGATAGCGGCGTCCCTGGCGATAATGTCACAAAACATGTGCGTCCGCAGTTCCAGATCTCGGTACCGGATGATGTGGAAAAGGTTCTTCTGAGTATTGACGGCGGCACGACCTGGGTTACTGCAATCAAGAGTTCGACGGCTGGCATTTGGGATTACACCTGGCCGACGGATATGCCAGAGGGACAGCATACCCTGATCGTGGAAGTGACTGACGGTGCGGGTAATAAGATGACGGGGACGCTCGATTTCACTATCGACATCACGTTGTTGACGCCAACCATTGAGCTAGCGCCCGATCAGGATACCGGACAGAATAAGAACGATAATCTGACCAGCGTCACTCAGCCGGTATTTGTGTTGGGGAGTATCGATAAAGATGTTCGACACGTGGAATTGAGTATTGAGCATAACGGTACGTTTAAAACGGTGGTACTCACCGAATCAGCCGACGGCTGGCGCTATCGACCAGATTCTGCTTTGGCGGACGGTAGCTACACATTCACCGTGACGGTAACAGATGTGGCAGGCAACCAGCAAACATCCGCGCCTTTAAAGGTGACGATAGACGGTACGTTGACTACGCCGGTGATTGAACTGGCAGCTGGCGAAGATAGCGGTACTGTTGGCGATCGCCTCACCAATCACGATCGGCCTGTGTTCGACATACGCCAGGTTGATTCTGACGTTACGCGCGTGATGGTCAAAGTAACTTACAACGGTAAAACGCACGAGGAAGCGGCGGTATTCACCAATGGTCAATGGCGCTTTACGCCTTCTGCGAGCTGGGCTGATGGCTCATATCAGTTAGCCGTTGTGGTGGAAGATCTGGCGGGGAATGTAAAAGAATCTGCGCCGTTTGAGGTGCGTATTGACACCACGACAACCATTAACAATATCGTATTGCTTAATGATACTGGCGTGCAGAATGATCAATTAACGAATGTTGCCAAACCGTCATTCAGAATTGACGTTCCCGGTGATGTCGTCCAGGTACGCGTAACCCTGGATGGTGGCGCTAACTGGAATGTGATACGCAAAAATGCCGACGGACAGTGGATTTTTGACAGCCCGAATACTCTGGTTGACGGCACATATACCCTTCGCGTAGAGGCCACGGATGAGGCAGGTAATATTGCGAATAAAGATTTAGTATTTAATATCGATACTAATATACAGGTTCCGACTATTGCTTTAGACGCAGGACAAGATACCGGAGCGAATACAGCCGATAATATCACTAATATTTCACGACCCACCTTTACGATTGGTAATGTTGACCCCGATGTTATCAAAGTCGTGGTGACGATTGATGGTCATGATTATAACGCGACTAAGGTTGGGGCTGGTTGGCAATTTACGCCAGGCAATGCCATTCCGGATGGTTCTTATAATATTACCGTTACGGTTGAAGATAAGGCCGGAAATACCGCGACATCGAAACCATTACCTGTTGTGATAGATACGACGGCTGAAATTGAAAGCGTCACGTTGGTTACAGATAGCGGCGATAGCGATGTAGATAACATTACCAAAGTCGACAAGCCGCAGTTTAGTATTGTTACCGCTGATGATATTACCCATGTGCGCGTTAAAATCGATAACGCCGCTAATTGGATTGAACTCACAAAAGGAGGGGATGGCCGCTGGATATTTAATGTCGGTTCGGCATTACCTGATGGGCAACACACTCTCTTGGTTGATGTGACTGATATCGCCGGCAACGTTGCGCAAGAAACGCTGCAGTTTACGATTGATACGACTCTGCGAGAGCCGACAATTGTACTCGATCCCACCCATGATACTGGTGATGATACTAATGATAATCTTACCAGGATTAACAAACCGGTGTTTATTATCGGTAATGTCGATAATGATGTATCACACATTGTGGTTCATATTGATGGTCGGGATTACACCATTGAAAACACAGGGGGGAATTTAACCTTTACGCCGGATCAACCGCTGTCTGACGGTCAGCATACGATCTCTGTTACCGTAACGGATATTGCTGGTAATACCAAAACATCGGCCGAACTGCAGATTGAAATCGACACGCAGGTTCAGATTGACAGTGTTACGTTAACAACAGATAGCGGCGTCAACGATCACGATAATGTCACCAATGCTACCCGTCCCTCTTTTGAAATTGCAACGCCTGATGATGTGACATCGGTGCTGGTTTCTTTCGATGGCGTAAACTGGACGCCCATCAGTAAAAATGCGGCCGGGCAGTGGGAATTTACTGCAGGTAGCGCATTGCCTGATGGTCATTATACTCTCCATGTCCAGGCGACGGATCGGGCAGGGAATACGGCAAATTCCACGCTGGGCTTCACCGTGGATACGCAGATTGACGGCCTGAGCGTCGTGATGCTGGACGACGCCGGAAAGGATTCTACGGATGGTATTACGAATATTACCTCTCCACGTTTTGAAATTTCAGCCAGAGAACCGCTGCAGAGCGTGACGGTAATTTTAAACGGGAAATCCAGCACACTGACTCAGGGGGCAGGTAATAAATGGCTGTTTACCCCTGATACACCGTTAGTGGATGGAACTTACAAAATAGAAATAGTGGCTGAAGATATCGCAGGTAATAAAATTAGCAAAGAGGTATCATTCACAATAGACACTATTGTTTCTGATCCCAGTATTGATTTGCTGGATGCGGATGATACTGGCGAAAGCGCTGTTGATAATATTACGAGTGTCACTAAACCACGTTTCGTTATTGGCAATGTACCCGCCGATATTGATACTGTTGTAATCAGAATTAACGGCGTTTCTTATCCGGTTACGGCAAATGGCAATAACCTCTGGGAATTTCAGGTTCCCGTTGCGTTAAACGATGGCGTATATGAAGCCGTTGTTGTCTTCAGAGATATTGCCGGAAATACTTCTGAAACTAAGCTGCCCTTTACCATTGATACCACGACAAGCGTCAGTGTCAGAATGGAGCCAGCGTCTGATACCGGAAATTCCAATAGCGATAACCTTACGAATAAGCAAAATCCCAAATTCGAAGGTACTGCAGAGCCCAATGCGAAACTGGTGATTACCATTGTTGACGATAAGTCAGGTCGGGAGGTTTTAAAACAAACTATTACGGTTGGCGCTGATGGCAACTGGAGTGTGACGCCGAATATACTGCCGGATGGCATGTATACCATCAACGTCGTCGCAACAGATGTCGCGGGAAATACTGCGCAAACGCAGGAAAGATTCACTATCGATACGGTTACGATCGATCCCACCATTCGCCTTTCGGATCCATCTATTGATGATCAGCATGAAGCAACCAGCCTGCGTCCTGAGTTCAAAGGGTTTGCCGAAGCGTTCTCGACGATTATGATTCAGTGGGATGGGAAAGTGGTCGGCTCCGCAAACGCCAATGCGAATGGCGAATGGAGTTGGACGCCGCCATCAGTATTAGCGCCAGGCTCCTATGTTGTGAGCATTGTTGCCAAAGATAAAGCGGGTAATGAATCGTCGCAGGTCGACTTTCCTGTAGTAATACCTGTTATTGATGTCACGCCTCCAACCATAAAGCTCAGCGAGGAGAGCGATAGTGGTGCCTTAGGAGACTTTACGACGAATAATAAAACGCCGACCCTGATTGGGAGCACGTTACCTAATACGATTGTGAGTATTTATGTGGATGGCGTGAAGGTCGGCGAGGCGACAGCGGATACAGCGGGTCGATATACTTTCCAGTTATCGGAAATGAAAGATGGCCATTATGTCGTCCAGGTGGGTATCGTCAACCCTCGCGATAATAGCGAACTGCGTTCTACCGCCGTTGATCTCACTATCGATACCGAGGTTGCTGAACTGGTATGGAATATATCTGGAATGCATGAGGGCGGATATATCAACACGGTGACGCCGGAGATTGGCGGCACCAGTGAGCCAAACAGCAAAATCACTATCTTTGTGAATGGCGTTGAAAAAGCGATTGCTTATACGACAGGCGCAGGACACTGGGGCGTAGTATTACCCGCTTTGGGTAATGATGGTAATTATGAATTAACGTTTAAAGTTGAAGACGTTGCCGGCAATATCAGAGAGTTTGGTCCGCAGAATGTGATACTGGATACGGTAATTTCGCCGTTAACCGTGGTATTACGCGAAGCTGATGACAGTGGCAAAGTTGGCGACTGGATCACCAATAAATCTCATGTCACCATCGATGGTACTGCCGAAGCCGGAAGTACTTTAACCATCAGGAATCCGCAGGGAGTGGTTATTGCTACCCTGGTGGTAGGCAATGATGGTCGATGGAGCGCAGAATTAGATCTGCGTGAAGGTAGTAATGCCTTTGTCGTGGTATCGGAAGATAAAGCGGGCAACAGCCAACAAAAAGATATTCTGATAGAACATGATACGCAGATTGAAATCAGCGATATTTCATTAAGTCGGGATACTAATAGCGGTGATAAATATGATCTGATTACCAATAATAAGTCTCCGGTACTGGTTGCCATGACCGATCCCGGCGCGACGGTACAGGTTTATATTAATGGTGTGTTACAAGGCACAGTAGAGGCGAGTTCGTCAGGTAATATTAGCTATACCATGCCGGCAAATAGCGCCGACGGCGAGTATCAGGTGCAATTTGTTGCTACGGATACTGCTGGTAACCGGGTTGAGTCTGCGATTACAACCGTGACAATCGATTCTCAAATTGCTGTCTTTGACATTGATGAAGATTCATTACCGGCCCTCTCTAATAACCGGGCGTTGTCAGTCTCAGGTGTCGGGGAGGCTGGTTCTCAGGTCAGCATCTTTGTCGATGGTAAATTAGTCAACGTTGTTATGGTTGAGGCTGATGGCACATGGCGCGCGCCGATACTGCTGCAAGATGATGGTACGTTTAATATTCATTTCAGCATTACTGACGTTGCTGGCAACACTGAAGTGAGCAAGGATTATAGCGTGGATGTCGATTCATCAACCGACTTCCCAACGCTCAACCTTGAAGATGCGAGCAACTCTGGTTCACTTGACGATCTGATTACTAGTCACAACAAGCCTGTGTTAGTTGGCACCGCAGAAGCGGGAGCCACAATCCATATTTATGTGGATGAAAAGATCGTGGCAAATGTTCTTGTGCTTGAAGATGGAACCTGGTCCTATCAGTTTGATAATGCGTTAAAAGATGGTGAATATTCTATCCGAGTGGTTGCCGAAGACCCGGCAGGTAATACAGCAGAATCGCCTCGCTTACTCGTCACGATAGATACCAGTACGTTTATCGATAATCCTGTTATGATGGCAGGTTCTGATAACGGTATTTTCAGTAATGATAGTATAACGAGTCAAACCCGGCCTGCGTTTAGTATTTATGGAGAAATGAACCAGAGTGTTCAGATTTTCATTGATGGGGTGTTAGTCGATACGATCACGGTGACCGACAGAAATCAAGTTTATCGACCTGAGTCACCGTTGGGCGATGGTTCCCATAGCATTTATTATGTTATCACCGATAAAGCAGGCAACACGGCTACCTCGAAAACGCTAAACTTTACTATCGATACCTTAAATACGACGCCTGTCGCTATTGATTCTATCGGCGGACAAACGTTAGCAGAGATGACCGGTAGTGATGGCAAAATATATATAACGGACACGACACGTAACTTATTGTTTAGTGGCAGTGCCGAGCCCAATAGCAAAATAGAAATCATCATTAATGGCTTAAATGTGGGGGAAGTTTGGGTTAATGACAAAGGCCACTGGCAGATGCCGGTGAACCCGCTTTATTTCACAGAAGGCCAGCTGGATATCACTGTTAAATCTACGGACCGTGCTGGTAACGTAAATCAGGAAAAGTATTCCATTTGGGTCGATACGCATATCCAGGTATTTACCAGCGAGCTTGATGACAATAAATCATCATCGAAAACGGACTGGTGGAGTAATAGCTCCACTATTACCATGAGAGGTATGGGGGAAATTGGCGCTACGGTATCATTAATCGTGGCAGGGGTCACGCTGGCAACCGCTGTCGTTGCGGCTAATGGGCAGTGGGAGTTATCGACCGATCAGCTTCCGGAAGGGAAATACGATATCACTTTGAGTATTGAGGATAACGCAGGCAACCGTAAGGAAGAGGTACATGAAATATTTATTGATCGAACGCCGCCAAACGCTCCGGTCGTAACTTATTCAGATATTGTCAACGATCTAATTATTATGCAGGGGACGGCGGAAGCCAAATCTCAGCTAATAATAACCGATAGTAATGGGAATACTTATACGTTAACCGTTCCTGATAATGGTAAATGGAGTATGGCGATCCCGTATCCATCGGAAGGGAAGTTTACCATTACGAGTGTGGATGCGATTGGTAACCGGAGTGATGATGTCCCTCTCGATATCATGAAAGAGGTTCCCGTTATTTCATTATCTCCAGACTCAGACAGTGGTACGGTGGGCGATAATATTACGCGAGATAAGCAACCTACCTTTATTATCGGGAATCTGGAAAGCGATGTTGTGGTCGTTCAGGTCGATATCAATGGGACCGTATATAATGCTGAAAAAAATGCCGATGGCGTTTGGTTCTTTACGCCAGGTACACCGTTAGCTGATGGTTCCTATACGATATCGGTAATCGCAAGCGATGCCGCGGGTAATCAGAAAAACTCGTTACCCATTACCGTTACGATCGACAGTACGCTGACCGTGCCGGAGATTGCGCTGGCAGCAGGTGAAGACAATGGCGCTTCAGACAGCGATAACGTGACGAATCACACGCAGCCTAAGTTCACGCTGCAGCATATTGATGCTGATGTGACCGGGGTGACCGTAAACGTGACGCATAACGGCGTGACAGACATCTATCAGGCGACGCAAGGCGCGGATGGCTGGACCTTCACGCCGCCAGCCGCCTGGAATGACGGTACCTACACGCTGAGCGTGACGGTGGTGGATCGCGCGGGGAACTCACAGCAATCTGCTTCGCTAGCGGTGACGGTTGACTCAACGGTGACGGTAACAGCGGATAGCCAGCATAACGATGCGAGCGATGACGCCACGGCAACAGCGGTTACTCCACTGGAGTCTGAAACAGTGAATGCCGAAAGCGCTACGCATCTTCGTACAGTGCCGTCTGTGGCGGAAGAAAGCGTGGTGAAGGAGACAGCCTATAGTATTACATTGTTAAACGCTGACTCCGGGGATGAAATAGATCGTTCAATTAGTCAGACACCTTCTTTTGAAATATCAGTACCTGAGAATATTGTTAATGTCAGTGTTATGTTTGAAGGAGAAGAGTTTAATCTGCCGATAACTAACCAGAAAGCAATATTCGAAGTTCCGCTATCTTTGGAAGATGGTGAATATACTATGGACGTGAAATTCATTGATAAGGACGATGATTTCCTGATTAAGGAGAAAACATTCTCAGTCGATCACTCCTCGGCGGATATTGTGAACGCAATGAATGCAAGAGGAAAGACCGAGGATGATATTAATGATTCCCCTTCAACGAGTTCTGTAGGGCACAACAATAACGGCGCTATTGATGTTTTCGCCGTTAATGAAGTTACGTTACCTGTAGATAATCAAGAAGAACACGCATAATAACGGAGGCCCCTCACCTTTGGGTGAGGGGGTTTACTTATGGATAAAAAACTAGAACCTTATTATTTAAGTGCGGAAACGGCATTATCTATAGTGTCTAAAAAATTCAACATAAAAATTGACATCAAAGAGGATGATATAAATTTAAGATTTAAAAAGTACGACAGAAATAACACTGACGACTCTATACAAATGAAGAATTTCTTTTTGTCGTTAGGGCTTTCTCTACAGGATATATTATTTAATAATGGTGAGGATTTACTAAATGAGCCTATGCCGATTTTACTATTAACGCCAGAAATGAAGTGGATGGTGTGTGTGAGCGGCGGGCAAAAAATAAAGTTGGTAAACGCGCGCGGTGAACTCTGTTATGTTGAAATTGAAGATGAATATTTAAAAGAGTTATCTGCATTTAGTATACTACCTTTAAATAAAGTTGTTGATAGTATAAGAGTAAAAAATATCATAAAAAACTCTTTATCGATGAACAAGATTTTTTATACTAAATACTTCTTTTCATCTCTTTTTATGGCAATTTTTGCGTTAACTATCCCAGTATTTAGTAATCTATTCTATGATAAGCTTGTTCCAAGTGCTTCGGTTTCATCTTTATTTGGTGTGGCTATAATTGTTGCTGTATTTATTGTTTTTGAGTTTATTCTTCGTACTTCGAAAGATATTTATCAGTCTATCACAGCAAGGCAGGATGACGTCGATATTGATATCGCATTTCTTGAAGCGGTCCTTTATAGTAAAAAGAAAAATGGCAGATCCATGTCATCAGCATTTGTGCTATGGAATGAGTTTCAGAAAATTAAACCCGTTTTATTAAACTCGATCTTTCAACGTATAGCCGATATTCCAATATTTATTATATTTCTCATTGTTATATATGTAAATTTAGGTCTGGTTGTTATTGTACCTGTTACCATGTTTATCGTCTCTATTATTATTTCCATCGTTAACCACCATTATACTAATGAGTTAATGAACAAACAAAAAGAAGGACAGAAGAACAGGAATATTTTCATCTCAGAAGTTTTCTTATCTATTAAAATGATCCATACCTTAAATAATCAAGGTTTACTTTTTGATTGGGTTAATACATCAAATGAACAGTCGTATCTTAACCTGAAGATAAGGAAATTAAATCTTATCTATCAATCTATATTGGGTAGTATGTCATCTATTACCCAAATAACTATTATGGTAATAGCCTTTTTTATGGTAATTAAGGGTGATGTTACCACTGGCGCAATTGTTTCATCTGTCATTGTCTCTGGCCGTATCTCCGGGATCATTTCGAATTTTTCTTCTACATTAATCTCTATTTTATCAGCAGAAAAAACCGGTAAGGATCTGCTTTCTTTTTTTGATGAAGATCAGGCAGAAAAAACACCGGCATTACAGTCCATATCAAAGTGCAATGGCGATATCTCTATCCGGGGCGTGAGTTATCAGTATGATGCTCAATCTCCGATGATTATTAACCGACTGTCTATAGACATACCTGCGGGGCAACGTGTCGCGGTGGTAGGCGAATGCGGTGCAGGAAAAAGCTCATTACTGGGAATGCTATCTGGCTACCTTTCGCCAACAGACGGTGCCATCTTATATGATGGATATAACTTAGGACATTTATCGCAGAACTTTTTTTCTCAGCATTTAAGTGTGGTGACGACACATGATGTTTTATTCACCGGAACCATTGAAAGTAATTTCGCGTTAAAACCGCAAAACGACAGGGGCCGGGTACTGAAGGCGCTTCATCTGGCGAACTGTGGTTTTATCTTGCAACATCCTATGGGGCTGAAGTTTCCGGTGAATTTTATGGCTAAAAACCTGTCATCCGGACAGCAGCAGCAGTTATTATTAGCACGCAGTCTGAGCAGTAACGCCAGCGTCTTTTTATGGGATGAACCAACATCAAATCTGGATGAGAATACCGAGAAGCAAATTTTTGATAACTTAGATGAGTTTATTCATGGGAAAACGTTGATCATGGTGACGCATCGTCGATACCTGATAAAGTATTTTGACCGGGTCCTGGTAATGAAAGGTGGGAAAATAATCCGTGATTGTTCTCCGGATAAATTATTAATGTAAAATAAGCAGCGCTTGTCGCTGTTATCAGGCGGTACTATTTAATAAAAAAGACCCGTTGCACAAACGGGTCTTTTTTTGTCATTTAACGAGTCGGCAATGTTTTCAATAAGTTTAGCTCGATTCTGTTAGGGCTATTCCACTTGCCATTTTTGGATAACCACACCTGGCGGCCCTCATCAACGGTTATGTGAGGGACGTGATGATGCGCAAGGCTACCCCTGGCGCGCGATTCCGCGTTGAGATAACCGGTGGGCGACTTCACCGGCAGCGATAGCGTATCAGGTCAGCACCATCGGCCATTCTGGCGGGGTCTGGCTCATCGTTTCGACCATTACGGCTTCAATGTTATGCCAGATCGCGGCGAGATTCATCATGGTAATACCGAGTAAACCGGTGGCAAACCAGCAGGCGAATACCACGCCCAGACCGCTACTGATCACTGCCAGACCAATATAATCTGATTTACGGAAACGGATATTGAGCGTGCTGGCTAAAAACATGAGCACGGCGCTCAACAGTTGCCAGCGGAGAAGAACGACACCAGTGGTTATGGCAGCCATGAAACATTTCCTCTGAATAGACCTTTGTCCAGGACAGCGCGGCGTTGTTCCCGGGAAACGTGGGACATTCTGGCTATCAACGGACGTCACATCAACATCGAATGAAACATTGTTTCTGTTTCATTATTTTTGTGAACTATATCACAAAAACCAGCTTGTTCGCCAGATGGATAATGTATTTTTTGTGCGTTTTATAACCGTATTTTTTGTGTGACTTCTGCGCGTCCGTAGAGAAACTGCCGGAAAGCAAAGATGTATTATTACTACTCTTTTATTTTTTTCGTGAAATTCAGACCTGATAAAAATATCAAGTTATTTATCAAAAGAAAGGAGTAAAGATGTATACCCCATCGTTTACTTGAGTATAAATCTGATATTGTCAAAAATATTTAGCGTCCTGCCAGGTATGCGAAAGAGATTGCGCGTAGTTATTAATGGTAAATGTTGATCGGTAAAAGTCTGTTGCTAATATTGATAAATTCATGCACCGTAAACCTCCGTTTGGTTCACGTCTTATTTTGCCAACAATAGTCACAAATAATGCAGGGAAATAGGCTGAAAATGAGTCAAAGCACACGACGCAAGGTGTTGAGATTTCTCGGAACGATCATTGTGGTGTTACTTCCTGTATTGCTGGCGATCTGGTTTGCTCATATCCGGGCAGTCTCTGAAACCAGAAATCAGTTACATTCATTTGCGCAGTTGGTATTAGATAAAACGGAGCGGGTTATCCTGCAAGCAGATTTAGCCCGCGATGCCGCTGAACAATATCAGGGGCAAGCCTGTACGCCAGCCCATCAACAGCGAATGCTGAATATTATCCGCGGTCGTTTGTACATTAATGAGTTGATTTATGCTAAGGGCCAGCGTTTTCTATGCTCTACGGTTATGACGCCAACAAGTCCTTATTTTATTCCCCGCGCTGACTATAAACGAAAGCCTGACATCGCTATTTATTACTATCGTGATACGCCTTTTTTCAACGGTTATAAAATGACATATATGCAGCGGGGAAACTATGTCGCGGTTATCAATCCCTTATCTTATAGCGAGGTGATGTCAGACGATCCGGCGTTGGCCTGGGGAATGTATGATACGGTGACCAACACCTTTTTCTCCCTGAGTGAACAGGCGCAGGCTGATCAGCTATTACCTTTGGTACGACGGAGTGAACCTGTGTTCCAACAGGGTGAGCGTTTTTATACTCTGGTTAAATCAGCAAAACGACCGGTTGCCGCGATTGTGTCAACCTCAAAGCAACGCTTTTACCAGAACCTCTTTCATCAGCTTACGTTAACGCTACCGTTAGGGATCATCTGTAGCATTATCGTCTTATTTATGTGGTCACGATCCCGGCAGGCATATTACTCACCGCGTCGATTGCTGCAACGGGCCATTACCAGGCACCAGCTTTGCCTTCATTATCAGCCGATCATTGATATCCGAAACGGGACATGTGTAGGTGCCGAAGCGCTATTGCGTTGGCCGGGCTATCACGGTCCGGTGATGAGCCCGTGCGAATTTATTCCGCTGGCGGAAAAAGAGGGGATGATTGAGCAGATCACCGATTATGTCGTCGAAGAGGTATTTAATGATTTAGGTGGTTTTCTGGCCGCGCACCCGCATCTTTATGTCTCTATCAATCTCTCTGCCGCCGATTTTCTCTCTTCCCGACTAATTGTGATGATTCATGAAAAAACGCGTCAGCATTCAGTGCTTGCGCAACAGATAAAGGTTGAAGTGACTGAGCGCGGATTTATTGATGTGCCTAAAATGACGCCGATTATTCAGGCGTTTCGCCAGGCGGGATACGAGGTGGCAATTGATGACTTTGGTACCGGCTATTCGAACTTGCATAACCTGTACTCATTAAATGTCGACCTTTTAAAAATTGATAAATCTTTTGTCGACACGCTAACCACTAATAGCGCCAGCCATTTGATTGTGGAACATATTATTGAAATGGCGCAAAGTTTGCGGCTAAAAATCATTGCGGAGGGGGTTGAAACGGCTGAACAGGTTAGCTGGTTGCTAAAACGCGGCGTTCAGTATTGTCAGGGATGGCACTTTGCGAAGGCGTTACCACCGCAGGAATTCATCTCCTGGCTACAACAAACGCCCGCGCCTCTGACGATACGCGGGCAGACGCCCTACAGGCGGTGACGGTAATCGCTGGGAGTGCGATCGAACTCGCGGCGGAATACACGCGAGAAGGTTTGCTGCGATACATAGCCCAGGTCCATCGCGATATCAAAAATCGGGCGCTCGGTCGTTCGTAGCTCAACGGCCGCCAACAGGAGACGGCGCTGGCGAATATACTCGCCTAATGTTTGATGCGTTACCGTACGAAACATCCGCTGCAAATACCACTTGGAGTAGCCCGATTTTTTTGCCACCACATCAATGTTTAGCGGTTGGTCGATATGTTCATCAATCCATTCGATAAGGGTCTGAATTATCTGCTGATGCGACATATTGTTGCCTCTTAAACAGTATTCGATTCGTCGTTTTGTCTGCGGGCGAGTATAATTCCTCAAGTTAACTTGAGGTAAAGCGATTTATGGAAAAAAAATCTCCCCGTTTAAAAGCCTTACTGACGCCGGGGGAAGTTGCGAAACGTAGCGGTGTTGCTGTGTCCGCCCTGCACTTCTATGAAAGCAAAGGGCTAATTACCAGTATCCGTAATAGCGGTAACCAACGGCGATACAAGCGTGACGTGTTGCGTTATGTCGCGATTATCAAGATCGCCCAGCGTATCGGCATCCCGCTGGCAACTATCGGCGACGCGTTTGGTATCTTGCCGGAAGGGCATACGTTAAGCGCGAAAGAGTGGAAGCAGCTCTCCTCGCAGTGGCGCGAAGAGTTAGACCGACGTATTCATACGCTGGTGGCGTTGCGCGATGAGCTGGACGGTTGTATCGGCTGCGGCTGTTTATCGCGTAGCGACTGTCCGCTGCGAAATCCAGGCGACAGGCTTGGCGAACACGGGACGGGTGCCCGGCTGCTTGAAGATGATTAACATGCACTCGGCCATCGGGCTGAGTTCACCTAAAACTAAAGCGCCGCTAAGGGCGCTTTAGTTTGTTTCCGGTCTTTGTCTTTCGCTCTATCCCGCTGATTACAGGAGGGTTTCCCCCGACGTCAACACCCCTCATATCGAGCACGTGGTGGAGGTTCCGGTTTGTGTTGATACTGTAAGTGTAAGCGACGACGCCCTGTTCGCCAGCGAAATGCTGATTTTTTAGCCGAAATTTTTACGGCAACTGCCATAATTTTCTATAGTTAGTTGGCATACCTTACAGGAGACAGCCATGCTGACGGTGCACCATTTAAATCAGTCTCGTTCGCAGCGCATCCTCTGGGCGCTGGAAGAGCTGGCGTTGCCTTACCAGATTGTGCGTTACCAGCGTGAAAAGACCATGCTGGCGCCGCCGGCATTGAAAAAAGTGCATCCGCTGGGCAAGTCTCCGGTTATTGAAGATCACGGTATGGTTATTGCGGAATCGGGCGCCATCCTGGAATATTTGCAGGACACTTACGACAGTATCGGACGCTTTAAACCTGCGGATGCGCAGGGGAAACAACACTATCGATTCTGGCTACATTACGCTGAAGGTTCGCTCATGCCCTTACTATTGATGAGACTGCTCTTTACCTCTCTGGGTAAACCGCCGGTACCATTGGGCCTGCGAACGTTGGGCGGCGTTATCGGTAAGGGCGCGCAAAAAGCGTACCTCAATCCGCAACTGGAAACCCATGCGCGCTTTATTGACGGGCATCTGGCAAATCACCCCTGGTTTGCCGGAGAGCAGTTAAGTATGGCGGATATCCAGATGAGCTTCCCGCTATTTGCGCTGCTTGCCCGAGGCGGGATCGCTCATCTCGACCATATCAACGCATGGAAAGCGCGGGTAGAAATGCGTCCAGCCTGGCAGCGAGCGATTCAGCAGGGCGGTCCGTTTACCATTCCCGGCGGATAATGGCGTTTTTGTGAGCAGATTGCGCAACGTATTTGCTAACAGCGATGCGAAAAATTGTTGCTGGATTGCGCAGGGACGATAACGTTTGCGCATCGTCTGGCGATTTATTGAGCATACTAAGCAGAAAAGCATAAAAAGCGGCAAAGTTCAGTTGAAAAAGCGTTGATGATCGCTGGATAATCGTTTGCTTTTTTTTTGCCACCCGTTTTGTATACGTGGAGCTAAACGTTTGCTTTTTTGCGGCGCCCCGGTTGTCGTAAATGTAGCACAAGGAGATAACGTTGCGCTGTTAGTGGATTACCTCCCGCGTATACCGACGAATAATAAATTCTCAGGGGATGTTTTCTATGTCTACGCCTTCAGCGCGTACCGGCGGTTCACTCGACGCCTGGTTTAAAATTTCACAACGCGGGAGCACCGTTCGCCAGGAAGTCGTTGCTGGCTTAACCACGTTTCTTGCGATGGTTTACTCCGTCATCGTGGTGCCAGGGATGCTGGGTAAAGCCGGGTTCCCGCCTGCCGCCGTCTTTGTAGCGACCTGCCTGGTCGCCGGCGTCGGCTCTATCGTTATGGGGCTTTGGGCGAATCTGCCGCTGGCTATCGGTTGCGCTATCTCGTTGACGGCGTTTACCGCGTTTAGCCTGGTCCTGGGGCAGCATATTAGCGTCCCGGTCGCGCTTGGCGCCGTATTCCTGATGGGCGTACTGTTTACCGTTATCTCCGCCACCGGCATTCGTAGCTGGATTTTGCGTAACTTGCCACAGGGCGTTGCCCACGGAACCGGTATCGGTATTGGCCTGTTTTTGTTGCTGATTGCCGCCAACGGCGTCGGCCTGGTCATTAAAAACCCGCTGGATGGCCTGCCGGTCGCGCTGGGCGATTTCGACACCTTCCCGGTGATTATGTCGCTTGTAGGGCTGGCTGTTATTCTCGGTCTGGAAAAGCTGAAAGTCCCCGGCGGCATTCTGTTGACCATTATTGGCATTTCTATTGTGGGTTTGCTCTTCGATCCTAACGTCCATTTTTCCGGCATTTTCGCCATGCCTTCGTTGAGCGATGAAAACGGCAACTCGCTGATCGGCAGCCTGGATATTATGGGCGCGTTAAACCCTGTCGTTCTGCCAAGCGTACTGGCGCTGGTGATGACGGCGGTGTTTGATGCGACCGGCACGATCCGTGCGGTCGCAGGGCAGGCTAATCTGCTGGACAAAGATGGACAAATTATCGATGGCGGCAAAGCGCTAACCACCGACTCCCTGAGTAGCGTTTTCTCCGGCCTGGTCGGGGCGGCGCCTGCGGCGGTGTATATCGAGTCTGCGGCTGGTACGGCGGCGGGTGGTAAAACGGGCCTGACGGCGATTACCGTGGGCGTGCTGTTTTTGCTGATCCTGTTTCTTTCGCCGCTCTCTTATCTCGTTCCCGTCTACGCAACCGCCCCGGCGCTCATGTATGTCGGTCTGCTGATGCTGAGTAACGTGGCGAAAATCGATTTTGCTGATTTCGTCGATGCGATGGCGGGGCTGGTAACGGCTGTATTTATTGTACTGACCTGTAACATTGTCACCGGGATTATGATCGGCTTTGCCACGCTGGTCGTCGGGCGTCTGGTTTCCGGCGAATGGCGTAAGCTGAATATCGGAACTGTCGTCATTGCGGTCGCGCTGGTCGCTTTTTATGCCGGCGGCTGGGCTATCTAGTTCTGCCTTCATTCTGAAAAACGGGCGGCGTTGGTCGCCCGTTTTCATTTTCAGGACACATCACGTTACCTTTTGCGTTAATCTGAAGAAGGTGAAACCGAGGCATGATGCCTTTCTCCATCATAAAAAACATCGCAAACAGGGAACGCATGGAAATTTTCTTCACAATACTCATCATGACCCTTGTGGTCTCGCTGTCGGGGGTATTTACGCGTGTATTACCCTTCCAGCTTCCTTTACCCCTTATGCAGATCGCCATTGGCGCGCTGTTGGCGTGGCCGACGTTTGGTTTGCATGTGGAATTCGACCCGGAACTCTTCCTGGTGCTGTTTATTCCGCCGCTGCTGTTTGCGGATGGCTGGAAGACGCCGACCCGTGAATTTCTTGAGCATGGACGAGAGATTTTCGGGCTGGCGCTGGCGCTGGTCCTGGTAACGGTCGTGGGAATCGGCTTCCTGATTTATTGGCTGGTGCCCGGCATTCCGCTGATCCCCGCCTTTGCGCTGGCCGCCGTGCTGTCGCCGACCGATGCGGTAGCGCTCTCCGGAATTGTGGGCGAGGGGCGCATCCCGAAAAAAATCATGGGCATTCTGCAGGGAGAGGCGTTAATGAACGACGCCTCCGGTCTGGTATCGCTGAAATTCGCCGTCGCGGTGGCGATGGGGACGATGGTCTTTACCGTCGGCGGCGCGACGCTGGAATTTTTTAAGGTCGCTATCGGCGGTATTCTGGCGGGTTTTGTGGTCAGTTGGCTGTATGGCCGCTCGCTGCGTTTTTTGAGCCGCTGGGGCGGCGATGAACCCGCGACGCAAATTGTCCTGCTGTTTCTGCTGCCCTTCGCGTCTTACCTGATTGCCGAGCATATTGGCGTCTCAGGCATCCTGGCCGCGGTTGCCGCCGGGATGACCATCACCCGTTCTGGCGTAATGCGCCGCGCGCCGCTGGCAATGCGTTTGCGCGCGAACAGTACCTGGGCGATGCTGGAATTTGTCTTTAACGGTATGGTCTTTCTGCTGTTGGGACTGCAATTGCCGGGTATTCTGGAATCTTCGCTGGCGGCGGCGGAAGCTGACCCGAATGTCGAAACCTGGATGCTCTTTACCGATATCGTGCTGATTTATGCGGCATTGATGCTGGTTCGCTTCGGCTGGCTGTGGACCATGAAAAAGTTCAGCCTGCGCTTTTTGAAGAAGAAACCGATGGAGTTCGCCAGCTGGACGTCGCGTGAAATTCTGATTGCCTCCTTCGCTGGCGTTCGTGGGGCGATCACCCTGGCTGGTGTGCTCTCTATACCGTTACTTTTGCCGGATGGTAGCGGATTTCCGGCGCGTTATGAACTGGTATTCCTGGCGGCTGGCGTCATTCTGTTCTCGTTATTTGTCGGCGTGATCATGCTGCCGCTGCTGTTGCAACATCTGGAAGTCGCCGATCATGCGCAACAGTTGAAAGAGGAGCGTATCGCCCGCGCGGCGACGGCGGAAGTGGCGATTGTTGCCATTCAGAAAATGGAAGAGCGTCTGGCGGCGGATACCGAAGAAAACATCGATAATCAGTTGCTTACTGAAGTAAGCTCGCGTGTCATTGGTAACTTGCGTCGCCGTGCCGATGGGCGAAACGATGTCGAAAGCTCCATACAGGAAGAAAACCTGGAGCGACGTTTCCGTCTGGCGGCGCTGCGTTCCGAGCGCGCCGAGTTGTATCATCTGCGCGCCACGCGAGAAATCAGCAATGAAACATTGCAAAAGCTGCTGCACGACCTGGATTTGATGGAAGCGCTACTGATAGAAAATCAGTAGTCCTTGTGGCCCGGTGGCGCCATGCTTACCGGGCCTACAAGTAGTCCGGATAAGGTGCTTGCGCCGCCATCCGGCAAGGGTTTTAACCCATGGTTTACGGTTGTTTCAGCCAAAACCCTTCGCAACAGGTTAACCATGCCCGGGCGCTGTGCGACAGATACACGCCCTCTCGCCAAATCATGCCCAACTGCCAGCGGAGATCGCTTTCCAGCGGTAGCCAGCGCAGCGTGGCCTTATCCAGACGCTGACAAATTGGCTCCGGCAAAATGGCGATGCCGACGCCCGCTTGCACCATGGCGGCGAGAAAATCCCATTGCCCGCTGCGCACGGCAATCCGTGGTTTTACGTCATGCTGGCTAAATAAGGTCATCAACTGGCGGCTCAGGGCAAAGTCTTCGTTATAGATAAGAAGAGGATGCTCCGCCAGAGCTTCAGGCGCGATGGAGTCGCAGGTTGTCCACTGACCTGAACGGGGAACCAGCACGCACAGCGGATGACTGAACAGCGATAATGTCGTCAGCCCGCTCGCTTCTTCCACCGGGAGCGCGGTCATCGCAACATCCAGCTCGCCATTCATTACCGCCTGCTGTACCGTCAGGCCGCCAAACTCCGAAATTTTGAGTTCAACGCCAGGGTAGCGTTGTCGAAACAAACTGATTGGCCCGGCCATCAACATGCCGACCATCGGGGGAATACCCAGCCGCAGCACGCCCTTATTGAGATGGTTAATATCGCTCAACTCGGCCTCTAACTGGCGAAACTCAGCGAGGATCGCCAGACCGCGTTCAAACACCACGCGTCCGGTATCGGTCAGCAATAACTTACGTCCGTCGCGGATCAGTAGCGTACAGTTAAGCTCATCTTCAAGATTTTTCAGCATCTTGCTAATGGTGGGCTGGGTGACAAATAACTTCTCCGCTGCGCGGGTGAAACTTTGCTGGCGCACCACCTCGACAAAATAACGCAGCGTTCTGATATCCATGATTATTCCTTCCGACTATGCCTGCAATGATTTTAATTCATTTCTGCCCGTGACGGAGGTTCTCTATACTGGCGCTCCGTATTATTTTTCAGGACATTCCCTCATGGCTGTGGCGATAAGCCGCGTTACGCCTGCCGTTGTGCAACGACTCCAGGTACCGGTTCAGGTACTGCTCTATGCAGGTTTATTCATTTTTTCCCAATATCTTGTCTCCTGGCTGCACCTGCCGTTGCCCGCGAATCTGGTCGGCATGGTGCTTATGTTGGCGCTGATCGTTTGCCGGATTATTCCGCTTAGCTGGGTACGCGCAGGCGCACGCTGGCTGCTGGCGGAGATGCTGTTATTCTTTGTTCCCGCCGTCGTGGCGGTAGTGAACTATGCCCATCTGTTACTGGTGGACGGCTGGCGCATTTTCTCGGTGATAGCGATCAGTACCTTAATGGTACTCGGCGCGACGGCGTGGGTGGTGGATAAAGTGTATCGCTATGAGATGAGCAGGCTAAATCGTGAATAACGTTCAGTTAAGCGTACTGTGTCTGGTGATTACGCTGGGGATTTACTTCGCCAATAAGCGTCTGTATCGCCGTTTTCGCAAACTGCCGTTGATGCCATTAGTGTTGACGCCAGCACTGCTGGTGTTAATGCTGGTGTTCGGTCATATCTCCTGGCAAAACTATATTGGTGAATCGCACTGGCTATTGTGGCTGCTCGGCCCGGCGACCATTGCCTTTGCGGTGCCGGTGTACGATAACCTCGCGATTATCAAACGTCACTGGATGTCGCTCACCGCGGGCGTAGTGACGGCGACGGTGGTGGCGGTCACCAGTTCCGTTTGGCTGGCGCGTCTGTTCACGTTATCGGATGAGATTCAGCGTAGTCTGGCGGTACGTTCCGTTACTACGCCGTTTGCGCTGGCGGCGGCAGAACCCCTGGGCGGGCAGCCGGATCTGGTGGCGCTGTTCGTGGTCGTCACTGGCGTGTTTGGCATGGCGGTCGGCGACGCGCTATTTTTGCGTCTCTCTATCCGGGAAGGCATGGCAAAAGGGGCAGGATTCGGCGCGGCGTCACATGGGGCGGGCACGGCGCGTTCCTATGAACTTGGTCAGCAGGAGGGCGTCGTCGCCAGTCTGGTCATGATGCTGTCCGGCGTGGTGATGGTGCTGGCAGCCCCGCTGGTGGCGAGGGTGATGTTCTGATTTTCCTCCGACCCACGGGGCCGGAGGAAACGGTAAGATTAATGCGCACGCCCTTGTTGTACGCCGAATCCCGTTTGGGAGCGGATAAACTGAGCGCGGAACTGCTCACGTTCACGGTTGCCTTCTGCCGAGTTATCGGTGGCCGAGAAAAACCAGATCCCCAGGAACGCCACGCTGATAGAGAACAGCGCCGGATACTCATACGGGAAGATCGCTTTTTCGTGGCCGAGGATCTGCACCCAAATGGTAGGGCCAAGAATCATCAGCACCACCGCTGTCAGTAAACCTAACCAGCCGCCCAGCATAGCGCCGCGCGTGGTCAGTTTTGACCAGTACATGGAAAGCAGAATGATGGGGAAGTTGCAGCTCGCGGCGATAGCAAACGCCAGGCCCACCATAAAGGCGATGTTCTGATTTTCAAACAGGACGCCGAGGATAATGGCGATCACGCCCAGCACCAGGACGGTGATTTTCGACACCTTCAGCTCTTCACGTTCGGTTGCGCCTTTGCGGAACACGTTGGCGTACAAGTCATGCGACACCGCCGATGCGCCCGCCAGCGTCAGACCGGCGACCACCGCCAGGATAGTGGCGAAGGCCACGGCGGAGATAAAGCCGAGGAACAGGTTGCCCCCTACCGCGTTGGCCAGATGTACCGCCGCCATGTTATTGCCGCCAATCAGCGCGCCCGCGGCATCTTTATAGGCGGGATTCGCCCCCACCAGCATGATAGCGCCGAAGCCGATAATAAAGGTCAGAATGTAGAAATAGCCCATAAAACCGGTGGCGTAGAACACGCTCTTGCGCGCTTCGCGGGCATCGCTGACCGTAAAGAAACGCATCAGAATATGCGGCAATCCGGCGGTGCCGAACATCAGTCCCAGACCCAACGACAACGCGGAGATCGGATCTTTCACCAGCCCGCCCGGACTCATAATGGCTGAACCTTTCGGGTGTACCGCCATGGCTTCGGTAAACAGATTATTGAAGCTAAAGCCGACGTGTTTCATCACCATAAAGGCCATAAAACTGGCGCCAAACAGCAACAGGACGGCTTTGATAATTTGCACCCATGTTGTCGCCAGCATCCCGCCGAACAGCACGTACATCATCATCAGCACGCCGACCAGCACCACGGCGATGTGATAGTTGAGGCCGAACAGCAGTTCAATCAGTTTACCGGCGCCGACCATTTGGGCGATGAGATAAAGCGCCACCACTACCAGGGAGCCACAGGCCGAAAGAATACGGATTGGCCCCTGTTTCAGGCGATAAGAGGCAACGTCAGCAAAAGTATAACGTCCCAGATTACGCAGGCGCTCGGCAATCAAAAACAGGATGATTGGCCAGCCGACAAGGAAGCCCAGCGAATAGATCAGCCCGTCATAACCGGAGGTAAACACCAGCGCGGAAATGCCGAGAAATGACGCGGCGGACATATAGTCGCCGGCAATCGCCAGGCCGTTCTGGAACCCGGTGATATTGCCGCCAGCGGTGTAGTAGTCGCTACGGGAACGTACGCGTTTAGAGGCCCAGTAGGTAATACCGAGCGTAAACACGACGAAAATCAAAAACATGATAATCGCTTGCCAGTTGGTGGGCTGGCGTTCAACCGCGCCGCTAATGGCATCCGCCGCATGAGCGGCGAAGGGGAGAGCGGCGGCGAGCGCCGTCAGAACTCTCTTCATAATGCATTCACCTCATGCAGTACGGCGTTATTAAGACGATCGAATTCGCCATTCGCCCGCCAGATATAAATTCCGGTCAACACAAAAGAAATCACAATCACCCCGACGCCAATGGGAATTCCTCGGGTGACGCTGGTTCCCGCATGTAGAGGCGTGCCCAGCCAGCCAGGCGCGAAGGCGATCAGTAAAATAAAGCTGATATAAACCGCCAGCATGATAACCGACAGAATCGTGGCAAACCGTTGCCGTTTTTCAACTAATTCCCTGAAACGCGCACTGTCTTCTATCCGCTGATAAATTTGGTCATTCATCACAGAGCTCTCCAGAGGTCCCCCTGCGTCTTTCGCGCTACAGGCGCGTTGGCCGCACTCGCGCGCCCCAGCCACATAGTGAACTATGCTGCTGAGGGTGTGCTCGCTTGCCGCCTTCCTGTAACACGAAATCCTTTGGGGGAGGGTTTTTTATATTTCCCTCTCCCGGTTTGAGAGAGGGCAGGGGTAGGGTCGTAGGCCGGATAAAACGCTTTCGCGTTGCCATCCGGCATTTATGGTTATGACGGCATCGCGATGGCCTGCTTCTCTTCGAGCAGTTTCTCCACCACGCCAGGATCGGCGAGAGTCGAGGTATCGCCCAGATTGCTGGTATCGCCCGCCGCGATTTTGCGCAAAATGCGGCGCATAATTTTGCCGGAACGGGTTTTTGGCAGTGAGTCGGTCCAGTGCAGCACGTCCGGCGTCGCCAGTGGGCCAATCTCTTTACGTACCCAGTTGCGCACCTCCGCGTACAGTTCTGGCGACGGCTCCTCGCCGTGGTTGAGCGTCACATAAGCGTAAATCGCCTGGCCTTTGATAGCGTGTGGAATACCCACCACCGCCGCTTCGGCGATCTTCGGATGCGCCACCAGCGCCGATTCGATTTCCGCCGTACCCAGACGGTGGCCGGAGACGTTTAACACGTCATCCACGCGACCGGTGATCCAGTAATAGCCGTCTTCATCGCGACGCGCGCCGTCGCCGCTGAAATACATATTCTTAAAGGTAGAGAAATAGGTCTGCTCAAAACGTTCATGATCGCCGAACAGAGTGCGCGCCTGGCCCGGCCAGGAATCGGTGATGACCAGATTGCCTTCCGTCGCGCCTTCTTGCGGATGGCCTTCGTTATCCACCAGCGCAGGCTGTACGCCAAAGAAAGGACGGGTGGCGGAACCGGCTTTCAGTTCGATAGCGCCTGGTAGCGGCGTGATCATAAAACCGCCTGTTTCAGTCTGCCACCAGGTGTCGACGACCGGACATTTTTCCTTGCCGATCTTCTTCCAGTACCATTCCCACGCTTCGGGATTGATCGGCTCGCCGACGGAACCCAGAATGCGTAGTGAAGAACGGTCGGTGCCTTCAATGGCTTTATCGCCTTCCGCCATCAGCGCGCGGATGGCCGTCGGGGCGGTATAGAGAATGTTGACCTGGTGTTTGTCGACCACCTGGCACATGCGAGCGGGCGTTGGCCAATTCGGCACGCCTTCAAACATTAAGGTGGTCGCGCCGCAGGCCAGCGGGCCATACAACAGATAGCTGTGCCCCGTCACCCAACCCACATCGGCGGTACACCAGTAAATATCGCCAGGGTGATAATCAAAGACATACTTAAAGGTGGTCGCGGCGTAGACCAGATAGCCGCCGGTGGTGTGCAGCACGCCTTTCGGCTTGCCGGTGGAGCCGGAGGTATAAAGGATAAACAGCGGATCTTCGGCATTCATCGCTTCAGGCTGGTGCTCAGGGCTGGCTTTTTCAATCAAATCGCGCCACCACAGGTCGCGGTCTTCTTGCCAGTCAATGTCGCTGCCGGTGCGCTTCAGGACGATCACATGCTCAACGCTAGTGACATTCGGGTTTTTCAGCGCGTCATCGACATTCTTTTTCAGCGGGATACTGCGTCCGGCACGTACACCTTCGTCAGCGGTGATCACCAGCCGCGAGCTGGAGTCGATAATGCGTCCGGCGACGGCTTCCGGCGAGAAGCCCCCGAAGATCACCGAATGCACCGCACCGATGCGGGCGCAGGCCAACATTGCCACCGCCGCTTCCGGCACCATCGGCATATAAATCGCTACCACATCGCCTTTTTTAATGCCCAGATCCAGCAGTGTATTCGCGAAACGGCAGACATCGCGATGCAGTTCGCGATAAGAGATATGTTTACTCTGCGACGCGTCATCGCCTTCCCAGATAATGGCGGTGCGATCGCCATTTTCCTGCAAATGGCGGTCAAGACAGTTCGCTGCCAGATTCAGCGTGCCGTCCTCGTACCATTTAATCGACACATTGCCTGGCGCAAAGGAGGTGTTTTTCACTTTTTGGTACGGCGTGATCCAATCGAGAATTTTTCCCTGTTCGCCCCAAAACGTATCGGGGTCGTTAATAGACTGTTTATATTTAGTCTCATACTGCTCTGGATTTATCAGGCAACGATCCGCAATGTTGGCGGGAATGGCGTGTTTATGTGTTTGGCTCATGCTGTTGTTCTCCTTGTAGGATGTTAATAATATGTCGCATAAACGTTAAATGTAGGGTCTTAATAAGTTTTGTTTAGTATTTGGGCGACAGATCACGCAAAAAGGGAACTGTGCAAATAAGCAGCAATCTATTTTTTGATTGTGTCCCGCAAAATTAGATAAATTTTCGGGATAACATGACGTTATATGAAATTTTTTAAAAAAGTGATCCGTGTCCGGAAATCAGAAAAGAGAGGGAGTTTTGTCCAGGTTACTAACTCTAAAGTGGTATTTTACATACACTTACAATTGATTAAAGACAACATTTTAAGTGTGGTTATTTGTTACACATAGAGGAGATCAATGTAATAACAGTATTTGTGCGGTTGCTGTTATGGAAAACGATAAAAAATCGCCATTAAAGATAATGGCGCAATCTGGATGAGACCTCTATGGCAAGGAAAACACTACGCGCACGTCGTTTCTTCAGCCTTATATTTCCTTTTTTCTTCATTACCTCTGTTTACGCTGAGCAAACGCCTGAATCCGCAAAAACCGTTACTGTTGAAGCGAAAAATGAAACGTTCGCGCCTCAACACCCCGACCAATATCAGTCATGGAAAGCGACGTCAGAACAGTCTGCCCGTGAAGATGCGCTGGCGGAAGACCCTCGTCTGGTGATCCTGTGGGCGGGCTATCCCTTCTCCCGTGATTACAACAAACCACGCGGCCACGCGTATGCGGTAACCGACGTGCGCGAAACACTGCGTACCGGCGCGCCAAAAACGGCGGAAGACGGCCCGCTGCCGATGGCCTGCTGGAGTTGTAAAAGCCCCGATGTCGCGCGTCTTATCCAACAAGAAGGCGAAGACGGCTACTTCCATGGCAAATGGGCGCGAGGCGGCCCGGAAATTGTCAACGATTTGGGCTGTGCCGACTGTCATAACACCGCGTCGGACGATTTCGCCCAGGGGAAGCCAGCATTAACGTTGTCGCGCCCCTATGCCGAACGGGCGATGGAGGCTATCGGCAAACCGTTTGATAAAGCGGGACGATTTGATCAGCAATCGATGGTCTGCGGCCAGTGCCACGTGGAGTACTACTTTGACGGTAAAAACAAAGCCGTTAAGTTCCCGTGGGATGAGGGCATGAAGGTCGAAAATATGGAGCAATACTACGACGCCATCGCCTTCTCTGACTGGACTAACTCGCTGTCGAAAACCCCAATGCTCAAAGCGCAGCACCCGGAATATGAAACCTGGAGCGCGGGCATTCATGGTAAGAACAACGTGACCTGTATCGACTGCCACATGCCGAAAGTACAGAACGCCGAAGGCAAGCTCTACACCGACCATAAAATCGGCAACCCGTTCGACAATTTCGCGCAAACCTGCGCCAACTGCCACACCCAGGATAAAGCGTCCCTGCAAAAAGTGGTCGCCGAGCGTAAACAGGCGATTCATGACCTGAAAATCAAGGTTGAAGATCAGCTGGTACATGCGCACTTCGAAGCGAAAGCCGCATGGGATGCAGGGGCGACAGACGCGGAAATGAAACCGATTCTGAACGATATTCGCCACGCGCAGTGGCGTTGGGATCTGGCGATTGCGTCACACGGTATTCATATGCATGCCCCGGAAGAAGGTCTACGGATGTTAGGCAGTGCGATGGATAAAGCCGCGGATGCCCGTACTAAACTGGCGCGACTGCTGGCGACCAAAGGCATTACCCATGAAATTCCGCTGCCGGATATTTCGACGAAAGAGAAGGCGCAGAAAGCGATTGGTTTGAATATGCAACAAATCAACGCGGAGAAGCAGGACTTCCTGAAAACGGTCGTACCGCAGTGGGAAGATCAGGCGCGTAAAAACGGTCTGTTAAGCCAATAACCTCACATGTGACAAATTTGCCGGATGACAGCGCAAGCGCTTTATCCGGCCTACAGAAGTCTTGTAGGCCTTAAAGCTGCGCGCCATCAGGCATTATGCAATGGAGTGAATATGAGCGTATTACGTTCGTTATTAACTGCTGGGGTGCTGGCGTCAGGCCTGTTCTGGAGCCTGAGTGGAATCACTGCCACGCCAACGCCGCAGGAGTCGGATCAACGCTGGACGGTCACCCAGCAGCGTAATCCGGATGCTGCCTGTCTGGACTGTCACAAGCCGGACACCGAAGGTATGCACGGTAAACATACGGGCGCTATCAACCCGAACAATAAATTGCCGATAACCTGTACCAACTGCCACGGTCAACCGTCGCTTCACCACCGTGAAGGGGTGAAAGATGTGATGCGTTTTAACGACCCGATGTATACGGTAGAGCAACAGAACAGCGTCTGTATGTCCTGCCACTTGCCTGAACAACTGCAAAAAGCGTTCTGGCCGCACGATGTTCATGTTACTAAAGTGACCTGCGCCAGTTGCCATTCCCTGCATCCGCAGCAAGACACGATGCAGACGCTAAGCGAGAAAGGGCGGATCAAAATATGCGTGGATTGCCACAGCGATCAGCGTACTAACCCGCACTTTAATCCGGCGTCCGTTCCGTTGCTTAAGGAGCAGCCATGAGTTGCACCCGACGTCAATTTATTACCCGCGTCGGCGCGCTGGCGGCGGTCAGTGGGATGGCAGGACGCGTTGTAGCGAACACGTTGAATATTAATGGCGTGCGTTATGGCATGGTACACGATGAGTCATTATGCATCGGCTGCACGGCCTGCATGGATGCCTGTCGGGAAGTCAACACCGTGCCGGAGGGCGTATCGCGCCTGACGATTATTCGCAGCGAGCCGCAGGGGACGTTTCCGGAGGTGAAATATCGCTTTTTCCGCCACTCGTGCCAGCATTGCGACCATGCCCCCTGCGTTGACGTCTGCCCGACGGGGGCATCATTCCGCGATGCCGCCAGCGGTATTGTCGACGTGAATCCGGACCTTTGCGTCGGCTGCCAGTACTGCATTGCCGCGTGTCCCTACCGCGTGCGCTTTATCCATCCGGTGAGCAAAACGGCGGATAAATGCGATTTCTGCCGGAAAACCAACCTGAAAGCGGGCAAACAGCCCGCCTGCGTTGAGTCATGTCCGACGAAGGCGCTGACGTTTGGTAATCTGGACGATCCCAACAGCGATATCTCCCGTTTGTTGTGGCAGAAAACCACCTATCGTTACAAGCTGGCGCTGGGCACAAAACCGAAGGTCTACCGCGTTCCCTTTAACTATGGGGAGGTGAGCCAATGACACCCGCTTCTGCATTCCATTTTGCATCACTGGTGTGGGACTGGCCCATCGCCATCTATCTGTTTCTGATTGGCATCTCCGCCGGACTGGTCACGTTGGCGATTCTGCTGCGTCGCTTCCATCCGGAGGCGGGCGGTTCGGACAGCACGCTGCTGCGCACTACGCTGGTGTTAGGGCCGGGGGCGATTATTCTTGGTCTGCTGATTCTGGTCTTTCACCTGACGCGCCCGTGGACCTTCTGGAAGCTGATGTTCCACTACAGCTTTACCTCGGTGATGTCGATGGGGGTGATGCTGTTCCAGTTGTACATGGTAGTGCTGGTGCTGTGGCTGGCGAAAATCTTTGAAAAAGAGGTGATTGCCCTGCAACAGCGTTGGCTGCCGCGGTTAGGGATCGTGCAGAAAGTGTTGGCGCTAATAACGCCGTTTCATCGCGCGCTGGAGACGTTAATGCTGGTACTGGCGGTTCTGCTCGGAGCGTACACCGGCTTTCTGCTGTCGGCGCTGAAATCCTATCCGTTCCTGAATAACCCGATCCTGCCGGTGCTATTCCTGTTCTCCGGCATCTCCTCCGGCGCGGCGGTGGCGCTGATCGCTATGGCGTTACGCCATCGTAGCAACCCGCACAGCACCGAGGCGCGCTTTGTACATCGCATGGAAACCCCAGTGGTATGGCTGGAGATCTTCCTGCTGGCGGCCTTTTTTATCGGGCTGGCGCTGGGCGATGACGGCAAAATGCGCGCGCTGGCGGCGGCGCTGGGCGGCGGATTCTGGAGCTGGTGGTTCTGGCTTGGCGTCGTAGGGCTGGGATTGATTATCCCGCTGCTGCTGAAACCCTGGGTTAACCGTAGCGTCACGTTTCACGGCGTGCTGGCCGTTTGCGGCGCCAGTTTGACCGGCGTGCTGCTGCTGCGCTTTTTCATTCTTTATGCGGGACAGCTAACGGTTGCATAATCTGGACATCTTCCTTCCTGAAGCCGGATTTCTGGCGCTGTTGTTGAGTCTCGGGGTCAACGTGTTGACCCCGCTGGCGACGTGGTGCGGGATGGGTCAGCATTGGCGTGGCGTCATGCGCCTGACGACCTGCGGCGCGTGGATGGCGTTCACGCTGCTGCTACTGGCGTTTGCGATTCTGGTTAGCTGTTTTCTGACCAGCGATTTTTCGGTCGTTTATGTTGCGCAGCATAGCCATAGTCAATTGTCATGGGGACTGAAACTGGCGGCGGTATGGGGCGGTCATGAAGGCTCGCTCCTGCTGTGGGCGCTGCTTCTTTCGGGGTGGACGGCGCTATTCGCCTGGCGCTCCCGGCATGAATCTGACGCGCTTTTTCCGCTGACCCTGAGCATCTTGTCCCTCATTATGGCTTCGCTGCTGCTATTTATTGTGCTGTGGTCCGATCCGTTCCTGCGTATTTTCCCTCCCGCCATGGAAGGGCGCGACCTTAATCCCATGCTGCAACATCTGGGGCTGATCTTACATCCGCCTCTGCTCTATCTGGGTTATGGTGGCCTGATGATCGCGGCGAGCGTAGCGCTGGCTTCGTTACTGTGCGGCGGCTTTAACGCGGCAACCGCCTGGGTGTGCTGGCGCTGGGCGTTACCCGGCTGGTGCGCTCTGACGCTGGGGATCATTCTCGGATCGTGGTGGGCGTATTGCGAACTGGGCTGGGGCGGCTGGTGGTTCTGGGACCCGGTGGAAAATGCCTCGTTGTTGCCGTGGCTTGCCGCCAGCGCCTTGCTGCACAGTCTGTATGTCAGCCGCCAGCGCGGGAGCTTCCGTCACTGGTCGTTGCTGCTGGCGATACTGACGCTGATCCTCTCGTTGCTGGGAACGCTGATTGTGCGTTCCGGCATTCTTGTTTCGGTACATGCCTTTGCGCTGGATAACGTGCGCGCGGTGCCGCTGTTTACCCTTTTTGCCGCGTTAAGTCTGGCATCGCTTGTTCTGTACGGCTGGCGGGCGCGGGAGCCGTATCCGGCGACGCGTTTGGGCGGCGGAAAGTGCGAAACGCTCATTCTGACGACGCTGCTACTCTTTAGCGCCGTCTTGTTGATCGTGCTGGTCGGGACGCTCTACCCCATGATTTATGGTTTGATGGGCTGGGGAAGGCTTTCGGTGGGCGCGCCCTATTTTAATCGCGTCACGCTGCCGTTTGGCCTGCTGATGCTGGTAGTTATCGTGCTGGCGACAATCAGAAGCCGCAAAGTCTCTGTGCGTTGTCAGCTTCCGGCGTTGCTGGCGCATACGGGCGTATTTATCTTCGCCGCCGGGATCATGGTTTCCAGCGGCAGTCGGCATGAAATCAGTCTTAACCTCAGCCCCGGTCAGCAGGTGGTACTGGCGGGCTATACCTTTCGTTTCGAGCGTCTGGATCTGGAAGCCAAAGGCAACTACACCAGTGAAAAAGCGCTGATCACGTTGTGGCGGAATGAAAAACGCATTGGCAGCCTGCAGCCTGAAAGGCGCTTCTATGCCGCGCGTCGTCAACAGATGATGGAGCCGGGGATTCACTGGAACCTGCTACATGACTGGTACGCAGTGATGGGCGAAAAAACCGGAGCGGACCGTTACGCCATGCGCTTATGCGTGCAGACTGGCGTGCGCTGGATCTGGGGAGGGGGATTGTTGATGGTGTTTGGCGCGCTGCTGAGCGGATGGCGGGGGAGGAAGCGTGATGCGTAAATTACTCACAGCGTTGCCGGATGGCGGCGTAAACGCCTTATCCGGCCTACAGGATGCGCAAACCGTAGGCCGGATAAGCGTAGCGCCATCCGGCAGAAAGTTTTTACTCTTAACGATCGTCCTGTTTTTAATCACCTTCGCCACCCACGCCCAGGTGGTGGATACCTGGCGCTTTGACAATCCGCAACAGCAGGAAAAAGCGCTGTCTATTGCCGGTCAACTGCGCTGTCCGCAGTGTCAGAACCAGAATTTGCTGGAATCCAATGCGCCCGTGGCGGTCAGTATGCGCCATCAGGTTTACAGCATGGTGGCCGAAGGTAAAAGCGAAGCGGAAATCACCGCCTGGATGACCGACCGTTATGGTGATTTCGTACGCTACAACCCGCCGTTGAATGAGCAAACGCTGCTGTTGTGGACGCTGCCGTACCTGCTGTTATTGCTGGTGGGTGTGGTGGCCTGGCGGGTGAGAAAGCGTCAGCACGCAGAAAAGGGGGAACAATGAGCCAGTCTGAACACTCCACTGCGCCGTTACGTCCCATGCCCGTAAAGCGTCTGGCGGCTGCGGCGGTGTTGATGGTGGCTGCCTGTGTCGGCGGCTATCTGTTGACGCCGAAATGGCAGGCTGTGCGTAGCGAGCAACAGCGTCTGGCCGATCCGCTACGTGACTTTACGAACCCGCAAACGCCAGAGGCGCAGCTTTCCAGGCTGCAAGAAAAAATTCGCGCCAATCCGCAGGATAGCGAGCAATGGGCGCGGCTGGGCGAGTATTATCTCTATCGCAATGCGTATGACAATGCGCTGCTGGCATATCGTCAGGCGTTGCGTCTGCGAGGCGATAACGCGCAGCTTTTCGCCGCGCTGGCAACGGTGCTGTATTACCAGGCCGGACAACATATGACGCCTGCGACGCGTGAAATGATTAATAAAGCGTTAGCGCTGGATGCGACAGAAGTGACCGCGCAGATGCTGCTGGCGGCGGATGCGTTTATGCAGGCGGATTATGCGCAAGCCGTGTCGCTGTGGCAAACCTTACTGGACGCTAACTCGCCGCGAGTGAACCGCGCGCAGCTGGTAGAGGCCATTAATTTGGCTAAATTGTTACAAAATCGGCAGAAATAATTTTTTCTTTTTTGTGACTTTTGTCATGTGTGCTGTTTAAAAAAACGGCGAATGAGACACAAGTAAAAATTAATTACCTCAGTGTATTATTCGTTTTTGACGAAGTAAAAAACTTTCCATAACAAATAGTTATTCATCATTAACGCCATAAACTCGCGTTATTATGCATAAAAACAGCCAAAAGCCCTGTTATGAAAGGGTTGCGCAAGACGCTATGCAAATGATACTGATTATGCGCGTTAAAAAACTCTACAAACCAACGCAACACAAATCATACCCTTTCAGTATGTATTGCTCTCATGCTTTCGGCGGAGAGCAACGCTTCATCGAGGAAGTCTGTTGTTATGAAAAATTTGAAAGTCAGCCTGGCCTGGCAAATTTTGCTGGCTATGGTGCTGGGCATTCTGTTGGGCAGCTATCTGCATTATCACAGTGACAGTCGTGAATGGCTGATTGCCAACCTGCTGTCGCCTGCTGGCGATATCTTTATCCACCTGATTAAAATGATCGTCGTGCCGATCGTGATCTCGACTCTGATTGTCGGCATCGCCGGCGTTGGCGATGCGAAACAGCTAGGCCGTATCGGCGCCAAAACCATTCTCTATTTTGAACTGATCACCACGGTGGCGATTATCCTCGGCATTACGCTGGCGAATGTCTTTCAGCCAGGCTCAGGCATTGATATGTCGCAACTGGCGACCGTCGATATTTCGAAATACCAGAACACCACGGCGGAAGTACAAAGTCATGCGCATGGGCTGATGGGGACGATACTGTCGCTGGTGCCGACCAATATCATCGCATCGATGGCCAAAGGGGATATGCTGCCAATTATCTTTTTCTCGGTCCTGTTTGGGCTGGGGTTGTCGTCCCTGCCGGCAACGCACCGCGAACCGCTGGTGACGGTATTTCGTTCCATCTCTGAAACCATGTTTAAAGTCACCCATATGGTGATGCGCTATGCGCCAGTGGGCGTTTTTGCGCTGATCGCCGTCACGGTGGCGAATTTTGGTTTCGCGTCGCTGTGGCCGCTGGCGAAACTGGTGCTGCTGGTACACTTTGCCATTATCTTCTTTGCGCTTGTAGTGCTGGGCATCGTGGCGCGCCTGTGCGGGTTAAGTATCTGGATTCTGATTCGCATTCTGAAAGATGAATTGATTCTGGCGTACTCGACCGCCAGCTCCGAGAGCGTACTGCCGCGCATTATCGAGAAGATGGAAGCTTACGGCGCGCCAGCCTCTATCACCAGTTTCGTGGTACCGACCGGTTACTCATTTAACCTCGACGGCTCCACGTTATACCAGAGCATCGCCGCCATTTTTATCGCGCAGCTATACGGTATCGACCTGTCGCTGTGGCAGGAAATTGTACTGGTGCTGACGCTGATGGTGACGTCGAAAGGGATTGCCGGCGTGCCTGGCGTTTCCTTCGTGGTGTTACTGGCGACGCTGGGCAGCGTGGGCATTCCGCTGGAAGGGCTGGCGTTTATCGCCGGTGTCGACCGTATCCTCGACATGGCGCGTACTGCGCTAAATGTGGTGGGGAATGCGCTGGCGGTGCTGGTGATCGCCAAGTGGGAACACAAGTTTGACCGCAAAAAAGCGCTGGCCTACGAGCGCGACGTGCTGGGCAAATTTGATAAGACCGCCCAATAACGGATTGCCGGATGGCGCTTTGCTTATCCGGCCTACAGCGAAAGAGAATGTAGGCCGGATAAGGCGTTCACGCTGCCATCCGGCAACCTGCTCCGGGTTGCCTGATGGCGCTACGCTTATCAGGCCTACAACGACTACGTTCATCCGACAATAAACATCAGCCATTTGTTAGCGTTTCGAACTCTTCGCAACCGGTATCAAACCCTTCCAGACAGCTTAGATTCAACCAGTGCAACGCCTTCTGCTTGTTCTTTTCAATAAAGCCCGGTTCACCGTTTAAAAACATCATTCCCGCCCAGTATTCTGAATAGCCGGTACGGGAAATGGCGGAACTGCGTTTGAAATACCAGGCGGCTTTTTCATCATCGGCGGCAATGCCCACGCCGTTGGCGTAAATCAGGCCAAGCAACATTTGCGCATCCACCGCGGAGTCGTTATCCAGATCTTCAGAGGCCTTTTGCAGCAGCGAGATGGCTTTTGGGTAGTCCGGGCGCCCGGCCTGGGTGTTGACCAGGATCCGCGCCAGCGTAATTTCGCCCGCTTTACTGCCCGCGTTAGCCGCCTTTTCAGCCAGCTTTTTCGCGTCGGGATAATCCAGGCTTACCGGATTAGTGATTTTGATTTGCGCCAGTAGCGCGCAGGCGTCGGCGTCGCCACTGTCGGCGGCTTTTTGCGCCCAGTATTCAGCTTTGTTCAAATCGCCATAGCTCAACCAACTGTCGGCCAGAAAATATTGCGCGCGTCTGTCACCTGCCTCTGCTGCCTGCAAATACTGGCTACCCGGCTCAGGATCTGCGGCATGGGCAAAGAATGTCATAAACAACATCAATGCAAGAAGTAGTTTCATTTTGAATTTTATTTAGGGTACGGAAAGGACAGTATAAAGAGATCGTATGGATAAAAAAACAGCCTCCGGGCGGAGGCTGTTATAGGGAAAATGCCTGATGGCGATGCTAATGCATCTTATCAGGCCTACAGTAGACGCAGGCCGAATAAAGCATTCTGATGCCGCCATCCGGCAGATCAACCCATTGCGCTTTCGCGCAGGCGGGTTTTCAGCTTGTTGTACTCATCAATCACATACTGCTCGGCGGCTCGCTGATCGGCGATCGGCTCAACGCGTACGGCGCAGTATTTGTACTCCGGCGTTTTGGTAATCGGGCTGAGGTTTTCAGTCACCAGCTCGTTACAGGCGCCAATCCACCACTGGTAGGTCATGTAAATCGCCCCTTTGTTCGGGCGATCGCTGACCTGCGCGCGGGTGATGATTTTGCCTTTGCGCGAATGAACCCACACCAGCGCTTCATCTTCAATGCCCAGACGCGCGGCGTCGGCGGTATTGATTTGCGCATAGCCCGGTTCATCGGCCAGCGCGGCCAGCGCCGCACAGTTACCGGTCATTGAGCGGCAGGAGTAGTGACCGACTTCGCGCACCGTCGACAGTACCATCGGGTACTCTTCGGTGAGTTTATCGATAGGCGCTACCCAGTCGCAGGTGAAGAACTGCGCCAGACCGTTGGGGGTATCGAACTTCTCTTTAAAGAGGTACGAGGTTCCCTGATCGGCATCCGACGTGTCGCGGCACGGCCACTGGATATAGCCCAGCTCGCCCATTTTCTCGTAAGTGGCGCCGTAGAAATCCGGGCACAGATGACGCAACTCATCCCAGATCTCCTGGGTGTTGTTGTAGTGCATCGGATAGCCCATCCGGGTGGCGATTTCACTGATAATCTGCCAGTCGGTTTTCAGGTCCCACTTCGGTTCAACGGCTTTAAAGAAGCGCTGGAAGCCACGGTCAGCCGCAGAGAAGACGCCTTCATGCTCGCCCCACGAAGTGGAGGGTAAAATCACATCCGCCGCCGACGCGGTTTTGGTCATGAAGATATCCTGCACGATGACCAGTTCCAGATCCTCAAACGCTTTACGTACCGCAGAGAGTTCCGCATCGGTTTGCAGCGGATCTTCACCCATAATGTACGCCGCGCGCACTTCGCCATGCGCCGCACGGTGCGGCAGCTCACTGATGCGATAGCCGGTATGCGCAGGCAGACTTTCTACGCCCCAGGCTTTAGCGAACTTCTCGCGGTTTTCCGGGAACTTAACGTACTGGTAGCCCGGATAAGTATCCGGCAGCGCGCCCATATCGCACGCGCCCTGAACGTTGTTCTGGCCGCGAACCGGGTTAACGCCCGCGCTTGGCTTGCCGAGGTTGCCGGTCAGCATCGCGAGGCTGGTCAGTGAACGCACGGTTTCCACACCCTGATAGAACTGGGTGACGCCCATACCCCACAAGATCGCTGCGCTTTTCGCGCTGGCATACATCCGCGCCGCCTGACGAATTTCCTGTGCGCTCACGCCAGTGATCTCTTCGACGGACTCCGGCGTATAGCCTTCGACAATCTTACTGTACTCTTCAAAACCTTCGGTACGGCTGGCGACAAACGCTTTGTCGTACAGGTTTTCTTCAATAATGACATGCCCCATGGCGTTGAGCAGCGCGATATTCGAGCCGTTTTTCAACGCGATATGCATGTCAGCGATGCGCGCAGTTTCAATTTTGCGCGGATCGCAGACGATAATTTTCGCCCCGTTGCGTTTAGCGTTAATCACATGATTCGCCACGATAGGGTGGGAATCCGCCGGGTTATACCCGAAGACGAACACTAAATCAGTGTTATCAATTTCGTTGATCGCATTACTCATTGCGCCGTTACCGACCGATTGGTGCAGACCTGCAACCGATGGGCCGTGTCAGACGCGAGCGCAGCAGTCAACGTTATTGGTACCAATAACGGCGCGTGCGAATTTTTGCATTACATAGTTGGTTTCATTTCCGGTACCGCGAGAGGAGCCGGTTGTCTGGATTGCATCCGGACCGTACTTCGCTTTGATGGCGCTCAAACGTTCAGCAACGTAATTGAGCGCTTCATCCCAGGAAACAGATTCCAGTTTGCCGCCACGCTGGCGACGGATCATTGGGGTTTTCAGGCGCGGGGTCAGGATCTGGGTATCATTAATAAAATCCCAGCCGTAGTAGCCCTTCAGACACAGGGTACCCTGGTTGGTTTTCCCCTGCGCCGCCTCAGCCCGGACGATTTTGCCGTTATCGACCACCAGATTGATTTTGCAACCTGATGCGCAATACGGGCAAACCGTGACGACTTTTTTCATCGGTTTCGCTCCAGTTAATCAAATCGCGCATACGCGCTGTCGCCCTCAGTATGCATGTTTTATGCCACTTTTTTATTATGGGCTTTCCCTGATATTACGGGCGAATTTTGCTCAAAACCCTGACGAAAAACAGGCTATCGTCAGTTTTGACGTGTCGAAAGAAAATACCGCATGACATTTATTATGGGGAGAAACGCGGAGCGCAGGCCAGATAGGGCGGAGCCGCCATCCGGCAATCTGCTCTGCCTGAAGTGGGGGTTTTTAATAAATTACCCGGATGGATAGATTCAAGGCCAGGGAACGCTTTGAGACTAACGCCAGGATAGAACAGGCCGCGGCAGGCAGTTCCATACCGCGGCCCGGCTTCAGAGGAGGCTGAAAAGGATTATCGCGGCAAAAATAGCGGCAATAACGAGATATTTCAGCGCGTAATAGAGAGTGCGGTTTTTCTTTTTCAGCCGTTGCCCGGCATCGCGTGCTGCGTGAACGTATTTAAAGATGCGATTAATCGCACCGGTGCGATCGTTCTCGTCGTTTGGCGAACTGGCGGCGGACATCAACGATGCGCCGACCCAGTGGTTTACGCTCTGCGCCCAGCGCCATTTCATTGGGCGCTCAATATCGCAAAAGAGGATAATACGCGTCTGCTCAGTTTTATTTTCCGCCCAATGAACGTAGGTTTCGTCGAAGATGACGGCTTCGCCGTCGCGCCAGCTATGGCGCTGTCGATCAACTTCAATAAAACAGCGGTCGTCATTCGGTGTGCTTAATCCAAGATGGTAACGTACTGAACCGGCATAGGGGTCGCGATGTTTTCCCAGATAGGCTCCGGGAGGCAACTCGGCGAACATCGCCGCTTTGATAGAGGGGATGCTGTTGACCAGCTTTGTCGTTATCGGGCATAACATTTCCGCCGACGGGTGGGCATCGGAATACCATTTAAGGTAAAACCGTTTCCAGCCGCGCTTGAAAAAGGTGTTGAATCCGGCGTCGTTATTGGCCTGCGCGGCTTTTATGTGATGCTGAAGCCGTAGCGCCTCTTCACGAATCACCTGCCAGTTTTCCGTCAGCTTCTGCAGCTCTGGAAATGCCGTGGTATCAAAGTACGGCTGCTTTGCCGGTAACGTTGAGAAGCGAGTCATGAACATATTGATCGGCGCCATAAACGTCGAGTGGTCAAAGAGCTGACGGGAAAGCTTTTGTTTTTCCACACCGCGTGAATGCGCATAAATGACGCTGATAATAAAAATACCGATAATGATTGCTGCGAACATAACGTCACTGTCCTTCTAAGAAAACCTCATCCCGGGATTTTCAGGCAACCCTCCCGGTGATGCCAAAGAGAAAAGTGTAGTTCGTTGACAATAAATTTACATTTCTACAACTTAAAAGGGCCATTTTTGTTAAAGAAGCGAGTCAGCTCGTTTAACCTTTATCCAGGCTTGCCGACAGTAGAATTAAGATGGCTCCGCTACTTCACCCGGTGACGGTTGATTACGTTATGTCTTATCTCCTGATGACGGCTGCCAGATCACAATGCTTTCGTAAACCGAAAATGACTTTGCTTGTAACCTTCGCAAAGATAAAAACGGTGTGCATCGCGGCGTTTAATATTTGTGGAAAGCTCCGTTAGCTCGGCGCCCGCCTGACGTGCTTCTTCTTCTGCCCAGGCCAGAAGCTGACTGCCAACTTTTTGTCCCCGCATCTGCGGTAATACCACCAGCTCCTGAATTTCGCCAATCCAGTTGGCATGATGGAGATGAAACTGCATATGCAGGCTGATCATGCCGACTACCTCTCCGTTGCGCAGCGCTAAACGATAATGAACGTTGGGGTCCAGTAAATTAGCGGCGAACCCATCTCTGAAAGCCTGATAATCAAGCTCATTTTTAAGTAACTCACAGATAAGCGCGTAAACAGAATCGGTATCCTCTGTTGTCGCGTGGCGTAATTCACAGACTGACATAATGTCCTCCCGACGCTTCATCAGGATCAACCATCTTTCGACAGACTGTAACAAACTACCGTCATTATTTATTCTATGGCAGTTAAACGGCGGATAACGTGCAGCCAAAGATCACTCTGATGGCAAGGGGGAGGGCGAGCCTCCCGGGGAGTTAGGTGGCAGGCTGATGTTTAACCACGTTAATCATCCACGGCACACCGAAACGATCGCTGACCTTGCCGAAACCCTGCGCCCAGAAGGTCTCCTGCCAGTCCATTTCGATTTGCCCTTGTGCGGCAAGGTTATCAAACCAGCGCTTCCCTTCTGCTACATCCTGGGTATCAAGCACCAGCGTAAAGCCGGAATAATGCGCCGTTCCCGACGCGCTGGCATCACTCATCATGATATCGCTGCCGGCAATGCGCATGTTGGCGTGGGCGATAGCAGTATCGGGAAAGCGCATTCCTGACGGGCAGCCCTCTTCGTTATCCGCCGCCGAGGGGGGCATTTCACCGAAGCTGAGTTTATAAAGCAGTTCTGCGCCTAACGTTTGTTGATAATACGCGATGGCGTCGGCACAGTTGCCGGCAAAAGAGAGATAGGGACTTAACGGCATGATGGTTACCTCAGATAAGAGATGCTCGTTAAGTGTAGTTCGAAATTGGCACAATATTGTCGGTGGCAGGGCCGCTCAGGCCCGGTAAGCGAGGCGCTACCGGGCAATGACACGGTAAATCAGTTCTTTTTCACGAACTCGGATTTCAGTTTCATCGGGCCAAAACCATCGATTTTGCAGTCGATGTTATGGTCGCCTTCAACCAGACGAATGTTCTTCACTTTGGTACCGATTTTCAGCATGGAAGAGCTGCCTTTTACTTTCAGATCTTTCACGATGGTGACGCTATCGCCGTCCGCCAGCAGGTTGCCGTTGGCGTCTTTGACAATCAGCTCATCGCTCTCCTGAGCGGGTTCCGCATCGTTCCATTCGTGAGCGCATTCCGGGCAGATGAACATGCCGTTATCTTCGTAGGTATATTCGGAGTTACATTGCGGGCAGTGGGGTAATGACATGTTGGTATCCTCAAAAAGTCAGCGGGGGCAAACGCGCCCAAAAATGGCAGATCGCCGAAAAAGGCCGCAATTATACACAAAATCCTTAGCGTTGTCGGGACTATTGCCGCTTTTATAAATGGGTCTGCGCCACGCCAGTCAGCAATGGTTTACACTCAAATAACCGCTTTTTTACTGTCACCACAGCGCATTAGGGCGTCCTTATTTACACCTTTTGACCGAATTGACATATATGTGTGAAGTTGATCACATATTTAAACCCTGTTAGGGTAAAAAGGTCATTAACTGCCCATTCAGGCGTCAACAGGTTCGGTTGTACAGTCCGTAACCGGACAGTGTAAGTAAACCTGCTACGCTTGTATGAGGGATAGCGTTCGCGCCCCTCCCTCCGCTCGACGGCGACGCTGGCGCGGTATGCCAGTGCCCGCCGTATATAGCGCTACAGGGCTTAGCCTATGAGGACAGCTATGCTGAAAAGGAAAAAAATAAAACCGATTACACTGGGCGATGTGACCATCATTGATGATGGTAAACTTCGCAAAGCGATTACCGCCGCCTCGCTGGGCAACGCGATGGAGTGGTTTGATTTTGGTGTTTATGGATTTGTTGCCTACGCGTTGGGTAAAGTCTTTTTCCCCGGCGCCGATCCCAGCGTCCAGATGATTGCCGCGCTGGCCACGTTTTCCGTTCCCTTCCTGATTCGTCCGCTCGGCGGGTTATTTTTTGGTATGCTCGGCGATAAATACGGGCGCCAGAAGATCCTGGCGATCACGATTGTGATTATGTCGATCAGTACCTTCTGTATCGGGTTAATCCCCTCTTACGCGACGATCGGTATCTGGGCGCCAATACTGTTGTTGTTGTGTAAAATGGCGCAGGGCTTCTCGGTTGGCGGGGAATATACCGGCGCGTCGATCTTTGTCGCGGAATATTCGCCGGATCGTAAACGCGGATTTATGGGAAGCTGGCTGGATTTTGGTTCCATCGCCGGGTTCGTGCTGGGCGCGGGCGTGGTGGTCTTAATCTCGACGATTGTCGGCGAGGAGAATTTCCTTGAGTGGGGCTGGCGTATTCCGTTCTTTATCGCCTTGCCATTGGGAATTATCGGTCTCTACTTACGCCATGCGCTGGAAGAGACGCCAGCGTTTCAGCAGCACGTGGATAAACTGGAGCAGGGCGACCGCGAAGGGTTGCAGGATGGGCCGAAAGTCTCCTTTAAAGAGATTGCCACCAAACACTGGCGTAGCCTGTTGTCATGTATCGGTCTGGTGATTGCCACCAACGTGACCTACTACATGCTGCTCACCTACATGCCGAGCTACCTGTCGCATAACCTGCACTATTCTGAAGATCACGGCGTGTTGATTATCATCGCCATTATGATCGGGATGCTGTTTGTGCAGCCGGTGATGGGGCTGCTGAGCGACCGTTTCGGTCGTCGTCCGTTTGTGATTATGGGCAGCATTGCGCTGTTCGCGCTGGCGATCCCGGCCTTTATCCTGATTAACAGTAACGTTATTGGCCTGATTTTTGCCGGTTTGTTGATGCTGGCGGTGATTCTGAACTGCTTTACCGGGGTGATGGCCTCGACATTGCCGGCGATGTTTCCGACGCATATTCGTTACAGCGCGCTGGCGGCGGCTTTTAATATCTCTGTATTGATTGCCGGTCTGACGCCAACGCTGGCGGCCTGGCTGGTGGAAAGCTCGCAGGATCTGATGATGCCGGCGTATTATTTGATGGTCATCGCGGTGATAGGCTTGATTACCGGTATTTCCATGAAAGAGACGGCCAATCGTCCGCTAAAAGGCGCAACGCCAGCGGCGTCGGACATTCAGGAAGCGAAGGAAATTCTGGGCGAGCATTACGATAATATTGAGCAGAAAATCGACGACATCGATCAGGAAATTGCGGAGCTGCAGGTCAAACGTTCGCGTCTGGTACAGCAACATCCGCGTATCGATGAATAAATTTCGCGCTTAAGGTTCGCTTAATCTCTCGCGGGCATACTCTCCTCCATACCTTTGGAGGAGAGCGTCATGAAAAGCTATATTTATAAAAGTTTGACGACCCTGTGTAGTGTGCTGATTGTCAGCAGTTTTATCTATGTGTGGGTCACGACGTATTAAACGCCTGTTATGCCTTTTTCAACAGCACCCAGGCACGGGTGCCTGTTCTTTCCGTACGGTTTTGCAGGAAAAACTGTCCCTGATGTAGCTGGGTGATGCGGCTGACGATACTCAGCCCCAGGCCAATTCCGCCATAACGGCTGTCCATCCGCACGAACGCTTCGCTTAGCTTCCCGCATTTGCTTTCATCAATACCCGGACCCTCGTCTTCGACCGCCATAATAGCGTTGGGGTCGGCGCTAATGTGGATAGTGATATGGGTTCCTTCAGGGCTATAGCGATGCGCGTTTTCCACCAGATTTCGCAGCAGCATACGCAGTAACGTTGCGTCACCGCGTACCACCACGTCCGCCGCGCTTTCCGGCAGCAACAGAGTTTGCTGGCGCGTTTCCAGCATAGTGTTCAGCTCATCGTAGGAGGGGAGGATCACATCTTCCAGCAGTTTTACTTCCTGATAATTCCCGGAAGAGAATGACTGGCCCACGCGCGCCAGTTGCAGAAGCTGGGAGACGCTATCCATCATCTGGTCAAGACGGGCGATAAGCGGCGCGACATCAACATTGTGGGTTTTTGACAATAATTCCAGATGCAAACGCACCCCCGACAGCGGCGTGCGTAGCTCATGGGCCACATCGGCGGTAAAAAGGCGTTCATTGTCGAGCGTGGTGGTCAAACGCGTAACCAGTTGATTGATCGCCGAGACGACGGACTCAACCTCAAGCGTGGAGCTGTGAATGGCGATCGGCACCAAATTATCCGCCGTCCGCGCTTCCAGCTCTTTTTGCAGTTCGGCGAGCGGGCGGGTAATACGTCGTACCGCCTGGTAGCAAGCCAGCAGCGTCAGGCTAACCATAAATATGCTGGGGACGATCAGGCTGGCGACCGCCTCGCGAATTTCGTGCATGATATGGCGATCGTTGTTGCGATTATCCCGCAGCGCCTGCTCGAACAGTTGGATTTGCTCAGTGCTTTCATGCCATAACCAAAAGGTACTGATTAACTGGAACACCAGCAGAATAAGTCCAATTGTCAGCGTTAAACGCTGGCGAAGGGTCATCGCTCTTCGCTGAAAACGCATCAGGCTCACTTAGCTTTCCTCAGTGGCAACCAGCATGTAGCCAAACCCGCGAACCGTGCGAATGCGCGACTTGCCGACTTTGTCGCGCAAATTATGTATATGCACTTCCAGAGTGTTGGTCGAGGGTTCGTTATCCCAGTTGTAGATATCGTTATAAAGAATTTCCCGGTGCACTGGGCTGCCTGCCTTGAGCATCAATCGTGAGAGCAGCGCGTACTCCTTAGGCGTCAGGGTCAGTTCCTGTCCATCCCTCCATGCCTGATGGCGGCCTATATTGAGCGTCAGATTGCCAACCGTCAGTTCACTTTCACCCTGGTTATTATGGCGGCGCAGCAGCGCGCGGATGCGGGCGTGCAACTCCTCCAGGGCGAAGGGTTTAACCAGATAATCATCTGCGCCGACATCCAGCCCGCTAATGCGATCGTTGAGCGTATCGCGGGCGGTCAGAATGAGTACCGGCAGGGTATATTTTTTCTGTCGGATTCGCGTCAGGAAATGCAGGCCATCCTCATCGGGCAGCCCTAAATCCAGCACCATCAGACTGTAATGACCAGACTCCAGACTATGCTCGGCGGCACGCGCTGTCGAAACGCCATCACACGCATAGCCTTCGGTTTGCGCGGCGAGTATTAACCCCTGTAATAATAGCGTGTCGTCTTCAACAATCAGTATCTTCATTCGCTTAGTCTCCTGCACGGTTGCAGAATATCATCTGCGGCCTGGTAATACGTCGTTTGTACGCCGGTTAATCCCAGCATGGTTGAGAAAAGATTGTCCTGTGAATAATCCAGCGTGCTCGCCCGTTTTTGCAGGCAGGCCTGATCCACCTGATAACGCTGTTGATAATCTTTAGAAAGCCAAATGAGCATCGGGACATGTTTTTGCGTATCCGGCGCAATGGAATACGGCAGACCGTGTAAATAAACGCCATTTTCACCCAATGATTCGCCGTGATCGGAAAGATAGACCAGGCTGGTTGTGAATTTATCCTGATGAGATTTCAGCAGGTTAATGGCTTTATCTACAATATAGTCCACGTACAGCACGGTATTATCATAGGTGTTGATCAACTGCTGTTGGGAACAGTTCTGAATTTCGTTAGTGTCACAGGTTGGGGTAAATTTTTTAAACTGCGGTGGATAACGGTTGTAATAGGTTGGGCCGTGGCTGCCGATGGTATGTAATACAATAACGCCATCGCCTTTCAAATGGTCGATATAGTCTTCCAGACCGTGAAATAACACTTCATCGTAGCACTCGCCGTCGATACATTGTCCGGGCAGGTTTAGCTCGGTGACATTTTGATGCGGAACGCGATCGCATGCGCCTTTACAGCCGCCGTCATTATCATTCCACAGTACGTTAATCCCCGCGCGCTGGATAATATCCAGCAGTCCTTCCTGGTGATGCGCCAGCTCTTCGTCATAATGTTTGCGCGGCATATCAGAAAACATGCAGGGAACGGAGATCGCGGTCGCCGTACCGCAAGAGGTGGTATGCGGGAAGTAGATCACATCGTCTTTCGCCAGCCGCGGATTGGTGTCGCGCGGATAGCCGCCAAGAGAGAAATCATCGCCGCGCGAGGTTTCGCCAACGATGAGAATCGTCAGGTTTTTGCGATCGCCTTTCAGCATTAATGGATTGCGATGGGCATCCTCGCCAATGCGTACCAGCGGCAAATTCGCCAGCCGTTGATGCGAATACCATGACCAACTGGCGACAATACTGTTCGATGGGCTTAACGATTTGATCAACTGTTTATTATTTCGAAATAGCGAGGCGTAATCTTTATAGAAAAAGGCGGCGACCAGAATAACTAATAAAATAGAGATCAGGACGCTGGCCAGGCGGTAAAGCCCGCTACGTAAGCGCGGCGTCGCCGGGCGGATTTTGACCCAGAAGGCAATCACGGCTGCCAGAACGCCGCTTAATCCCAGCGTCAGCACCATTCTCGGCGTCATCAGCGCAAAGGTTTCCGCGGGCGTGGTATCCATCATATTGGCGATCATGGAGCGATCGATGATGATGCCGTAAGTCAAAATAAAATACTGCGCGGCAGCGCCGACCAGAATAAAAACGCAGGCCAGCAGTCGGTTTAGCCAAATAAATGAGGCCAGCGTCAGCACACTATTGACCACGCTAAACGCGACGACCGGCATGGAAATAAACACCAGCACATTGCGCAGCGAGTTTAACGGTAGGTCTTGTAGTACCTGCTTGTAGAACGCAATGTTCAGGCAGACGGCAATATAAAAGGAAAAAAGCAGAAGCCAGGCGATTTGCCCAAGAACAGGTCTTTTAAGAAAGCGCTTTAACATGTTGATGCGTCCATCGATTCGGTGACGCTAATCGTGACAAAGTAAAATTAAGTGAACCTTAAGAACTTAATGTTGGTGGTGGCCGGATAACCTGCGCTATCCGGCCTGTTGCGATAACATTAACTACACGTGGTCAATCCTGTTTAACCGGCGCATCCAGCGGATACGGGTTTTTGTGAATGCGGTTGTAGTTCAACGCATACAGCGCGGTGATCACCATCAACGTGACGAACGACCACATCACTTCTTTGGCGCCGGAACCGATGACCGCCCAGATGCAATACACAAACGCGACGAAGGTAATCAGCAGATACAGCGGGCGCGCTTTACCAAAGTGGCCGTGGCCCAACAGCAACAGCGCAGCACAGGTGTAAAGATAAGGCACCAGGGTGAAGATAACCGACACGGAGGAGACCAGACCAAACTCTTTCGCGGCATTCGGCGACATACTGCTGAACTGGAAGATAGTCATCAGCACGCCGACGATAAGCAACCCAGCCACTGGCGTACCGGCTTTATTAACCCGCGCGAAGATCGGCGGGAAGAGACCATCGTCCGCCGCCGCTTTTGCGGTTTGACCGGCAAGCAGCGTCCAGCCGCCGAGAGAGCCCAGGCAACCCGCTGCCGCACAGAAGGAAACAATAGCCCCTGCGGTATCGCCCAGCGCCATACGCGCCGCGTCACCGAAAGGCGATGCCGACACACGCAGCGCTGCGTTGGGGATCATCCCCATAATCGCCGTTGTGGAGAGTACATAGCAGACGGCGGCGATCAGTACCCCGCCGATGGTGGCGATAGGCACGTTGCGTTTCGGGTTTTTGACCACACCGGCCGCAACGGAGGCGCTTTCTACCCCGATGAATGACCACAGCGTAACGTTCAACGTGCTTTGAATCGCGCCGAAGGTATTCATGCCGCTCACGTTCCAGGCCGCCATATAGGTTTCGCCTTTAAACCAGAACCAGCCGAAGACCGCAATCCCTACGATAGGCACCAGCGCCAGTACGGTGGCGACGGCCTGTACGCGGGTAATCATTTTCGGCCCGACGATGTTCAGCAGAACAAAAATCCACAGCACCGCGACGCAGGTAAGCGTTAATACCAGCGGATCTTTCAGAATCGGGAAGAAATAGCTCAGATAGCCGACGCCGATAACGACCATCGCGATATTACCGATCCAGCATGCCAGCCAGTACAGCACGTTCGTTTGATAGCCCAAAAACGGCCCGAAGCAGCGGCGTGCGTAGGCATAGGAACCGCCGGGACTGGGATCTAAGGACGACATTTTGGCATAAACCATCGACAGCGCCAGGGCGCCGATGATAGTGACCAGCCATCCGTAGATTGCAATCCCGCCAGTGGCCGCCAGGTTGGCAGGGAGTAAGAATACCCCTGAACCCATAATATTCCCCGATACCATTAAGGTGACGGGGATTAGGCCCACTTTGTGAGCATCAGCATCCGAAGACATAATTTGGACTCCTGAAAAGGTGACTTCGTTACGATAAATTACGTCGTATCATACCCCCTCAGAATGCCGCTGAATTATGTCGGAGACGGGTTATCGCCAATGCTGTTATTATCGTGTCTTATCGTTGAGTGTAGGAAAATTAGGCAGCCGATCGTTCCCGATGTTGGCTAACATAATGCAGGGGGGTCATACCATAAAACTCTTTAAACACGGAAATAAAGTACGATGTGCTGTTATACCCACACAGCTGTGAGACTTGAGAGATATTCTTTCCGTCCATTAATAATTGGTTTACGGCATAACGCATTCGGCAGGTCGTGATTATTTGGCTATAACTGGTATTCTCGTTTTTGAGCTTTTTCTTTAACAAGCTTGGACTCAGGCACAGGCAGCTGGCAACGGCGCTCAGATTCCAGTCTTTATGAATATCGCTCTGAATGATGTGGTAAACGCTGTCACTGATGCGGCTGCGCAGCATGTGCATTAACAAAGAAATAAATTTTTTGTGGTCAAGAAAGCGGGATAAAACGGTGAAAAGGAGCGCACGGGTACGTTCACTAACAATTTCATCCGGTGCTTCCATCGCGCTGTAGCGGGCGGCGACCCTGAAGATATCCGGCGTCAGACAGTTGGCGGTCAATAAGGGATCGGCGTTGCGTTGCCAGACGGGAAGGTGTGAGAGATCTTTATTCAGGAATTGTAAATAGTCTTTAATATTATTGCGACTCACTTGTATTACTAGCACGCTATTTAATGATGAAATGTCAATAACGTTATTTTCACAAGCCAGAATGGCCATATGATTCGCTTTTAAACTGATTGGCTCCTTACCATTTACTCGTAACCATGTATCTTTTTCGGTTAATAACACTATGCAAGGTTCGTTGCTGCAAATCCTCATACCCGAACTCCTGGAATATGAACATAAAATACCGGATCTCGCCAAACGGGAGAGATAACGGGGACTGAGTCAATTGTGTGATGAATTGAAACTGCACTAAAATAACTTTCCTGAATAATATTACAATATTTGTACGATGAATTAGGGTGTACAAAAAGTTGTACGCGAGTGGAAACTTGTCATTTTTGTATAAAAAAAGCGCGGGATGGGGCCCGCGCAAAAAGGTATGACAGTATTATTGTTTTGCAGCAATACTCAGGGAATACATGCCATCCTCAAAAAAAAGACTCTTTGTGATTAGGCTTTCACGCACATAACGTGATATACGCCATCAATAATTTCCGTGCCTTCGGTTTCATGCTCAAAGCCAGGGAAGTGATGATCCCAGGATTGCAGTGAGCGTAAGTAACCCACCTGCGGACTGTTTTCATCGCCAAAGTTTTCGCCGGAGAGCAGCATCGGGATTCCTGGCGGGTAAGGAATAACGGAGTTCGCCGCGATGCGACCCGGTAGATTTTCAATCGCCACCATTTCAATATTGTTGTTCACAATCGCGTTGTAGGCGTCGCGCGGGGTAATCTCCGCAACCGGCAGGGTGGAATAGGCGGCGTTGAGACGGGCGCCCGGGTTATTTTCACGTAGCCAGGCAAACATTTTATCGCCCAGGTCATGAATACCCATGTTCGCGTAAGTGTCAGGATAATCCTGCACCAGTTCCGGCATCACCTGCGCCAGCGGCGTATTCGCGTCGTAATGATGTTTGAAGGAACACAGCGTGTTGATCAGCGTTCCCCATTTCCCGCGAGTGACCCCCATGGAGAACAGGAACATAATCTGAAAGTCGGTGGTGCGGGTCGGCACGATACCGTGGCGGCCAAGCCATGCTGTGACCAGCGCAGCAGGTACGCCGGATGCTTCCAGTTCGCCATCGTCGCCCATACCCGGCGCCAGAATACTGACTTTAATCGGGTCCAGCATACTCCAGTTATCCGGCAGGTCTTTAAAGCCGTGCCAGGTTTCCCCGGGGCGCATGACCCAGCAGTTCTGGTCGGTTGCCAGCAGTTTTGCCGGCGCGTCGGCGAAGTCATACGTTTTACCGGTTTGTGGATCGGTGACGACGTCTTTATTCCACGGTTTAAAGAACCAGTCGCCTTCATCGGTAAACTCTTTATAAAGACGCGCCATCGCTTGACGGAAATCAACCGCTTCGTCAATCACCTCTTGAGTCAGGGACAGGCCGCTGTTACCGTCCATCATCGATACCGCCACATCGTTGGATGCGCAGATGGCATATAACGGAGAGGTGGTGGCATGCATCATATATGCCTGGTTGAAGCGGGAGAAATTCACCGCGCCACGGCCTTCACGGACATGAATGTAGGAAGCTTGTGAAAGCGCATTCAGTAGTTTGTGCGTGGAGTGGGTGGCAAACACGGTCGGACCGTTATGGTCGCTTGGCTCGCCGCGCATCGCGTAGTGATCGCAATAAATCGGGTTGAAGCGCGCATAGCCGTACCATGCTTCGTCGAAGTGAATGCGATCGCTGGTTTTTGCCAGCAGATCCTGCGCCTCTTTGGCGTTATAGCATACGCCGTCATAGGTACAGTTGGTCACCACGCTGTAAGACGGTTTCTGTCCGGCTTTGGTTTTGGTCAGCGGGCTGGCGCTGATTTTTTTCTGCAAGGTTTCAGGCTGCATTTCCTGCGGGTAGATTGGCCCGATAATGCCGTAACGGTTACGGCTTGGCACCATATATACCGGTTTGGCCCCGGTGAGGATCAGCCCCTGCTCGATGGATTTATGGCAGTTACGATCCAGTACAACGACATCATTATCCGTCATACAGGCCTGCATAATAGTACGGTTAGAACCGGAGGTCCCGACAACCACGGACCAGGAGCGGTCAGCACCGAATACGCGGGCGGCGTTTTTCTCGCTTTCGCCAAACGCGCCGGTATGGTCGAGGAGTGAACCGAGCGTGGTACGCTCAATCCCCATATCGCTGCGGAACAGGTTTTCGCCATAATAATCGTGATAAAAGCGACCGGCAGGCGTTTTAGTGAAACCGACGCCGCCCTGGTGTCCCGGCGCCGCCCATGAATATTCATGAATGTCGCTGTATTTCATCAACGCGTTAAACAGCGGCGGTAACAGTTGCTGGCGATACCGGGTCATGGCGGCAACAGCGCGTCCGGCGATAAAGTCAGCGGTGTCTTCCAGAATCCAGGCGAATTCATCGACAAGCTCCAGCAGGTCGCGGTCCAGCGATGCCGTCGCTTTTTCCCTGTCGCCTAACAGGAAAACGGGCACGTTTTGCTGACGCTCGTGAAGCTTACCGATCAATTGCCTGACGCTCAGGTGCTCATCCGGTTGTTCCATTTGGTAGCTAAACATCAGACAGTCAATGGCTTCGTTCGCGGACAAGATGGCATAGCCGTCATCGAAGGATGTCGATTTAATGACGGTAACATTTTGTTGGCTCAAGGCATCCGCCAGACGCTCAACCGCGTTGCCAACCCAGGTGTCCTGATGCAGAAACTCACTTTCAACAATTAATACTTTCATCATCTTTTACCCGGTTGTGGAGGCCGTGCAATTTACGCCTTGCCGACCCGCCGTATGAATGTGACGTGGGCAAGTATTACCCCGTCAAATAGGGGGTGTAAAGTGATGGAATAATGGTCAGTTATTGATATTATTGTTTAATAAACAATGAGTTAATTATTGATATCGAGCGATTTCACCTGCCGTTTATCGACAGGTGAATTATTTTTTTGGCTGATAGTGGTATCCGGCTTTAGCCGGGCATCGTCTGGCGTCGTTGCTGACTTAGCTTGCGGTATTGTTGCGGCGACATACCGACAAATTTGCTAAAAGTACTGTAAAAACGGCTGCTGGATCGGAACCCGGCAGTCAGAGCGACATCGAGGATCGTTTTGTCAGTATCGCTCAATAAGGCACGTACGTGATTGATGCGCATCGCCGTGATGTACTGCTTCATCGTCAATTGCATAACCCGCTGGAATATTCCCATCGCGTAATTAGCATTGAGTTTGACATGCTCCGCGACGTCGTTAATGGTGAGCGCCTGATCGTAGTTATCGGCAATAAATCCCAGCATCTGGCTTACGTAAAACTGCGCATGGCGTGAGACGCTATTCTTGTGGGTGCGTGATGTTTTATTGAGCAAAATAGGCTGCCAGCCGGAAAGGCTAAAGCGTTTAAGCATCAGGCCGATTTCATCGATCGCCAACTGGCGAATTTGCTCATTCGGGCTGCTTGTTTCCTGCTGCCAGCGCAACACTTCAAAGGTGCTAAGCTGCTGGGTCGCCAGTGATTTAACCACCATCCCGTGCGTGACGTGGTTGATAAGATCGCGATCCAGCGGCCAGGAGAGAAACAGGTGCATCGGCAAACTGAAAATCGCCATCTGGCGGCAGTTGCCGGGGCGGGTAAGCTGGTGTGGCGTACAGGCCCAAAACAGGGTGATATGTCCCTGCTTTATCTGGACGACTTCATTGTTGATTAAATACTCCACATCGCCGTCAAACGGAACATTCACTTCTACTTGCCCATGCCAGTGACTGCTGGCCATTCTGTGCGGTGGCCTCAGCTCAACGTCCAGTCGTTGATATTCGGAATAGAGCGACAGCGGGCTACGGGTTTGCTTTTCATCGCCGTTGCACATGTGCGGGTCGGGCGGGAGGAGGGATATTGCTTGCGTACTCATCGTCACTCCATTTCCTGAATTATCAGAATTATGCCCCTTTAGCCGGGAGGAAACCGGGAATCCGGACACAGAATCCGTCGATATTGTAGAGCGTAGCCTGACTTTCAGGCCGAATACTCTGCTTTTTACGCCATTTTGTCCCAAAAACTCAGATCTCCCGCGCGTCAGCATACGATCTGAGTTTTCGGGAATGCTCATCGGGGAAGACGGAGGTTTTCACCGGGAACGCGTGCCACCATGAAGGTGTTCACTACTGTTCTGGAGAGTCATGATGACGGCACCCAAAATTACCTTTATCGGCGCAGGTTCTACGATTTTCGTCAAAAATATCCTCGGCGATGTGTTTCACCGCGAGGCGCTAAAATCAGCGCATGTCGCCCTGATGGATATTGACGAAACCCGGCTGGAAGAGTCGCACATTGTGGTACGGAAACTGATGGACTCAGCGGGCGCTTCTGGCCGGATTACCTGCCATACCAACCAGAAAGCGGCGCTACAGGATGCGGATTTCGTGGTGGTCGCCTTTCAGATTGGCGGCTACGAACCCTGCACCGTGACCGATTTTGAGGTTTGTAAGCGTCATGGCCTGGAACAGACGATCGCCGATACGCTGGGGCCGGGCGGCATTATGCGCGCGCTGCGGACCATCCCGCATCTGTGGCGGATTTGCGAAGACATGACGGAAGTCTGTCCGAAGGCCACCATGCTCAATTATGTCAACCCGATGGCGATGAACACCTGGGCTATGTATGCCCGCTATCCGCATATCAAACAGGTCGGCCTGTGCCATTCGGTACAGGGAACGGCGGAAGAACTGGCGCGCGACCTGAATATCGATCCCGCCTCGCTGCGCTACCGCTGCGCCGGCATTAACCACATGGCGTTTTACCTCGAACTGGAGCGCAAAACGGCTGACGGGACTTATGTCAATCTCTATCCTGAATTGCTGGCGGCTTATGACGCCGGACAGGCGCCGAAGCCCAATATTCACGGCAATGAACGCTGCCAGAACATTGTGCGCTACGAGATGTTCAAAAAGTTGGGCTACTTCGTCACCGAGTCATCAGAGCATTTTGCCGAGTACACGCCGTGGTTTATTAAACCGGGACGCGAGGATCTGATTGCGCGCTACAAGGTGCCGCTGGATGAATATCCGAAACGCTGCGCAGAACAACTGGCGAACTGGCATAAAGAGCTGGAGGAGTATAAAACCGCCGAGCGTATCGACATCAAACCGTCCCGCGAGTACGCCAGCACCATTATGAACGCTCTGTGGACCGGCGAGCCGAGCGTGATTTACGGCAATGTGCGTAATGAGGGGCTGATTGATAACCTGCCGCAGGGAAGCTGCGTGGAAGTGGCTTGTCTGGTGGATGCCAACGGCATTCAACCGACGAAGGTGGGGACGATCCCTTCTCATCTGGCGGCGATGATGCAGACCAACATCAACGTGCAAACGCTGTTGACCGAAGCCATCCTCACGGAAAACCGCGATCGCGTGTATCACGCGGCGATGATGGACCCTCATACCGCAGCGGTGCTGGGTATCGAAGAAATCTATGCGTTGGTTGACGATCTGATCGCCGCGCATGGCGACTGGCTTCCGGCCTGGTTACGCCGTTAATCTCCAGCCGCGCTGGACGGCAGATCCGGCGTTTAACCTCTACTAACAGAAGGCGGGCGCTGGTAACAGCGACCCGGTACCCTATGAGCATCTCTCTGACAACAAAGCTGAGTTACGGGTTCGGTGCGTTTGGTAAGGATTTCGCCATCGGCATTGTGTATATGTACCTGATGTATTACTACACCGATGTGGTGGGACTCTCGGTCGGCCTCGTCGGCACCCTTTTTCTGGTCGCGCGAATCTGGGATGCGATAAACGATCCCATCATGGGATGGATTGTCAACGCCACGCGTTCGCGGTGGGGGAAATTTAAGCCGTGGATATTGATCGGCACCTTAACCAATTCGCTGGTGCTTTTCCTGCTGTTCAGCGCCCATCTTTTTGAGGGAACCGCGCAGGTTGTATTTGTCTGCGTAACCTACATCCTGTGGGGCATGACGTATACCATTATGGATATCCCATTTTGGTCGCTGGTGCCGACCATTACGCTTGATAAGCGAGAACGCGAACAACTGGTGCCGTTCCCGCGTTTCTTCGCCAGTCTGGCTGGCTTCGTCACTGCCGGTATAACGCTGCCGTTTGTGAACTACGTTGGCGGAGCGGATCGTGGGTTCGGCTTTCAGATGTTTACGCTGGTACTGATTGCGTTCTTTATCGCCTCGACTATCGTGACATTACGCAACGTACATGAGGTGTACTCCTCCGACAACGGTGTAACGGCGGGCCGCCCACATCTGACGTTAAAAACGATCGTTGGATTGATATACAAAAACGATCAGCTCTCTTGCCTGTTGGGAATGGCGCTGGCGTATAACATTGCCTCCAATATTATCAATGGCTTTGCGATCTACTACTTCACCTATGTGATTGGCGATGCCGATCTTTTTCCCTATTACCTTTCTTACGCCGGCGCGGCGAATCTGCTGACGCTGATTGTCTTCCCCCGGCTGGTGAAAATGTTATCGCGGCGGATATTGTGGGCGGGCGCCTCCGTGATGCCCGTTCTGAGTTGCGCAGGGCTCTTCGCGATGGCGTTGGCGGATGTCCATAATGCCGCTTTAATCGTGGCGGCGGGTATTTTCCTGAATATCGGGACCGCGCTCTTTTGGGTGCTTCAGGTGATCATGGTGGCGGATACGGTCGATTATGGGGAATTTAAGCTCAATATTCGCTGCGAGAGTATCGCTTATTCCGTACAGACGATGGTTGTGAAGGGCGGCTCGGCGTTTGCGGCGTTCTTTATCGCTCTGGTGCTGGGGCTGATTGGCTACACGCCGAACGTGGCGCAGTCTGCGCAAACCCTGCAGGGGATGCAGTTTATTATGATTGTCCTGCCGGTACTGTTTTTCATGATGACGTTGGTTCTCTACTTCCGCTACTACCGTTTGAACGGCGATATGCTGCGCAAGATTCAGATCCACCTGCTGGATAAATACCGGAAAACGCCGCCATTCGTCGAACAGCCGGATAGCCCGGCGATTTCTGTGGTAGCGACCAGCGATGTAAAAGCGTGAGCATGGTCTCTCGTGCAGGCCGGATAAGCGTAGCGCCATCCGGCAATTAACCGATAACGCGGCCCGGGAGAACGCCGGGCCTGCCAGGTTATTTCGCGCAGTTAGCGCACTGTTTGCTGACAATCTGCTGGAAGAAATCGTTGCCTTTGTCATCCACCAGGATAAAGGCCGGGAAATCTTCTACTTCAATTTTCCAGATAGCTTCCATGCCGAGTTCCGGATACTCGACGCACTCCAGATGCTTAATGCTCTGCTGTGCCAGAACCGCCGCCGGGCCGCCGATACTGCCCAAATAAAAGCCGCCGTGTTTTTTACAGGCATCCGTGACCTGCTGACTACGGTTGCCTTTCGCCAGCATGATCATACTGCCGCCGTGGGATTGCAGCAGATCGACATAAGAGTCCATTCGGCCTGCGGTGGTGGGGCCTAATGAGCCAGATGGATAACCTGCCGGGGTTTTTGCCGGGCCTGCGTAATAGATGGGGTGGTCTTTAATATACTGCGGCAGGTCTTCGCCGGATTCAATACGCTCTTTTAGCTTCGCGTGGGCGATATCGCGACCTACGATAATGGTGCCCGTCAGCGACAGGCGAGTCGAGACCGGGTACTGCGATAGCTGGGCGAGGATCTCTTTCATCGGACGGTTGAGATCGACTTTCACCGCGTCGCCTTCGCCCGCCTGACGCAGCGCTGGCGGAATATACTGGCCCGGATTGTGTTCCAGTTTTTCGATCCAGATGCCTTCGCGGTTGATTTTCGCTTTGATGTTACGGTCTGCCGAGCAGGAGACGCCCATCCCCACCGGACAGGAAGCGCCGTGACGAGGCAGGCGAATTACGCGAATATCGTGGGCGAAATATTTCCCGCCGAACTGGGCGCCGAGGCCAAGTTTATGCGCTTCTTCCAGCAGTTCCTGTTCCAGGTGGAGATCGCGGAATGCCTGGCCGTGCTCGTTACCTTCCGTCGGCAGCGCGTCGTAATAGTGGGTGCTGGCGAGTTTAACGGTTTTCAGCGTGCTTTCCGCCGAGGTGCCGCCAATGACAAAGGCGATATGGTATGGCGGACAGGCTGCGGTGCCCAGCGTGCGCATTTTCTCAACGAGGAAGTTTTTCAGCTTGCCTGGGGTGAGCAGCGCTTTGGTCTCCTGATAGAGATACGTTTTGTTTGCTGAACCGCCGCCTTTCGCCACGCAAAGGAACTTGTACTCGTCGCCGTCGACGGCATAGAGATCGATTTGCGCTGGCAGGTTGCTGCCGGTATTGACCTCTTTGTACATATCCAGCGGCGCGTTCTGCGAGTAGCGCAGGTTATCTTCGATATAGGTATTAAACACGCCTTTGGAGAGCGCGGCTTCATCGCCGCCGCCCGTCCAGACGCGTTGGCCTTTTTTACCCACGATAATCGCCGTGCCGGTATCCTGGCAGGTCGGCAGAATGCCTTTGGCGGCGATCTCGGAGTTTCTCAGGAATTGCAACGCCACATATTTGTCGTTTTCGCTGGCTTCGGGGTCATTGAGAATGGCGGCGACTTGCTGCTGGTGTTCAGGACGGAGCATAAAAGACGCATCATGGAAGGCCTGCTGAGCCAGCAACGTTAACGCCTGCGGCTCAACGTTGAGGATAGATTCTCCGTTGAATTCACTGACGCTGACATAATCGGAGGTGAGCAGATAATACTCTGTTTTGTCCTCTCCCATCGGGAAAGGCGCCTGATAGATAAACTCTTTTTTCGACATGTGCTTCCAGCCTAATAGTAAGAAAATGTATTAAGAGCCTCATGGGCCAGGCTCTAAGTCGCGCGCCGCGCATAACTTGGCGGCGCGCGCGGCCATTACAGGAATCCGTACATTGCGGCAAAGATCCAGCCAAAGACGCAGGAGACGCTCACGCCAATCAAACCCGGCAGAATGAAGCTGTGGTTAATGACGAAGCGGCCAATACGGGTTGTGCCGGAACGGTCAAACTGAATCGCCGCCAGATCGCTTGGGTAGGTCGGCAGGATATAGTAGCCATAACATGCCGGCGCAGAGGCCACGATATACGCCGGATCGACACCGATAGCCAGCGCGACGGGAACAATCGCCGCCAGCGCCGCTGCCTGGGAGTTAACAAACTTGGAGACCAGCAGCAGAACGATGGCGTAGGCCCACGGATACTCTTTGACCATTTCGCCCAGCACGCCCTGAATTTCCGACATATGCGCGCCGAACATGGTTTCCGCCATCCAGGCGATCCCGTATACCGCGACAATCGCAATCATACCGGAACGAAAAACTTCGTTTTTTGAGATAGACGCAGGATTGGTTTTGGTCAGGATGATAATGAGCGCCCCGGTCAGCAGCATAAACATCTGAATGACCAGCACCATCGACAACGGTTTGCCGCCGAAGGTTGGACGTAAGTCGGAGTCCGCGCCCAGGAGAGCGACCACGGCAATCGCCGCCAGGAAGATCCACATCGCCAGCCAGTTGCTTTTCGGCAGTTTTTTATCCAGCAGCGTCGCGGTATCGCCGTACACGTACTGACGGTTTTCCGGTACGGAAATAAATTTCTGAAACGCTTCGTCTTTATCCAAATCTTTACCGCGGAACCAACTAAAAATACCGATTGCCAGGATACCGAGCAGGGTAGACGGGATGGTGATCGACAGCAGATCGAGGAACTCCAGATGTTTTCCGTCAAATGTCACGTTGCCCAGCATCGCTACCAGAGAAACAACGGCGACGGAAACCGGACTGGCGATGATGCCCATTTGCGCGCCGATAGAACTGGCCGCCATTGGACGTTCCGGACGGATATTATTCTTGATCGCCACGTCATAGATAATCGGCAAAATGGTGTAGACCACGTGGCCTGTCCCACACAGAATCGTCAGGGTACAGGTGACGAACGGCGCCACAATAGAGACGTATTTGGGGTTGCGACGCAGCAGCTTTTCGGCAATCTGCAGCATCACATCCAGCCCGCCTGACGCCTGCAACGTTGCCGACGCGGCGACTACCGCGATAATGACCAGCATTACGTCAACGGGCGGTTTACCTGGCTGGAGATGGAAAACAAACACCAGAATGACCAGACCAATACCGCCCAACAACCCGAGCGCGATCCCGCCCTTTCGGGCACCATAAAACAGACATATTAATATTATGAGAAGCTGTATACTAAATAACATTTTTATTTATCCTCGCGATAAACCCAGTCAATTTTGATAAATGGATCACAGCCATCTTCTGATTTGTGTGAATGAGCATCAGGAAATGGCGAATATTCAATGCGCCAGTGGCGACGATTAACGATTAAGCTTTTTACAGAGTTGCTTTAAGTAATTATTTTCTTGCGATGGTGATGTTCAGAGGGAAGCACCCTCTGGCGATGGGCAGGTGGAGTCAGCGAGAGCAGTAAATTATGATTTGTCTGTTTTAAAAACAGGCGTTTATTATTTAATTTTTGTGTCTCGCCATCAGGTAAATCACGAGATAAAGCGAACAGAATGTGACTTATGTGATCATTGTCACGCCATTTTTTTAAATTATTAGTATGGCGTGTGGAGACGCGTATCTGCTCACCAATATACGTATTGTCCATAGGCGTAGCACAAGCTCCATTGCTACAAACATAATTTTATTTAAGTGTCAGGAAAATTCCGGACAAATCCCTTTTTTAATAAAAATACACACTCTCGGCATGGGATAATACTTAATTAACTTTTGTTAGCGTTTTGAAATTAAAAACAGCGCAGAGCGCTGTAATAATAGAAAATAACGTTAACAGGCCTGGGTTGAGTATATTTGATCTGACACAATTTCCCAGATTTGTTATTAATGTGATAGCGTTTTTATTGGCATTGTTATAATAAATGTTACCAGGATATAACGCTTCGCGTCGGCTTTATGCGGTATCCTTACTGACAATATTGTTTCAGTAAAGAGTAATGTTCCGGCTGAACGCGGTAGCGGTAAACCGGCCTGCCGGTCACGCCGTAATGAATACTGGTAAACAAGATATGGCAATTCACCAGCCAGATAAGATATTTACGGCAGGAGACGCGCGAGATATTCACTTCGTTGGCCAACTCGTCGGTAGAAAATTCCTGCTCCTGATGCGCATCAATCCACTGGCATAAGGTGCGTAGCGTTTGCTGGGTCAGCCCTTTTGGCAGCCGACGAGGCTCCTGCTCGCTGGATGAATTACCGTGAATGAGCAGGTCAAGCTCAGACTGTTCGTAATACTGGCGTTTTTCCATCGCCGTTTTCTTACGTAGCCAGCCGGTCAACGCTTCTTCAAAGCGCGTGGCCTGAAAAGGCTTGATCAGATAATCCACCACGCCGTAGTGAAGCGAATCTTTAATGGTGGCGGCGTCAGCGGCAGAAGAAATGACAATAACGTCGCTTTTGCAGCCTGCGCTGTGCAGGACAGGCAGCAGATCCAATCCGTTTTCCTGCTGCATGTAGATATCCAGCAGGATTAGGTCAATGTGATTTTCACTGTTGAAGATAAACTCTTTCGCTTTTTCCAGCGTCGAAGCGGTTCCACAACAATGAAAACCGGAGATTTGCGCGACATAGCGGCGATTTAACTCCGCGACCATCGCATCGTCATCGACAATTAATACATTGATCATAGGCTGGTCCTTTTTCCATCCCAGGGTAACTGTACAAAAAATTGTGTGAAGATCCCAGGCTCGGACTCCACAGAAATTACGCCGCCAAGCGCTTCAACCTGCTGTTTAACCAGCGCTAAACCGACGCCGCGTTCGGCGCCTTTCGACGAGACGCCTTTTTCAAAAATCGCCTCGATGCGCTCAGGTTCGATACCCGGACCGTCATCGCTCACTTCGCAATGCAGCCAGCCATGACGGTAGTGTAACGAGACGCTGATTTCGCCGCCGGATTCCTGGCTCAACGCTTCCAGCGCGTTTTCAATCAAATTACCCAGCGCCGTAATCAGTACCGTAACCTGATCTTCATTGTTATTATCCGGTAACTGGCTGTCGCTGCTTATCGCCAGGCTGTGCCCGAAATCAGAGGCGCGAGTAATCTTACTGAGCAAAAAGCCAGCGATAATCGGCGACTTTATTTTACCCAGCAGCAAACCGATCTCTTCCTGATAGTTATTGGCCGTCTTGATAATATACGCTTCAAGCTGCTTATAACTCTTCAGGTGCAATAATCCCAGAATCACATGTAATTTGTTCATGAATTCGTGGGATCGTTCACGGAGCGCATCCGCGTAGTTCACCATCCCGTCCAACCGCTGCATCAGTTGGCGAACTTCTGTTTTATCCCTGAAGGTGGATATCGCGCCGATAATTTCGCCGTTGCTGCGCACCGGAACGGTATTCACCAGCAGCAGGCGGCCTTTGACGATGATCTCTTCATCGCGGCGCGGCGTACCGTCACGCAACACTTCGCTAATGTCCACCACCTGCGACCAGGCATGACTCAGGGTGGATAATCTGGCGTCATCCTGCGTTTTTCGATAATCGAGCAGCGCCTGCGCCGCATGGTTAATCAACGTGACTTCGCCGCTACCATCCACGGCGATAACGCCCTCTTTGATTGACTGTAGCATTGCCTGGCGTTGTTCAAACAGGGTTGAGATCTCATAGGGTTCGAGGCCAAACAGGATACGTTTTAGCACCTTGACCAGCGCATACGTGCCTACTAATCCCACCAGAGCGCCGAACAGAATGGACCAGATAATGCTGCCGCGGCTATTGTTGATCTGCTGCGTAACGTGACTGAGTTCCAGGCCAATCGCTACCACGCCGATCTGCCGGTGGCGTTCATCATAAACCGGTGTGAAAACGCGCAGCGCTTTGGCAAGAAAGCCGCGATTAATGGCAACGTTTTCCTTTCCCTGCAGTGCGAGCAGAATGTCATCGCCTTTGAACGGTTGACCGATTCGCTGCGTTTCTGGGTGCGAATAACGGATGCCCTGCATATTGGTCACCACAATAAACAAAAAGCCATTATGCTGGCTCACCGCTTCGGCGAGCGGCTGAATGCCGCTTTCCGCAGGCGGTTTTTTCAGCCCCTCGCGAATTGCCGGAGAGTCCGCCAGCGAGCGCGCCACCGCCAGCGCTTTATCTGCCAGCGCGTCGCGCGTCATGCTGCTGATTTGCGAAAAATAGATCAGATGGACCACAACGAGCACCGAAAACAAAACGGCGCTGACCATCAGAATGACGGTAGTGCCGAGTTTCATGGGGCGTTTGCGTAACGCCCGGCATGGCAGGGAGTGTTTCATAGTGGACCTGAGCGGACGAATCGTAAGGTTATTATCCCTGATGAGGCGTCTAATTCAAAGGCATAGGCGATGTTGCTCCAGTGTTGAAAAGCCCGTCTTACCTTGTAGGGGGCGCTACCTGCTCATGTCGACTGGCAAACGTCATGTCGTTAATTAATATCGCCGGATACCGTGATGGGTAATTTATTTTCATCAGAATTGCATAAAATAATTTTTCATTAATTTTTATAATAACGTATGCGGTATCACATTTTATTTTTACTGACGTTCAGAATGCGTTTGATCACAATCAATCAGCGCTAATGTTTAATCTATTATGATTAGTTTTCATTACATATTATTAATAATTATGGAAGCAATGTGAGAAATAAAACATGGAAATAAAAAAATGGCTGAACACAACCATAACCCGACGTGATGCTATTGTCGCTACTGCAAAAGTAGGGGCGGCGGTGACGCTAAGCCAGGCGATTACGCTGCCTTTTGCTACCACTGCCCAGGCGCAGGATACCCCGATACCGAAGGATGCCAACGACGAAACCGTCAGGCACAGCGCCTGTCTGGTCAACTGTGGCAGCCGATGCCCGCTTAAGGTTATCGTGAAAAATGATCGCATCGTGCGCATTGAGCCGGAAGACGCGAAAGATGACGCGGTATTCGGCGAGCATCAGATTCGTCCCTGCCTGCGTGGGCGTTCCAGTCGCTGGCGCGTCTATAGCCCGGATCGCATTAAGTATCCGATGAAAAGAGTGGGAAAACGCGGTGAAGGAAAATTTAAACGTATTTCATGGGATGAGGCCACGGCCTTTATTGCAGCGGAATTAACGCGCGTTAGCGAACAATATGGCCGGGAAGCTATTTATTATAATTATCAATCCGGGGCATATTATCATACGCAGGGCAGGCCCGCCTGGATAAGATTATTAAATCTCACCGGCGGTTATTTAAATTATCACAACACCTATTCCACGGCGCAAATCGCCACCGCCACGCCCTATACCCACGGCGATTATGTCGGTAGCCATTTTACGCAGATCGCGCATTCCGATCTGGTGGTGCTATTTGGTCTGAATCTCTCAGAAACGCGGATGTCCGGCGGCGGTCAGGTTGAAGAGCTGCGCCGGGCGCTGGAGACCTCGAAAGCCCGAGTCATTATTATCGATCCACGCTATACCGATTCGGTGATTACCGAACACGCCGAATGGCTACCGATTCGCCCAACCACGGACGCTGCGTTAGTCGCCGGCATCGCGCATACGCTGATTACCGAACAGCTTCTCGACGAGGCGCTGGTAAACCGCTATTGCGTCGGCTATGACCGTAGCACCTTGCCGGACACGGCTGCGCCTAACGCCAGCTATAAAGATTATGTTCTTGGCACGGGCGATGACGGTATCGCGAAAACCCCGGAATGGGCGGCGGATATCACCGGAATTCCGGCAACGCGTATTCGCCAACTGGCGCGCGAAATCGCCTCGGCGCGTGCCTGCTATATTTGCCAGGGCTGGGGTCCGCAGCGTCATGCCAACGGCGAACAAACCGTGCGTGCTATTCAGACGCTGCCAGCGTTAACCGGCCACTTCGGGCGGCCCGGCACCAACAATGGCAACTGGCCTTACGGTACGCCGTATGGCGTGCCATTGTTGCCTGTCGGTAAGAATCCGATCACAACCTCTATTCCTTGCTATCTGTGGACGGACGCCATTCAGCATCCGGAGAAAATGACCGCGACGACAATGGGCGTGAAAGGCGCGGACAGGCTAAAAACCGGGATTAAGCTGTTTTTCAACCAGGCCGGTAATACCTTGCTGAATCAGCACGGCGAAACGAACCGCACCCGACAAATTCTCGCGGATGAATCGCTGTGTGAAACCATTATCGTGATTGAAAACCATATGACGCCCAGCGCGATGTATGCGGATCTGCTGTTGCCGGAGACCAGCTATCTTGAGGCGGAAGACCTGGTGGACAGCTCCTATGCGGCGGGATCGCATAACTATATGATTGCGATTCAGAAAACCGTTAAACCGATGTGGGAAGTGCGCAGCACGTATGACATCTGCGCGGATATCGCCGGGCATCTTGGACTGCGCGAGCAATATACCGAGGGCCGAACTCAGGCGCAGTGGGCGGAGATGCACTATCAGCAGATCCGTGAAAAACGACCATACCTGCCGGAGTGGAGCGTGGCGAAAGAGATGGGCGTGATTGACCAGCGTATCGCGACCGAGCAGCAGAGCCTTGCGTTTGCCGATTTCCGCGCCGACGCCGAGGCTAATCCACTCTCCACGCCGTCGGGCAAAATTGAAATTTACTCCCAGGCGCTGGCGGATCTGGCGCAAACGTGGACGTTGCCAGAAGGCGAGCGAATTCCCGCATTGCCGGAATTTTGTCCGGCGAAAGAGTCGCACCTTAACAAAGCGCTGACGGCGAAGTATCCGTTGCAGTTAAGCGGCTTCCATACCAAAGGGCATACCCACTCGACCTACAGCAATGTGCTGATGCTACATGAGGCGGTGCCGGATGAAGTCTGGATTAACCCGATTGACGCCAGCACCCGCCAATTGAAGTCCGGCGATCGGGTGCATGTATTCAATGACCGCGGCGTGGTGGAGCTTCCCTGTAAAGTGACCCAGCGCATTTTACCCGGCGTGGCGGCGATGCCGCAGGGCGCGTGGACGCGGCTTGACGGCAACGGCGTTGATGTCGGCGGCTGTATCAATACGCTGACCAGCCACCATCCTTCGCCGCTGGCGAAAGGCAATCCGCAGCATACCAATCTGGTTGAAATTAAACGCGCTTAAGGAGTGATGTACGATGAAACAGTATGGCTTTTATGTTGACTCTTCGCGCTGTTCAGGCTGTAAAACCTGCCAGGTAAGCTGCAAGGATAATAAAGATCTGGATGTCGGTCCGAAACTGCGCCGCGTCTATGAATATGGCGGCGGAAGCTGGGTGAAAGAGGGGGAAAGCTGGCATCACGACACCTTTACCTACTACCTCTCTATTGCTTGTAACCATTGCGATGAGCCGGTATGTGTCTCCGGCTGTCCGACCGGGGCGATGCATAAACGCAAAGAAGATGGTCTGGTAGTGGTGGATGACAGCGTATGCGTCGGCTGTCGCTATTGTGAAATGCGCTGCCCCTACGGCGCGCCGCAGTTTGATACGCAGGCGAACGTGATGCGTAAATGCGACGGTTGTCTTGACCGACTGGAGAACAATCTGCGCCCTATTTGTGTGGATTCTTGCCCTCAGCGAGCGCTGGATTTCGGCCCTGTCGATGAATTACGGGCAAAATATGGCACGGAGAATCAAATCGCGCCGCTGCCTTCAGCGTCGTTCACCCATCCTAACCTCATTATTAAACCGCATCCGAAAGCGAGACCCACGGGCGATACGGAAGGCGCAATCATGAACATTCGGGAGGTGCGCCATGCATGAGTTACCGCTGGTCTTTTTTACGGTCTTTACCCAGAGCGCGGTCGGCGCGTTTATTCTGCTGCTGATTGGCGGCGCAATGGGGCTGGTCGCGCCGCGGCGCAAGGCTATTGGTCTGTTCTCGGTGATGTGCCTGTTTGGGCTGGGCGTCATTGTCGGCATCTTCCACGTCGGGCAACCGCTGCGCGCGCTGAATATGCTGCTGCGCGTCGGACATTCGCCGATGAGTAACGAGATTGTCTTGTCGGCGGCTTTTGCAGCGCTCGGCGGTCTGGGGGCGCTCGGTTTGTTGCTGAACCGGGCGACGCCGCTGTGTAACGCGTTGGTATGGTTGGCGGCGATAGTCGGGGTGGTCTTCTTATACGCCGTTCCGCAGATTTACCAACTGCCGACGGTGGCGACCTGGCGTTCATCTTACACCACGGCAATGATGATATTGACGCCGTTGATTGGCGGCGGCGCGTTGGCGGCATTGTTTGGCGTGCGCCGTCTGGGGCTACTGGTCAGCGTGTTGGCGATTTTGGTGAGCTTTTGTCTGCGCCCGGGCTATATGGCGACGCTGATGAGCGCCGATAGCGCTCTGACCGCCGCGCAGCATAGCTGGTTTACCGCCCAGGCGATATTGCTGGCGGCGGGCGTGGTCGGGGTGGTGGTCTGCGCGCGCCTGAAATCGAGCGCTGCGGTGCTGGCCATGACGGCAGTGGTGGTTATCGCGGCGGAGTTGGCGGGTAGGATTGCGTTTTACAATCTGTGGACGCTGCCAATGTAGTTTTTTGCCCGGTTTATGCCATGTAAGCCTGATCAGCGTAGCGTCATCAGGCGAAATATTTCAGGAGCTATTGCTATGCCTTCCCGTGCTGTTTTGCCGCGTATCCTCGGCGCACTGTTTTACTTCTCCCCTGAGAGGCCGGAGGTGAAAGCGTTGTTCGACTGTTTGCCAACGTTGCCTGAGCTTTACCCCTGGCGCGATCGCGGACATATTGAATCACTGTGTGCGTCATGGTCGCTACCGGATGATGATGCGCTTACATGGCAATTTTCCGTGTTGTTTGAAGGCCAGGGAAAGATGCCCGTCCCGCCCTGGGGATCGGTCTATCTGGAAAAAGATAATTTGCTGATGGGGGAAACCACCGCCGATTATCGAGCTTTTTTACAGGCGCAGGGCATGGTATTCACTGACCGTGAACGCGAGCCGGAAGATCAGTTTGGCCTGATGCTATTAGCCTGTAGCGATCTGCTGGCACGAGGCGACAACGTGGCGGCCAACCGGTTACTGGAGGCGCATCTGCTGCCCTGGGGATTCCGCTATCTGGAATTGCTGCAACGCAATACCGTTAGCGCCTTCTATGCCCGGCTTGCCATCGTAGCGACCTGTTATTTGCAGGATGTTCAGCAGCAACAGGGACTACAGCCTGAGAATAAACGGTTGTTTTTCTGAGGTATTGGTCAGGTTTTGATGGCGTGCCATAATGCTTGTGCCGCCATCGTGCCCGCTGTTGCGTCAGCGGGCACAGTTTACTATTACAGCTCCGGCGTCTTTTTGAAACCGGTCAGCATCAGCACCAGGCTCTGTTTTGAGTCCGCTGGCGTGAAATCGTAGTGATTTCCCTGACGGTCGCCGCCGATATACCAGGATATTTCCGTTTTCCCTTCCGCCAGCGCTTTGCGCACCGCTTTATCGACATCAACCATGCGATACTCATGTGAATGGTTTAGATATAACACGGCATCGGAACGGTAGTTGATCGCCGGTTTATTGTTCCAGGACACGGTACTGACGTGCCAGTCATTGCTGGTCGGGTAAAAGAAAATTTGATCGGCGCCGTTCGTTTCCGTTTTGCCGCCAAAAAGGCGAATACGGTATTTGAATAGCGAAGTGTCCATATTGGCAGGCAGGGGCGGGATCTTAAATTTCACCAGCGTGAGCGTTTCCGGGTGCTGCGTGCGTCCGCCATTTGTCCAGTCATCCTGTACGTACAAGGTATCGACGCTGGCATGAGGCTTGTCGTCTTCGCTGCTTACCCAGGTATTTTCTTCCGCTTTACTGTAGGCGTAAGGAACCGTAGTGCCGCAATCCAGTCCCTGATTCATACACAGATCCGTCATAAACTGCGCGCCATCTTCCGTCCAGCCATTCATAAAATCGGCATGGGCGGTATAAAGACTTCCCCAGCGCTCTGCCCGGGTTTCGCCATGCATTACCGGGTCCATCGACAATTCTACTTTGGACGTATCCAGCGAGGAGATCTGCGGGAGTACCCAGGCGATGTTCATATTAACCGTCGGGATTTTGACCGGATAGTCTGCGGAACATTTCCCGTGGTCGGCATAGATAGCGTTATTGTGGCTATGGGTCGGTTTCAGGTTGACGCCATCCCAACAGTTGGGGAAAGCGATCCCGATATTAAACTGGACGGCATCGCCCGCTTTACGCAGGCCGCATATTTCGCCTACCTTGTTGGTGTAACCTTTGCCGTTGGCACATAAAAAGGTGATTGCGGAACTGGGGCCAGTACCGTGATGATCGCCTGCCAGTAACTCCAGCCCGGCCGGGAATGGATGGAGCGGATATTGCGCAACATTTGTGGATTGATAATAGGTCTTTTGGTAGGCGGGATTTACGATTTCACCATCGGGTAATTTCATGGACGGCGCCCAGTAAGCGGAGCTGTCGGCTTTATTATCACAGGTGGTATCTGGTTGCGCGCGCAACGTCTGGTAGGTAGAGACCGCGTCGGTGTGGGTGTTGCCAAAAAAGTCATGCCACATCGCCTGATTCGCTTTATCAAACATCATAATCGCGTCATCGCCCAGCGTGTGGTGATAGCCGCACACGACATGCGCCTGAGGACCAGCATGGGCCGGGAATGCGCCAGCGGCAACGAGCGTAGCCAGGCTGACGGTAATAAGGTTGAGTTTCATTTTTTTGCTGCCCGGTTGAATAGAAGTGGGAGCAGCAATAGCAGATCAGATTGCGGTGTTACATCTCATTAATTATCACTTTTTGTCATTTGCTCTGCATACAGGGGCAAATTTGCAGACGTACTATTTAAATAATTAGCCGAAACTACCCTCCTCTTGATTATGTCAATTTACAAAAAGGGTACGTTAGTGATTAAAATCGGGCTTTTTGTGATAACCCTCACTATTTCATTTTGCCTATGCTAATGGCGCTCGCCATAACCGAATAACGATTCTATCGGACATCGGCTTTATTTTTAAGAAATGCGTTACGACATCAGTCGTGACGCGATCTGCTATGGATTTTTTATGAGATTACTAAAACGCGTTATTGTGGTTGTACTCTTGGGCGTGATTTTATTTATGGTCAGGGACGATATACGCTATGTTTATCAACTGATCCTCAAATATGGTGATAAACCTTCGGCGCTGGCACTGAGTAGCTATAAAGCGGTTATTCAGCAAAAACCAGTCGCAGGAGTTAAGAGTAACCTTTCAGGTTTGACCTACTCCGCCGAAGACAGGATGCTTTTCGCCGTTATTAATAATCCCCCTGAACTGGTCTGGTTAACGACAGAAGGGCAGCTGATAGGGCGGATGCCGCTCCAGGGCATCCACGACCCGGAGTCTATTGCATGGAGTGGGGGTAACCAGTTCCAGATAGGCAGTGAGAAAGATGGCGCGGTCTATAAAACACAGGTGGATATTCAGCGCGGCACCATGCAGATAATCTCCATGGTGAAGCTTGAGGGTTATGACAAAGCAAAAAATAAAGGGCTGGAAGGTACGGCATGGGATGCGAAAAATGAGAGATTATATGCCGCAAAAGAAAGAAAACCCATTATGATCAAAGAAGTAGAGATGAGCAAAAATGGTATCACCAGAGCGTTGCCTTCTGCCATCACTGCGAGTGTGAGCGATGTCTCCGGACTTGAATACCATGCCCCAACGGATTCGCTGCTGGTGTTGTCGGACGAGTCAAAAATGATTCTGGAGGTCAGTTCCGAGTGGCGGGTGCGCGATCGATTGTTCCTGACGGCGGAGTGGTCAGGGCTCAGAGACGATATCCCCCAACCAGAAGGGATTGCCATGGATAATGAAAATAATTTGTATATTGTGAGTGAACCAAATCTGTTTTATAAATTTTCGTGTGATATACAGAATGACTAAAATCTATTTTTACTGTCACAGTATGCTAAAACAGAACAAGGTTATTAATACCATGATTTGACGATTGTTTGATTCGTTGATTCATTGTTGGGGATATTTATGTTTTACTTACCTCAGTAACGGATTACTTTGTGGTGTAGCGTAACGGTAATTGTCCTCCTCATATTTGCGGCAGCGTAGTCTGCCGCTTTTTTTTATAAATTAACTCTCTCTGTAATAATTAACAGACAATAAATATTATTCTGTTTTTTTCAGGAGGCCTCCGAAGAGACCTCGCATGGTGATGTTTAGTTATCAGGCATAATATTCTTCATCAACACTTACCGAATGCCATGTCGCCTCGCTAAGCGAAATCATTTCATCTACGCCGGAACTCTTGTTAACCGGGTTTTCCGTCGGCGATGTACCTGTAAATGTTCCACTGGCTGTGGCGCTATTACCGGCGGGATCGGTGGCCGTTATGGTGTACTGATTCGCCCCCGACAGAATAGCGGATTGCTGAACAGAAACATGCCAGTTACCGGTATCGTTATCAACACTGGCGGTATAGTCCGTATCGTTGACCGTGACCTTCACCTGAATATCCTGATGCGCCTCCACGACTCCCTTAAGGGTGACGGTATTATCCAGACTGCTAACAGTCGATCCCAACGTTGGTTCGGCGGGCGGTTGTGTATCAATAGTCAGCTGCTCGTTCAGCGTATTCTCATTCCCGGCAGCGTCTTTAGCCGTAATGGTGTAGTCATAAGCGCCATCATTGAGGGGCTGTTTAAGAGTAATTGTCCATTTTCCTGTTTCATCTGCAGTTGTTATAAAATCCTTATTATCAATAGTCAGCTTAATTGTTGCGTGAGCTTCTGAGGAGCCGATAAAGGTCGGTGTATTGATGTTAGTGATATTATCGCCTCCGGCGCCGATATCACTATTACCCTCCATGGAAAGTACTGGCGGTGTAGAGTCGATCGTCAGCCAGCCGGTAGACAGCGAAGAGGCGTTTCCTGCCTGGTCTTTAGCCTGTACCGTATAGCGGTAAACACTGTCGTCTAACGCATCAGCATCCGGTAAGGTAAATTCCCATCTGCCGTCATTTTCGGCCTGGAATGTATACGTTTTTTGGTTGAGTGTCAGAATAATCGTTGCTCCCGGTTCTGTTGCGCCAGTAAATGTCGGCGTTTTATCACTGGTGATGTTATCTCCCTTATCGCCGGTATCCGAATTCTCGGTAAGCGCGCCAGTAGTAGGCGAGGGCGATGTAGAGTCAATGGTAAGCGAACCGCTGGTTGGCGTAGACGTATTTCCGGCGGCGTCTTTTGCCTGTACCGTATAAACGTACGTATCGTCAGGCAGCGCATTTTCTGGCGGCAGTGTGAAACGCCATGCGCCGTGATCATCGGCCTGGATCTCATACGTTTTATTGTTAATGGTAAGAATGATGATCGCGTCAGGCTCTGTCGTACCGGTAAAGGTCGGCGTACTCACGCTGGTAATGCCATCATCTTTAGTTCCCGTATCTGTATCGTCAGACAGTTCTCCAACGGCAGGTGCTGGCGGTGTCGTATCGATAGTTATCGATCCTGTGAAGGACTCAGAGGTCGTACCCGCCATGTTTTTACCATGCAGCGTAAAGCTATAGGAGCCGTCGTTCAGCTTATCTTCAGCAGGTAAGGTAAAGCGCCAGGTCCCATCATTGCTCACCGGCACGTCGTAGCTTTTATTATTGATGGTCAGAATAACGGTGATATTCGGTTCTGCCGTACCGCTGAAGGTGGGAAGATCCGTGCGGGTAATATTATCTCCGGTGTCGCCTGTATCCGACTCGATAGCCAGCCCGCCGTTTGGAACGGCCGGGAGGGTGAGATCGATGGTTATGCTGCCGTGAGCCGTTGCGGAGACATTGCCTGCGGCGTCGGTGGCTAACACGGTATAGGCATAGTTACCGGCTGTGAGCGCATCTGCTGTGGGTAAAGTAAAGACCCATGTACCGTCGTCCGCCGTAGGACATTCATACGTTTTATTGTTGATAGAAAGTGTGATTGTCGCTCCTGGCTCCGCTTTACCGGTGAATTTAGGCGTAGTGATACGTGTGATATTGTCGTCAGCCACTCCCGTGTCATAACCGGGGGCCAGACTGGCCGTGGGGGCTGTTGGCGGTGTCGTATCAATGATGAACGAGCCTGCCTGTTCTGCGGAGGTATTCCCGATAGCGTTTTTGCTCTGTAGGGTGTACTCGTAAGTGCCCTCAGTAAGACTATCTTCTGCCGGTAATGTAAATTTCCAGGCACCGTCATTTCCTGCCTGGATCTCATACGCTTTATCGTTGATTCGCAGAATGACGACACTGTGAGGGTCAGCCTTACCGCTAAACGTCGGGGTGGTTACGTTAGTCGTGTTATCTGTACCGGTACTGGAATCCGGATCTTGTGTGAGGCCTCCCGTAGGGACTGTTGGCGCGGCGGTATTAATAATTACAGACCCCACAGTGGATGCAGACTGATTTCCGGCGGCATCCTGGGCCAGAACGGTATACTGATACGTACCGTCTGGCAGCGAATGGCCTACAGGTAATGTGATTGTCCAGGCGCCGTCGCTTCCGGCTTGAGCGGTGTAGTCTTTGCCGTTAATCGTCAGTATTACGGTAGCGTTCGCTTCTGCCGTTCCCGCAAAGGTTGGGTTCTTAATGTGGGTAATGTCATCACCCTTGACGCCGCTGTCTGCTATTTCCGCCAGGGCAGCGACGGGGGCGTCCGGAGGAGTGGTATCAATCGTAAAAGCTCCCTCATAGCGAGATTCGTTGCCAGCATTATCCGTGGCCAGAACCTGGTAGGTGTAGGCACCATCCGTTAGCGTGGTTGGTATCTGGAATGTCCAGTTACCTGACGCATCGGCCGGAATGGGATAATTCACGCCAGCGTATACAATAACAATCGACGCGCCAGGCGTGGTTTTGCCCGACAGCACAGGCTGAGTGTTGTTGGTCACTTGTTCGTCCGTGACGCTGCTGTCGCTCCCGGCGTGTAACCCGGCATTTGCTGAGGGCGGCGTGTGTTGAACAGTGACATTACCGTTCACCTGTGCGTTGCTCATATTGCCGCTGGCATCCGTCACTATAATCGTATACAGATAACTGCCATCCGCTAATTTACCGGCTTCCGGCAGGGTAATGCTCCATTTACCATTCTCACCCGCGACGGCGGTATACGTATTACCGTTAATCATTAGTGTGACGGTTGCGCCGTTTTCTGTGACGCCGCTAAAGGTCGGCATCGTCTGATTAGTAAGATGACTGCCGGTTCCCCCGGTTTCGCTGGTGGTATCCAGTCCGCCGGTTAAATGGTCGGGAGCGGTGGTGTCAATCGTGATGGTTGCCGTCGACGATGTTGTATTGTTTGCACTATCGGTGGCAGTGACCGTGTAATGATAAGCGCCATCCGTTAAGGCGTGAGTCAGCGGGATAGCCCATTCCCCGTCTGCGTTCGCTGTGGTGATGTATCTGTTACCGCCAATTATGAGTGTAATAGTTGCATTGGCGTCAGCGGTTCCCGTTAGTGTGGGCGTGGTATTACTGGTGGTATTGTCGGCTTTCGTGCCGGAGTCCGTATCATGGCTAAGTCCGTTTATCTGAAGGTGCGATTCGCTGTCGATAGTCACCTGCCCGGTCATTGGTGGCGATTGATTACCCGCAATGTCTTCGAGCGCGATCGTGTAATCATGGACGCCATCGCGCAATGGGTTGGTAATCGCCAGCATCCAGTTACCGTCCCGATCGGCTACGGTTTTATACGTTTTGTCGTCAATAGTGACGACGACCGTAACGCCAGCAGGCGCGGTGCCGGAAAAGTTAGGTTTTTTATTACTGGTGATGGTATCGCTGGTATCGCCAGTATTGCTGTGAACATCCAGGCCGCCAGTTACCGAACCGGTGATGTTTCCACTTTGAATATTCAGCGTGCCGGTTGCTGGCGGGCTGATATTTTGCGCAAGGTCGATAACGGAGACGGTATAATTATGCGTACCCGTATTTAATGGCGTGGTGACGGCTACTTCCCAGAGTCCTGTATTGTCCGCTACGACCGTGTACGTTTGTCCATCAACCGTAAGCGTTACTGTAGCGCCTGGTTTCGTTTTGCCTGTAAACACGGGTGTTTCATTGTTAGTGATAAAATCACCTAACGTCCCACTGTCCGTAGCGACGCTGAGCCCTACCGTTGTGGTTGGCGGCGTATTATCAATGACAAACTGGCCGGTAATGGTGGATGAGGTGCCCGCTGTATTGGTGGCTGTCACGGTATAACTGTAGCTATTGTTGGCCAGATCGGGGAGAGGCAAAGTCCAGTTGCCATCAGCGGTAACGGTTGGCGTATAGATAACATCGTTGATTGTCACCGTCACGGTGGCGCCTGGCGTGGTTGTACCTTTTAACGTTTGATCGTTGTGATTACTCCAGCCATTGGCGATATTCGGATCGGCGGTTGTGTCCAGTCCTCCCGTCAGCGCCACGCTGGAAGTATCTACGGTAAGTGTGCCGGTAACAGGAGTGGAAGCATTACCGGCCTTATCGACGGTCGATATGGTGTAATCATAATTGCCCTCCCGTAGCGCTTCCGGTACGGTAAAGCTCCATTTACCAGCACTATTGGCGGTTACCGTGTAGGTTTGCCCGTTCAGCGTAATGGTTACTTTCAGACCGGCATCCGTGTGGCCACTAAACGTAGGTCTGGTGTTATTCGTGATGCCATCGTTCGGCGTACCGGTATCGCTGGTGTTGTCCAGACCACCGGTTAAATTCGGAGGTACGGAGTCGCGGGTCATTCTAATGGTGTAAGTAGTTTCCAAACCATAACTATTGGTTACGGTCAGGTTCCAGGTGAAGTATCCGCCCTGGGGGGTATCTGCCGGGAATTCTGACGCAGGCAACTGAATTTTCCAGTTGCCATCTGCGTCAACAACGGCAGTAAGAGGGGCAGGACCTCCTGCGCCCTTTCTGATAGTGATCGTATCGCCCGGATTACCGCGTCCGACGATAACCGGCGAGGCATCCGTATAGAAAACAGTGTTAATTGAGCCAGCGGTACCACTGAGATAATCTTCATGACCGCCAAATTGTGCATTAGGCGCGGTGACGACATTGCTAATTGTGCCATGAAATACGCCGCTATTCCCCGCACCATCGGTAGACGTTATGGTGTAATCGTAACGTGTGTCAGGAAGAAGATTTGCATCCTGTAACCAGATTTGCCAGTTACCATCATCGTCTGAAGTGGTTGAGTAACGTTTTCCATTAATCTCTACAATAACTTCTCTATTGGGTTCTGCTTTTCCATTAAACGTCGGCGTAGCCGATCGGGAGGCTGTAGGGTCATTCGGCGTCGCATCGTTGGGCCACAGTCCTCCGGTAATTTCCGGCGGCGTATGGTCTATGGTGAAGGAACCGTTAAATGACGTGACCGAGTGTCCAACAATCTCAGTCAGTTTGTAGTGATATTCCCCTTCAACGAATGGCCCTCCCGGTAATGTAAACGTCCAGGTGCCATCGGCATTAACCGGAATAGTATATTCCTGCGCATTAAACTCAATACGTAATGTGGCGCCGATACTCGCTTTGCCGCTTAACGATGGTGAGGCATTTTGCGTCTTGTTATCGCCGACTACGCCAGTATCATCTTCGGGGGAAAGAAATCCGATCAGAGTACTGATTGTCACCGAGGCGGAGTGGGTGGTTTCTGTACCGAATTTATCCTTGAACGTTAACGTATAGTCATGTATTCCTGAGCCCAGCGGCGCGCCATCGGGGACCGTAAACGACCACTTTGTCCCTCCGGCGGTAATCGTGAGCGGATAAGTCTTACCGTCGATGGTGATGGTGCCGCGCAGATTGTCGTTAGCCTCACCTCCGGCGATGGTGCCCTCTAGCGTTGGGCGGGTCACGGATGTCAAATTATCGCCTTTGGTATCGCTATCCGTTTCAGCAGAGAGCCCGTTGGTGATAGTCAGTTTACGCTTACAAATATAAATGGCGTCAGTGTTTGTCGTGGTATTGCCTGCGGCATCGGTTGCCGTCATGTAAAAGCGAACGGTGTTATAACTGCCGTTATCCGCTACCAGCCCCGCAGGGAGAGTGAATTTCCAGGTGCCGTCGCTGGCGATATCCGTCACGTCGTAGGTTGTGTTATTAATACGAATGGTCAATTTTGAACCTGGTTCAACCTGCCCCTTTAATGTAGGGATGAGCTCGTTAGTCCAATATCGGTCTTTGTCGCCCGTATCGCTATTGCTATCCAGATCAGATCCTGTCAGCGTTGGCGCTCGATTATCAGTGATAACATTCCCTTTTGTAGAGGTTTGGTTTCCGGCTGTATCTGTGACGGTAAGGGTATAGCTGGCCGTGTGATTAGGCGGTAACCCCCAGGTCGGGCCTTGCAGCGTCCAGGTTCCGTTCTGGTCTGCTGTGGTGTTAAGTGTTTGGCCATCTATATGTAAAGTGATCGTCGCGCCAGGCTCGGTTTTCCCGGTAAATACGGGCCTGGTCGATTGGGTGATCATATCCCCTTTGATACCGGTATCAGAATCGCTCGTTAAACCGACGATGGACATAGGATTAAGGGTATCAATAAAAACATTATTCGTGGCGATGGCGGAGAGCCCGGTAGTGGTGTCCGTCGCGGTAACCGTATATTCGTTGAACCCTTCGTGCAATGGGTTAGTCACATCAATAGACCAGCTGCCGTCGGCCGCCGCCGTTGTGGTATAACTTTGCCCTGCGATGGTCAGGACAATGATGGTATCCGGCGTAGCCTGCCCGACAATTTTTGGCGTATTGTTATTGGTAATATTGTCGCCCTTAGTGCCGCTATCACTATCTACATCCAGCTGCGCCGTTACTTTAGGCGGCGTGATGCCTGATGGGACGTAATTAAAATTGCCCGTTATCGTTGCCGTGTTACCGGCAAGATCCTCTGAAGTTACGGTATACTCATTCAGGCCGGGAGCCGCATCTTTGGGTAAGGTCAGTTTCCAACTTCCGTCATTATCTACGGAAGCCGTATAGGTCGCGCCTTTAATGGTGACGGTGACGAGGCTGCCGGGTTCGGCCATACCGCTGAGCGTTGGGCGAACAAGCTGGGTAGTCGTATTTCCCACAGTCCCTTCCATCACGCTGGAAAGGTCAAGCCCACCGCTGAGTTGGGAAACGGTATCAACAGTAAACTGATGCTCGCTGCTTGAGGTATTGCCCGCTTTATCGGTGGTGACGACCGTATAAGTATAAGTTGCATCAGTAAGGTCGTTCGGCATCGCATATTGCCAGACGCCATCAGTGCCGGCTGTCAAAGTATGACTCACGCCGTTAAAAATAATTTCTACGCTGGCCTCGGGTTCTGTCGTACCGGTAAAGATAGGGCGGATAACGTTGGTAATGCCATCCTGCGTACTCTGTCCACTATCCGATGCTTCGTTTAAGCTTGCATCAGATGAAGGTGGCGTGGTGTCCACGGTAATCGTCCCCGTTGCGGTCGTGCTGGTTCCCACCGCATTCTTTACTTGTACCGTATATTCATAGGTTTCATCCGCAAGCGCGTCCGGGAGCGTTAAAGACCAGCTACCGTCCACACCCACGGCGACGGGATAGTCGATATGATTAATGGTAAAAATAACGGTGGTATTTGGTGTCGCCGTACCGTGGAAGGTTGGCTGATTAACCTGGGTGATATTATCGCTGTTGCTGACACCGCTGTCATCGCTGTCCAGCAAGCTGACGGTGATTTCCGGCCGACTGGTATCAATAACCAGGGTTATACTCCCTGCGGTTTCGCTCATATTTCCTGCGCTATCTTTGGCCACAACGGTGACGTCATAGCGACCATCAGCCAGCGGTGTATCCAGCGTGAGCTGCCAGTCGCCATTTTCATCGGCCTGCAGGGTATAAACGTGATCGTCAACAGTCACAAGTACTTCCGTATGGGGGTCAGACTTTCCGTGCAGAGTAGGCGTTGTTATATTGGTGATGTTGTCGCCTGAATCACCTGAATCGCTGTTGACGTCAAGGGTCACTGTGGGCGCTGGCGGTGGCGTCGTATCAAGTGTAAAACTGCCTTCTAAAGGCGAAGAGGCGTTATTTCCTGCCGCATCGGTGACTGAAAGCGTATAAACATGCTCGCCATCATCTAATACCAGATCTTCTGGCACTTTCCAGGCCCATAGCCCGTTTTCATCAGCCCGTACAGAAAACGATTTGCCGGCAAGTGTAACGGTAACCACGGCAAAAGGTTTCGTGCTCCCGATTAATACTGGATGGGGATTATTGGTAATGCCGTCAGCATCACTGCTGCCAGTATCTGACTCTGCGGATAATGTTGCAGTAACCGTCGGGAGCTGGGTATCAATAGTGACGGTACCGGTTTGCGTGGCGGTATTGCCCGCGATATCGGTTATGGTGACAGTAAAGTCATAGCTGCCGTCGTCGAGCGCCGGAGTGATTTTAAATTCCCACTGTCCCTGCTGGTCGGCGGTGCCTTCATAGACGTGACCATTCAGGGTGAGCATCACGTTCGCGCCGGGTTCGGTTTTTCCGGTCAATGCGGGCTGGGGAATTTTCGTCAGAAAATCGTCCTGTTGTCCGGTATCCGTGGCGTCGGATAACGCAAACGTTACGTCAGGCGCAGTGGCATCAATCGTGACGCTGTTAGTCACTGTGGCGGTATTGCCTGCATCATCGGTGGCGGTTACCTGGTAATGATAGATCCCATCAGGCAAATTTGTACCCGGGGATAAAGACCAATAACCTTCAGCGTTAGTAATCGTAGTTAACGTCATTCCACCTATGATGACATTAATAATGGAGCCCGGTTCTGAGGTTCCCTGAAGCACTGGCTTAGTATTATTTGTTATCGAATCGCCTGTAATGCCGGAATCTGACGTTGGATCAAGCGAGGCAGTAAGTCCGGTAATTTCGCTATCAATCACAATGGTAATAGTGGAAGCTACCGTTTTGCCGCTGCTATTGGTAATAGTAAAGTTTACATCATAGTGGCCATCCGGCAGGGGGGAAGATAGCTGTAACGTCCATTTTCCATCTTTATCGACAGTTAGCGGATAATGTGTTTTGTTGATTATCAGACTTGCCGTTGCGCCTGGCGTAGCATTTCCGCTAAAGGTGGGGTTAGCAATGTTGGTAATCCCATCCCCTGTTTTACCTGAGTCTGTTTTCGCATCCAACTTACCGGTAATAAAGAGGGGAGTTTCCTGAGTGGGTAACGGTGCCTGAGTTTTTTCCGCTGGCTCTCCGGATGAAGAACTGGATGAAGAGGACGAGGCAGGAGGAGGAGGTGGTGGTGTGGCTACGCTATTTTGGACGTCCTCTTCTGCCGGTTTTAGATTTTTCGAAACTTCTTGCTTTGCTTTCTTATCGATAATCTCTTTTTTTTCTGGCGGCAGATCGTTTTGTTCGAGCTTTATGTTCTGTTGCTGCTCTTCGGCACGCTCTTTGAGAAGTGCCTCATACTCTTTAATTTTTTGTTGTAAAGCAGTCTCTAAGGATTTATTCGTTTCGACAAATGCTTCCTTATCCGCCTCGTCATTATTAGTCTCAATGGTCGACTCTTCGCTTTTTAGCATATCAGCAAGGTATACAGTATCCAAACCAAGCTGATAGGTTTTTATAGACGAGATAATATGATCCTGATTAATTGTTTTTCCCGAGGTGTCGCGTAATTCAATATTCCCCAGAACCAGGTTAGTTAAACCATCTTTTAATGTTGTGGTATTACCGTCAGCGGTAGTGACTATCAGATCAAAGCCACTGACTTTATACGACTTAATATCCGTAACACTCTCAGGTTTAATGTTCGGTTTTTCAGTTGAATAGATATCATTTTTCGTCGTCATGTTGTCGATATTCCTTAATATAGCTAATGGTAGATTACTAAAATTGTTTTGATAGTAGGCTAACTTTTCTTTTTCAGAGGCTTAATTTTACCTGTCAGTAAACATGAAATAAATTAAGCAGTGTCTTAATGGTCTAAAAATGTAATATCTCAAGCTCATGATTGTATGTCAGATCAGCATGAAATATTTATAATTAAAGTACCTTTACCAATATTAAGATGGCCGTATGAGTGCAGATGAAAATAATGGCGATGAAGAATTGGCGCCGATGGTTGATGGATTAAGTGGAGCTCTTTGTATACTAATACTGATTTCCACAGTATTTATGTTATCAGGAACAGACTCGCTTGTAACATCGGATGGCGGAGCATTAAAGTTCAGAGATTCATTCACAGATCTAAGTAAGAATAGTATTTACTATAGTGGGGCTGTTTCACTTTCGTCTACCGATTTGTATCAAACCCGTAAGCATCTAATTAACTCAGGAAAGAAAAAAATCACGTTTTATGGTGCGATGTCTGAATCTATAGAAAATTACAAGGAGAAAAATACATTTAATCTATTGAAAACTTATACGGATTTAAAACTACCATCTGATATAGAAATCGACTTCCGAGAAGGAAACATCTCTCAGTGTGGAAAAAATCTGTCGTGTATTTACTGGAGCTATTAAACAAATGCATTTTCTGGGTCTGATTTTTTATATATTAACGGCTGCCTGTTATCTTTTGTTCCCTGCCATCAAAAACATGGTTAATCAGGCTGTTTTTCTGGCACCACAAATTACTTATGCTTGTGGGGTATTGTTTGTATTACCGCTACTCTTGTTTTTAACGCATTGGATATTCAGATTAAAGGCTCGAAGATACTATGCCTTACTGGCAACGCAAACGAAGCTAGCAGCGTCAGTTGCAGTTTCATTGGGACTTATCGGTACCTTTATGGGGCTAACCGATATGGTATCAGCTATTGCAGGTTCGCTGGGGGGAGAAGGCGACCTGGCAGCAAAAATGGGCGCTATGATTTCATCGATTTCGTCAGCTCTGACGGCAATGTCATTTGCGTTCCTGACATCTATATTAGGTGTTGCTGTTTCAGTATTACTTCTGGTCAGTCTTAATTTTTGGGAGTTTTACTACGAAACCGAGAATCACGTTGACAATGAACCGGAGAAAAAGCCTTCGGAGGATGAACTACAAGCGTTACTCAACCGGGTTATGTTGCTCGAAGAGATTAACACTAATATCGCCACTAAACTGGTCTGTATACCAGATAATACCAACCTGACGGAACAGTTGGTTATGAATGGCAAAGTGATGGCAGAGAGTTTACAGCAAATAAACACGGCCATCAGTCATCTACAAACAATAGCAAAAACATCTGAAGAACTTAATGGAAAAGGGTTTTCCAGCATGAATACATCACTCATGGATGTTAATCAAAGCAATATGCTGATAAATGAAAAAATAACATCTGGCAACGAACAATTAATGGAATTGAACATTGGTATCAGCACCCTGGTCTCGTTAATGAAGAAAAATTCTGAATTCATTGAAAAGATGGAGGGCATGAAGGCAGAGCAACTGAAACTTATTAACGACAGGCAGGAGGCTCATTTCCATGAGAAATATACATTTAAGAAAAAAATACAACAGGTTGTAGAGGTGTTGACGAATGAAAACTAATTTTATCATTATAGGGTGCTTGTTTTTTAGTCCATTTGCTTTAGCCAGTCAGGAGACTTTACATTATTCTGACTTTATTAATGAAATGTATCAAGAATCAGGGGTAATTAGAGCTAAAGCGTTAGAGTTGGAGGCAGAGTTATTGCGTTCAAAGCAAACTGATTTGTATTTTATGCCGAAGATCTCTGCAGAAAGTAAGTACAAGTCAGATACCACCCGTGGTGATATAACTGATTCTAAAGTAACAGCGAGTTCTTTAATTTTTAGCACAACGATCGTTGATCGCTTTAAAGAAAAAAATAGTCGGGTTCATGGCGCAGAGTTATCCTTATTGAAAGAAAAAGAGAACCTGTATAAAACGTTAGTAGAGAATTTGATTGGTATTAAATATTACAATAATCTTGAGGCGAAGGCAGCGAACCTGGAACAAACTGCCGTCGAATTATACCAACAAATTGAGGGTCGATATGTATCAGGTATTGCTAAGGCAAGCGATGTAGAACAGGCTCGCCTGTTGATTCAAAAAATAAAAACAGAATCAGAAAGTATTAATAAAGAGATTGAGTTGATTAAATCTAATATAGAGCTGGCAACAGGCATTGCTTTTCCTGCTCAGGGGGTTTACCTACCTGATAATATCATAGATAAAATCAACAATTATAAAATAAATGATAAGAAAATCTATAATAACCTCGATTATAAATTGTTGAGCGAGCAGGCTGATGCAGCAAAATTTAACGCATGGCAGCAGGATTCATTGGTTCAAGTGAGTCTGGTCGCGGAAGAACGATATAATAACAGCCAGCGTGTAGATAAAGACTCTTGGGGGGGAATTCAGGTAGCAGTGAACCTATTTGATTACGATAAAAAGATTGCCAGACAAACGGGAATTAAGGCGTACCAGGTTTTAAAAACAAAAATGGACTTCAAATATAAAGAGCTACTGGCAAAGATGAAGTCTTTGCAATTGACCATCAATTCAAATGAAAAGGAGCTTCAAGGGCTTGTAGATCAAAGTAAAACTACAGAAGTGATCTTAGCCAATCAGAAAAGAGAATATAATATTTCACAATCATCCTATTATGAGATGTTAAATACACAATATGATTATTTTGCATTAGAGCGAAAGATGATTGAAATGAAGATAAGTGATGCTATTAACAAAGTATCTTTATTACAGATCTCTGGCGAATTATTAAGTTTGTAATATGAAGAGTAATACGCTTTCGCACAAGTTTTTAGCTTTGATCGTCATAATGATGGTTTTGATTATTTATATTTGTGTTGCGAAGATAGATATTGTTTCTCCTGGTACCGGGGTGATTACTGGGGCTTCGGATAAACTGGTAATTGTAAGCCCTGACTCAGGTTTCATTAATAAGTTTGATCTACGAACAGGTTCGCCCGTCAAGATAGGGGATATTCTTTTCTCCTATACCAATCTTGATGTCTTTCATCAGGAGAAAACGCTTAATGAGCTAGTCTCATTCGCTGGCAGGCGTATTCAGAATCTTGAAGAAGATCAACAGTTACTTAAAATGATTCTTGCGGGAGAAATACCTGAAGAAAGTGAATTTTCGGCACAAATTAAAGAACTATTCTCTCATGAACTCAGTGCTTATAAATTTTTGAATGAGCTTTTCTCTTTAAGGAATGAGGAGAAAAACCTAAAACAGCGGGAAGAGAAAATGAATGAAGAAAAAGACGACCTTCATGAACGATTATTACTTTTGAAAAGAAAAGGTAATTTACTAAAGTCCGCCCGTGCTCCGGAGATAGAGATAATAAATAATCAGACTGAGGTTAGTCAGATTGTTTCTCAGATAACAACCGGAGACATTAGCTTGCTTGCCTTACAAAATGACATTAAGTTAGCAAACAATCGATTCCGCAGCAGTGTTCTTGAACAGCTTAATAATAATGCCGAGCAGTTGGAGCAATTACGTAGGGAGCGTCTTGAAAATCGTGGGCAACTGGAACTTCTAAGAAATAAAATTAAGGCTAATAGCGTCTTATCTCCTACGGATGGTGTAATATTAAGCATAGAGCGTAGTTTTGAAAAAGGCTCTTATGTTGAAAATGCTCAGCCTGTCATGACCATCAAAAAAAACAATGAAAGTAAGGTAGTAGATGCGAGAATTCTAGCAAAGTATCGACCTTTTATCTTTACTGGAGCCAGTGTAAAAATTACAGTAACCTCTCCAGGTTATAAAAAAACGATTGCCGGGCAGATTACGAGGATAAGTGCTGACTCGTTTTCTGACGATGAGAAAAATGGTGCTGAACGTTATTACAAAATTGAAATAAAGCCGGATGATAGTGTCAAGGTTCCACCTGAACTGGAGGGTGTACAGGTTAATGTATATGCGCTTAGCAAAAAAGTCACGCTGTTAAACTATATTACAGCGTTGGTAGGCGATAATATCGTATTTAATGTTTGGTAATGTAACTATGCTTGGATTCGTTTCTGCCTTATCCTCGGCTGTAGCGGTGATGATATTACTGATGTCCGTATTATTAGCTAATCTTTTAGCGGTAGCCATTGCAAAAGATGAAAAATTAGATTCATCTACACTCCAGTACAGTTCTGATACTGAAGAGTTGAAGAATAAGCAAAAAGCTATTATTATGTCTGGTCAAGGATTTTCCATATCTGTTTCAGACCTTTTACCGCTTCGTGCTTCCAGTTCTGCAGTCAGGCTCTACTGCACATATGGTAATAATATGAGTCTGGAGGTTGCTAAAAAATATACAACCTATAATTATATTGTTTCCAAATCAGTTTTAGGTAACAAAAAAATTATTGTGGTATCACCGATTTATGAGCCGACAAGTAAAAATAACTGTGCTGTTGAAGAACTGAAAAATGAATAATAATTTCTTTGATGTTATCAGGAAATATTGCCTGGTAGAGGAAGTCGCTTTTGTTTATAAAAATAAAAGCAAAGATATGTATGATATAGTGCAGAATTTTAATGATTATGTAAATGATAGTTTTTTTGACTTTGAGTTAACTAGTAATAGCTGTTGCGAGTATGCTCATCTTCCTAAAACATTTATAGTTGAATGGACTGAATCTTATTTTTTAATTTTACAAAAAGAAAAAAATAAGATTATTAATCTGAGTTCTTCTGAAGTGGTAATGCAAGATGATTTACGTAGTAAAAGAATATTTTATCTCTCAAAGGAATTAAAAAATATAGATGACAGAGACGTTTTTGAAGCTATCAAAAAGATGACACCAAAGGCAAGTTACCTTGCGCTAGGATTAATCTTTTTTGCTTTAATGACACCATTTTATTCAAATCTATTTAATACACGATTGATTTATAGTGATTCTTACCATTCCATTATCTTTGTGACTGGAATATTCATAATTTTTGTTCTTTTTGAGCTTATTTTAAAAGGTATGATTTATGATAAAACATCTGCACATATTAGAGTTAACAATATAAAATGTAATGCTTTATATCTCCACGCGTTAAAAGCATCCAATTGCAGAAATGCTGCGGTGAAGATACGTACTATTGAATCCTCAGTGGCGTCTCTTTGGGAGTCATATCCATTAATATCAGTTGATTTATCATTAGCTTTTTTATTCCTGATCGGTCTTTTTGTAATGATGGGGAGCTATGCTTTCCCTCTTTTGATCTACTATACAGGCTTAACATTTGTTTGCGTTTATATTCGTTTTTCTGCTTATAAAAAAACGTTGCAAATGAATACCGTCAGTTATGAAAAAATGTCTACACTAATCTCTTTAGAAGAAAAAAGGAAAGAGCTGAAATTTTTACGCGGTACCTTCTTTGAAAAGTTGTTGATGGATAAAACGCATCGCGATGAGTATACGAAAATGGAGATGAATATCGAAAATCACCATTGGGCGGAGATGATAAAGGCCAACACCTTTCTTTCTATGATTGTGATGTTTATGTCATCCTATTTTGCTGTTGTTAACGGAGTATTGATGACTGCCTCTATTATTGCCATTATGATTATTAACTCCAGACTCTCTGGGGCCTTAGTCGGTGGGGTTAATAAATTATATTTGTCAAAATTGCATATGTTCCATATTAAAAATAGTTTGGCGGAACTATTGAAAGATAAGGACACGTTTATATCACATAGTGGAATTTATATATCCCATATCGAAAAATTGTCGATTGAAAAATTATCCATAGCGTTTGCGGAGCGAAAACTGATTGATCAGCTTTCATTCACTGCTGTTCCCGGAGATTTTATTGGTATTATCGGTGCATCAGGTTCAGGTAAATCTTCTTTAATCAAAGCACTATCAAATTCCAGTCATTGCTATACGGGATCAGTTAAATTAAACAATGTAGATATCACTCATATCTCAGAAGATTATATCCAGAATTGCCTTGCCTACCACTCTACCAACAGCACTTTTATAAAAGGAACACTCCGTGAAAATTTCATGATTTATGGTGTGGTTGATGATGATGATATTATCAAAATATTAACTTTATGCTGCAATAATCTTGTTCTCTCGAAAGAAAATGTAGACGAAAAATTTGTCGATGAACTCAATCTTTCTAATGGGGAAAAACAAAAGATTTTGTTGTATCTGGCGTTATTTAAAAAACCAGATATAGTCTTCCTGGACGAGTCAACATCTTATCTTTCCACAACTGATGCGTTAGCATTTCTGGAGAAGATAAAGTATCTGTATTGTCATAGTATTGTCATTTTTGCAACACATGATATTTCACTGCAAAAAATGTTTACCCGCAAAATTGACCTTTCTGGTGAAAGGTTAAGAGCAGTAAGTAGCACAACAATAAATGTACCACAAATGAAGTTAAGTGGGTGAGATCGGCATTGAAAAGATGATAAGCGGAGCGGCGATATGACTAAGAAATATCGCCGCTTGCATTTTTTGATTTACCTTAGGGTACTTTTCTTTATACAGCAGGAAAGATGGTTTTTGTAATTTCATTTGAGCGTTAAAATTATCAACACAGTAAATTTAAATAATTGGCGCTGTTTGATACGTAATTTTAGAAAAAATTACGTAATATCGACTGATATGTAAAACTCATTCAGCATCAAATGGATTAATTCAACATCAGTAGTAATATCCATTTTTTTATAGGCTGATCTCTTTTGTGTTGAAATCGTTTTTATATTTCGGTCTAATAAATTTGAGCAACTTTTAACAGATAATCCTGCTGCCACGTAATAAATAACTTTTTTCTCACTCAATGTTAGATCGAATTTTTTAGCGAGCAACAGAATTCCATCTTTTATATTAATATGTTTTGCTTTGTTCTTATACTGCATTGTCAGATATCTCAATTAACATATTGATGACGAGAGGAAGATAAAAACGCTAAAAATTCTGATGGTGTAGTTTTGAAGTGTTTTTTAAAAACGCATGTAAAATAAGAAGCACTATCATAACCACACATATAAGCCACTCGGGTAATATTATATTCACTATTGCGTAAAAGTTTTGTCGCTTTATTCATTCTCGCATTAAGGTAAACTTCGCTGAATGAGGTGTTCTCTTGTTTTAATTTCCTTTTTAATGTGGAACAACTCATATAGAGTGAGTCAGAAATATCCTTGAGCGCCCATTTTCGACTTATGTCGCTTATAATAATATTATAGATGTTTTCGGCTAATGTATTTTGCGATAGTTCTCTAAAGAGAGCAAATGCTTCGGGTTCATAGATGAACTCTGAAAGTAGAAATCTTATTAAATATTCCTTTTTATCTTGGGATAGTTTTTGGCTTTTATTTGAAGAGTGTAAGAGGTTGAATACTCTTGCTACGCCTGTTTCTATTGGCGCTAACAGATGTTTTGTCGTCGGTTTTGTTAATGGGGCCGAAAAGTCTGCATGTTCATACAGAAAAAAATTATAAGCATTTTTTATTGACGCTGAATCTAATTCAATTAAATTATAATTTAACTGTTCATGAGTCTCTTCCATAGTGATATGAATAGTTTGATCTTTAGCTAAAAATATTAACATTGGCCCTGATGCCATAATATACTCCCCGGACGATGTCGTAATTGAAATTTTACCCGTGGTGAGCTTGATGAGTACGGACTGCAGTAAATTTAATCCCTGAAGTGATAAGGATTTCCTCTGCCAGTTTTGCGCTGATTGTAAACATTCAATGCTCCCCACCTGGACAGGTGAGGGATTAAATACTTTTAGCATGATAATTTCCTTTTATTAAATGTGCGTGTAAATCAAAAATTATTCTGAAAAATATTTCAAAAAAACTAATATATAGCTATATAAGTATTGGCGAACTTAAGGTATCAGGTAGCGATCTTTTCATTTTCTCTGGAAAATGCTATTTTATATTGCATTTCTACATATTATAGTATCGTTAAAAAACTATGTCGCGTATAAAAAAAAGATGGAAATTTACAAGAATTGGCTCATGTTATTATCAAATTATCTATTTAAAATTTGAATTAAGTAATAATTGCCTTTAATCTTTTAGAGAATAGCTCTTTAATTTCATGGAGGTAGTTAGCATGAGGTATAAGATCTGATGTTAATTTGTGATAAGGTTTATCCTGGATGTAAATATTAACGCTCTCGGTTAGGAAAGGCATACAACGCGGTAAATATATACTGCGGCGGGTAGACGGTGTAGCGATATCCGGAAATTTGAGGGGGAGGGGAAGCATTCAATCGTATGGTTGGCTTTATAAAAAACGATGTAACACGTTATTGAGGTTCTTACTGTGCGTATCCGTTAGGTTTATGCTTTCTGGATTGTATAATGTTGCGTGTTTTGGCGCGGCAGTATTGAATCTTTTGCTGCGTCGGCCCCGAGGAGGAATCACTCACAGCGAATGCCAGCGCACAGCCTGGTCCTGAATCTCTAAATGAGTAGAAAACCTTTCGGTTCGATACTCCGGTTCTATTCCTTCTAAATTTATCGTAATGACATCTGCGTTACGCGTGTTGTATGCTTAATATCCACAGAAGTACAAGAGGACAACACTATGCCAGCCGCAAACAGTATGGCGATGAAACGCGAAACCCTGAACCTGCGCATCAAGCCCGCCGAGCGCGATCTTATCGATCGAGCGGCGAAAGCCAGAGGGAAAAACCGCACAGACTTTGTGCTGGAAGCCGCCCGCGCTGCCGCAGAGGAAGCGCTTATCGAACAACGCATCATTATGGCCGATCCACAGGCTTATCAGGAATTTCTGGCTCGTTTGGATCAAACACCTTCACCTAATGCCGCACTGCGTAAAACCATGCAGACCCCTGCGCCGTGGGAGCAGGAAAAATGATCTCCGCCCCTGAGCCGCTTCATGCCGGACATATTCTTACTCCGTTTTGCTGCGTTGTGGATTCTATGGATAACTGGCTGAAACAGCGGGCGATGAAAAATCAGACCACTGGTGCGTCCCGTACCTTTGTGTGTAGTGGCAGCGATTCGAGCGTACTGGCCTATTACTCGCTGGCGTCCAGCGCGGTCACGACGAATACCGCCCCCGGTTGCTTTCGTCGCAATATGCCTGACCCGATTCCGATTGTGGTATTGGGGCGTCTGGCGGTGGATAAATCGCTTCATGGGCAGGGCGTTGGTCGGGCGCTGGTACGCGACGCAGGGCTGCGGGTTATTCAGGTGGCGGAGACTATCGGCATTCGCGGGATGCTGGTTCACGCCCTGTCGGATGAAGCGCGGGAATTTTACCAGCGGGTGGGGTTTGTACCGTCGCCGATGGATCCGATGATGTTGATGGTGACGTTGGGGGATTTGGTGGAGAGTGTTTAAACTCCAGAACGTATCCCTTAGCTTCTGATGGCCGGAATTCGCTGTGGACAGTCAGTGAGCCAGACCGGTTTTACCGCTTCAGCCGGACAACGACATCATGAGTGCGGGCTTTAACTTGGCTGAAAAGGAGCCCTTCCCGGAAGTATTCGATACGGTCTGGACGGACAGCAAGCGGGGGGGGGGGCGTTGAATTCATGCGAATCGGGGAAACCGAAGGCATTCTCCACGCCCGGTCGCCCCTACGCAGTTGCACTTCCTTTCATTTGCTGTGGCCAGTTTGCGGGAAGACTTTCACCTTCAGTAATTAAGTTTGGGGTAATCTTCTTTACTCAATAAATTATTTTTGTCGTTCAGCTCCTGGCGGACTTTTGCCAGTGACTTCTGAAAAGCCGGGATTGTTTGCAACCTTGCAAACTCTACTGCTCCCACATAACGGCCGGCATCAACATCGCTTTGCCAGTGAGCACCGCATATTACTCTGCTTTGCCCGAACTCCCATCCTCGTCTGGCGAGCTCCTGCGCGCGTTCCGGTCTGGCCTCGGATAATACTAATGCCAGAAGTGTACCATAGGCAGTATGCCCGGAAGGGTAAGAGCCATCTTTGCGTAAAGTATTCTCATCTTCAGGACGGCAGGTGGAATGATTAAATAAGACAAAGGGGCGAGTACGCATATAATATTTTTTTGCCGAAGCCGTAGCGTAGTAGCCGCCCATTTTCAGAAGATTCTGTAACATATTCCAGGTTTCTGGCGTATCTTCGGGATTAATTTTAGCACCCACTACTGGCGAGAATATTCTGGCTATATTTTCTACGCTTATATCTGCATCCTCAGCAGCTTGTTTCCATCGTGGGGAACCCTTTATCGCATAGCCCTTAAAATAAGCTTCCTTATCATAGCGGAAAGCCGGATCATCATTACCTGGCGGTGGTGGTAAGTAGAACTGACTGTTCACTGATTCTTCAGGAGAATGAAAGAGTTGCACTGTTGCTGCTGATGTATATTTAGCTACGATCAGTGGTAGAAAAAATAGTAAATAACGACTTTTCATAAAGACTCACTCCGGATCAGGCAATAATAAACAGATGTAATCCTATAATGATTTATTGCAATGGTTATTCAACATACAGGTAAAAAAGCAGGACGCTGCACTGGCATTATCGTCTACCCATACCGGACTGACTGCAGCGGACAACAGAACAATACTGGTATTTCCGGCTAACAGCATTTTGTTTAACTTTTGTCTCCGGTTATTTTTTATCTGCGTGCCTGACTGACATGCATTAGGTTAAAATCTTTCCGTAATAACACAGTATGAATAATTATTTTAAAGTATGTGCTCTGTTACCCCGATAACTACCATCAGTCATGATGTGCTGAGTATTAATTTATGATTATGAACAAGAGTCGGAAACAGTATTTAAGAATAAAGAAACCGACAAAGAAAAAATGCCAAAATTGGCGAAGGGATTATTGTTGTCAGTGATGAAAAAGTTCATGGCGGAGATATTGGACTCACTTGTCGGGGCTAGCGAACCGTCAGATGGAGTGATACGCGTTATTACTGGTAATAATCTCCCTATAGCTAAGTAAGCTTTTGACCCAGGCCCAAAGATGAGCGGCTGATCGCCGAAGCGCTGGGCGTTGCGCCAGAGAAAATCTGGCCTTCTCGTTATAGCTAGTCAGGCCGGAGATGGGGGCTACGGATTTCCATTCCCAGAAAAGCAAAAACCCAGCCATAGGCTGGGTTTTCTGAATAAGTGGTGCCCGGACTCGGAATCGAACCAAGGACACGGGGATTTTCAATCCCCTGCTCTACCGACTGAGCTATCCGGGCAACGGGGCGCATTAAACCGTAAAGGGGCGCGGTCGTCAACGGCTTTACACGAAAAAAGTGATAAAAGCGCGCTGACTGCCTGCTTTTCAGGCAAAATGCATAAAATCAGTACCCCGTCAGGTGAGCGCCCCACCCTGGCGGCACTGTGCAAAACGCAGAATATCTTCTGCCAACCGCTGAGCGGTATCTACATCAGCCTGACTGCGGTTGACCAGCATTCGGCTGAGACAACCTTCCAGCACCAGCTCCATCTGCCTTGCAACCATCGCCGGATCGTCAATTTCCAGCGTGGTCAGTAGCTCATGGGTAAAATCATGTGCCGCGCGTTTTTGTTGATTAGCCAGTTGGTGAATAGGATGGGTTGGGTCGGGATAAAACGTACAGGCGGCAATGAACAAGCAACCAGGATAACGGTTATTACTGACACATTCCGAGAGCGCGCTGTAGCGTGCCAGTAGCTTTTGTTCAGCAGAAAGCGTCTCATCAAGAAGAAGCTGGCGTCGCCAGATATCTACCTGCTGACTCAGATAACGTAGCGCGTCATATAAAATGGCTTCTTTATCTGGCCAGAAACGCTGTAATGTGTCGAGTGGGCGATTTACGCGCTCCGCCACCATTTCCAGCGTAGTATCGGCTATCCCTTGCGTCTCCAGTAATTTCAGGGCTTCTCCCAGAATATCTTCACGTTGCACGGTATTCTCCTCCGTCTTTGCTTTTGCAAGTGTCGCTCACGGTTGGCGATCGTGCAAATGCGCGCTAAAGGTGGCGGCGTCCATAAAGCCGGTGACTCGCGCTTGCGGCTGTTCCTGGCCTTGGGCATTAAAGAACAGAATGGTGGGCAGCCCGAGGACTTGCAGATGCTTTAACAGCGCGACATCCTGCGCATTATTAGCGGTGACGTTAGCCTGCAAGAGCACCGTGTCGCCGAGCGCCTGCTGGACCCGCGGATCGCTGAAGGTATACTTTTCAAACTCTTTACAGGCCACGCACCAGTCGGCGTAGAAATCCAGCATAACGGGTTTGCCTTTGGCCTGCGCCAGCGCCTGATTGAGTTCGTCCACGGTAGAAATAGCCGTGAAATTGAGGTGCGCTGGAGCTTGCGCGGATGGCGATCCGAACGCCCAATCCTGTAGAGGCCGCACGCTAATGAGCGCAGCCGCCAGCAGGATAATCTGTACGATACGCATCCACGCTCGTCTGGCCTGAAGGCTGGTGATAAAGGCCCAACCAAAGAAAGCGACGCCCAGCAGCGACCACAGACGTAAACCCCAAGCCTCGCCAATAATCCGCTCCAGTAAAAAGACCGGTAACGCGAGGATCACGAAACCAAAAGCGGTTTTGACATGCGCCATCCACGGGCCGCTTTTCGGTAGCAGGCGGTTGCCAAACACGGTGACCAGCATTAGCGGCAGACCCATACCTAATGCATACAAATACAGCGTACCGCCGCCCAGCCACATGTTTCCGCTCTGAGCGATATAAAGCAGGATCGCGCTTAACGGCGCTGTAGTGCAGGGCGAGCAAATTAATCCGGCAATCGCCCCCATAACAAAAACACCGCCGGGCGAGCCGCCTTGCTGACGATTACTCATTAATGTCAGCCGGGTTTGCAGTGAGGAGGGGAGCTGTAGTGTGAACAGGCCAAACATCGACAACGCAAGCAGGGTGAACACGATGGCAAGGCCGATTAACACATAAGGGTGCTGCAGCGCCGCCTGAAACTGTAATCCCGCCGCGGCGACGACCAGACCCAGTGCGGTATAGGTCAGCGCCATCCCTTGTACATAGATAAAGGCCAGCAGCAGTGCGCGCCCCGTCGACAAACGTTGCCTTCCCCCCAGGACAATACCGGAAATCAGCGGATACATGGGTAAAACGCAGGGCGTAAAGGCGATGCCTATGCCGATCAGCAGCGCCCAGAGCGCGGAAAAAGGTAGCTGGGCGGCGGGTTTTGATGTTTCACCCGTCTGGGTGACAGCAGGCGTCGGCGTGGCGTCTATTGCCGCGGTGACTTCACTTAGCGGCACCGTTTTCGTTTCCGGCGGATAACAGAATCCCGCATCGGCGCACCCCTGGTACGTTATCGTTAATGTCGCGCCAGCCGCCGCCTGGTTAACCGTTACCGGAACGTTTAGCCGCTTACGGTAGATTTCGCTTTTCCCGTAGAACTCATCTTCATGCCAGACGCCTGCCGGGAGTTGGACTGCGGCGATATCCGCTTTCGTCGGCGTGATACTGATTTGTTTACGGTAAAGGTAGTAACCCTCTTTTACCTGCCAGGAGAGGGTAAGATCGTGTTGATTTTGCTGAAAATCAAAAACAAACGCCCGGTCGGCAGGGACGAACTGCGAGCGACCCGGCGCGTCGAATAATCCGGCGAAGGCGGATGTGCTGCACAGCAGCAGGATCAGCGTAAAGATGCGTTGAGCCATGAGAGGTAATCAGTATCTCCGTGAGTAACAGGTAAAACCAGAAGTTCAGGCGTTTGATACGGGTGATGAGACTTCAGGCAGTCGATAAGCGCTTGCTGATGTGAAACGGTGGTTTTTAAGATCATTTGAACTTCATACTCCTGCTCCAGTTTGCCTTCCCAGTAGTACAGCGATGTCGCGCCGGGGAGGAGGGTGGCGCAGGCGGCCAGTTTTTCCGCCAGCACTTTGGCGGCCAGATCCTGGGCGGTAGCTTCATCCGGGGCGGTACAAAGCACCACAACGGCCTCGGGGATGGAAATATCCTGACTCTTAACATCAAGCATAAACACCTCGAAAGAACAAAAAGACCCGCAAGTGAACGGTCACTATACAACGGACGAGGGCAGGATGTTAGTCAAAGGGCGGGAGAATGCGGGGCGTGATACGCCCCGCGGGTGAAACACTTACAGCATAAAGCTGCCCAGCAGGAAGCCGAAGCAGACAGCCAGAACGACGCCCAGGGTGCCTGGGATGAAGAACGGGTGGTTAAAGACGAATTTACCGATACGGGTTGTACCGGTGTCATCCATCTGTACTGCCGCAACCAGAGTCGGGTAGGTCGGCAAAATGAACAGGCCGGAAACGGCGGCGAAGGAAGCGACTGCCGTCAGCGGAGAGACGTTCAGCGCCAGCGCCATCGGCATCAGCGCTTTCGCCGTTGCCGCCTGAGAGTAGAGCAGCGCGGAAGCAAAGAAGAAGATGACGGCCAGCAGCCACGGATGACCCTGGATGACGCTACCCGCAGTGTCTTTGATCCAGTCGATGTTAGCGGATACGAAGGTATCGCCCAGCCACGCCACGCCCAGAATACAGATACAGGCGCTCATCCCTGCTTTAAAGGTGCTGGAGTTGAGGATGGCGTCAGTTTCCACTTTACACAGGATGGTGGTCAGCGTTGCGACGCTCAACATGATGATCAAAATAGCGTTGGTGGTGTTCATCAGCGGTTTTTCAACCAGGCCGAGGCTCGGACTGTTGACAATCGCATAAACAACCACGCAGATAACGCCCAGCAGGAACAGCCAGACGGAATTTTTTGCCATCGGTTTGATTTCAATCTGCTTTTCACCACGCAGTTCAATCAGCCCTTCTTCCAGACGCTTGCGGTAAATCGGGTCGTCCGACAATTTGGAGTTGAACAGCATCGTGACCAGGAAGGACATCACCAGTACCGCCAGCAGCGTAGAGGGGATAACCACGGACAGCAGGTGAATGTAGCTAATGCCATGACCTTCCATAACAGAAGACATATACACCACGGCCGCAGAAATCGGCGAGGCGGTAATCGCAATCTGCGCGGATACCACGGCGGTCGAGAGCGGACGGCAAGGTTTGATTCCCTGCTCCTTCGCGACTTCAGCAATAACCGGCAGCGTTGCCAGGGAAATGTTCCCGGTACCAGCAAAAATAGTCAGGAAATAGGTCACAATCGGTGCGAGGATAGTGATGTATTTCGGGTTCTTACGCAGCAGTTTTTCCGTCTGGTTTACCAAATAATCCAGACCGCCCGCGACCTGCATAGCAGAGATCGCGGCGATAACCGCCATGATGATGGAAATGACATCGAATGGAATTGTCCCTGGCTTCACGCCGATGGCGGCAAGTACCAGAACACCCAGCCCACCTGCGAATCCAATACCGATGCCCCCAAGTCTGGCGCCCAAAAAGATTGCCAGCAAAACAATGATAAGTTCGACAACTATCATATTAGCCTTCCTTGTTGTTTAACAAGTTGATATTAAATTGTTGTTATTTGGTAACTTCTTGTAAGAAAAAAGGCACGTCATCGTGACGTGCCTCTTTGGTACTACCCTGTACGATTACTGTTCGCTTTCATCAGTATAACGTTTAGCTTTATAAGCCGGGTGCATCAAGTTCTGTACGGAGAAAATATCGTCCAGCTCGGCTTCCGTTAACAGGCCGCGCTCCAGCACAACTTCACGTACGCTTTTACCGGTTTCAGCACAGATTTTACCGACGATGTCGCCGTTGTGGTGGCCGATGAACGGGTTGAGGTAAGTGACGATACCGATGGAGTTATAAACGTACCCTTCGCACACTTCTTTATTCGCGGTAATGCCGTTAACGCATTTTTCCAGCAGGTTGTAGCACGCGTTGCTCAGAATGTGGATGGATTCGAACATCGCCTGACCGATAACCGGCTCCATAACGTTCAACTGCAACTGACCGGCTTCCGCCGCCATCGTAACGGTGGTGTCGTTACCGATGACTTTAAAGCATACCTGGTTTACGACTTCTGGTACAACCGGGTTCACTTTGGCTGGCATGATGGAAGAGCCCGCCTGCAGTTCCGGCAGGTTGATCTCGTTCAGGCCGGCACGAGGACCAGAAGAGAGCAAGCGCAGGTCGTTACAGATTTTGGACATCTTCACTGCCAGACGTTTCAGCGCGCTGTGAACCATAACATACGCGCCACAGTCAGATGTCGCCTCAATCAGATCCTCAGCCGGAACACAGGCAAAACCAGTGACTTCAGCCAGTTTTTTCACCGCCAGCGGAGAGTATTCTTTCGGCGTGTTCAGACCGGTACCGATTGCCGTTGCGCCAAGGTTGACTTCCAGCAGCAGCTCAGCAGTACGCTCGATGCTTTTCACTTCTTCTTTCAGCAGGATGCTGAACGCACGGAATTCTTGACCAAGCGTCATCGGTACGGCGTCCTGCAACTGGGTACGACCCATTTTCAGGATGTCCTGGAATTCAACCGCTTTACGTTCGAAACCTTCACGCAACTGGTTGATGGCATCGATCAGTTTGACGATAGAGGCGTAAACCGCTACACGGAAGCCTGTCGGATAGGCATCGTTAGTGGATTGACATTTATTCACGTGGTCGTTCGGGTTCAGGTACTGATATTCACCTTTCTGATGACCCATCAGTTCCAGCCCGATGTTGGCCAGCACTTCGTTGGTATTCATGTTGACGGAAGTGCCCGCGCCGCCCTGATAGACATCTACCGGGAACTGGTCCATGCACTTACCGTTGTTAAGGACTTCATCACATGCGGCAATGATGGCGTTCGCCACACTCTTAGGAATGGTTTGCAGCTCTTTGTTGGCCAGCGCCGCCGCTTTTTTTACCATAACCATGCCACGCACAAATTCAGGGATGTCGCTGATTTTGTTATTGCTAATGTAGAAGTTTTCAATCGCTCTCAGAGTGTGAACACCATAGTAGGCTTCAGCTGGAACTTCCCTGGTACCCAACAGATCTTCTTCGATACGAATGTTGTTTGACATGTGAACCTTCTTTTTCAAGCTGCCAATGATTTTACTTTAAAACACACAGGATATATGTGATTTCGAATGTTTTCTGACCGACGATTATCCCCTCCATCGGCCTGATAAACGAGATCATATGCTGGTTCAGAATTCCTACCGTAATCTGGATCACTTAAAGTGTGGGAATTTACCCCTTATTTATTATTTTGTGAAATAGGTCACCGCTTTAGTATTACTACCTAAAATATGTGTACAAACCACTTGAAATTTTGCTACGCACCACCATATCGAATCGATGCGAATCGCAACCCCATTCAAATGGTCGTCGCAGACGGCCATGACTTACAGGAGAGTCCTTTGCGCTGGATACCCTTTTTAGCTGTCTTTCTCTATGTTTACATTGAGATTTCTATCTTTATCCAGGTCGCCCATGTGCTTGGCGTCCTGATGACGCTAATCCTGGTGATTTTTACGTCTGTTATCGGTATGTCGCTGGTACGTAACCAGGGTTTTAAAAACTTTTTGCTGATGCAACAAAAAATGGCGGCCGGTGAGAGCCCGGCGGCAGAAATGATTAAGAGTGTATCGCTGATCATCGCTGGCTTACTGCTCCTGTTGCCAGGATTTTTCACCGATTTTCTCGGCCTTCTCCTTTTGTTACCGCCGGTGCAAAAACATTTGACGCTGAAGTTGCTGCCGCATTTACGTTTTTCCCGGATGCCGGGCGGCGGGTTTAGCGCGGGTACTGGCGGTGGCGAAACATTTGACGGCGAGTATCAGCGTAAAGACGACGATCGCGATCGTATTGAACATAAAGACGATCGTCGGGATTAAAGGTAGAAATGTTGGTCGGATAAGTCGCGTGAGGCGCTATCCGGCCAGCGGATGCGTCTTACGCCATGCGTTTTCGCTTCGGTAAAAATAGCCATAATGCAGCCAGCATGATAATGGCATATAAGCTTTTCCACCCCAGCATTGCCAGCAATAACAGGCACAGTAGACAACCCGTCACCGCCAGTGCATAGCAGCGCCCTTTCAACAGTCGACAGCCCGCCAGCATACAAAGCAGATAGAGCATAATAAAAATACCGTTAGCATAGACGATCAGCGCATTGAGGTTAATCTTCAGGGCGTAGACGACCAGGGAACTCACGCAACAACAGACCAGAATAACGTTTAACGCGTGCAAGGGAAGGCGCCCGGGAGAGAGTTGAGCCAGATAGTGATCGGGCTGATATTGCATTTGCGTCCATATCAGACGCGCAAAACTCTGAGCATACACATTCAGGCTGGCAAAGCAGGTGAGATAACCAATAATGCAGGCTACCCACAACGCCTGGATACCGAAGAGATGAACAATAATAAGCGGTAGCGAGGCTGTTGCCGCTATCTTGTCGCTATAGACGCCAAAATGCAGCACCACGGCGGTACAGGTCCAATAAATGGCGCCGGCCAGCATCAGGCCAATGATCAATGCGCGCGGAAAATCACGTTCAGGATTTTTAAATTCAGACGACAAATGCGTAAAAGCCTCAATTCCCACAAATCCCCAGAACATGATCGCCAGGGCGGTACACAGCCGGGAAAAGGTGATTTCGTTTGCGGCTGGGAAGGTGATATCTGCAGGTTTAATCGCGCCTTTCCACAGAATGGCGGCAATAAGCGCGATAATTAATCCAGCGATAATGGCTTGCAGGTTGGCGCTGGAGCTGGCGCCGCGCGATCCCATAAACCATAGTAAACCTAGAGTACCCAGCTCCCCAAATAAGAGCTGTTCGCTTTGCCAGCCAAACAGCGCCTGGCCGAAACCCACCGCAATATGCAAGGCTGCGGGAAAACTAACAGGAATGACTGATAAAAACAGCCAACTGATCACCCGTTGCAGACGCGGGCCAAATGCCATCCCGACAAAATGCGCTACGCCGCCAGCGTGTGGAAAATGACGCCCCAGCACAGCAAAGACAATCGCAATAGGGAAAATCAAAATAATGAGCAGCGGCCATGCCCAAAGGCTGATGTCGCCTGCCGCCAGCGCAGCCAGCTCCGGAAGCGCAAAAACGCCAGTCCCTAATAATGATGTGGTTAACAAGATAACGCCCTGAACCAACCCAAGCTCTTTTTTTAGTTCATTCATCAGCTCATTATCCGGCGGCATTGTAACGTCAGGTGACGACAGGCATTTTTAAGCGTATCACACACGCCTTTTCTTATAGCAGGATGTTCTAAACCTTGGGTAAACGTGAGATAAGTAGCGTTTTTACCGCTTTTTTCGCTCAGAAGAATTTTTTTTCATCTCCCCCCTTGAAGGGGCAAAACCCCATCCCCATCTCTCTGGTCACCAGCCGGGAAACCGTTTACGGGCCGGCGTCACCCATAACTGATAATGACTTTCTCAAAGGAGAGCTATCAATGAGTATTCGTCCGTTACATGATCGTGTGATCGTCAAACGTAAAGAAGTTGAGTCCAAATCTGCTGGCGGCATCGTACTGACCGGTTCCGCAGCGGGTAAATCAACTCGTGGCGAAATCATCGCTGTCGGTAAGGGTCGCATCCTGGACAACGGTACTGTACAGCCGCTGGACGTGAAAGTTGGCGACATCGTTATTTTTAACGATGGCTACGGTGTGAAATCTGAAAAGATCGACAATGAAGAAGTGTTGATCATGTCTGAAAGCGACATTCTGGCAATTGTTGAAGCGTAATCCGCGAACGACACTGAACATACGAATTTAAGGGAAAGAGAAAATGGCAGCTAAAGACGTAAAATTCGGTAACGACGCTCGTGTGAAAATGCTGCGCGGCGTAAACGTACTGGCAGATGCAGTGAAAGTAACCCTCGGTCCGAAAGGCCGTAACGTGGTTCTGGATAAATCTTTCGGTGCGCCGACTATCACTAAAGATGGTGTTTCCGTAGCGCGTGAAATCGAACTGGAAGACAAGTTTGAAAACATGGGCGCGCAGATGGTGAAAGAAGTTGCCTCTAAAGCGAACGACGCTGCAGGCGACGGCACCACCACCGCGACCGTACTGGCGCAGTCCATCATTACCGAAGGCCTGAAAGCCGTTGCAGCGGGCATGAACCCGATGGACCTGAAACGTGGTATCGACAAAGCGGTTGCTGCTGCGGTTGAAGAGCTGAAAGCCCTGTCCGTACCGTGCTCCGACTCTAAAGCGATTGCTCAGGTAGGTACTATCTCCGCTAACTCCGACGAAACCGTAGGTAAACTGATCGCGGAAGCGATGGATAAAGTCGGTAAAGAAGGCGTCATCACCGTTGAAGACGGTACCGGTCTGCAGGACGAACTGGACGTGGTTGAAGGTATGCAGTTTGACCGCGGCTACCTGTCTCCTTACTTCATCAACAAGCCGGAAACTGGCGCAGTAGAGCTGGAAAGCCCGTTCATCCTGCTGGCTGATAAGAAAATCTCCAACATCCGCGAAATGCTGCCGGTTCTGGAAGCCGTTGCAAAAGCAGGCAAACCGCTGCTGATCATCGCTGAAGATGTTGAAGGCGAAGCGCTGGCAACTCTGGTTGTTAACACCATGCGTGGCATCGTGAAAGTGGCTGCGGTTAAAGCACCTGGCTTCGGCGATCGTCGTAAGGCGATGCTGCAGGATATCGCTACCCTGACCGGCGGTACCGTAATCTCTGAAGAGATCGGTATGGAGCTGGAAAAAGCAACCCTGGAAGACCTGGGTCAGGCGAAACGTGTTGTGATCAACAAAGACACCACCACCATCATCGATGGCGTGGGTGAAGAAGCTGCCATCCAGGGCCGTGTTGCTCAGATCCGTCAGCAGATTGAAGAAGCGACCTCCGACTACGATCGTGAAAAACTGCAGGAGCGCGTAGCGAAACTGGCAGGCGGCGTTGCGGTTATCAAAGTTGGCGCTGCGACCGAAGTTGAAATGAAAGAGAAGAAAGCCCGCGTTGAAGATGCCCTGCACGCGACCCGTGCTGCGGTAGAAGAAGGCGTGGTTGCTGGTGGTGGCGTTGCGCTGATCCGCGTTGCTTCTAAAATTGCTGACCTGAAAGGCCAGAACGAAGACCAGAACGTGGGTATCAAAGTTGCGCTGCGCGCAATGGAAGCTCCGCTGCGTCAGATCGTGCTGAACTGCGGCGAAGAGCCGTCTGTTGTCGCTAACACCGTTAAAGGTGGCGACGGTAACTACGGTTACAACGCAGCAACTGAAGAATACGGCAACATGATCGATATGGGTATCCTGGACCCAACCAAAGTTACCCGTTCTGCGCTGCAGTACGCGGCTTCTGTGGCTGGTCTGATGATCACTACCGAGTGCATGGTGACCGACCTGCCGAAAAGCGATGCTCCTGATTTAGGCGCTGCTGGCGGCATGGGTGGTATGGGTGGTATGGGCGGCATGATGTAATTGCCCACACCCTGCATCCTTCAGGCTGCAGATGCGTTGGCTAACCCCAGTCACTTACTTGAGTAAGTGACTGGGGATTAACAAACTGGCCGCCTTCCTGCAACCAGAATGATTTGGATGTTTATCTCCCAGAATTGAGAAACCCTCGGGCAGAAATGACCGGGGGTTTTTCTTTTAGTCATCTTTTTAGTATAAGATTCAGATACGGACAAAACGTCCAGCTCATTGATTATGGGGAATAACATGCACGTGAAATATTTAGCAGGGATCGTTGGCGCCGCGCTGCTGATGGCGGGTTGTAGCTCCAGCAACGAACTCACCGCTGCCGGCCAAAATGTACGCTTTGTCGAAGATAAGCCAGGCGCGGAATGCCAGCTAATTGGTACGGCAACCGGTAAACAGAGTAACTGGTTTTCAGGCCAGCACGGCGAAGAGGGTGGCTCAATGCGTGGCGCAGCGAACGATCTGCGTAATCAGGCGGCCGCGATGGGTGGAAACGTGCTGTATGGCGTAAGTAGTCCGTCGCAGGGCATGTTGTCCAGTTTTGTCCCGACGGCCAGCGAGATGAACGGCCAGGTTTATAAATGTCCGAATTGATATGTCTGAATCGTAACGCCCTCTGAAAAATTCAGAGGGCGATATGGCTAGCGTTTTTCCTGCGATGACGCCATGCGTAGATTATGCAACGCGCGCATGCATTGATCTTGCGTCAGACGCGCTGCTTTACCGGTTCCAAGCGTTCTGACAAAAACCTTACACGGTTTTCCTTCCAGCTTTTTAAGACGCGGGCTGAAATTCAGCAAGCGGCGTGATATCGCTTCAGCTTCTTTAGAGCCTGACTGACTACGGGTCTTAATGATGGTGCCGCAATCATGCGATTGTCCTGCCTCATCCGTATAACGATAAACGAGCGCTAAATAATGGTTATACAGATTATGTTTCCAGTCAGGGTGGTTATAGGTATCGAATTCGATATTACCGTTTTCCAGGCAGTCTGCATCGTATAATGGTAAAAAGTCCAGCATTGAAGAAATACGCAATGCGAGCTCACGCATTTCGGCATTATTAATGGCGTGAATAATAGCCATCACCAGAACTTCAACCTGCCACTCACCGACCTGTAAATCAAGATGGCTACCATTGTGCAGCTTTAACGTAAAGGTTAATACTTTTTCTGTATTATCGCTCAACGCTAAAGATTCAACACGCTGATTAACATCGGCGTTTTCCAGCTCTTCACGGAGTATTGCCGGAATATTCTCATGCATTTTAAGCACATGACTGCTTTTAGCTTTCTGGCGTTTTTCCTGCTCTTGTTCCGGAAGCGAGTGTTGTAAATAAAGCCGGTGTTCAAGGCCGATCAACAAGTCTCGCAGCGCGAGCACAGGAAAGAAAAGCAGTGTTTCTTTATTTCTCAGTGACTTCACCTTAAGCGCCAGCGCGATAAACTTATCATTGTGACGAATAACGCCGGTATTTAGTCCCTTAATCGTTAAGGCCATGTCAATTCTCCACAAATATAAAATAATTAAATGTTTTACTGCAATGTATTTGATATATAAATTGTTTATGCCGTCCTATAAAAAGGAGAACCAGTATAATTCGAAAATGCAGTACACGCTAAGCGAGTCCTAAAACGGACTTTATTGAAAAGAGAGGACCGGAAAGGTGTATTTAACGAAGGGTATTTTATCGTCGCCAGAGGGTGAGGAGAATCGCGGGGGAATCTCCTCGTGATATCGCGCGGTAATATTTTTCGTCGTCCCTGACGCGCCCGCGAGGATTAGCACTGCCGAAGCTGTAAATCCAGCGGTGTTTTGCTCGGTTCGCCGCCGATTTCACGCGCCAGTCTTGGCACCATATAGCCGGATACCAGCGTGAGCAGTTCGCGCATGATTTGCCGGGCTTCGTCATCGGTGACCATAAAATGCGCGGCGCCCTGCACTTTATCCAGCACATGCAGGTAATAGGGCATCACGCCGGCGTCAAATAGCGCGTTGCTCAGATTCGCCAGCGTTCGCGCGTTATCATTCACGCCACGCAGCAGGACGCTCTGGTTGAGAAGCGTGACGCCCACGTGGCGCAGTTTCTTCATCGCCAGGCAGAACGCCTCGTCCACTTCATTGGCGTGGTTGATATGGTTCACCAACAAAATTTGCAGACGTGACTGGTCAAAGCGGGCGACCAGTTCGTCAGTAATGCGTGCCGGGATGACGATAGGCAACCGGCTGTGGATGCGTAGCCGCTTGACGTGCTTAATGGCTTCCAGTTGCGTGAGCAGCCAGTCCAGCTCATGATCTTTCGCCATCAGCGGATCGCCGCCGGAAAAGATGATCTCATCCAGTTCCGGGTGTGCGGCGATATACTCCAGCGCGACTTTCCAGTTGCGCTTATTGCCTTGATTCTCCGCATACGGGAAGTGACGACGGAAACAGTAGCGGCAATTTACCGCACATCCGCCTTTTACCAGCAATAGCGCCCGGTTTTGGTATTTATGCAATAATCCTGGCACCACGCTGTGTTGCTCTTCCAGCGGGTCGGTGGAGAAACCGGGGGCGACAATAAATTCATCCCGGGACGTCAGCACTTGACGTAAAAGAGGATCGTCAGGGTTGCCCTTCTCCATGCGCGCAATAAAAGCGCGCGGCACGCGGAGGGCAAACAAGCGCCTGGCGTCCTGTCCTGCCCGGAGGTTTTCATCAGCTTCAATCTGTAAAAGATGCAGCAGTTCGTCGGGATTGGTCACAACATCGGCAAGTTGCGCTAACCAATCTTCTCGCAATGGGGTATTTAGGGTTACAATATGCGCCATTTTGTGGCTTAGCTACCAGTTAACAATTTCAGAGGGCCTTATGGCGACTTACTATAGCAACGATTTTCGTTCCGGTCTTAAAATCATGTTGGATGGCGAACCTTATGCGGTTGAATCCAGTGAATTCGTGAAACCGGGTAAAGGCCAGGCGTTTGCCCGCGTTAAGCTGCGCCGTCTGCTGACCGGCACGCGCGTTGAGAAAACCTTCAAATCGACCGATTCCGCAGAAGGCGCGGACGTAGTCGATATGAACCTGACTTACCTGTACAACGACGGTGAGTTCTGGCATTTCATGAACAACGAAACCTTCGAACAGCTGTCTGCAGATGCCAAGGCTATCGGCGACAACGCAAAATGGCTGTTGGATCAGGCGGAATGCATCGTAACCCTGTGGAACGGTCAGCCTATCTCTGTCACTCCGCCGAACTTTGTTGAACTGGAAATTGTTGATACCGACCCAGGTCTGAAGGGCGATACCGCAGGTACTGGCGGCAAACCAGCCACGCTGTCTACTGGCGCAGTGGTTAAAGTTCCGCTGTTCGTGCAGATTGGCGAAGTGATCAAAGTCGATACCCGTTCCGGCGAATACGTATCCCGCGTAAAATAATTTACGTTATCGGGAAAAATGGTGCAGCGTATGCTGCGCCATCCTATTTTTCGCGCCTCAATGATGAAACGCTTTATCTGCCTTGTCGCACTGGTTCTTCTTACCGGCACATTATTAACGGCATGTAATACCGCCCGCGGCTTCGGCGAAGATATTCAGCATCTTGGCCACGCCATCTCCCGCGCAGCCAGCTAATCGCTTCTCGTCTTCCTAAAATTAGTCGATCGCCCGTCATTTTCTGGGATGTTGTCTATTATTAAGTTGCTATACACAAACAACATTGGCTAGAAAAGGAAGACATTATGGTTAAAAAGACAATTGCAGCGATCTTTTCTGTTTTGGTACTTTCCACTGTATTAACTGCTTGTAATACCACGCGCGGCGTGGGCGAGGACATCTCGGACGGTGGTAGTGCGATCTCTGGCGCTGCAACCAGAGCTCAGCAGTAATCATCAACGGTACGGCATGGCGTCGTACCGTTAATCGATTTTCTCCGGAAGCATAAGAAAGGGAGAATACCGGTTATCCATATGAAGTTTCATACGGATATTACGCTTATAGGTGTAAACCGTTTTCCCGTGAATGCCAAGCGCATACGCAATCTCTTTATTGCTGGTGCCTTCCGTCCACATCGCGAGCACCTTTTCCTCCTGCGGAGAGAGCAATGGCGTGGCGCTTTCCGGCGCTTCCTGCAGTGGATGAGTATATAGCGCTCCTTTAATTCGTTGTGCAAGCTCATGTAAAGGCGTGTGTTTAGATAACACCGCATGACTGGCATATTGCGGTCTGTACGGCATATTCCCTGACTGTAATAATACCAACGGCGTCATCCTGCAGGCGGCAAAAAATGCATTGATAGGCTGTTCGGGTAAGGCATCGTTGAGAAAACCATATAAATCAGCGATAACCAGATGGGGCTTCCATTGCAGAATATGTTCTTTCGCCAGTATAAGGTTATTCATCCCGGATACCAGCAGTGAAGAACTGAGCACATCAGTGTGATTAAGCCAGGCCTCCATGCCCGTACGGGTAAAGTGGCATCGGTCTATCACTAAAATTTTCAACATAGTTTTTTGCACCCGGAAGTAGATAAAGCACTTTCTTTCCCAGAAGGCGTTCCATCATAGAGAACTCCTGTGGGCGCTAAATGCGAAAACTACGCGGCTTAAAAGGGCCAATTCCCGCCTTTAGACGGAAAAAAATAAAAAGGTTGAAATTCATTTTCTCTCAGGCAAAAATGGCTTTTCATCCGTATACGTTACAGGACGACCTGTAAACGCTATTCTCACCGGGGACGGCCCCATTAATTATCTGGAGCCTGCTATGTCCTGGATCATTCTATTAATCGCTGGTTTACTTGAAGTGGTATGGGCTGTCGGCCTGAAGTATACCCACGGTTTTTCTCGTCTGACCCCCAGTATTATCACCATTACGGCCATGGTTATCAGTATGGCGTTACTTTCCTGGGCAATGAAAACGCTGCCCGTTGGAACGGCGTACGCCATCTGGACCGGCATCGGCGCCGTCGGGGCGGCAATCACCGGTATCCTTCTGCTGGGCGAGTCTGCCTCACCGGCGCGTTTGCTCAGTCTTGGCTTGATCGTCGCGGGTATCATTGGGCTAAAACTCAGTGCGCATTAATTCGTCGCTGACATTGCTACGAACCTGATTGTTTTACCCAAATTAATTTATTGACGTCAAACCCCTCCCGGGTCGCGACGGCCAGCATTTGCTGTTTTATTTCCTCAGAAAGCGTTGGCGTGCGAGAGAGTATCCATAGATAGTCGCGATCCGGGCCGCACACCAGCGCATGACGGTATTCCCGGTCAAGCGCAATCACGTTATAGCCGCCGTAGAACGGGCCGAAAAAAGAGACCTTGAGCGCGGCGCGGTTTGGACTACCGGTAAAATACGCTTTGCCTTCTGTTTTTTGCCACATTCCCCGATCCGGGTTATAGCCTTTATTGATGACATTAATCCCGCCATCGTCACGCAGACTATAGGTGGCCGTGACTTGTTCCAGCCCACGTTCAAATCGATGATCGAGGCGTGCGATCTCATACCAGGTGCCGAGGTAACGTTTGGCATCAAAGTTATTTACCACGGTAACGCCTTTAGGCGGAGTAGGCGAACTACAGGCGACAACCAGAAATGCAGCCGTAACTGCAGCAACGACGGGCAGAATGCGCATAAAATTTTCCTTCCAGTGTTTTTTCTAAGTGTAGAACCTGGCGGGAAAATGAGAGGCAGGAAAAGAAAAAACGCCCTCTTATCGGGTAGATAAGAGGGCATCGTGGCAACTTAGAGAGTGATAACGCCAATCGCCGTCACAACGGTCAGGATTGCCGCCAGACCGTAAAAGACCCATTTGCCCGCAGGCACGTGGATTTTCAGGTCATGCATCGCGTGGTGCATACGGTGTAGGCCACACCATAGCGGCAGCACGATCATCAGGAACAGAAAAACGCGACCAATAAAGCTTTGGGCGAACGTCAGTACGCGCTCAAAACTCAGGGCATCGCCCGGAAATAGCCCCAGCGGCAGCATGATGCCAACCAGTAGCACGATCACCGGCGCGATGATCGCGCCCCACATACCGCCTGCGCCAAACAGTCCCCAGAATACGGGTTCATCAGAACGTTTTGGGTTTGGATTAATCATCCGGGACTCCTTACCAGAACAGGGCAACATACAGAATGACTACGGTGACTACCGCAGTGACCACCCAAAGCCCTTTGATGATTGGCTCTGGCCCCATTTTTTCGTCTTTTACAATGATATTGGCCGCCTTCGGCGCCAGTTCAAACCAGGTTTTGGTGTGCAGCAGCGCGGCCGCCAGGGTGATCAGGTTTAAGATCACCACCACCGGGTTTTGTAAAAAGCCGACGAATCCCATCCAGGATTCCGCGCCGTGTTTGAGCGCAAACAGACCGAAAATCAGTTCAATACTGAACCAGACTGCCGGCACCGCTGTGCCTTCGCGCAGCATATAAAAGCGATAAAACGGCAGTTTTTTCCACCAGGTGGACGTCATCGGCCGCACATAGGGTTTGCGTTTAGTCGTCATGTTGCACTCCTTAGCGTGGTTTCAGGGTGGCGATAAGAAAGTCTTTCGAGCTTTCCACTTTACCCTGCTGAATGGCCGCAGCCGGATCGACATGTTTTGGACAGACTTCGGAGCAGTAGCCCACGAAAGTACAGGTCCATACGCCGTTCGGACTGTTCAACTGCGCCATACGCTCCTTCTTACCGTGATCGCGGCTATCTTCGTTATAGCGATGCGCCAGCGTAATCGCAGCCGGTCCGATAAACTCAGGATTCAGACCGAACTGCGGGCACGCGGCGTAGCACAGACCACAGTTGATGCAACCGGAGAACTGATGATACTTCGCCATTTGCGCCGGGGTCTGGACATTCGGCCCCTGATCTGGCGTGCGAGAGTTGCCAATAATGTACGGTTTGATCGCTTCCAGGCTTTCGATAAAGTGCGTCATATCGACAACCAGATCGCGCTCAATCGGGAAGTTCGCCAGCGCTTCCACCTTCATACCGTTGGTGTAATCGCGCAGGAAGGTTTTACACGCCAGTTTAGGGACGTTGTTGACCATCATGCCGCAAGAGCCGCAGATCGCCATACGGCAGGACCAGCGGTAGCTCAGGTCTGGCGACAGGTTATCTTTGATGTAGCCCAACGCGTCCAGTAGCGATGTTGTTTCATCATAAGGAACTTCATAGAAAGCACTGTGCGGCGCGGTATCGGTTTCCGGGTTATAGCGCACCACCTCAACTTTCAGGTTTTTCATCTCAGCCATTCGCCTTCTCCTTCTTATCGGCTGCTTCCGCTTCACCGCCGTAAACACGCTTAGCTGGCGGCAGGGTGGTGATTTTCACGTCGCTGTATTCCAGACGGGTCGTGCCATCAGCATCGCGGAAGGCGAGGGTGTGCTTGAGGAAGTTCACATCGTCGCGCTCGGTACAGCCTTCATCCAGACGCTGATGCGCGCCGCGGGACTCTTTACGCGCCAGCGCAGAGTGCGCCATACATTCCGCCACGTTCAGACCATGACCCAGTTCGATGGTATACAGCAGGTCAGTGTTGAACACGCTGGAAGTATCGGAGATACGTACGCGCTTGAAACGTTCCTGAAGCTCGGCCAGTTTATCAACGGTTTTCTGCATCAGTTCCGGGGTACGGTAAATACCGCAACCTTCTTCCATAGACAGACCCATCTCATCGCGGATCTTCGACCAGTTTTCGTTGCCTTCCTGGTTCACCAGATTTTTCAGACGCTGTTCAATATCGGCAACCTGGGCGTCGAGCGCGGCGCTATTTGCGGCGCCAGCCGTCGCAGCGCGTTCCATTGCTTGTTCGCCAGCCAGACGACCAAACACCACCAGTTCCGCCAGTGAGTTGGAACCGAGGCGGTTCGCGCCATGCAGGCCAACAGAGGAGCATTCGCCAACGGCAAACAGCCCTTTGACACGGCTTTCACAGTTCTGGTCGGTTTCAATGCCGCCCATGGTGTAGTGCGCGGTCGGACGTACTGGAATCGGTTCTTTAACCGGATCGACGCCGACATAGGCTTTCGCCAGTTCGCAAATGAACGGCAGACGTTCATGCAGTTTCTTCTCGCCGAGATGACGCAGGTCGAGGTGAACCACATCGCCGCGCGGCGTGGAGATGGTGTTGCCTTTACGCCATTCGTGCCAGAAAGCCTGGGATACTTTGTCGCGCGGCCCCAGTTCCATATATTTGTTTTTCGGCTCGCCCAGCGGCGTTTCGGGGCCCATGCCGTAGTCTTGCAGGTAACGGTAGCCATTTTTATTGACCAGAATACCGCCTTCGCCGCGGCAACCTTCGGTCATCAGGATACCGGAACCTGGCAGGCCGGTCGGGTGATACTGAACGAATTCCATATCACGCAGCGGAACGCCGTGGCTCAGCGCCATGCCCATCCCGTCGCCGGTGACGATGCCGCCGTTGGTGTTATAGCGGTATACGCGGCCTGCGCCGCCTGTCGCCATGACCACGGCGTTGGCGCGGATTTGCACCAGCGTGCCTTCCATCATGTTCATTGCCACCAGGCCGCGCGCATGGTTGTCATCAACCAGAATATCCAGCACAAAATGTTCGTCAAAGCGCTGGATTTGCGGGAACTGCAGGGAAGTCTGGAACAGGGTATGCAGCATATGGAAGCCGGTTTTATCCGCGGCGAACCAGGTACGCTCGATTTTCATACCACCGAAGCGACGCACGTTAACGCTACCGTCCGGACGGCGGCTCCACGGGCAGCCCCATTGCTCCAGCTGCGTCATCTCAGTGGGACAATGGTGGACAAAGTAATCCACGACATCCTGCTCACACAGCCAGTCTCCGCCTGCTACCGTATCGTGAAAATGGTAGTCAAAGCTGTCATGATCCTGGGCGACAGCGGCTGAACCCCCTTCGGCAGCGACGGTGTGGCTGCGCATCGGGTACACTTTTGAGATCAGTGCGATTTTAGCATTGGGATTCGCCTGTGCGGCAGCAATTGCAGCACGTAATCCCGCGCCACCGGCGCCTATAATGGCAAGATCGGCTTGAAAGGTTTGCACGACATTCCTCCAGATTATTGTAATTTCACCCTCGCGCAGCCAGATAAAGCCTCTGGGTTCTGCGAAGTATGAATGCGTTTCCACTGCTCCTTTATGGGTACAACAGTATAGTCTCAGGGATGTCAGGGAAATTTGACGTGTTCGATTTTTTTAGCGTATCAGAGGGATGAATTATCATTGATTTTGATTAATTTAATTACTAAACCATCTGAAATCACTTTTTTTACCCTCCAGAAGGCACCCGATACGCCTGCGCAAAATTTGTTTCGCCCGCGCGTTGCGAGTAGACTTCGTGACCTTGTCTTAAACTGGAGAAAGAATCATGAGCGAAACGGCAACCTGGCAGCCGAGCGCGTCCATCCCCAATTTATTAAAACGTGCGGCGATTATGGCGGAAATCCGTCGTTTCTTTGCCGATCGTGGAGTGCTTGAGGTTGAGACGCCCTGCATGAGTCAGGCGACGGTCACAGACATTCATCTGTTCCCGTTCGAAACGCGTTTCGTCGGACCTGGCCATTCCCAGGGGATGAACCTCTATTTAATGACCAGTCCGGAATACCATATGAAACGCCTGCTGGCGGCAGGGTGCGGCCCGGTTTTCCAGCTATGCCGCAGTTTCCGTAATGAAGAGATGGGACGACATCATAATCCGGAATTCACTATGCTGGAGTGGTATCGCCCGCATTACGATATGTACCGCTTGATGAATGAAGTGGATGATTTGCTTCAGCAAGTGCTGGATTGTCAACCTGCGGAAAGTCTCTCCTATCAACAGGCGTTTCAGCGCCATCTGGAGATTGACCCGTTGTCAGCAGATAAAACGCAACTGCGTGAGGCGGCGGCAAAGCTTGATTTAAGCAATATCGCCGATACGGAAGAAGACCGTGATACGTTGCTGCAACTGTTGTTCACGATGGGGGTTGAGCCGCATATAGGTAAAGAAAAGCCGACCTTTATTTATCACTTTCCGGCCAGTCAGGCATCGCTGGCACAAATCAGTACCGAGGATCATCGCGTCGCCGAGCGCTTTGAGGTGTACTACAAAGGTATTGAGCTGGCGAATGGTTTCCACGAACTGACGGACGCACGTGAGCAACAACAGCGCTTTGAACAGGACAATCGTAAGCGCGCCGCGCGCGGTCTGCCGCAGCAGCCGATTGACCAAAATCTACTGGATGCGCTGGCCGCCGGTCTACCGGATTGTTCCGGCGTGGCGCTGGGTGTTGATCGTCTGGTGATGCTGGCGCTGGGAGCAGAAAGCCTGGCGGACGTGATTGCTTTTACGGTCGATCGGGCGTAAATCTGAAATTCACTCTTTGGCGAGATAAAATGGCGCAATAAGCGCCATTTTGTAGCATATTTTTTCAATTATCCTCTGTTTGCCACAACATAAGGCTGGAACTTTGATGCCATTTAGGTATCAATCCTGTGTTGATTTTTTTATCGCTGACCTTTGTAAAAAAGAAGGCGGCGTCAATCGGTGAGCGGCGTCTGGCAAACGCGCTCGAGCGTAAGGGATGGTTGAATGACCCACACGATAAAAAAGATGAGCCTTATTGGGCTTATCCTGATGATTTTTACTTCTGTTTTTGGTTTTGCGAATAGCCCGTCGGCGTTTTATTTAATGGGGTATAGCGCAATCCCGTGGTATATATTTTCTGCCTTGCTGTTTTTTATTCCATTCGCCTTAATGATGGCTGAAATGGGTTCCGCTTATCGCAAAGAAGAGGGCGGGATCTATTCGTGGATGAATAATAGCGTGGGGCCACGTTACGCGTTTATTGGCACGTTTATGTGGTTTTCATCGTATGTCATATGGATGGTAAGTACGGCGGCAAAAATTTGGGTACCGTTTTCTACTTTTGTTTTTGGCGCCGATATGACGCAGCACTGGCGTATTGCGGGGCTTGAGCCTACGCAGGTTGTCGGGCTGCTCGCCGTCGGCTGGATGATTCTGGTGACGTGTGTCGCCGCCAGAGGGATCAATAAAATTGCGCGAATTACGGCGGTCGGAGGTATTGCCGTAATGTGTCTTAATTTAGTTTTATTGTTAGTAAGTGTCGCTATTTTGTTATTAAATGGTGGGCATTTTGCACAAGAAATTAATTTTACCTCGTCACCGAATCCGGGTTATCACTCCGGCCTGGCAATGTTGTCATTTGTGGTATTTGCTATTTTTGCTTACGGCGGTATTGAGGCTGTCGGCGGACTGGTGGATAAAACCGAGAAACCGGAAAAGAATTTTGCGAAAGGTATTGTTTTCGCGGCTATTGTGATTTCAATTGGTTATTCTTTGGCGATCTTTTTATGGGGCGTCAGCACTAACTGGCAACAGATATTAAGTAATAGCGCCGTTAACTTAGGGAATATCACCTACATTCTGATGTCGAGTTTAGGCACGACATTAGGTAACGCGTTAAACCTTTCTCCGGACGCAGCGATGACGGTGGGCGTCTGGTTTGCGCGTATCACCGGCCTTTCTATGTTTCTGGCTTATACTGGCGCGTTTTTTACGTTGAGCTATTCACCGCTGAAAGCCATTATTCAGGGGACGCCAAAAGCGTTGTGGCCCGCGCCGATGACGACACTGAACGCTAACGGTATGCCGGCGACCGCTATGTGGCTACAGTGCGTGCTGGTGAGTCTGTTTATTTTGCTGGTCTCTTTTGGCGGTGACACCGCATCGGCGTTTTATAACAAACTCACGCTGATGGCGAACGTCTCAATGACCTTGCCATACCTGTTCCTTGCGCTGGCATTTCCCTTCTTTAAAGCGCGTCAGGATCTGGAGCGGCCATTTGTTCTCTTTAAAACCAAAGCCTCTACCCTGGTCGCGACGGGTGTTGTGGTGCTGGTGGTGACGTTTGCCAACGTCTTTACCATCATCCAGCCAGTGATTGAAGCTGGGGACTGGGACAGCGCCTTGTGGATGATCGGCGGCCCGATCTTCTTCTCGCTGCTGGCGATGGCGATTTATCAGAATTACAGCAGCCGCATGAGTGCCGATCCGGAGTGGGCGGCGGAGTAAAGGCCGTATGCCGGATAAGACCCGACGGGTCGCATCCGGCATTTCTTGCCTGGATCATGCGCTACAAACTGCCCGCCGGGCGGCTGGTTTTACCCGCTGACGTTAACGTTCTCCCCGTTTGTTTACCGCCGAGACTCTCCAGACGCATCTGGAACGGCGGGAACGGCATATCAATACCGTGCTCGCGGAAGCCCGCCAGAATCAATTGGTGGATCTCATGGCGTAATGGCATACGGTGTCCCATTTCCGCGGCATAAATACGCAGTTCGAAAATTTGAATACCCTGCTGGAGATCCACCAGAAAGATTTCAGGCGGCGGGTTGTCCAGCACCAAAGAACAGCGCTGCGCCGCCGTCAGCAGAATTTGCGTCACCTCTTCGCTATTGGCATCCGCCGGTGCCGGGATGGTTAACACCACGCGCGTAACGGAGTCAGACAGCGACCAGTTGATAAACTGTTCGGTGATAAAGGCTTTATTCGGCACGATAATCTCTTTGCGATCCCAGTCGCTGATGGTGGTGGCGCGGGTATTGATTTTGGTCACGCTGCCAGTGAGATCGCGAATGGTCACCGTATCGCCGATACGAATCGGCTTTTCAAACAAAATAATCAGGCCGGAGATAAAGTTAGCGAAAATTTCTTGCAGGCCAAAACCAAGCCCAACGCCGAGCGCGGCCACCAGCCATTGTAGCTTCGACCACTCAATGCCGATCATCGAGAAACCGACCAGTCCGCCAATCAGCATTAACAGATATTTGGTGATGGTCGTGATGGCGTAACCGGTACCAGGCGTTAAATCGAGATGCTGTAATAACGCCAGTTCCAGCAGCGCAGGCAGATTACGCACCAACTGCGTGGTGATGATAAAGACCAGAATCGCAATGAGTACCGCCCCGAGGGTAATCGGCTCCAGGCTTTCCACGCCTTGCACCGTAGAGGTGACATCCCACAGCGAAATATTCTCCAGGAAGCCGAATGCCGAGTGGATTTCCGACCACAGTACAATTACCGATAGCAGGGCGATAAGCATCAGAATTGAGCGGACCAGACGCAGCGACTGGGCGCTAATAGCGTCAAGATCGATTTCACTTTCATCGATGTCGACCGCGCCTTCCAGGCTGGAGGAGTGCGCCGGTTCTTCTTCGCCGCGCGCGCGCTGCGCCAGCATTTCCGCCCGACGATGTTTGGCGCGGTCAAAAGCCAGTCGGCGTCGTTGGATCAGCATCCAGCGGCGAATGACGTGATAAATGACCAGCAACAGGAACCAGATAGCGACCGAGGTTTCCAGTCTCGCCAGTAGCGCCTGCGCTGTGGCCAGATAACCCACCGCCGCCGCCAGAATCGCGATAAGCGGCGCGCCCATCAGCATATTCCACAGCAGGCTGTTGACCATGTTGTCGCCGTTGCCTTCTTTATCAAGATAGAGCGGGATGCCCGCTTTTTTCAGACTCAGCGTGACCAGCGCCAGCGCGCCGCATATCAGGATAAAGCAAAGGCGGCCCAACGAGCCGGAAAACTCCCGATCGTTAAGATTATCAAACATGATCACTGCCATGATGAGCGGCACGATCAGCCCAATGCTCATCAGGTAGTAGCGCATCGCTTTCGCTACCCGGTTTCGCGGCCAGCCAAAATGCGCCACAAACAGGCCATTAGGGCGGGCAAACGCGGCGCAAATCATGACTACCCACAACAGCGGTACTGTCGCCGTCACGCCATCGCCGATGGCGACGGCCAGCGGATACGGCCAGGCTTCCTGTAGACCATAGCCGAGCGTCGCCCACAAGACCGGCAGCGGCGAGGCGACCAGAATCGACCAGAACACCGTTCGCAGCGTCAGCGAGAAGTGATCCTGGGTGACTTTCCCGACGCGCGAGGCCGAGCGCTCAAGGAACCGGTTGAAGTGTTGGCGTGAATAGAGGCTAAACCCGACCAGCGCCAGCGCGCCGAATAACGGCAGTAGCGTCTCTTTGCTGGTCAGCATCATGATGCTGGCTTTACCTAACTGATTAAACGTATCTAATGAGATAAGCCGGCGTAAATCCTGAACCAAATCAACAGGCCAGGAGAGCGATAGCGGGCTAACGTCAGCGGTCCAGAACAGATAACGGTGGGTCGCTTCATTAACCTCTTTAAGCGCATCCTCCAGTTGGCTGTTGGAGACTTTCAGTTTGGTCAGCTCCAGGATCAGCGTATCGCCGCCCTGTAACAACGAGTTGAGCAGCTCGCGCTGAGTGCGAAGCTGGGCGTCAAGAATCTGGTTTTGCTCGGCGGTCAGCGGCTGTCCATTGGCCTGACGTATTTGCCGTAGCTGCGGCTGCTTATTGAGTAACTCTTCATAGCGCATACGGTGAACGCGTAGCTGCGCCATTTCCGTATCAAGCTGCTGCGGCTTAGGCATCTCTGGCAGACGGGCGACCTGCGCACGCAGCGCTTCGCCAAGCATGTTGGACACGCCAAGCCATTGCGACTGCTCCCGCAGCGTATTGAGCGCCTGGCGCACCTGTAACGTTTGGCTGGTGGCCTGTCGCTGCTGCGAGGCGACCAGATCCATCCGCTGCGCTTGTTGATTGAGCGCCTGTGACAGCTCGCGGTTGACTTTAAATTGTTCGACGATGCCTTCCGGCAAACCGGCGCTGTTTTCCGCCAGCAGCTCAGTGCTTTCCAGCGCGCGTTCCGCTTCACGTTGGCGCAGGCTATTGAGCTGATTGCGCAGCGCCTGAAGATATGCATCCAATTGCTGACTCTGTTTTTCCGCCAGCTCGGAACGCAGACGAGCCAGTTCCTGCCGGTTGTTGGCGGACAGTTGCGCCAACTCCAGTTCGTCGACTAACGCTTTTAGTTTGGCGGACTCCGCCTGCATACTGAGACTTTGCGCCTGGCTAAGCGCGGCACTTCCGCCTGCGGCGCCGAGCCGTCGCTCAATCTCATTAAGCTGGCGGCGGGCGTCGTTTTGCTGTTGGGGAAGCTGGCTGAGCGAGTCGGCGATCTCCCTGACGCGCTCCTGCTCCTGTTGCGCCTCGCGGGTTTTATCCAGTAGCTGGCTGCTAACCTGCAAGATCTCCTGATTTAACGCTTCGGTGGACATCTCTGGCGGTACGCTGCGAGGTTCATCGCGCAGATTATTCAACTGGGCGCGCAAGGTGGCGGATAGCTTAGGGAAATTATCAATAACGTGTTGATATTGTTTCGCGCGCTCAAGCGAGCCTTTTCGCTCTTCAAGCGCGTTTAACGCAGTCTGGAGCGCCTCAACGGCTTCCGGCTGAGCGGGCTTCGCCGCTTTTGCCTGCTCCAGTTCCTGCGTGATTTGTTTGGCGTCGGGGGCCGTTGCGGCGAACGCCCCCGTGCTGAGGCACCAGGCCATCAGAAAAGCGATAATCAGGCGCACGTCAGCATTCTCTCTTGATTAGGTGTCGTCTTTTTTATTGTCAACCAGCGGGCTGGCGTCGTGTTCGGCTTTAATTTCTTCTGCCGGCAGCGGAGCAGGTTCTACCTCCGGCGCGACGAATGTTTCGGTCGACGTCGCCAGCGGTTGGCCAATTTTGGTAACGGACAGGCTTGCCAGCGACGCGATCAGATTCACTTTCCCCGGCGCAAATAAGTTGATGACCGTGGAACCCAGTTTAAAGCGCCCCATCTCCTGGCCTTTCAACAAGGCGACAGACCCTTCATGTTCGCCTTCTGGCCAGGTCCAGCGCTTGATGATGCCTTCGCGCGGCGGGGTAATGGTCCCCGCCCAGACGGTTTCGATACTGCCGACAATAGTTGCGCCGACCAGAATCTGCGCCATAGGACCGAACTCGGTATCAAACAGACAGATAACGCGCTCGTTGCGGGCAAACAGGTTGGGGACGTTTTGCGCGGTCAGATGGTTAACGGAGAACAGATCGCCCGGTACGTAGATCATTTCGCGCAGGATGCCGTTGCATGGCATATGCACGCGATGGTAGTCGCGAGGGGAGAGGTAAGTGGTCACAAACGTGCCGTTGCGGAACTTATCCGCCATCAGGTAGTTACCCGCCAGCAACGCTTCAAGGCTGTAATTATGGCCTTTGGCCTGTAAAATTTTATCTTCTTCGATACGACCCAACTGGCTTATCACGCCGTCGGCAGGCATCACCAGGATGTTAGGATCGGTATTGAGCGGACGCACGTCATCACGCAGCGGACGAACAAAGAAATCATTGAACGTACGATAGCTGGCGGTATCCGGTTTTTGCGCCTCAGTCATATCAACTTTGTAATACTTTACGAAGAGATCGATAACCAGTTTTGTCAGCCATCCTGCTCGTTTGCTTGCGCCCCAGCCCGCCAGGCGAGTGAGCCATAGTTTCGGCAGAATGTATTGTAGCGAAAGTTTAAATGAGTTTAACAAGGTAGCCTCCAGGCCATTGTTGTTCCTGAACCGGCAGTTATACCGGTATCCTGAAAAAAGGGGACGATTCTAACGACGCCTAGCGTATCTGTCAGTCGTCCGTATCAGAAAAGTTTTTACGCGTTTTTACCTGCGCCATACTTTCAAGAATTCGGTGATAATTTTCGAAACGGGTTTCCGCAATAGCGCCGTTCTCTACCGCTTCGCGAATGGCGCAGCCTGGATCGGCGTCATGCTTGCAGTCCCGGTATTTGCAATGTCCCAAATAGTCATGAAATTCGACAAAGCCCTGGGTGATTTGTTCCGGCTCCAGATGCCATAAGCCGAACTCGCGCACGCCGGGGGAATCAATGACATCGCCGCCATGCGGGAAATGATACAGACGAGCAGCGGTAGTGGTATGTTGACCCAGACCGGAGACATTCGACACATCGTTCGTCAGAATCTCGTTCTGTAAGCCGAGCAGAGCGTTTAGCAGACTGGATTTTCCGACGCCGGACTGCCCGGCAAAAATACTGATGCGACCGGTTAACGCCTCTTCCAGCGGTTTCAGACCATCCTGCGTATGGCTGGAGACCATCAGTACGCGATAGCCGATATTGCGGTAGATATCCATCTGCTCATTAACGAAGTCCATACCTTCGTCGTCCAGCAGATCAATTTTATTGAGTACGATAAGCGGCTCAACCTGTAGGGTTTCACAGCCGACCAGATAGCGATCGATGATATTCAGCGACAGCTCCGGCAAAATCGCGGAGACGATAACGATTTGGTCAATGTTGGCGGCAATAGGCTTCACGCCGTCGTAGAAGTCCGGGCGCGTCAATACCGAGGTGCGCTCATGCACCGCTTCAACGATGCCTTTTACGTTGACGCCCTCTGCAGCGGCTTTGCCCGGACGCCAGACGACGCGATCGCCCGTTACCAGCGAACGGATGGTGCGGCGGATATTGCAACGGTGAACCTCGCCGTCAGCAGACTCCACATCGGCATGCATACCAAAACGGCTAATGACGATACCTTCTGCAGGCTCGCCAAACAGGTTGTCATCGTAGTCGGCTTTCTCCGCGGACGTTTTTAAACGACGCTGGTGATTGGCGTTCACACGGCGCTGCTGGCCTTTGGAGAGTTTATTTTTGCTCAATCGTACTGGCTCCTGGTCGCCCATAGTGGGCAAAACATCTATGATACACGCAATTGTAGATGAATATAGTCACAGTGAATGTGACCTCTGAAGGGTGGAAAATAGCATGAGTGCCGATGAAAACAACCTGATTTGGATCGATCTGGAGATGACAGGTCTGGACCCCGAGCGCGATCGCATTATTGAGATAGCCACGCTGGTAACGGATGCCAGTCTGAATATTCTGGCGGAAGGACCGACGATTGCGGTACATCAATCCGATGCGCAACTGGCGTTAATGGATGACTGGAACGTGCGCACCCATACCGGCAGCGGCCTGGTAGATCGCGTTAAGGCAAGTACGATGGGCGAACGAGACGCTGAACTGGCGACGATTGAATTTCTGAAAACGTGGGTGCCTGCGGGTAAGTCGCCGATTTGCGGTAACAGCATCGGTCAGGATCGTCGTTTTCTGTTTAAATATATGCCAGAACTGGAGGCCTACTTCCACTATCGCTATCTGGATGTCAGTACGCTCAAGGAACTGGCGCGCCGCTGGAAGCCGGAGATTCTGGCCGGCTTTACCAAGCAGGGCACGCACCAGGCGATGGATGATATTCGCGAGTCGGTGGCGGAGCTGGCTTACTACCGCGAGCATTTCATTAAGCTGTGAGGCGTAACATGCCGGATGGCAACGCCAGAGCGTCTCATCCGGCAGCTCTCCCGCCACTGAATTACTGCGTAAACCATTTCTCCTGCATTTGCGCATATTCCGGCGACGCTTTCACCTTGTCGAGCGCGGCATTAATTTCTTGCAATAGCGCGTCGTTGCCTTTGCGTACCGCAATGCCTAACCCTTTTCCGTAGTAGTCAGGATCGCTGGCGCGTTCATCCATGATGGCGTAATCCGGATTGTTTTTTAGCCACTTACCAATCGCGGCGACATCGCCAAACACGCCCTCAAGACGGTTGTTTTTCAGATCGGTAAAGGCGTTTAGATAGCTGTCATAGGCGACAGGCGTGATCGCTTGTTGTTTATCCTGCAAATAGCGCTGATGCGTTGTACCGTTTTCCAGTCCGACTTTTTTGCCTTTCAGATCGGCAAAAGTGTGATAAGCCCCTTTACGCGTGACGACTACCGCCGACAAACCTTCGTAATAGGGTTGGCTAAAGGAGACCTGCTGTTCACGTTTGGGCGTCATATCCATACCGGCGATCACCGCATCAAACTTTTTGAAGCGTAGGCCGGGGATCAGACTATCAAAGCTCTGGTTAGTGAATGAGCACTCCGCTTGCATCTCTTTGCAGACCGCGTTGGCGACATCAATATCGAAACCAACAATTTTATTATTGGCATCGACAAACTCATAGGGCGCATAGGTGGCGGAGGTGCCAAAATGTAATGTTCTGGCGGAAACGGAAGCGGCGTGAACGGAGAGGCTGGCTAACAGCATGACAATAAGTTTTTTTTTCATCTTGATCCCTGATATCAATTGGATGTTGTGGTCACCGTGCTGTTCTTTTTTTGGCGCAGGGTGCTATTCTGATTCTGTGCCTTTAGGCGTGGCGTGAAAAGTTTTTTGTTGCATAGCGCACGCTTTGCTCGTTTTTTGTCTTGTTTGGTGATTTAATCAGCATTCAAACAAAAATCGCGAAAAAATGCGTTCAGGGGCTTGCAGCTAAATGGATTTCTCGTATAATGCGCCTCCCGTAACGACGCAGAAATGCGAATTACGACAGCAACAAATTTGCGGGAATAGCTCAGTTGGTAGAGCACGACCTTGCCAAGGTCGGGGTCGCGAGTTCGAGTCTCGTTTCCCGCTCCAAAATTTGAAAGTACTTGTTAAGTACAGACCACCAATCGCAGGATTTCGAATTGCGACAAGGCGGCAACTGAATGAGTCCTCAGGAGCTTACTGAAGTAAGTGATTGAGGCGAGTGAAGGCAGCCAACGCAGTAGCGGTTCGAAAGACGAAGATTATGCGGGAATAGCTCAGTTGGTAGAGCACGACCTTGCCAAGGTCGGGGTCGCGAGTTCGAGTCTCGTTTCCCGCTCCA
>NZ_JAMLWO010000009.1:0-219761 GCF_056991255.1 Salmonella sp. A1325 | reverse complement strand
TGATGGTGAATGGCGGCGGCAATCACCGGCTTTAAGCGGGTGAAGTCGTCCACGACGGGAACGGCGCGCGGTGCGGGCGCGGCGACGGGTTCCGGGAAGAAGCGAGTAATCACGGCAGACATGCCGCGAATGGCAAAGATGAGCAGGAACAGAAAGCTCAGTACGAACCCCATCCCTAAAAACATCAGGGTGAAACCTTCACCCAGTAGTACAGCTTCATTCATGAATCATTTTCCATAATGAGAGGCACGACGGTGGCCTTGACGACAACCTTCCTGGTGAATCCGGCTAAGGAGTAGAGTGGATTTCCCTTGGCCACCTCTGGCTTTGGCCTCTACTTTTCTCCAGGTCATTTGCGGCAAAGACACCGCCGTGCGTTTTTTTACACCATCATGCTGAACACGATGCTGGCGATAACCAGCACAATACCGCCGCCCAGACGAGAGGAAATTTGTGCATATGAAATGAGATTCATACGGTTACAGGCGGAGAGCACTTCTAGATCGCCGGAGCCGCCGCGGTTGGCCATACAAAGACCCGCAGTAATGGATGATTCAATCGGGTAGAAGCCAATCAACCAGCCCCCGATAGCTGCGCCAACGACTGCGCCGACCACGATGATCGCGGCGATAACGACGTTCGCGAACGTCAGGGCGTCGATGATCTCTTGCAGATCGGTGTAGCAAACACCTACACCTACCATCAGCACCCACAGCAGTTGTTTGGAGAAGAAGTCAGAAAGACGTTTCGCCCCGGCTTTAATCTCCGGTGAGCAAAGACCTGATGCGTTCAGCGCAGCAACAATCAGAACCATCCAGGCGAAGTAGTGAATAGAGACGCCGCCGATGCTTGGCAGAATTTTCTTGGCAACAACATAGGCCAGCAGGAAGCAAGTGGTGGATAACACCATGCCAACCGCCGTTTCACGATGGGTAATCTGACCGGCCTTTTCATCATCTTCGGTTTTGAAGGAAGCCTTACGAACCAACTCACCTTCACCGCTAAGCCAGGTGTATTTTTTGCCTATCATATCGAGGAGGGCGGCGAAAATAATGGCGAAGATGTTTGCGATGGTCAGAATGGCGATAGCCGTTGAGTAGTACTCTTCGCGAGAACGTCCGGTAACCGAGTGATAAATTTCAGACAGAGGCACGGCGCCCGCGCCGTTACCACCGCCCATAATCGGCAGAACGTACAGCATCATGATACGGTCGACCGGGATACCGAAGCACAGACCAATGACGATACCGAAAAGGGACGCGCCGACAATCCCGGCGAGGATGGTTGGGATATAGCCCAGCAGTGATTTTAATAGCAGCTTACGGTTTACCGACAGGATAGCGCCTGTGATCAACACCGCGATAAACAGGTTAAGGAAGTTGCTTTTATCCATTACGTTGCTGATCGCATCAATTTCTTTCTGCGTAAATATGCCAGCATAGACAAAATAAGCTGCAACCAGAAATATCATAACCGGTGCGCCGCCAATATATTTATTGAAGATCGGTAAACGTTTGCCGATTTCACCAAAAATGGCCCCCATCACAAACATAAGGGCAAAACCACCGACTAAGTCAGTAGGTATAGCATTATAAAAATGAGAAAGTAATAAAGTAATTAATGCAAAAGCATAAAGCGGTAGCGGCATACCAAAGATTTTGAATCTGAGTAAATCGCTAGCCCCCTTTCTCTCCGTAGCCGAAGCCTGGGTCATGTTGGTCATAAACATTTTCCTGTGTATTGATGGGTAACAAGACCTGCGCATACTAATAAATTCAATGAACCGTGAGATGTGACTATCTTCACTGAATGGTTGTGTTTTTAATTAATTTAATTGTTTTTATTAACTCTGATTAATTAAGGAAATAAAAACTATAAAGGTCATAAAGGCAGCGGGGAAAGTGTGATGTCTATTCCAGACGAATAATATAAACACTGGCGAAATATGCGGCGTTATTTGCTGACGGATGCTGAATAGAGTGAATCTGATATTTAAACGCATTTATTTGCAAAAGGATGTATTGCGTCGCGAGTCGGTCGCCATGTTTCTGGAGGGCGAGGGACTCGCCCTGGAAGACGATTGTGAAATCGCGGTATGCGCATATTGGCGGGGTGAGATAGTCGGGTGCGGTTCTCTGGCCGGGAACGTACTGAAATGCATCGCCGTTTCCCCGGTTTTACAAGGGGAAGGGCTCAGCCTCAAACTGCTGACTGAGTTGCTTACATTGGCCTACGAGTTAAACCGCAGCGAGCTTTTCCTGTTCACTAAGCCGCAAAATCGGTTGCTGTTTTCTGGCGCGGGGTTTTGGCCCATTGCGCAGGCAGGTCAGCTGGCGGTGTTAATGGAGAACAGCAGTGAACGGTTAGCGCGCTTTTGTCGCCAACTGGCGCTTTATCGTCAACCGGGAAAAACGATCGGCGCCATCGTCATGAACGCCAATCCGTTTACATTGGGCCACCGTTATCTGGTGGAACAAGCGGCTGCGGCCTGTGACTGGTTGCATCTGTTTGTGGTCAAAGAAGATGCTTCATTTTTTTCCTATACCGACCGTTGGGCGCTGATCGAACAAGGAATCGCGGGTATTGACAATGTCACGCTGCATTCCGGCTCCGCTTATATGATCTCGCGTGCGACGTTTCCCGGCTATTTCCTCAAAGAAAAAGGGGTTGTGGACGACTGCCATTGCCAGATCGATCTGCAACTCTTCCGTGAACATCTGGCTCCAGCGCTGGGGATTACCCATCGTTTTGTCGGCAGTGAACCGTTTTGTCCTCTGACCTGTGCCTATAACCAGCGAATGCACGACATTTTACACGATCCGAAGCGCAGCGGCCCGGTTATTGAGGTCGTCGAGCTGGCGCGGGTGGAGAAAAACGGCACGGCTATTTCCGCCTCTCGCGTCAGAAAACTGTATACCGAACGTAATTGGCCGGCGCTAAGCGCGCTGGTGCCTGCTGGTACCCTGGCATATCTGCAGCGGCATGCCGCCAGACACACTGAAACCATATGACGTAACACCGTTAACAAGGAACATAACTAATGAAAATCATTAAAGATGCCCTGGCAGGCACGCTGGAATCCAGCGATGTGATGATCAGGATAGGTCCATCCAGCGAGCCAGGAATTCGGCTGGAGCTAGAGAGTCTGGTGAAGCAGCAGTTTGGCGCGGCGATTGAGCAAGTCGTGCGCGAAACGCTGGCGAAGCTGGGCGTTGAACGCGCGCTGGTTAGCGTCGATGACAAAGGCGCACTGGAGTGTATTTTACGCGCCCGAGTGCAGGCGGCGGCGTTACGCGCTGCAGAACAAACGGAAATTCAATGGAGTGCGTTATGAGACCACGTCGCAGTATGTTGTTTATCCCCGGCGCAAATGCGGCCATGTTGAGCACCTCGTTTGTCTATGGTGCGGACGCGGTGATGTTCGACTTAGAAGACGCCGTAGCGTTACGTGAGAAAGATACCGCCCGTCTTTTGGTTCATCACGCGCTTCAACATCCGTTCTATCAGGATGTTGAAAAAGTGGTGCGCATTAATCCACTGAACACGCCGTTTGGTCTGGCCGATCTTGAGGCCGTCGTGCGTGGTGGCGCGGATATTGTGCGTCTGCCGAAAACCGACAGCAAAAACGATGTGCTGGAGCTGGAAGCGCAGGTTGAACGGATCGAACGTGAATGTGGACGTGAAGTCGGCAGTACCAGGCTGATGGCGGCGATCGAATCAGCGAAAGGCGTGGTCAATGCCGTCGACATCGCCACCTCCAGCCCGCGCATGGTGGCAATTGCGCTGGCGGCATTTGATTACGTGATGGATATGGGCACCTGCCGGGGCGATGGCACCGAGCTGTTCTACGCCCGCTGCGCAGTGCTGCATGCGGCGCGCGTTGCGGGTATTGCCGCCTATGATGTCGTTTGGTCGGATATCAATAATGAAGAAGGCTTCCTGAAGGAAGTGCAGTTGGCGAAAGGACTTGGTTTTAACGGTAAGTCCTTAGTGAACCCACGTCAGATTGAGCTGTTACATCAGGCTTATTCTCCGACACGTAAAGAAGTTGAGCATGCGTATGAGGTGATTGCCGCCGCTGAAGAGGCTGAGTCTCGCGGTCTGGGCGTCGTTTCACTCAACGGCAAAATGATTGACGGCCCGATTATCGACCACGCGCGCAAAGTGGTGGCGCTGTCGGCTTCCGGTATTCGTGATTAAGGAAGGAACCATGAAAGAGACTGTAACCATGCTCAACCAGCAATATGTCGTACCGGAAGGATTACAGCCCTACCAGGGGGTAACAGCGAACAGCCCGTGGCTTGCCAGTGAAACGGAAAAGCGTCGGCGTAAAATTTGTGACTCGCTTGAAGAGGCTATCCGTCGTTCCGGGCTTAAAAATGGCATGACGATATCCTTCCACCATGCGTTTCGTGGTGGCGACAAAGTTGTCAATATGGTGATGGCGAAACTGGCGGAAATGGGATTCCGCGATCTGACGCTTGCCTCCAGCTCATTAATCGATGCCCACTGGCCGCTTATCGAACACATTAAAAATGGCGTGGTGCGGCAGATTTACACCTCCGGGCTGCGCGGCAAGTTAGGGGAAGAGATCTCCGCTGGCCTGATGGAAAACCCGGTACAGATCCACTCTCACGGCGGCCGCGTAAAACTGATTCAGAGCGGTGAGCTGAATATTGATGTCGCTTTCCTCGGCGTGCCGTGCTGCGACGAATTTGGTAATGCGAACGGTTTTAGCGGCAAGTCACGCTGCGGCTCTTTGGGGTATGCGCAGGTTGACGCGCAGTACGCTAAATGCGTGGTGCTCCTGACTGAAGAGTGGGTTGAATTCCCCAATTATCCGGCCAGTATTGCGCAGGATCAGGTTGATTTGATCGTACAGGTGGACGAAGTAGGGGATCCGGAAAAAATCACCGCGGGCGCGATTCGTCTGTCCAGCAACCCGCGTGAACTGTTGATCGCCCAGCAGGCGGCCAATGTGATCGAACACTCAGGTTATTTTTATGACGGTTTCTCGCTGCAAACCGGCACCGGTGGCGCTTCTCTGGCGGTCACCCGTTTCCTGGAAGACAAAATGCGTCGCCACAACATTACGGCGAGTTTTGGCCTGGGCGGGATCACCGGCACCATGGTGGATCTGCATGAGAAAGGGTTGATCAAAGCGTTGCTGGATACGCAATCATTCGATGGCGATGCCGCCCGTTCGCTGGCGCAGAACCCGCATCATATTGAAATCTCAACCAATCAATACGCGAACCCCGCCTCTAAAGGCGCGGCATGCGAACGCCTGAACGTGGTGATGCTGAGCGCACTGGAAATTGACGTGAATTTCAACGTTAACGTGATGACCGGTTCAAACGGCGTACTGCGTGGCGCATCGGGCGGCCATAGCGATACGGCAGCAGGGGCCGATCTCACCATTATTACCGCACCGCTGGTCCGTGGCCGAATCCCATGTGTGGTGGAAAAAGTGCTGACTACCGTCACGCCTGGGGCAAGTGTTGATGTGCTGGTTACCGACCATGGTATTGCAGTGAACCCTGCGCGTCAGGATCTGCTTGATAACCTGCGTGCTGCGGGCGTGGCGCTGATGACCATCGAACAACTGCAACAGCGCGCTGAGCAACTGACCGGTAAACCGCAGCCGATTGAGTTTACCGATCGGGTGGTGGCTGTGGTGCGTTATCGCGACGGTTCAGTGATTGACGTGATTCGCCAGGTTAAAGGCTGATGAAGGGCACAGACCTGCTGTACCAGGGCCAGGCAGTTACGCTGGAGGAGATGCTACAAGCGCGCGATAAACGTGCCGCCAGGCAGCGTCAGGCGTTGAACTGCTATCGGCTACCGTTGATTTCCCTCACGCTGGTTGCACCGGGCGCCGTTAAAAACTCAGCGGTCTGGCGGCGTGTCGCCGATTACGCAATTGCCGAAATACTGGCGCTTTGCGAACAGAAGGAGTGGGTCAACGTCTGGGAAATGCAGGTAAATGAACGCAGCGGCCCGGAATGGATGGCAGCGGTCTGTGCGCCGGCAATGGCGTTGAAACAGCACATGTCGACACTAGAGATGAGCCATCCGTTAGGGCGGCTTTGGGACATTGACATTATTGATAGCGACGGTAAGTCGCTATCACGCCGTGAACTCGGGCATCCTGCCCGGCCATGTTTGATATGCCAGCAGGATGCTCATCTCTGTGCCCGGGGCAAGCATCACACCCTTGACCTTTTGTTGGATGAAATTGCACGAAGGATTGAATGTTATGAGCGTGAGCGTTGTGACTGAACGGCGTACGCCAGCGTACTCATCGCTGGCGGCTGGCGATCTTAACGGGTTGGTTGCAAGAGCGCTGCTGACGGAAGTCAGGCTGACACCAAAACCCGGTCTGGTCGATATTCGTAATTCGGGAGCGCATAGGGATATGGATCTGGCGGTATTTGAACGTAGCACTACCGCCATTGCTCCGTGGATGGAAAAGTTTTTTATCATGGGCAACAACACGGCGGCGCTGGCGGCAGAAAATGTCCTGGTGATGCTGCGTCCGCTGGGGATGGCCTGTGAGAACGATATGCTACAGGCGACCAATGGTGTGAATACCCATCGCGGGGCGATTTTCGCTTTTGGCCTGCTGAGCGCAGCGATTGGCCGACTTCTCGCGCGGGGAGAACCGTTGGAGCAAAATCGTATCTGCGACCAGGTTGCCCGCCTGAGTCGGAATATTGTTGCCCACGAGCTCTCAGCAAAAAAAGCGGGAAAACTGACAAAGAGTGAAACCCATTTCCAGTGCTATGGCCTGTCGGGCGCGCGGGGAGAAGCGGAAAGCGGTTTTCGAACCGTCAGAACGCAGGCTTTGCCGGTGTTTAACCGGGTCGTGCAGGAGCATGACGATACCCATCTTGCCCTGCTGCAAACATTGTTGCATCTGATGGCGTGGAATGATGATACCAATCTGGTGTCACGGGGAGGCCTGGAAGGGCTTTACTACGTGCAGCAGCAGGCACAAAAATTGTTGTGGCAAGGGGGCGTATTGGTTGAGGGGGGCATTGAAGCGATGCAGTCCCTCGATGATGAACTCATCCTGCGTAACTTAAGCCCTGGCGGTAGCGCGGATTTACTGGCAGTGACCTGGTTTTTAAGTCATTTTCCTGCCGGTTCCCTCTATCCTGAGTAAGTTTCTCTTCTTTCATTCTCTCCAGCAATGATTCATCCTGCGGGATGAATCATGTCTTTTACTGATATCGCTCCCTGTTTATCATTAATTTCTAATTATCGGCGATTTTAGATGGCGGCCTCCGGGCGCGCTGGTTACTCTGAAAACGGTTTACGCAATTTTTACAAAAGAGAATAGCTATGCATGAAGCACAGATCCGCGTTGCGATTGTCGGCGCCGGTGGCCGCATGGGACGGCAGTTAATCCAGGCCGCCATGGCGATGGAAGGTGTTCAGCTGGGTGCCGCGCTGGAGCGCGAAGGCTCTTCATTGCTGGGTAGCGATGCGGGCGAACTGGCAGGCGTGGGGAAAACGGACGTCATCATTCAAAGCGATCTGGCGTCGGTCAAAGATGATTTCGATGTTCTGGTCGATTTTACCCGTCCTGAAGGCACACTGGCGCATCTGGCATTCTGCCGTAAACATGGTAAAGGGATGGTGATTGGTACTACCGGCTTTGACGACGCCGGTAAACAGGCCATTCGCGAGGCGTCGCAAGAGATTGCGATCGTTTTCGCCGCAAACTTTAGCGTCGGCGTTAACGTCATGCTCAAGCTGCTGGAGAAAGCCGCGAAGGTAATGGGCGACTACACCGATATTGAAATTATTGAAGCGCACCACCGCCATAAAGTGGATGCACCGTCGGGTACGGCGCTGGCAATGGGCGAGGCAATCGCCGGGGCGCTGGATAAAGATCTGAAGGACTGCGCGGTCTACTCGCGTGAAGGTTATACCGGCGAGCGCGTACCGGGAACGATTGGCTTTGCAACCGTTCGGGCGGGCGACATCGTCGGCGAACATACCGCGATGTTTGCCGATATTGGCGAGCGCGTAGAGATTACGCATAAAGCTTCCAGCCGCATGACGTTTGCAAATGGCGCGTTGCGATCGGCATTATGGCTAAAAACGAAGAAAAATGGGCTATTTGACATGCGGGATGTGCTGGGACTGGATGTACTATAACGACTAAATACCTTCGTGATGTGGTTGTGGTAATCAAGATTAATTGATTACAAAGGGCAATATATTATTGCCCTTTTGTTTTTTGCCCCCCGGTTATTCGGTCAGATAAATAACGCCTTTCACCATTCATGTTTCGACAGTTTCTTCGCCCACGATATGTTCTGCCGTTGTTTTCGCGTTAAGAATAGTCAGTTTAAAGACATCCGGGCCAACGGCATCCATTTGCGTGACATAATTGCCATTACGATAAATGCGGTTAATTAGTCCTTCAGGCGCATCGGTACGGGCCATTACGTTCAACGGGAAAAATACTGCCTGAACTGATGTTAGTCATATTCAGCCGCAGTGGCTTACCGTATGCAAAAGGCACCTCGACCAGACTGATAAGACTGATATCCATCGTGGGGTTAGCGCTGTTCCTCGGGGGCGTTTTATCTCTTTTGTTTCAATAGGTTAGCTTTTTTATGCTGTAGTGAGGCTGGTTGTGGTCCAATCGTATGCGCTAGTCTTAAAGAAAAAGAAGCTGGATCTTCATATCGCGATTGTAATTGTTATTACATTGTCTTAATTTGCTGTTTTTGTTGATTTTATAATGCATTTGATTTGTTTTTTTATATTTTTAACATATTGATTTTTAAAATGTTTTTGTTGTTAATTTGCTTAATTTTGAATTTTTATGCATTTAATGGTGTTGATGACTATTAAATGAATTTTTATCGTTGTTTTTTGTTGTTTTAATGTGAAATTTGACCATTTGGTCCACTTTTTATCGTTCCAGTCAGCTTTTTTCGAACTCAAGGAAGCGCAAGCGTTTTCTATCGTCACTTAGTTGATCTTTTTGACTCTTAAACAGAATAACTTACTTATAATGTGCAAAATAACATAAAAAATACCCTCTTTAAGTTGACTTTTATCCGGCTTAACTTCAGAATGCCGCCGTTTGCCAGAAATCCACGGGTAAGCAAATTTGCATTGCTTCATACTGACTGAATGAATTAATATGCAAATAAAGTGAGTGAATATTCTCTGGAGGGTGTTTTGATTAAGTCAGCGCTATTGGTTCTGGAAGACGGAACCCAGTTTCACGGTCGGGCCATTGGGGCAACGGGTTCGGCGGTTGGGGAAGTCGTTTTCAATACTTCAATGACCGGTTATCAAGAAATCCTCACTGATCCTTCCTATTCCCGCCAAATCGTCACTCTTACTTATCCCCATATTGGTAATGTCGGCACCAATGAAGCCGATGAAGAATCTTCTCAGATTCATGCGCAAGGTTTAGTGATTCGCGATCTGCCGTTGATTGCCAGCAACTTCCGTAACACAGAAGACCTCTCTTCTTACCTCAAACGGCATAACATTGTGGCGATTGCTGATATCGATACCCGCAAGCTGACGCGTCTGCTGCGTGAGAAAGGTGCACAGAACGGCTGTATCATTGCAGGCGATAGCCCGGATGCGAAGCTGGCGCTGGAAAAAGCGAAAGCATTTCCTGGACTGAACGGTATGGATCTGGCGAAAGAAGTGACCACGGCGGAAACCTACCGCTGGACGCAGGGGAGCTGGACGCTGAAAGACGGTTTACCGGAAGCGAAATCTGAGGATGACCTGCCGTTCCACGTGGTGGCCTACGATTTTGGCGCCAAGCGCAACATCCTGCGTATGCTGGTGGATCGCGGCTGCCGCCTGACGGTGGTGCCAGCGCAGACCTCTGCTGAAGAGGTGCTGAAAATGAACCCGGACGGCATCTTCCTGTCGAACGGCCCTGGCGACCCGGCCCCGTGCGACTACGCCATCGAGGCGATTAAGAAATTCCTCCAGACCGACATTCCGCTATTTGGCATCTGCCTCGGCCATCAGCTGCTGGCGCTGGCGAGCGGTGCGAAGACCGTTAAGATGAAGTTCGGCCATCACGGCGGCAACCATCCGGTAAAAGATATGGACCGAAACGTGGTGATGATTACCGCGCAGAATCACGGCTTTGCGGTGGATGAAGACTCGCTGCCAGCCAACCTGCGCGTGACCCACAAGTCGCTGTTCGACGGCACCCTGCAGGGCATTCACCGTACCGATAAACCGGCGTTCAGCTTCCAGGGCCACCCGGAAGCCAGCCCCGGCCCGCACGATGCTGCACCGCTGTTCGACCACTTTATCGAGCTTATTGAGCAATACCGTCAGTCCGCGAAATAATCAGGAGTAATAAGAGCCATGCCAAAACGTACAGATATAAAAAGCATCCTGATTCTGGGCGCGGGCCCGATTGTTATCGGTCAGGCGTGTGAGTTTGACTACTCCGGCGCTCAGGCGTGTAAAGCGCTGCGCGAAGAGGGTTACCGCGTCATTCTGGTGAACTCCAACCCGGCCACCATCATGACCGACCCGGAAATGGCCGATGCCACCTACATCGAGCCGATTCACTGGGAAGTGGTGCGCAAAATCATTGAAAAAGAGCGTCCGGATGCGGTGCTGCCGACCATGGGCGGCCAGACAGCGCTGAACTGCGCGCTGGAGCTGGAGCGGCAGGGCGTGCTCGAAGAGTTCGGCGTCACCATGATTGGCGCCACCGCCGACGCCATTGATAAAGCCGAAGACCGTCGTCGCTTCGATATCGCGATGAAGAAAATTGGTCTCGACACCGCGCGTTCCGGTATCGCGCACACCATGGAAGAAGCGCTGGCGGTTGCCGCTGACGTGGGCTTCCCGTGCATCATCCGGCCTAGCTTTACCATGGGCGGCACCGGCGGCGGTATCGCTTACAACCGTGAAGAGTTCGAAGAAATCTGCGAACGCGGTCTGGACCTCTCGCCAACCAACGAGCTGCTGATTGATGAATCGCTGATCGGCTGGAAAGAGTACGAGATGGAAGTGGTGCGTGATAAAAACGACAACTGCATCATCGTCTGCTCCATCGAAAACTTCGATGCGATGGGCATCCATACCGGCGACTCCATCACCGTGGCCCCGGCACAGACGCTGACCGACAAAGAATATCAAATCATGCGTAACGCCTCGATGGCGGTACTGCGTGAAATCGGCGTCGAAACCGGCGGTTCTAACGTCCAGTTCGCAGTGAACCCGAAAAACGGTCGTCTGATCGTTATCGAAATGAACCCGCGCGTATCCCGCTCCTCGGCGCTGGCGTCGAAAGCCACCGGTTTCCCGATTGCCAAGGTAGCCGCCAAACTGGCGGTGGGTTATACCCTCGACGAGCTGATGAACGACATCACCGGTGGCCGTACGCCGGCGTCGTTTGAGCCGTCTATTGACTATGTGGTTACTAAAATTCCGCGCTTTAACTTTGAGAAATTCGCCGGTGCTAACGACCGTCTGACCACCCAGATGAAATCGGTTGGTGAAGTGATGGCGATTGGCCGCACGCAGCAGGAATCCCTGCAAAAAGCGCTGCGCGGCCTGGAAGTGGGCGCTACCGGCTTCGACCCGAAAGTCAGCCTCGACGACCCGGAAGCGCTGACCAAAATCCGCCGCGAGCTGAAAGATGCGGGCGCTGATCGTATCTGGTACATCGCCGATGCTTTCCGCGCAGGCTTGTCTGTGGATGGCGTGTTCAACCTGACCAACATCGACCGCTGGTTCCTGGTGCAAATTGAAGAGCTGGTGCGTCTGGAAGAGAAAGTCGCTGAAGTCGGGATTACTGGTCTCAACGCCGACTTCCTGCGTCAGCTCAAGCGTAAAGGTTTTGCCGATGCGCGTCTGGCGAAACTGGCGGGCGTGCGTGAAGCGGAAATCCGCAAGCTGCGTGACCAGTATGACCTGCATCCGGTCTACAAGCGTGTGGATACCTGCGCGGCGGAATTCGCCACCGATACCGCCTACATGTACTCCACTTATGAAGATGAGTGCGAAGCGAACCCGTCCGTTGATCGCGACAAAATCATGGTCCTCGGCGGTGGCCCGAACCGTATCGGCCAGGGTATCGAATTTGACTACTGCTGCGTACACGCCTCGCTGGCGCTGCGCGAAGACGGTTACGAAACCATTATGGTCAACTGTAACCCGGAAACCGTCTCCACCGACTACGACACCTCCGACCGCCTGTACTTCGAGCCGGTGACGCTGGAAGACGTACTGGAAATCGTGCGTATCGAGAAGCCGAAAGGCGTTATCGTGCAGTACGGCGGCCAGACCCCACTGAAGCTGGCGCGCGCGCTGGAAGCGGCAGGCGTGCCGGTTATCGGCACCAGCCCGGACGCCATCGACCGCGCGGAAGACCGCGAGCGCTTCCAGCACGCGGTTGACCGTCTGAAACTGAAGCAACCGGCCAACGCCACCGTCACCGCCATTGAACAAGCGGTTGAGAAGGCGAAAGAGATCGGCTACCCGCTGGTGGTGCGTCCTTCTTACGTGCTGGGCGGCCGGGCGATGGAAATTGTCTATGACGAAGCCGATCTGCGTCGCTACTTCCAGACCGCGGTCAGCGTCTCTAACGATGCGCCGGTGCTGCTGGACCGCTTCCTTGATGACGCGGTTGAAGTGGACGTGGACGCTATCTGCGACGGCGAAATGGTGCTGATTGGCGGCATCATGGAACACATCGAGCAGGCTGGCGTACACTCCGGCGACTCCGCCTGTTCCCTGCCGGCCTACACGCTGAGCCAGGAAATTCAGGACGTGATGCGCCAGCAGGTGCAGAAGCTGGCTTTCGAGTTGCAGGTGCGCGGCCTGATGAACGTACAGTTTGCGGTCAAGGACAACGAAGTCTACCTGATTGAGGTCAACCCGCGCGCGGCGCGTACCGTACCGTTTGTCTCCAAAGCCACCGGCGTACCGCTGGCGAAAGTGGCGGCGCGCGTGATGGCCGGTAAATCGCTGACCGAGCAGGGCGTGACCCAAGAAATTATCCCGCCGTACTACTCGGTGAAAGAAGTGGTGCTGCCGTTCAACAAATTCCCCGGCGTTGACCCGCTGTTAGGGCCAGAAATGCGCTCCACCGGGGAAGTGATGGGCGTGGGTCGTACCTTCGCGGAAGCGTTCGCCAAGGCACAATTGGGCAGTAGCTCCACCATGAAGAAACAGGGCCGTGCGCTGCTCTCCGTTCGCGAAGGCGACAAAGAGCGCGTGGTGGATCTCGCCGCTAAGCTGCTGAAACAGGGCTTTGAGCTGGATGCCACCCACGGTACGGCGATTGTGCTGGGTGAAGCTGGTATCAACCCGCGTCTGGTGAACAAGGTGCACGAAGGTCGTCCGCACATTCAGGACCGCATCAAGAATGGAGAATACACCTATATCATCAATACCACCGCAGGCCGCCGCGCGATTGAAGACTCCAGGGTGATTCGTCGTAGCGCGCTGCAGTATAAAGTGCATTATGACACCACGCTGAACGGCGGTTTTGCCACGACGATGGCGCTCAATGCCGATGCCACCGAGAAGGTAACCTCGGTGCAGGAGATGCACGCGCAGATCAAAAAGTCGTAAACAAAGGGTCCGACGGATATTGCTCTAACCGGACCTGTAATATAATTCTGAAAGGGTTTCTGTAAAGAAACCCTTTTTTTATCTTGCGTAAGGTCATTCCTGGAGAAGTCCGTTTCCGTAACCACATTTTCTATGTAATAAGCACGATATTGCTCACACTAATCAATATTTAAGTCGCATACTATCTTTCATATCCACAATTTTAATATGGCTTAGTTTTTATTAGTTTGGACAGGCCGTAGCCAGATTTTTAATTTGTGAAATGGTGTGCTTATGTGTGAAAAATATGTTGAAAGACCGCTTTATTTGTTAATTGCTGACTGGATGATGGCAGAGAACCGATGGATCACGGCCAGGGAGATTTCCCGTCAATTTGATATTGAACACTGCAAAGCAATTAATACGCTCTCCTATATTCTGTCAGAAGTGGGGGAAATTGTTTGTGAAGTGAAGATGATCCCTAACCAGATTGCAGGACGAGGCTGCCAGTGCCAGCGTCTGGTGAAAGTCGTGAGTATCGACTCTCATCTCTATCGCCGATTGAATCATAATTTGCAGGAAAGAAAAGTGAGCGTGGCGAAAGCGCCGCGGCTGTCTGCCGTTCCCCCCACAGAGCTAAACCGTGAGCAGAAATGGCAGATGATGCTCTCCAAGAGTATGCGTCGCTAATTGTCTGTTTACCTGATGGCGGGGTAAACGGTAATTGACGCGTAGGCCGGATAAGCGTGAGCGCATCCGGCATCAATTACTGTGCTGATTTTGGCTTCACGTCCGTCGTGCCTTTCAGGCGCGGTCGGTTTTCTTCGACCTGCGTTAACGGCTTCGTTTCAGATAACCCCGTTCGACAACGGATCGCAAGATCCTGATATTCTTTGGTATTGAGGCGTTTCCAGTGCAGCTCCTGGTCCGTAACCTGGCGTAGTACGCGCACCGGTGAACCCACCAGCAGTTGCCTTGCCTCACCCTGAAATCCGGCTTTGATAAAACTCATGGCGGCGACAATGCTCTCTTCGCCAATCACTGCGCCGTCCATAATGACGCTGTTCATGCCGACCAGGGCGTCCCGTCCCACCACGCAGCCATGTAGAATAGCGCCGTGGCCGATATGGCCGTTTTCATGCACGATGGTATCGGTATCGCAGTAGCCATGCATAATGCAGCCATCCTGCAGATTAGAGCCGGCCTCCAGGATCAGGCGACCATAATCCCCACGCAATGACGCGAGTGGGCCAATATAAACACCGGCGCCCACGATGACATCGCCAATCAGCACGGCGCTGGGATGGACAAACGCGTCCGGATGCACCACCGGGATCAGTCCTTCAAAGGCGTAATAGCTCATAGTTGTACCTCGGTTTTTTTGCCGGATGGCGGCGTAAACACCTTATCCGGCCTACGGTTGCGCATGTGCTGTAGGCCGGATAAGCGAAGCGCCATCCGGCATAGTCACATTAACGACCTTTCCACACCGGATCGCGTTTTTCGGCAAATGCCTGCGGTCCTTCGAGCGCATCTTCTGAATGCAGTACCGACGGATAATGCTTCAGCACGCCGCTGCGGATGTAGCGGTAGCCTTCTTCTACCGGCATTTCGCTGGTCGCGCGATAAATCTCTTTCAGCGCCGCGATAGCCAGCGGGGCGCTATTGACCAGTTGTTGCGCGAGTTCGCGCGCGCTATCCATCAGTTCGCTCTGGCTGACAACGCGGTTCACGATCCCCCAACGCAGCGCTTCTTCGGCGCTCATTCGTCTGCCGGTCATTACCATTTCGTTGACGATAGCCGGTGGCAGCAGCTTAGGCAGACGCAATACGCCGCCGCTGTCAGGCACGATGCCGAGCTTTGCTTCCGGCAGCGCGAAGCTGGCGTTTTCGGCGCAGACAATAAAGTCCGCCGCCAGCGCCAGCTCAAAACCGCCGCCAAACGCGTAGCCGTTCACCGCGGCGATAACCGGCTTATCGAGGTCAAATATTTCGGTTAAACCAGCAAAGCCGCCGGGACCAAAATCGGCATCCGGCGCTTCACCTTCCGCTGCCGCTTTTAAGTCCCAGCCAGCAGAAAAGAATTTCTCCCCGCCGCCGGTAATGATTGCTACGCGTAATTCCGGATCGTCACGGAAATTAAGAAAAGCTTCACCCATTGCAAAGCTGGTTTTGGCATCAATGGCATTCGCTTTAGGTCGGTCGAGGGTAATTTCCAGGATCGGGCCGTTACGGGTCAGATGTAATGACTCACTCATAGTTCATCTCCAGATAAATAGTTTCCCGGCGGGAGGGATTCCTGCCGGAAGGTTTATTTCAGATTTTTTTTGATTATTTTTCCTGAACAGTTGCGCGGCAGGTCAGTTCTGATCTCCATAAAAGAGGGAACCTTGAATTTCGCCATATTGTTTTCGCAGAAGCTGAAAAACTCGGCCTCGCTTAATGTTTCACCTTCATTAAGGACGATAAACGCTTTAATGGCTTCATCACGGATCGCATCTTTAATACCGACCACCACAATGTCCTGAATTTTCGGATGTGCAGAAATAATATTTTCCAGCTCGACGCAGGAGACATTTTCTCCGCCACGTTTAATCATGTTGCAGCGTCTGTCGACAAAATAGAAATAGCCATCCTCATCCTGGTAACCCGAATCACCGGTATGTAACCAGCCCTCTGGTTCCAGCGCCCTGGCGGTTGCTTCCGGCTGCATGTAATACTCTTTGAAGATAGTCTTGCCGGGGATGCCTTTAATACAGATTTCGCCAATTTCTCCGGCGGGCAGCGGGCGATTTTGATCGTCGCGAATTTCAGCTTCATAGCTAAAACCCACGCGACCAATGGAAGGCCAGCGCCGTTTGTCTCCGGGACGGTCGCCAATAATTCCGACAATGGTTTCAGTCATACCGTAGGAGGTCAGCAGCCTGACGCCAAAGCGTTCGGTAAAGGCGTCTTTTTCCTGCGCGGATAGATTGAGATAGAACATCACTTCGCGCAGATGATGCTGCCTGTCCGTTGGTGCGGCGGGCTGGACCATCAGCGTGCGGATCATCATCGGAATGCACTCGGTCACCGTCGCCTGATATTTACGTACCTGATCCCAGAAGGCCCTGGCGCTGTACTTCTCCAGGAGCACAAAGGTGCTGCCGGCGGAAAAGGCTGGCATTGCGGCGGTACACTGGCAGTCGATATGAAAAGCGGGCATCACCGTCATGTACACGTCATCATCGCGCAGGGCGATTTGCCAGGCAGAGTAGTAGCCTGCAAAACGCAGGTTATAGTGGGTAATCACCACCCCTTTTGGACGCGAGGTGGTACCGGAGGTAAACAGAATTTCCGCCGTATCGTCAGTGGATAACGCGGGCGTATAGCACAGCGTGGCCGACTGGCGTGCTTGTAGTTGGGTAAAGTGGCTCACGCCGTCGTCAGCCGGAAGCTGCTCGCCAATCAGACAGATATGATTAAGCGGAGTGCTATTGTCCTGGCGTATTTCACGGTACATAGGATAAAACTGGGCGCTGGTAACCAGCAGACTCACCTGGCTGTTTTGCAGGATCCAGGCGCTTTCTTCTCCCAGTAAGCGGGCATTAATCGGCACCATAATGGCGCCGATTTTTGCCAGTCCAAACCAGCAAAAGATGAATTCCGGACAGTTATCCAGATGCAGCGCGACCCTATCACCCTTGCGGATCCCTAAGGCATAAAAAAGGTTCGCCGTGCGGTTAATCTCTTCATTGAGCGAAGCATAGCTAAACTGCCGAACGATTCCCTCACAGGATTCGAAAATTAACGCCGTTTTATCTCCGTACACCCCGGCCAGGTCGTCCCACATCTGACGTAAGTTTTGTCCGCCAACGATATCCATATTGCTTTATCCACTGAAATCAGGCGTGAGCGCTAACCGGAAAACCGATTAGCGCATCGCGTTTAATCCTCAACTTTGGCCAGGCCTTTGCCGACCAGTTCCTTAATATCTGCTTCGCTATAACCAATGTTTTTCAGAATGGCGGCGGTATCCATGCCGTGTGATGGCATGCCACGCCAGATTTTCCCCGGGTTGTTTTTAAATTTCGGCATGATGTTCGGCCCTTTACAGGTGCGACCGTCCATTGTTTGCCACTGAGTAATCGATTCGCGGGCAACGTACTGCGGGTTACCTTCCAGTTCCGGAATGGTGAGCACCTTCGCACAGGCGATATTCAGCTCAGCAAAACGCGCCTGAACGTCGGCGATGGTATGTGCTGCCAGCCAGGCGTCCAGTTTCTCTTCGACGAGCGGGCCGTAAGGGCATTCCACGCGATGGATGAGCTGCGTGCCTTCCGGAACTTCTGGCGTACCGAGAATGTGGGCCAGGCCAATATCTTTAAAACACTCGTTGATTTGCGTGATGCCGACCAACTCCATGACGATGTAACCATCGGCGCATTTATACAGGCCGCAACCGGCGTAGTAGGGGTCTTTCCCTTTCGTCATACGTGGACAGATTTCGCCGCCGTTGAAGTAGTCCATCATGAAATACTGACCCATGCGCAGCATCACTTCGTACATGGCGATATCGATGCTTTCACCTTTACCCGTTTCGCGTACTTTGTGCAGGGCCGCCAGCGCGGCTGTCGTCGCGGTCATCCCGGAGAAGTAATCGGCGGTATAGGGGAAGGCTGGCATCGGCTGATCAACGTCGCCGTTTTGGATCAGATAACCACTGAATGCCTGCGCGATGGTGTTATACGCCGGAAGATTGGTGTACTCCTCGGTACCATACTGGCCGAAGCCGGAAAGGTGGGCAATGACCAGTTTCGGGTTATGCTCCCACAGCACTTCATCAGTAATACCACGGCGGGCAAAGGCCGGGCCTTTACTGGCTTCAATGAAAATATCGGTGGTTTCCATCAGTTTCAGAAACGCTTCCCGACCTTCATCTTTGAAAATATTCAGCGACAGGGCGTGCAGGTTGCGGCGTGAGAGCTGCGGGTAGTTAGGCTGTACGCGAATGGTATCGGCCCATGCGACGTTTTCAATCCAGATAACCTCGGCGCCCCATTCGGCGAACATCTGTCCGGCGAATGGACCGGCGATTTCGATTCCTGAAAAAACAACGCGTACCCCAGCAAGCGGGCCAAAGGTTGGCATTGGTAAATGATTCATCATTTTTCTCCTGGCATTTTTTGCGGTATGTAGGCCGGATAAGCACAGCGCCATCCGGCATGATTGCCTGATGGCGACGCCCCGCGTCTTATCAGGCCTACAAGGGATCGATTAGCGGTATTGCTTGAGTACCGCACGACCCAACGTCAGGATCTGCATTTCGTCAGAACCACCAGAAACACGGTCAACGCGCAGGTCACGCCAGAAACGCGTGATGCGGTGGTTGCCCGCGATACCAACACCTCCCAGTACCTGCATGGCGGTGTCTACCACTTCAAACGCGGCGTTGGCGCAGAAGTATTTGCACATTGCCGCGTCGCCGGAGGTAATCGTGCCGTTATCTGCTTTCCACGCGGCTTCCAGCAGCATATTTTTCATGGAGTTCAGTTTGATCGCCATATGCGCAAACTTCTCCTGAATCAGCTGGAAACGACCAATAGCTTCACCAAACTGCACGCGCTGATTAGCGTAACGCGCAGCGTCTTCAAAAGCGCACATTGCGGTACCGTAGTTGGTCAGCGCGACGAGGAAGCGCTCATGGTCAAACTCTTCTTTCACGCGGTTGAAGCCGTTACCTTCCCGACCGAACATGTCTTTTTCGTCCAGTTCAACGTCATCAAAGGTGATTTCACAGCAGCTATCCATGCGCAGACCGAGTTTCTCCAGTTTGTTGACCTTGATACCCGCTTTGCTCATGTCCACAAACCACTCGGTGTAAACCGGTTTATCCGGCGATGCACCGTCTCTCGCCATGACCACGATGTACGGGGTATAGGCGCTACTGGTGATAAAGCACTTACTGCCATTGAGATAAACCTTACCATTTTTGCGTGTATAAGTGGTTTTCAGACTACCAACATCCGATCCCGCTCCCGGTTCGGTGATAGCAGAGTTCCACATCTGCTTACCGGTGCCCCGGAACGCCATGATTTTATCAATTTGCTCCTGAGTCCCTTCACGCAGGAAAGTGTTAAAACCTCCCGGCAATTGGTACAACACGTAAGTTGGCGCGCCAAGACGTCCCAGTTCCATCCAGACGGCGGCGACGGTAACAAAACCCGCTTCCAGACCGCCGTGTTCTTCCGGGATCAGCAGGCTATCAATACCCATATCCGCCAGCGCTTTTACAAAACGCTCAGGGTAGACGCTGTCACGATCGCACTCGGCAAAATAAGCTTCCCAGTTCTCACTGGCCATCAGTTCGCGAATACCGGCGACAAACAGCTCCTGTTCGTCATTTAAGTTGAAATCCATCTTTCAGCCTCTTGATCAATTGGGTTAATAAGAATTACTTGTCTTTCCAGTGCACTTTGGCGTCTTTAATAAAGGACAGCGTCACCATAATGTTGACGAAGAACAGCGGACATCCTCCGGCGATAATCGCGGTCTGAATCGGCTTCAACCCACCCAGCGCCAGCAGAACGATACCGATGATGCCGACCAGCACTGACCAGCCGATACGCACTAACAGAGGCGGCTCTTCACCATCGCGAACTTCGCGACAGGTCGACATCGCCAGGGTGTAAGAGCAGGCGTTAATCAGCGTGACGGTGGCAATAAAGCAGAGGATGAAGAAGCCCCACATGGTGGCGGTGCTGAGCGGCAAGGCGGCCCAGGTTTCGATAATGGCGCGCGCCACGCCGTGTTGTTCAATCAACTGCGGAATGTTGAGGATGTTTTTATCCATCAGCAGCAGCGTGTTGCTGCCCAGCACTGTCCACAGGATCCAGGTAGACGCGGTCAGACCCATCACCATCCCGAAGCACAGTTCACGTACGGTACGACCACGGGAAATACGGGCCAGGAAGATACTCATCTGGATGGCGTAAATAACCCACCACGCCCAGTAGAAAACGGTCCAGCCCTGCGGGAAGCCGCCTTTACCGATGGCGTCGGTATAGAACAGCATCCGTGGCAGGTGCATTAACAGCATCCCGACGGAGTCGGTGAAGTAGTTCATGATGAAGCTGGCGCCGCTGACGATAAACACCCAGCCGAGCATCAGGAAGCTCAGGTAACTACGCACATCGCTGGCGATTCTGACCCCTTTTTGCAGGCCGCAGGCCACGCAAATCGCGTTCAGAATGATCCAGCAGGTAATGATGATGGCATCCAATTGCAGCGTATGCGGAATACCGAACAGCCATTGCATACACTCGGTGACCAGCGGGGTAGCCAGACCGAGGCTGGTGCCCATCGCGAAGATCAGCGCCACCAGGTAGAAGTTATCGACGATGGTACCGAACAACCCTTTCGCATGCTTTTCACCGACGAGCGGTACTAGCGTGGAGCTGGGGCGGATGACATCCATCTTGCGTACAAAGAAGAAGTAGGCGAAGGCCACGGAAAGGAAGCTATAGGTTGCCCACGGTAGCGGCCCCCAGTGGAACAGGCTGTACGCCAGACCTATCTCTTTCGCGCCGGTGGAGTTTGGTTCCAGGCCGAACGGCGGGGTGGAGATATAGTAGTAGATCTCAATAGAGCCCCAGAACAGAACCGCAGCGGATGTACAGGAGGCGAACATCATGAAAATCCAGCTGGCGGTGCTAAACTCCGGTTTTTCGTCACCTAATCTCTTTTTGGCATAGGGGCCAAAAACCAGCCAGAACCAGCCGAAGAGCATGACGACCATATACCATTCAAATGCCCAACCCCAGACGTTGGTGACATAACTGAATACCGCATTAATAACGACGTTAGCGGCATCAAGATCTCTGACTGTTAGCCAGCAAAGTATCCCGACAATTATTAATGGCGGAAAAAAAACCTTCGGTTCAATTCCCGATTTTTTCTTTTCATTTTTCATAAGTGAATTCCAGTGTGAAAACGAAATTTATTTAGCGTGCCAGTCCATGAACGTTTGTTTATTTATTATTAATGATTTGTTGATAAGTTTTTAACCTCTGGGACGCCTCAATGAGTAACTCATGATGGGTATTCACTTCGGGTGATTCTGTTATCTTTGTCACACTTTTTTGCGTTGATTATTTTGTGTCTAAATTTTGATTTTTCCTTTATTTATCAATTTGTTTATTGTGATTTTTTAAGTTTTTTAAGTGTCTGGCGTTCAATATTGTTGAGCCAGCAAACAATATTGAAAATTTTCATATTTGGCATATTTCTTTCAATATTGGTGAGGTGCGTAACACTATTGAAAGTTACGAATATCAATGTGTGACATTTTGAATATTGGTGATTAAGGTTTTATTTCCGAATTAAAGAGCGTGATATCTGTATTTAACACCGCCGATATAAATACGTTTCCTTCATGATTTCTGGAGATGCAATGAAGATAATTACTTGCTACAAATGCGTACCTGATGAGCAGGATATTGCGATTAATAATGCTGACGGAACACTCGATTTCAGCAAAGCGGATAGCAAAATCAGCCAATATGATCTGAATGCAATTGAAGCTGCTTGCCAGTTAAAACAGCAGTTGGGAGACGCTCAGGTTGTCGCCATGAGCGTTGGCGGCAAAGCGCTGACTAATGCAAAAGGGCGCAAAGATGTCCTCTCTCGTGGCCCTGATGAACTGATTGTGGTCATTGACGATCAATTTGAGCAGGCGCTGCCGCAACACACCGCTACCGCGCTGGCCGCTGCCGCGCAAAAATCAGGTTTCGATCTACTTATCTGCGGCGACGGTTCTTCCGATCTTTATGCTCAGCAGGTTGGTTTGCTGGTGGGCGAAGCGCTGAACATTCCGGCGATTAACGGCGTGAGTAAAATCCTCTCTCTTACCGACAGCACATTGACGGTAGAACGCGAACTGGAAGATGAAGTTGAAACGCTGAGCATCCCGCTCCCGGCGGTGATCGCGGTTTCCACCGACATTAACACCCCACAAATTCCTTCGATGAAAGCCATTCTTGGCGCGGCGAAAAAACCGGTTCAGGTCTGGTCGCCTGCGGATATCGGGCTGAACAGCGTACCCGCGTATTCCGCACAACAGGTTGCCGCACCGAAGCAGCGCGAGCGTCAGCGTGTGGTGATTGAAGGTGACGGTGAAGAACAAATCGCCGCGTTTGTCGAGAATCTGCGCAAAATCATTTAATTATCAGGGGATGTTATGAACAAATTTTCCAGTGTCTGGGTATTCAGCGATACCCCTTCTCGTCTGCCCGAACTGATGAGTGGCGCGCAGGCTGTAGGTGAAAAAGTTAACGCGTTCGTACTGAACGAAGCGGACAGCGCGACAGCATGTCATTTGGGCGCGGATCATGTCTGGCTGCTCAGCGGCAAACCAGAAGACCGCATGATCGAAGACTACGCTGCTGCGATGGCTGAGACTATTCGTCAGCATAGCGAGGGCGGCGCGGTGCTGCTGCCGAATACGCGTCGGGGCAAGCTGTTGGCGGCAAAGCTGGGCTATCGCTTGTCGGCTGCGGTTTCCAACGATGCCAGCGAAGTCGCCCTGCAGGATGGAAAAGCGGCGGTTAAACATATGGTCTACGGCGGTCTGGCGATAGGGGCAGAAACCATCGCTTCGCCGTTTGCCGTGATCACACTCAGCAGCGGAACGTTTGACGCACAACAACCGGATGCTTCCCGCAGCGGCGAGATGCACACCGTGCAGTGGCAGGCTCCGGCCACTGCCGTGACCCGCACCGCAACCCAGGCGCGTCAGAGCAACAGCGTTGACCTCGACAAAGCGCGTCTGGTGGTCAGCGTGGGACGCGGCATCGGCAGCAAAGAGAATATCTCGCTGGCCGAAGCGCTGTGCCAGACCATCGGCGCCGAGCTGGCCTGTTCCCGCCCGGTGGCGGAAAACGAGAAGTGGATGGAGCACGAGCGCTACGTCGGTATCTCCAACCTGATGCTCAAACCTGAACTGTATCTGGCAGTGGGGATCTCCGGGCAGATCCAACACATGGTCGGCGCCAACGGCGCGCAGACGATTTTCGCCATCAACAAAGATAAAAACGCGCCAATCTTCCAGTATGCGGATTTTGGCATCGTTGGCGATGCGCTGAAGATCCTGCCTGCGCTGACGGCTGCCTTAGCGCGATAAACCATTTCGGGCAGGATGCGAAGGTATCCTGCCGCTGACAGGAGTACGTATGTCCGAAGATATCTTTGATGCCATCATCGTGGGTGCAGGTCTGGCCGGTTCGGTTGCGGCGCTGGTGCTTGCTCGCGAAGGTGCACAGGTGCTGGTTATCGAGCGCGGCAATTCTGCTGGCGCGAAGAATGTCACCGGTGGGCGTTTGTATGCACATAGCCTGGAACGCATCATTCCCGGCTTTGCGGATCAGGCCCCCATTGAACGCATGATCACCCACGAAAAACTCGCCTTTATGACCGACAACGGGGCGATGACTATCGACTACTGCAATGGTGAAGATGCTTCAGCGTCGCAGGTTTCCTATTCCGTCTTACGCAGTAAATTTGACGCCTGGCTGATGGAGCAGGCCGAAGAGGCGGGGGCGCAACTGATCACCGGTATTCGCGTCGATAACGTCGTTCAGCGTGATGGCAAAGTCGTGGGCGTGGAAGCCGATGGCGATATTCTGGAAGCCAAAGTCGTGATCCTCGCTGACGGGGTGAATTCTCTGCTGGCTGAAAAGCTGGGCATGGCCAAGCGTGTTGAGGCATCGCATGTTGCCGTCGGTGTGAAGGAACTGATCGAATTGCCGAAGTCGGTCATTGAAGATCGTTTCCAGTTTCAGGGCAACGAAGGTGCCGCCTGTCTGTTTGCCGGGGCGCCAACCGATGGTCTGATGGGCGGTGGCTTCCTGTATACGAATGAAACAACCCTTTCCCTGGGGCTGGTCTGCGGTCTTCATCATCTGAAAGACGCGAAAAAATCGGTCCCGCAAATGCTGGAAGATTTCAAACAGCATCCGGCCGTTGCGCCGCTGATCGCCGGTGGCAAGCTGGTGGAATATGCCGCGCACGTTGTACCCGAGGCGGGAATGAATATGCAGCCTGAACTGGTGGGCGATGGCGTACTGATTGCCGGAGACGCCGCCGGCATGTGTATGAACCTCGGCTTTACCATCCGGGGTATGGATCTCGCCATATCCGCAGGCGAAGCGGCGGCGAAGACGGTGCTTTCGGCGATGAAGCGCGACGATTTTAGCAAGCAATCGCTGGGGGAATACCGTCAGCATCTGGACGAAGGTCCGATGCGCGATATGCGTATGTATCAGAAACTGCCGGCTTTTCTTGATAATCCCCGCATGTTTACCGCTTATCCCGAAATGGCGGTCAATATCGCGCGCGACCTGTTCACCGTGGATGGCTCCGCGCCGGTGCCCATGCGTAAAAAAATCCTGCGCCATGCGAAGAAAGTGGGCTTCATCAACCTGATGAAAGATGGCCTGAAAGGAGTGACCGTATTATGACATCTCCCGTTAATGTGGACGTCAAACTGGGCGTCAATAAGTTCAATGTGGATGAAGACAGCCCGCACATCATTCTCAAAACCGATCCTGATAAACAGGCGCTGGAGGTGCTGATTAAGGCCTGTCCGGCGGGACTGTATAAAAAGCAGGACGACGGCAGCGTTCGTTTTGATTACGCCGGGTGCCTGGAGTGCGGAACGTGCCGGATCCTCGGCCTTGATACGGCGCTGGAAAAATGGGAATACCCGCGCGGGACGTTTGGCGTGGAGTTCCGCTACGGCTAATAAGTACGAAGTTGTGCCCCCGTAGGCCGGATAAGATGCGGTAGCGTCGCCATCCGGCAATCATGTGGCGCCAATGCCGGATGGCGGCGGAAACGCCTTATCCGGCCTACAGATGCGCTTTGCCCGTGTTGAAACAGGACATCACCATGCAGCAGCCCAGGAACTTTGATGACCTTAAATTCTCCTCCATTCATCGCAGAATTATGCTGTGGGGAAGCGGCGGCCCGTTCCTTGATGGCTACGTGCTGGTGATCATTGGCGTGGCGCTGGAACAACTGACGCCGCTATTGCACCTTGATGCTGAATGGATTGGCGCGCTCGGCGCGGCTACGCTTGCCGGACTGTTTATCGGCACCTCGTTGTTTGGCTATATTTGCGATAAAGTCGGGCGGCGTAAAATGTTCCTGCTTGATATTATCGCTATCGGCGTTATCTCCGTGGCGACCATGTTTGTTTCCACGCCGCTTGAATTGCTGGTGATGCGCGTTTTAATTGGCATTGTTATCGGCGCGGATTACCCTATCGCCACTTCCATGATTACGGAGTTTTCCAACACCCGCCAGCGCGCGTTCTCCATCGGTTTTATCGCCGCGATGTGGTACGTCGGCGCGACCTGCGCCAACCTGGTGGGTTACTGGCTGTATGACATGGAAGGCGGCTGGCGCTGGATGCTTGGCAGCGCCTTTATCCCGTGCTTAATCATTTTGATTGGCCGCTTTGACCTGCCGGAATCGCCACGCTGGCTATTGCGAAAAGGACGGGTAAAAGAGTGCGAACAAATGATGATCAAACTGTTCGGTGAACCGGTCTGCTTTGACGATGAGCCGCCGCAGGAGACCCGCTTCCTGCAACTGTTTAACCGCCGTCATTTCCCGTTTGTACTGTTCGTTGCGGCTATCTGGACCTGTCAGGTAATCCCGATGTTCGCTATCTATACCTTTGGGCCGCAGATCGTCGGGTTACTCGGCTGGGAACAGGGGCGCAACGCGGCGCTCGGCAATGTGGTGATTAGCCTCTTTTTTATGCTGGGCTGTATCCCGGCGATGTTCTGGCTAAACAGTATTGGCCGTCGCCCTCTGCTTATTGGCAGCTTCGCCATGATGACTATCGCGCTGGCGCTGCTGGGGCTGGTGTCAAATCTGGGCATCATACTGGTCGTGGTGGCGTTTGCGGTATACGCCTTCTTTTCCGGCGGGCCGGGCATACTGCAATGGCTTTATCCTAATGAACTCTTCCCGACGGATATTCGCGCTTCGGCCGTGGGGGTCATCATGTCATTAAGCCGCATCGGAACCATTGTCTCCACCTGGGCATTACCGATTTTCATTACTCGTTACGGTATTAATAACGTCATGCTGATTGGCGCGTTGATTTCGTTAGTCGGGCTTGGCGTATCGGTGATGTTTGCCCCGGAAACCCGCGGCTTGACGCTAACACAGACCGGAAACATGACTTTGCGCGGAACGCCATCGGATAACCCTCGTTAAGAGTGTTCTGCATTTCTCCCTGCTTTTCGCCAATAACGCTACAGTTAACAGTCACATGCTAAAACAACTGAAAAGCAGGGAGAACACCATGCAAAAACGTCTTATGACCGCACTGTTTACCGCAGCAACACTATTCACCGTAGCAGGATGCTCTTCTAACCAGGCGGTTGAAACCACGGATGGCAAAACTATTGTCACCGACGGGAAACCCGAGGTCGATAACGATACCGGTATGGTGTCTTACAAAAACGCCGCCACCGGGAAAACCGAACAGATTAACCGCGATCAGCTGAAAAATATGAGTGAGCTGGATAATTAATTCATTTTTTTCTGGTTAGCCGCGCAATAATATTCTCTCTTTATGCGCATCCATTTATTCCCATGCGAATAAACGGATGTCTGAACAGGCAGGGACGCCGGAAAACGTCGAAATACGTTCGCCCGTGTTCCCGCTTTCCCCACCGCGCTGTCCGCTTACATGAGGTTACACTCATCGACATTTCTCTGAACAGCGGCTCAACATTTCCCGGAAAAAAACATATCGCAGGGCATTTATCCTTATGATTAGGTATAAATGATGAGGTATAAGGAACAGGAGTCTGTAATGAAACTGAAACTAATACCTTTTTATTTGCTTGCGCTATTTTCTGCCGCCTCCGGGGCTACGGAGATAAACGCCTGCAAAGACCTGATCGGAACATGGAAAACCACGGCAGATAACCCGCCTTATACCATGACAATATTGCCGCCAGTAGAGGGCTGCGGGGAAAAATGTGTGAAACTGAACGTGCAGTATGAACTTGACGTGACTCACCGCAACGCGCTTTATTGCCATGAAGGACAAGAGGGGGTAAAAGGGCAGGGACCCATGGTGATAGCATTTGAAGGGGCGTATGGTGGACACGCTATTGGAACCTATAACCGACAGCTGCAATTACTGTGGGCTGGCGTAATACCGAAAAATAAAAAGGGGAAATGGATAACGAAAATGGAAAGTTACTGGTTCAGGCAGGTAAAAGCGCACTAAACATCATCTTAAAACAGCCCGCAAAACCGTCTTACTCACGAAGGGCTTACTGTCTGCGCGCGCCCATTCCAACGGCTTGCCTGCCCCGGATGAACTGTTGATAAAAAAGAGGGCCAGCATCTGTTTCCAGACGGCCCTGAGTGGATTGTGACGTAACATGGCACCTTGCTGGCGCTCTCTTATTATTTCATGCCAGTGCCATCGTTATGGCGCAATCAGAGCTTTATTTCGTCGCATCGTTATAAACTTCGGCAACGGCTTCAAAATTCGGACCATGCTCACGTGCAGCGATAATATGGTAATATTTTCCGCCTTTCGCATCGGCTAATGCTGACAGTTTTTCGCGTAGATCAGAGGGTGAGGAAATCTGCCCGCCACTCTGGGACACATTTATTGTGCCGACCTTAACCAGTTTGAAGTGGCTGATTTCTTGCTTAGAGACCTGCTCTGCCGCAAGCGTGCTGAATGAAGCAACCGTTGCCAGTAATGCGGCGGCAATAATGCGTTTTTTCATGGTTCTGTTCCTGTTGCATTGATGATAAGGTTTGCGCAATATCAGTAATCCGTAACGAAATTATTTATACCCTTCATACTTCAAGTTGCTTATGTGTTGGCTACGGATTACCCGGCCCATCCATGGGCCTCGCCCTGACGGGCCGTCGCACGCGACGTTCAAATCTGCTCCCGGCAGATTTGCCGCTCACCCCAGTCACATAATTATCTATGCTCCAGGGGACTCACTCCCTTGCCGCCTTTAAGCAACTCGAATTATTTTGGGTATATAACCTCGGTTGATTATCTGAAAATAGCCTTATTTGGTGTGACCGTCTTATATCTTGTTATAGTCACCTCTTTATGTTGTTGTCAATGTAAAATAATGCACTGTCAGTTAAAAAGAAACTTAACCCCCTGTAAATAATAGTTTTTATATTATTTCTTGTAATGACGGAATTTTTATTGAATCACGCGGCAATACGCTAGTTTTATTCATAAGTAACATAACAGAATTGAGTTATGTTTTAATTTCCCAGAGTGATATTACCGGTTGTATGTCTATGGTTGTGCGGCCTGTTACTGATAGTGTTTCTTTCGGGGCGATTTTATTGTAGCGGCATAGGGTAATCACCGTAGCTGAAGGGAAAAGGCACGAACACAGCGCTATAGAGTATGTTTAACAATGTATTTTTTTATGAAGTAATGTCTGCAGTTGTATCTCTAAAATAAAAACAATGAACTTTTCATCTAAATAATTTTTCAATGAATTATGGTTATTTATTAATATATTTCTAATTTGAAATACAAATCAATTTATAACACATATTCTTACCCGGAAGGCATTGATACATATCCACGCTTCCTCGTACAGTAATAAATGAATATGTGATAAAGTTACTGACTACAGGTATAATAATATGAGTAATAAAAAAAATCTGTCCGCAGAAGAGACGGATCTTACGCGTAGGAAACTGTTAACCAGTGCCGGTATTCTTGCCGCCGGCGGTATGCTATCCGGCGCGGTAAAGGCTGATGAAAAATGTGCCGTCAAGGCGAAACCGGCGTGGGATAAACCGTTTACTGGCGAAATCCCGGAAAAATTGCCAGAAGGATATAATATTCTGTTAGTCGTGACCGACCAGGAGCGTTTTTTTCCTACGTTTCCTTTCCCGGTACCCGGCAGAGAGCGGCTCATGAAAACGGGGGTGACATTCTGTAATCATCAGAATACCAGTAATGTCTGCACGCCTTCCCGCTCCGTATTGTATACCGGCTTACATATGCCCCAGACAAAGATGTTTGATAATCTGGGATTACCCTGGATGCCTTATGACCTTGACCCCGCTCTTGGAACCACAGGCCATATGATGCGGGAACTGGGATACTATACGGCCTATAAAGGTAAGTGGCATCTTACAGAAAAACTGGAGAAGCCTTTGCCTGACGAAAAAGATGAGGATATTGATGTCGGGGATATTCCTGAACCAGAATTACATAAAATTATGGAAAAATATGGTTTTGCTGACTATCACGGCATCGGCGATATTATAGGCCATAGTAAAGGCGGCTATTTTTATGATTCAACCACCACGGCTCAGACTATAAATTGGTTAAGATGCAAGGGGCAGCCCTTGAATGACCAACACAAGCCCTGGTTCCTGGCCGTTAACCTCGTTAATCCTCATGACGTCATGTTTATTGATACCGATAAAGAGGGAGAAAAGGTACAGTGGCGTGGCGAGTTGGATCAGGATGATAATACCCTGGCGCCCACGCAGCCGCCGGAAAACGAGCTTTATCAGGCAAGCTGGCCGAACTATCCGCTACCGGCAAACAGGCATCAATCATTCAATGAGCAGGGAAGACCGCCGGCGCATCTTGAATACCAGACGGCGCGCGCTGCGCTGGAAGGGCAGTTTCCTGATGAAGATCGTCGTTGGCGTAAACTGCTTGACTACTATTTCAACTGTATCCGCGATTGTGATACTCACCTTGACCGGATATTAAATGAACTGGATGCCCTCAAGTTAACTGATAAAACGATTGTTGTATTTACTGCCGATCATGGCGAATTAGGCGGAAGCCATCAGATGCACGGTAAAGGCGCTTCCGTTTATAAAGAACAGATCCATGTACCGATGATTATTTCCCACCCGGCGTACCCCGGTAATAAGAAATGTCAGGCGTTGACCTGTCATCTTGATATCGCGCCGACATTAGTTGGGCTGACCGGTTTGCCGGAAGAAAAACAGCACCAGGCGTTAGGCAACCGCAAAGGCGTTAATTTTAGCGGATTGCTAAAAAACCCGGAAGGCGTTGCGGTTAATGCGGTGAGAAATGCCAGCTTATATTGCTATGGCATGATCTTGTATACCGATGCCCATTATCTCCACCGCGTTATCGCGCTACAAAGAGATAAACAAAAAACGGTGGCGCAAATCAAGCAGGAAATATCCCATTTGCATCCTGATTTCAGCCATCGTTCAGGGACGCGGATGATTAACGATGGCCGTTATAAGTTTGCACGCTATTTCTCGCTAAGGGAGCATAATACGCCGGAAACCTGGGAGGATCTTATTAAGTACAACGATCTTGAACTTTACGATCTTAAAAATGATCCCGATGAGAACCATAACCTTGCTGCTGATAAACAGAAATATCAGGATCTCATTCTTACGATGAATGAAAAACTGAATAAAATTATCAAGGACGAAATTGGCGTGGATGACGGCAGTTTTATGCCGGATGCGGCCCATGAGCCGTGGGATCTTACTATTGAGCAGTTTAACCGCATGGCGAAAGATTAAGAGCCTGACCCATTAGGCTATTTTACTCGCCATTTTGGGACCGGGCAGTGCTCAAAATCCTCACGTACTACGTGTACGCTCCGGTTTCTGCGCGCTGATCGGCCCCAAACTGGCTTCAACAATTACGCCTACTGGGCCATGCTCTAAGTACCTGACCCATTAGGTTAATTTATGCGTCGGCGATCTGGCATCCAGCGTGTCTGGAGGTTCAGATGCTGTTGGCGCTGCGCTTATTGGGCCTGTGTCATCATGTAATGGATTGATATTACAGTCATTACAGGAAAATTTAGCGCAGCGCCGCCCGACAAGAAGGCCTTAAACCGATTGGTCAGCAATTTAAGGCTGCCATCATCACCAACCCTTCCACACCGGATCGCGCTTTTCTGCAAACGCCTGCGGCCCTTCAAGGGCATCTTCTGGGGGAGGATGGCGTCAACCCTTGCTGGCGTTAATTCAATTTTTTCTGGTTAGCCGCTCAATAATATTCACTATTAGCCTGGCGAATTTGTCACTACACTTTGTGATAAAAAACAGATCATCACAGGCTAATCATGATCCTCATTATTTATGCGCATCCGTATCCGCATCATTCTCATGCGAATAAACGGATGCTTGAACAGGCAGGGACGCTGGAAAACGTCGAAATACGTTCGCTTTATCACCTCTATCCCGATTTCAATATTGACGTTGCCGCCGAGCAGGAGGCGCTGTCGCGCGCGAGTCTTATCGTCTGGCAGCATCCGATGCAGTGGTACAGCGTCCCTCCTTTACTCAAATTATGGATGGATAAAGTCCTCACCCACGGCTGGGCTTACGGTCATGGCGGTACGGCATTGCATGGTAAACATCTGCTGTGGGCGGTAACGACTGGCGGTGGTGAAAACCACTTTGCTATCGGCTCCCATCCGGGATTTGACGTCCTTTCTCAGCCGCTACAGGCGACGGCGCTCTATTGCGGCCTCAAATGGCTGCCGCCGTTTGCCATGCACTGCACGTTCATTTGTGATGATGACACCTTACAGGCGCAGGCGCGTCAGTATAAACAGCGTTTACTGACATGGAAGGAGGTGAATCATGGATAGCCATACTCTACTGCAGGCGCTGATCTATCTTGGTTCGGCGGCGCTGATTGTGCCGATTGCGGTACGTTTGGGCTTAGGATCGGTGCTGGGGTATCTGATTGCGGGGTGTATTATCGGCCCCTGGGGGCTACGGCTGGTGACGGACGCCGAATCTATTCTGCATTTTGCGGAAATCGGCGTCGTGCTGATGTTGTTTGTTATTGGGCTTGAGCTGGACCCGCAACGGTTATGGAAGCTGCGCGCCTCGGTATTTGGCGGCGGCGCGTTACAGATGGTGGTCTGCGGCGGACTGATTGGTCTGTTCTGCATGTTTCTTGGCCTGCGTTGGCAGGTGGCGGAACTGATTGGCATGACGCTGGCGCTTTCGTCCACGGCTATCGCCATGCAGGCAATGAATGAGCGTAACCTGACCGTTTCACAAGTAGGACGTAGCGCATTCGCAGTGCTCTTGTTCCAGGATATCGCGGCGATCCCGCTGGTGGCGATGATCCCGCTGCTGGCCGCCAGCGGCGCATCCACCACGCTTGGCGCGTTTGCGCTATCGGCGTTGAAAGTCGCAGGCGCGTTGGCGCTGGTGGTGCTGCTGGGACGCTACGTTACGCGCCCGGCGCTGCGCTTTGTCGCGCGTTCTGGTTTGCGGGAAGTGTTCAGCGCCGTGGCGCTATTTCTGGTGTTTGGTTTCGGCCTGTTGCTGGAAGAGGTTGGGCTGTCAATGGCGATGGGCGCGTTCCTGGCGGGCGTTCTGCTGGCGAGTTCAGAATATCGTCATGCGCTGGAAAGCGATATTGAACCCTTTAAGGGGTTGCTGCTGGGGCTGTTCTTTATTGGCGTCGGCATGTCGATTGATTTCGGCACGCTGGTGGAGAATCCGCTGCGCATTCTGCTGTTGTTGGCCGGTTTTCTGGCAATCAAAATCGTCATGCTGTGGCTGGTCGCGAGGCCGCTGGGTGTACCGGCAAAACAGCGTCGCTGGTTTGCCGTCTTATTAGGCCAGGGAAGTGAGTTTGCGTTTGTGGTTTTTGGCGCGGCGCAAATGGCGGATGTACTTGAGCCGGAATGGGCAAAAGCGCTGACGCTGGCGGTCGCGCTGTCGATGGCGGCAACGCCGATTTTTCTGGTGCTGCTGACGCGCATGGAGAAGACCGCGACGGGGGAAGCGCGCGAGGCGGATGAAATCGACGAAGAGCAGCCGCGGGTTATTGTGGCCGGGTTTGGACGATTTGGGCAGATAGCCGGGCGTCTGCTGCTGTCGAGCGGGGTGAAGATGGTGGTGCTCGATCACGACCCCGATCATATCGAAACGCTGCGTAAATTCGGCATGAAGGTTTTTTATGGCGACGCGACGCGTATGGATTTACTGGAATCTGCCGGAGCGGCGAAAGCGGAGGTATTGATTAACGCCATTGACGATCCGCAAACCAATTTGCAACTGAGTGAACTGGTGAAGTCGCATTTCCCGCATCTGCAGATTATCGCCCGCGCCCGTGATGTCGATCATTACATTCGCCTGCGCCAGGCTGGTGTGGCGATGCCCGAACGTGAAACCTTCGAAGGCGCGCTCAAAAGCGGGCGACAGGCGCTGGAGGCGCTGGGACTGGGGCGTTATGAAGCCCGCGAGCGCGCGGATCTGTTCCGCCATTTTAATACCCGGATGGTGGAAGAGATGGCGAAAGGGGAAAACGATCCGTTATCTCGCGCCGCCGCCTATAAACGTACCAGTGCGATGTTGAGCGAAATTATTACCGAGGACCGGGAGCATCTGTCGTTGATTCAGCGCCACGGCTGGCAGGGAACGGCTGAGGGCAAACATTCCGGAGAGGCCGCTGATGAACCCGAGGTCAAACCGTCAATCTAAAGTAAAAAATGTGATGTTCTGCAAACTTTACTGCTAATTGGCTGTTTTTGAACTACTGTAATGCTGGCGCTCCACATCAAATGAGTGGCGTCGCCAGCAGAACGAAAAATTTTCGTGCTCATCCTCTTTTCGTCAGTCGACGAAAGATTGCGCTTTACGTATAGTGGCGGCAATTTTTTTTGTATCAGGAAATAATTAATGATCAGTCTGATTGCGGCGTTAGCGGTGGATCGCGTCATCGGTATGGAAAACGCCATGCCGTGGAACCTGCCTGCCGATCTCGCCTGGTTTAAACGTAACACGTTAAATAAACCTGTCGTCATGGGACGTCACACCTGGGAGTCCATCGGACGCCCCTTACCGGGACGTAAAAATATTGTTATCAGCAGCCAGCCGGGCACCGACGATCGCGTGCAGTGGGTGAAGTCTGTCGATGAGGCGATTGCCGCTTGCGGCGATGCGCCGGAAATTATGGTCATTGGCGGCGGGCGCGTGTACGAGCAGTTCCTGCCAAAGGCGCAGAAGCTTTATCTGACGCATATTGATGCGGAAGTCGAAGGCGATACCCATTTTCCGGATTATGAACCGGATGACTGGGAATCGGTATTCAGTGAGTTTCACGATGCCGACGCGCAGAATTCTCACAGCTATTGTTTCGAGATTCTGGAACGTCGTTAACGCTGTAGTGCCGGATGGCGGCGAAACGCCTTATCCGGCCTACTCTTGAGCCAGATGTAGACAGATGTAGGCCTGATAAGCGTAGCGCCATCAGGCATAAACCAATCCTTGAGCCAGATGTAGGCCTGAAAAGCGTAGCGTCATCAGGCATAAACCAATCCTTGAGCCAGATGTGGGCCTGAAAAGCGTAGCGTCATCAGGCATAAACCAATTCTTGAGCCAGATGTAGGCCTGATAAGCGTAGCGCCATCAGGCATAAACCTATCAGGCGTTGACCGCTTCGCCTTCGCCCATATCCATCTGGCGGTTTGACGGCTGCACAAAATACTGTTTATCTTCCCAGCGTAAACAGGTCAACTCCCCGCCCCAGCAGCAGCCGGTATCCAGCGCGTAAATACCTTCCGGCGTCCCTTTCCCTTCCAGCGACGCCCAGTGCCCGAACGCAATACTGTAAGCCTCGCTCACCGGCCCCGGAATGGCGAACCACGGCTTCAGCGGCGCAGGGGCGTTTTCCGGCGACGCTTTGCTGTACATATCCAGTTGACCGTTAGGAAAGCAGTAACGCATACGGGTAAAGGCATTAGTAATAAAGCGTAGCCGCGCCAGACCGCTTAACTCCGGCGACCAGTTATTCGGCATATCGCCATACATCGCGTCGAGGAAAAACGGGTACGAGTCGCTCGACAGCACCGCTTCAACATCGCGGGCGCACTCTTTTGCCGTCTGCAAATCCCACTGCGGGGTAATACCTGCATGCGCCATGACCAGCTTTTTCTCTTCATCTACCTGCAACAGCGGCTGACGGCGTAACCAATTCAACAGCTCATCGGCATCCGGCGCTTCAAGAAGCGGGGTCAGCCGGTCTTTAGGTTTGTTGCGGCTAATCCCGGCGAATACGGCCAACAGGTGTAAATCGTGATTCCCCAGCACCAAACGCACGCTATTGCCAAGCGATTTGACGTAGCGTAACACGTCCAGCGAACCGGGACCGCGGGCGACCAAATCGCCAGTCAGCCATAGAGTGTCTGTATCTGGCGTAAATTCCACTTGCTGTAATAAGGCGATCAGTTCGTCGTAGCAACCGTGAACGTCGCCGATGAGATAAGTTGCCATTGTTATAATTTTAGTGAATGAGTGTAGGGACGGCGAGTCGAAACACGGGAATGTCGATGGTAAAGGCATCGCCATTTTCATCGATCATTTCGTAATGACCCTGCATGGTGCCCAGCGGCGTTTCAATTACCGCGCCGCTGGTGTACTGATACTCTTCGCCAGGCGCAATGCGCGGCTGGACGCCAACCACACCTTCGCCCTGGACTTCAGTTTCACGGCCATGGCCATTGGTAATCAGCCAGTAGCGGCCCAATAGCTGCACTGGCGCCCGGCCCAGATTGCGGATGGTTACGGTATAGGCAAAAACGTAACGTTCATCGTCAGGTGAGGATTGCGCCTCAATGTAGACGCTTTGCACCTGAATACACACTCTGGGCGAATTGATCATGTTTAACTCTCCTTCAAAGGCGCGTTTTCCGACAGATAATTGGCCATCTGGCAGTACTGCGCGACAGAGATATTTTCCGCGCGCATTGCCGGGTCAATACCCATTTCCGTCAACGTCTCAACGCTAAAAAGGTTGCCGAGACTGTTACGGATCGTTTTACGGCGCTGGTTAAAAGCCTCGGTGGTAATACGGCTCAACACGCGAATATCTTTAACCGGGTAAGGCATTGTTGCGTGTGGAACCAGACGCACCACGGCGGAGTCCACTTTGGGCGGCGGCGTGAAGGCGGATGGCGGCACTTCAAGCACCGGGATCACCTGACAGTAATATTGCGCCATCACGCTTAAACGACCATACGCTTTGCTGTTCGGCCCTGCAACCAGACGATTTACCACTTCTTTTTGCAACATAAAGTGCATGTCGGCAATGGCATCAGTATAGCTAAAGAGATGGAACATCAGCGGGGTGGAGATATTATAGGGCAGATTGCCGAACACACGCAGCGGTTGGCCCAACTGCGCAGACAGTTCGCCAAAGTTCATGGTCATGGCGTCCTGCTGATAAATAGTCAGCTTCGGCCCTAAGAACGGATGGGTTTGCAAACGCGCCGCCAGATCGCGGTCAAGTTCAATGACCGTGAGCTTATCCAGTCGTTCGCCGACCGGCTCCGTCAGCGCCGCCAGACCGGGGCCGATTTCAACCATCGCCTGGCCTTTTTGCGGATTAATAGCAGAAACAATACTGTCGATCACAAACCGATCGTTGAGAAAGTTTTGCCCGAAGCGTTTACGGGCTAAATGGCCCTGATGGACTCGATTATTCATTGGGTATTAACAATCATTTTGATGGCGAGATTAAGCGCCGTAATAAAACTGCCGACATCCGCTTTTCCACGACCTGCCAGTTCAAGCGCGGTGCCGTGGTCAACGGAGGTTCGAATAAAAGGTAGGCCGAGCGTAATATTCACTCCCCGACCGAATCCCTGGTATTTTAGCACGGGCAGGCCCTGATCGTGGTACATCGCCAGCACCGCGTCGGCATTATCGAGATATTTGGGCTGAAACAGCGTATCAGCAGGTAGCGGCCCGTTGAGTTTCATCCCCTGCGCCCGCAGCTCGTCGAGCACCGGAATGATGGTGTCTATCTCTTCCGTGCCCATATGACCGCCTTCGCCCGCGTGCGGATTCAGGCCACAGACAAGAATGCGCGGTTCGGCAATACCAAATTTGGTCCGCAAATCGTGATGCAAAATAGCAATCACTTCGTGCAAAAGCGCAGGGGTGATGGCGTCTGCAATCGCCCGTAGCGGCAGATGCGTGGTCGCCAGCGCAACGCGAAGTTCTTCGGTTGCCAGCATCATCACGACTTTTTTCGCCTGCGAACGCTCTTCGAAAAACTCGGTATGACCGGTAAACGGAATGCCTGCGTCGTTAATAACGCCTTTGTGCACGGGGCCTGTGATCAGCGCGGCAAATTCACCGTTCAGACAGCCATCACACGCTCGCGCCAGCGTCTCTACCACATAGGGGCCATTTTCTACCGTCAACTGACCGGGGATGACAGGCGCGCGCAGCGAGACCGGCAATAGGGTCAGCGTTCCTGCGGGCTGCGGCGCAGCGGGGATATCAGGCGAGTAAGGGAGAAGCGAGAGGGGCAGGCCGAGCATGGCGGCCCGCTCCGTCAGGAGCGCGCCGTCCGCACAGACGACCAGTTCAATCGGCCACGCGCGTTGCGCCAGTTGGACAACAAGGTCGGGGCCAATCCCGGCGGGTTCGCCGGGAGTGATAACAACGCGTTGCGCACTGCTCATTAGTTACTCAAAATCTTAACGTAAGCGCTGGCGCGCTGTTCTTGCATCCAGGTCGCCGCTTCTTCTGAGAATTTACGGTTCATCAGCATACGATAAGCGCGATCTTTCTGCGCCGCATCGGTTTTGTCTACCTTACGCGTATCCAGCAATTCGATTAGATGCCAGCCGAAAGAGGAGTGTACCGGCGCGCTTATTTGGCCTTTATGCAGCTTCGTCAGCGCGTCACGGAACGCCGGATCGAAAATATCTGGCGTAGCCCAACCCAAATCACCGCCCTGGTTAGCGGAGCCTGGGTCCTGAGAGTACTCTTTCGCCGCAGCGGCAAATGTGGTTTTACCACTCTTAATGTCAGCCGCGATTTCTTCCAGCTTCAGGCGCGCCTGCTGATCGGTCATGATCGGCGACGGCTTAAGCAGAATGTGACGAGCGTGAACTTCGGTCACGGAGATACTCTGGCTCTGACCGCGCAGGTCATTTACTTTCAGAATGTGGAAGCCGACGCCGGAGCGAATCGGGCCGACAATGTCGCCTTTCTTCGCAGTGCTCAGCGCCTGGGCGAAAATCCCCGGCAGCTCCTGGATGCGGCCCCAGCCCATCTGACCGCCTTTTAGCGCCTGCTGGTCGGCAGAGTAGGTAATCGCCAGTTTGCCAAAATCTGCGCCGTTACGCGCTTCTTCAACAATGCTTTCCGCCTGGCGCTGTGCATCGTTAACCTGCTCGGAGGTTGGGTTTTCCGGCAGAGCAATCAAGATATGGCTCAGGTTCAGCTCGGTGCTGGCGTCGTTTTGGGTGCCAATCTGTTTTGCCAGCGCGTCAACTTCTTGCGGCAAAACGGTGATACGGCGACGAACCTCGTTGTTGCGCACTTCAGAGATAATCATCTCTTTACGAATCTGGTTACGGTAGGTTGAATAGTTCAGCCCATCGTAAGCCAGACGGCTGCGCATCTGATCCATCGTCATATTGTTTTGTTTGGCGATGTTGGCGATGGCCTGATCCAACTGCTCATCAGTGATCTTCACCCCCATCTTCTGACCCATCTGCAGGATAATTTGATCCATAATCAAACGTTCCAGGATCTGGTGACGCAGCGTGGCGTCGTCCGGAAGCTGCTGACCTGCCTGACCCGCGTTGAGTTTGACTGATTGCATTAAGCCATCAACGTCGCTTTCCAGCACGACGCCATTATTGACGACGGCTGCGACTTTATCGACTACCTGGGGGGCAGCGAAACTGGTATTCGCGATCATGGCGATACCGAGAAGCAGCGTTTTCCAGTTCTTCATACTTTTTCCATTTCAATTAACCGCAATGCGGATTACGTTGTAAATCAATCAGATTACATAGAGCTTTGGTACGGCAGAATGTTCGAACGCAACATTTCTTGCGTGCCGAGGCCGTAGTTAGAGCTCAAACCGCGCAGCTCAATGTTGAAGCCAATCGCGTTATCATAAATCGCGTGTTGTTTATCGTTATCCCAACCGTTCAGCTTACGTTCGTATCCGACGCGGATCGCATAGCAGCAAGAGTTGTACTGCAAGCCGAGCATCTGGTCTGCAGGTTTGCTCGAATTGGTATCGAAGTAGTACGCGCCGACAATCGACCAGCGATCGGCAATCGGCCAACTTGCCACCGCGCCCACCTGGTTGATGCCGTTTTTATACTGCTCTGCCGTGGAATAATACGAAGGCAACGTAGCCTGAATATATTCCGGGCTGGCATAGCGGTAGTTCAACTGTACCAGACGATCCTGATCCCGACGGTATTCGAGGCTGCTGCTGCTGGTAGCGACGCTATCCAGACGGGTATCGTACTGCACTCCGCTACGCAGCCCCCAGCGTTCTGAAATACGCCAGTAAGTGTCGCCTGCCCAAACCAGCGAACCGGTTTTGTCGTCATTCTCCCATTTAATGTTGTCATCGCCGGTGCGAGACTCCGTGAAATAGTAGATTTGACCAACAGAAACGTTAAAACGTTCAACGGCGGCATCATCATAAATGCGTGTTGTGACGCCGGTCGTGACCTGGTTGGCGGAAGCAATACGGTCGAGACCGCCATAAGTGCGGTCGCGGAACAGGCCGTTATAGTCGGATTGCAGCAAAGAAGAATCGTAGTTATAGATGCCGCTCTGGTCGCGGTACGGCACATACAGGTACTGCACGCGTGGTTCCAGCGTCTGGGTATACCCCGGCGCCAGCATCGCCATATCGCGTTCGAAGATGAGCTTACCGTCGACTTTAAACTGCGGCATGACGCGGTTAACCGAATCTTCCAGCTTATTTTTATTGTTTGGATCGCTGTTATAGCTGTCCAGATTCGTTTGCTGATAGTGCGTCGCCATCAGCTTCGCTTCGGTGTTCAGGCTGCCCCATCGGTTGGAGAGCGGCAAATTAATGGTTGGCTCCAGGTGGACGCGGGTCGCTTCCGGCATATTGTCTTTTGTGTTGACGAAATGTACCGCCTGGCCGTAAATCCGGGTATCAAACGGCCCGAGATCGTTATGGTAGTAGTTAACGTCTAACTGCGGCTCCGCAGAGTAGCTGCTGGTGTTTTGATCGTTAAAGACCTGGAATTGTTTGGTCGACACCGTAGCGTCAAAGTTTTGTACGGCGTAGCCGACGCTGAATTTCTGCGTTGCGTAGCCGTCGGTACTGGAACCGTACTTACTGTCGAAATCATTAAAGTAGCTGGAGTCGCTGACTTTGGTGTAATCGACGTTAAAACGCCACACCTGATCCATCACGCCTGAGTGCTGCCAGTAGAATAACCAGCGGTGCTTATCGCCCTCTTTGGGATGTTCGTCCTCGTAGACTTTATCAGAAGGCAGATAATCTAATTCCATCAACCCGGCGCCTGCCTGCGTGAGATAACGGAATTCGTTCTCCCACATAATATTGCCGCGGCGGTGCATATAGTGCGGGGTGATGGTGGCGTCCATATTGGGCGCGATGTTCCAGTAATACGGTAAGTAGAACTCGAAATAGTTCTTGGTCGTGTATTTCGCGTTCGGGATCAGGAAACCTGAGCGACGTTTGTCACCGACGGGTAGCTGTAAATAGGGGCTATAAAAGATCGGAACCGGACCTACTTTAAACCGGGCGTTCCAGATCTCCGCAACCTGTTCTTCACGGTCATGGATGACTTCACTCCCCACCACGCTCCAGGTATCGGAGCCAGGCAGACAGGAGGTAAAGCTGCCGTTTTCCAGAATGGTATAACGGTTTTCGCCGCGCTGCTTCATGAGATCGGCTTTACCGCGCCCCTGACGGCCCACCATCTGGTAATCGCCTTCCCAGACGTTCGTGTCTTTGGTGTTCAGGTTCGCCCAGCCCTTCGGCCCTTTAAGGATGACCTGATTGTCATCATAATGCACATTACCCAGCGCATCGACGGTGCGTACAGGTTCCGGCTGACCTTCCGCCTGCTTCTGATGAAGCTGCACTTCATCCGCTTGCAGGCGGCTATTCCCCTGCATAATGTCCACGTTGCCGGTAAAAACGGCATCGTCCGGGTAGTTACCTTTAGCGTTATCGGCATTGATAGTAACCGGCAGATCGTTGGTATCGCCTTTTACCAGAGGACGATCGTAGCTCGGCACGCCCAACATACACTGTGAGGCGAGATCGGCTGCCAGCCCCTGATGACTATAAAGGGCGCTGGCGATCATGGTGGCCAGAAGAGTGGGAATACGTTTTTTCATACGTTGTATTTATTGTTCCATCATCGGTAGCGTTGCGCGTGACAAACGGTCACAGCCTAACTTACTCATCTTCGCTGCGCCAGTGTTAATCCTGCCGTTTAGCGTCTGTGGTGTTAGGCACGGCATTGAATGACAGGTATGATAATGCAAATTATAGGCGATGTCCCACAATTGACCGTAGCCTTCATTCGCAGAAAAGCACCTTATTTTGTGGGAGATAGCCTCACCGATAGCGTAACGTTTTGGGGAGTCTATGCAGTACTGGGGAAAGATAATTGGCGTCGCCGTAGCCCTGATGATGGGCGGCGGCTTTTGGGGCGTGGTCCTGGGTCTGCTGGTGGGCCATATGTTCGACAAAGCCCGCAGCCGAAAAATGGCGTGGTTTGCCAACCAGCGGGAACGGCAGGCGCTGTTTTTTGCCACCACCTTTGAGGTGATGGGCCACTTAACCAAATCAAAAGGACGGGTGACGGAAGCAGATATTCATATCGCCAGTCAGTTGATGGATCGCATGAATTTACACGGCGATTCACGTACTGCCGCGCAGAACGCCTTTCGGGTCGGAAAAGCGGATAATTACCCATTACGTGAAAAGATGCGGCAGTTTCGTAGCGTCTGCTTCGGGCGTTTTGATCTGATCCGGATGTTTCTGGAAATTCAGATCCAGGCGGCGTTTGCCGATGGCTCGTTACACCCTAATGAGCGGGAAGTGCTGTATGTGATTGCGGAAGAGTTAGGTATTTCCCGCGTACAGTTCGATCAGTTTCTGCGCATGATGCAGGGCGGCGCGCAGTTTGGCGGCGGTTATCATCAACAGTCCGGCGGCGGCTGGCAGCAGGCGCAGCGCGGCCCGACGCTGGAAGATGCCTGTAATGTGCTGGGGGTTAAAACCACCGACGATGCAACCACCATTAAACGCGCTTATCGCAAACTGATGAGCGAGCATCATCCGGACAAACTGGTCGCGAAAGGTTTACCGCCGGAAATGATGGAAATGGCGAAGCAAAAAGCGCAGGAAATTCAGAAAGCGTATGAGCTAATCAAAGAACAGAAAGGCTTCAAGTGATTGAATTGCCGGATGCGACTAGCGCCTTATCCGGCCTACGTTAATGAATGTAGGCCGGGCAAGCGAAGCGCCCCGGCATAAATTGGCTCAGAATTTAAAAATCTGCCGGGACTTTAAACGTCATGCTGTTACCGTAAGCGGGATGGGTAATGGTCAGCATTTCGGCGTGTAACTGCAAACGCGGCGCCAGCGACAACGCTTCCGGCGAGGCGTAAAACCGATCGCCTAAAATCGGGTGGCCTAACGCCAGCATATGCACACGAAGCTGATGTGAACGTCCGGTGATCGGTTTGAGCACCACGCGGGCGGTATTATCCGCCGCAAACTCCACCACGTTATATTCCGTTTGCGCCGGTTTGCCGGTTTCATAACATACTTTCTGCTTTGGCCGGTTCGGCCAGTCGCAGATGAGCGGTAAGTCGACCAGTCCTTCCGCCGGGGAGGGATGCCCCCATACGCGCGCCATATACTGCTTTTTCGGCTCACGTTCGCGGAACTGGCGTTTTAGCTCCCGCTCCGCGGCTTTGGTCAGCGCCACTACAATCACGCCGCTGGTGGCCATATCCAGACGATGCACCGACTCTGCCTGCGGGTAGTCGCGCTGGATACGCGTCATAATGCTGTCTTTGTGCGCTTCCAGACGCCCCGGCACGGACAACAGGCCGCTGGGCTTATTGACCACCATAATGTGCTCATCCTGATACAGGATAACCAGCCAGGGTTCCTGCGGCGGATTGTAGTTTTCCATCCCCATGTACGGCTCCGTTATTGGTGCGTGACGACGATAAGACGCAGCGCGTCCAGACGCCAGCCTGCCTGATTCAGGCTTTCCAGCACCTGCTGACGGTTGCTGTCGATAGCGGCAAGTTCGTCGTCGCGGATGTTCGGGTTGACGGCGCGCAGCGCTTCCAGACGCGACAGTTCCCCGGACAGTTTTTCATCCGCCTCGCGACGCGCGTTATCAATCAGCGCTCTGGCGGACTTTTCAATCTGCGTCTCGCCCAGTTGCAAAATGGCGTGGACGTCCTGTTGCACGGCGTTCACCAGTTTGCTGCCGGTGTGGCGATTCACGGCGCTGAGTTGACGGTTGAAGGTTTCAAACTCGACCTGGGCGGCCAGATTGTTGCCGTTTTTATCTAACAGCATACGTACCGGCGTCGGCGGCAGGAAGCGGTTCAGTTGTAGCTGTTTCGGCGCCTGCGCTTCCACGACGTAAACCAGTTCGACCAGCAGCGTGCCGACTGGCAGCGCTTTATTTTTCAACAGCGAAATGGTGCTGCTGCCGGTATCGCCGGAGAGGATCAGATCCAGTCCGTTACGGATGAGCGGATGTTCCCAGGTAATAAACTGCGCATCTTCGCGAGACAGGGCTACGTCACGTTCAAACGTGATAGTACAGCCGTCTTCCGGCAGGCCGGGGAAATCCGGCACCAACATGTGGTCAGACGGCGTCAGCACGATCAGATTGTCGCCGCGATCGTCCTGGTTAATGCCGACGATATCGAACAGGTTCATGGCGAACGCGATCAGGTTGGTGTCGTCGTCCTGTTCTTCAATGCTTTGTGCGAGCTGTTGGGCTTTTTCTCCGCCGTTGGAGTGGATCTCCAGCAGGCGGTCGCGGCCCTGTTCTAACTGGGCTTTTAGCGCTTCATGCTGTTCGCGGCAGGATTTGATCAGATCGTCAAACCCGTCGGTTTCTTCAGGCGCGGCCAGATAGTTAATCAGACTGGCGTAGGCTGAATCATAAATCGCGCGACCGGTCGGGCAGGTGTGCTCAAAGGCGTCCAGCCCTTCGTGATACCAGCGAACCAGCACCGACTGGGCGGTTTTTTCCAGGTACGGGACGTGGATCTGGATATCATGCGCCTGGCCGATACGATCCAGACGACCAATACGCTGTTCCAGCAGATCCGGGTTAAACGGCAAGTCGAACATCACCAGATTGCTGGCAAACTGGAAGTTACGTCCTTCGGAGCCGATTTCGGAACATAACAGCACCTGCGCGCCGGTATCTTCTTCGGCGAACCAGGCGGCGGCGCGATCGCGTTCGATAATCGACATGCCCTCATGGAACACGGCGGCGCGGATGCCTTCGCGTTCGCGCAGCACCTGCTCCAGCTGTAACGCGGTGGTCGCCTTAGCGCAGATCACCAGCACTTTTTGCGAACGATGGCTGGTCAGATAGCCCATCAGCCACTCAACGCGTGGGTCGAAGTTCCACCAGGTGCCGGTATCGCCTTCGAACTCCTGATAAATTTGTTCCGGATAGAGCATATCGCGGGCGCGATCTTCCGCGCTTTTACGCGCGCCCATAATGCCGGAGACCTTAATGGCGGTCTGATACTGGGTCGGCAGCGGCAGTTTTACCGTATGCAGTTCACGTTTCGGGAACCCCTTGACGCCGTTACGGGTGTTGCGGAACAGAACGCGGCTGGTGCCGTGGCGATCCATCAGCATCGACACCAGCTCATCACGGGCGGCCTGCGCGTCGTCGCGATCGCTATTAGCGGCCTGCAACAGCGGTTCAATATCCTGTTCGCCGATCAGATCGCCCAGCCTGTTCAGTTCGTCGTTGCTGAGTTTATTGCCCGCCAGCAGCATGGCCACCGCATCGGCGACAGGGCGGTAGTTTTTCTGTTCTTCGACAAACTGTTCGAAATCGTGGAAACGGTTCGGATCGAGCAGGCGCAGACGGGCGAAATGGCTTTCCATCCCCAGCTGTTCTGGCGTGGCGGTCAGCAGCAGCACGCCCGGTACGCGTTCAGCTAACTGTTCGATGGCCATATATTCACGGCTCGGCGCATCGGTACTCCACACCAGATGATGCGCTTCGTCGACCACCAGCAAATCCCACTCGGCGTCGCACAAATGTTCCAGACGCTGCTTATTACGGCGGGCGAAATCCAGCGAGCAGATCACCAGTTGTTCGGTTTCAAACGGGTTATACGCGTCGTGTTGCGCTTCGGTATAGCGTTCGTCATCGAACAGCGCGAAGCGCAGGTTGAAACGGCGCAGCATTTCTACCAGCCACTGGTGTTGCAGGGTTTCCGGAACGATGATCAATACGCGTTCCGCCGCGCCGGATAATAACTGTTGATGCAGAATCATCCCGGCTTCAATGGTTTTACCTAAGCCCACTTCATCCGCCAGCAGTACGCGCGGCGCGTGGCGACGACCCACATCATGAGCGATATTAAGCTGATGCGGGATCAGATTGGTCCGCTGACCGCGCAGGCCGCTGTATGGCATCCGGTACTGCTCGCTCTGAAATTTACGGGCGCGATAGCGCAGCGCGAACCGATCCATTCGATCGATTTGACCGGCGAACAGACGATCCTGGGGCTTACTGAAAACCAACTTGCTGTCGAGCAGAACTTCGCGCAACGTCACATTGGTCTCTTCGGTATCCAGGCGGGTGCCGACATAAACAAGCAGGCCATTTTCTTCTTTTACTTCATCGATATGTAGCTGCCAGCCTTCATGGCTTGTAATCGTATCGCCAGGGTTGAACATGACGCGGGTCACGGGAGAATCACTGCGCGCATACAGGCGGTTTTCCCCCGTGGACGGGAAAAGTAAGGTGACGGTTCGCGCATCCATCGCAACAACGGTTCCAAGTCCCAGCTCGCTTTCTGTATCGCTGATCCAGCGTTGACCAAGTGTAAAAGGCATATGTGTTCGGCTCTATATCTTTAATTGCAGGCATTACTCGCCATTCCCAGGCGACAGCACTGGATAATTGCGAGTATACGACCCCGCTACCAGGCTAATGTGGTAGTGGCGTTAATTAGGTCCAGGAATGGAAAGGGCGCTATGGTACTGGAAGGCGGCGCTTTCGTCACGCGTCAAAATAACCCCAGTTGCCCGGTCAGTAGTGTAGCAAAATTATCTTCAACGAAGGGAAGAATTCCTTCCGCCACGGGTTGTAGCTGGCGGGTAAGATAGTGTTCGTAATCCAGCGGCGACTGCTGGTAATCCACGGGCTCGGGGCCGTTAACAGTCCAGACATATTTTATGGCGCCGCGATTCTGATACTGCGCCGGACGACCCTGCTTCAGGTTTTGTTCATCCGCCAGCCGGGCGGCGCGAACGTGCGGCGGAACGTTACGTTGGTACTCATGTAAAGGGCGACGCAGACGCTTACGATAAACCAACTGCGCGTCCAGTTCGCCCGCCATCAGTTTATCGATAGTCTCACGCACATAGTCTTGATAAGGTTCATTGCGAAAAACGCGCAGATACAGCTCCTGTTGAAAGCGCTGCGCCAGCGGCGTCCAGTCGGTCCGCACCGTTTCCAGACCTTTAAATACCATGCGCTGGCTGTCGCCTTCCTGAATCAGGCCCGCGTAGCGTTTTTTACTGCCAGTATCCGCGCCGCGGATGGTCGGCATCAGAAAACGGCAAAAGTGGGTTTCAAACTCCAGCTCCAGCGCGCTGGTCAAATTTTGCTGTTGTAACGTCTGCGCCCACCATTCGTTCACGTGACGCACCAGCCTGTGCCCGATTTCCGCCGCGTCGGCTTCTGAATGCGCGCGCCGGAGCCAGACGAAAGTGGAATCGGTATCGCCATAAATTACGTTATAACCCTGCGCCTCAATCAGCGCTTTGGTCTGGCGCATAATCGCATGGCCGCGCATGGTGATTGACGACGCCAGACGGGGATCGAAAAAGCGACAGGCCGTGGTGCCGAGTACGCCATAAAAGGCGTTCATAATGATTTTAAGCGCCTGCGAGAGCGGTTTATTACCCTGACGTTTGGCTTCATCGCGCCCGTGCCAGATTTGGCTAACAATTTCCGGCAGGCAGTGCTTTTCTCGTGAAAACCAGGCGTCAAGGAAACCTTCGGTACTGTGTTCCGGATCCGGCTGCGCCATGCCTTCGACCAGCCCGACGGGATCAATCAAAAACGTGCGGATAATCGACGGGTACAGGCTTTTATAATCCAGCACCAGTACTGAATCGTATAATCCGGGTTGTGAATCCATTACGTAGCCGCCGGGACTTGCCAGCGGCGGCACTTCGCCGAGATTGGGCGCGACATAGCCGGCGCGGTGCATTCGCGGAAAGTAAAGATGCCCGAATGCGGCGACTGAACCGCCGTGGCGATCGACCGGCAGGCCGTTGATCGTCGCGCGTTCCAGCAAAAACGGCATGATCTCGGTTTTATGGAAAATGCGCGTGACCAGCTCGCAGTCTTTCAGGTTGTAGGTGGCGAGGGCGGGTTTATCCTGGGCAAAGCGACGATCGATCTCATCCATACGATCCCAGGGATTATCAATGGATTTTCCTTCGCCGAGCAGTTCCTGCGAGACGGCTTCCAGCGAAAAAGACGAAAAATTCCAGAACGCGGATTTAAGCGCGTCGATACCATCGATAATGACTCGCCCTCTGGCCTGGGCGAAAAAAACGCCGTTTTTGAAGCCATGTTCGCGCCACTCCAGTTCGCTATTGTCTCGCCCCAGCCGTAAAGGGATACGGTAGCGTTCGGCATGTTTTTGCAGCATACGCAGGTCGAACTGCACCACGTTCCAGCCGATGATGACGTCAGGATCATGCTCGGCAAACCAGGCGTTGAGTTTTTCCAGCAACTGCGGGCGGCTGGCGACATACACAAGCTCGAAGTCCAGTTGGCGGTCATCGCCATTCGCCGGGCCCAGCATATAAACGGTACGCTGGCCGCAGCCTTCCAGACCAATGCAATACAGTTCGCCGTGTCGCGTGGTTTCGATATCCAGCGAGACCCATTTTAGCGGCGGTCGATAGTCGGGGTGGGGTTTAAGACGCGCATTGCGGATAACGCCGTTGCGCATCTCGCCGTCTACCCAAACGGGCGACGTAATAAAACGCTCCATCAGGTAACGTTCCGGCGGGCGTACATCCGCTTCATAAACGGTGACGCCGTTTTCGCGCAGCAGTTTCTCCATCCGCATAAGCTGGCGGTGAGTACGGCAATACAGACCGGAGACCGGCTGACGATGAAAGTCTCGCAGCTGGAGCGGCGTCAGGCGATAGTCTTTTTCCGCCTGTAGCAGCGAGGCGGCGCGGGAGGTCTGGCTGGTCGGAATAAACGCCACGGACTCTTGCGGCGCCAGCGTCGCCTGCACAGGGCCGTTGTCTGTCGCCAGCCAGAAAGAGACCTCCGTTCCTTGCGGCGTATCCCGCCAGTGCCGGGTTAAAATGAAACCTGCCTGCGCCACGATGATTACCTGTCTAAAAAATTCACGCTAATTATAACCTGTTTTAGGGGGTAATACTGTTATTTTGTACAGGCATATAACGTAAAAGCCGATATCCGCTGTAATAAAAAGTTTCTCGCAGTAAGAAGCGGGTTTTCGCCCACCAGGATTTATAGCGGGTGGATCGCGTGGGTGATGAGCGGCTATCGATACCATTATCCTGAGCGATAGTTTTCAGACGCAGCATATGCAGCGGATCGCTGACCAGTAACGCTGTGCGCCATTGTTGTTGCCGCTGTATCTGTTTTGCGTAACGAATATTTTCGCGCGTCACGGTAGAGCGCTCTTCAATAAAAATCGCCTTAGCCGGAATGCCTTTTTCCAGAACGTATTGACGGGCTATCGCCGCGTCGGAAACCGTTGCGCCAGCGCCGTAGCCGCCGGTTAATACCAACGCGCGGACAATGTGTTGTTGGTAAAGCCAGATGGCATGATCCAGTCGGGCCTGAAAAACGGGAGAAGGCGTTTTTCCGCTAACGCCTGCTCCTGCGACAATCGCGCAGTCAGCTACGCGCGTCTGGTCTTGCTGACTGAACTGATAAATAGCGATAGCGTTATTGATAAACACCGTGGCCATAATGAGAATTATGCCTGCCGCGATTCTGGTGATGTAGCGATATTTCATGAATGAGTTCGTTCCCCGTGACGGGTGTAATGGATATTTTAACGATAAAAGGATTTTTAGCGTCAGATATTTTTGCTGACGTATATTTATCAATATATACCCAAAATAATTCGAGTTGCTTAAAGGCGGCAAGGGAGTGAGGCCCCAGGAGCATAGATAACTATGTGACTGGGGTGATCGACAAATCTGCCGGGAGCAGATTTGAACGTCGCGTGCGACGGCCCGTCAGGGCGAGGCCCATGGATGGGCCGAGTAATCCGTAGCCAACACATAAGCAACTCGAAGTATGAAGGGTATAATGACGCTGGTGTAGACAGCTGATATAATTATCCTATAACTGCTAATTTTGAATCATGTTTATTTACAATTTTTATCCATAGGTTGGCTGTTTTGTGTCAAGTCTGTTTCCATACATTAAGTATTTTTCAGAATAGTGCTTGCTCGAATCTGTTACTTATTTCTCGGATTAACAAAAAAGCGATATTTTTTGTTTGTTTTAATTAATGAAAAGTGTAAGAATTTCATTTGAAACATCCGCACCGTCAGGTAGAAATATAATATTCCAATTGGCCGCTATGGTTAAATAAAAATGGATTACAGTGCGAATTCGTCGGGAACTCTCTGCATAATTTAATTTTTATTTTAGAATATAATTTTATTTTGACTTTCAGGTGCGGGTGTTTTTATCAAAATGTGTGGTGTTCGGGAATTATCTTTTATGAATGTGAATATGCAGGCGTGTCCGGTAGGGAACGACCATTATCTTTTCGTCAATACTCAACGCGCTAACCCTTCCATAAAAACCGTGAGTCGATTTTTTGAGTATAAAACATGGACAGATCAGATTTGGCGTACCGAAATTATTGAAAACGGCAATGCTTTTTTTCACTGGCAAGGACACGACAGAAAAAACGGACATCGGGATACCATTATTAACTATCTGTTAAATGGGCAACGCTGGCAGTCAACAATCGAAGATTATATTTTCTTCCATGCGCTGGAAGGAAAAGTGTTGCAGGGACATTATGATAATATTATTGAATATGTGAGTTCTGATAATTACGTCTATCAAAGCGCATTTGCTGAATATATCACCGACCAGACTCATCAACGCGCCCCCCATGGGACGCGTTTTTAGAGGCATTACTGCCCGTAATAGGCTTTTGCGCCGTGTTTGCGTAGATAGTGTTTATCCAGCAGGGATTGCTGCATGTCGGGCAACTGCGGCGCAAGCTGGCGGCAGAAGATCCCCATATAGGCCACTTCTTCCAGCACGATGGCGTTATGCACTGCATCCTCGGCATTTTTACCCCAGGCAAACGGGCCGTGCGAATGGACAAGCACGCCGGGCATTTGAGCAGCGTCAATACCTTGTTTTTCAAAGGTTTCAACAATGACATTGCCCGTTTCCCATTCATACTCGCCATTAATTTCCGCCTCGGTCATTTTGCGAGTGCAGGGAATCGTACCGTAGAAATAGTCGGCATGGGTGGTTCCCGTCGCCGGAATCGGCTGACCCGCCTGCGCCCAGATAGTCGCGTGGCGCGAATGGGTGTGTACGATGCCGCCGATAGTCGGAAATGCCTGGTACAACAGACGGTGGGTTGGCGTATCGGACGACGGTTTCTTATGACCTTCAACGACTTCACCGCTCTCCAGGCTGACCACCACCATATCGTCAGCGGTCATGACGCTATAATCGACGCCGGACGGCTTAATCACCAGTACGCCGCGTTCGCGATCGACGGCGCTAACGTTACCCCAGGTGAGGGTGACCAGGTTGTGTTTTGGCAGCGCCAGATTAGCTTCCAGTACCTGGCGTTTGAGATCTTCTAACATTGTTTTCTCCCTGCCGGATGGCGCTTCGCTTATCCGGCCTACGAGCGACGGTGTGCCGGATGGCGACACAAATGCCTTATTCGGCCTACAGGACCGTAGGCCCGGTAAATGCAGTGCCGCCGGGCAATCCGTTTCACCAATTAACGTTTGAACCCGTAATACACCTCGTTCCAGCGCAGCGCGTCCTTAAAGGCCGGCAGACGGGTATCATTATCAATTACCGCGATTTCGATATCGTGTATTTCTGCGAACTGGCGCATATCGTTCAGATCCAGCGCGTGGCTGAAGACGGTATGGTGCGCGCCGCCAGCCAGAATCCACGCTTCGGAGGCGGTCGGCAGATCCGGCTGCGCCTTCCACAGCGCGTTAGCCACCGGCAGTTTCGGCAGGGAGTGCGGCGTTTTTACGGTGTCAATGCAGTTGACCAGCAGGCGATAACGATCGCCGAGGTCGATCAGGCTGGCGACGATCGCCGGGCCGGTTTGGGTATTGAAAATCAAACGCGCCGGATCTTCCTTGCCGCCAATGCCGAGGTGCTGGACGTCGAGGATCGGTTTCTCTTCCACCGCGATGGAGGGACACACCTCCAGCATGTGCGAGCCGAGCACCAGATCGTTGCCTTTCTCGAAGTGGTAGGTGTAATCCTCCATAAATGAGGTGCCGCCCTGCAGACCGGTTGACATCACTTTCATAATGCGAAGCAGAGCGGCGGTTTTCCAGTCGCCTTCGCCCGCAAAGCCGTAGCCCTGTTGCATAAGACGCTGTACGGCCAGACCCGGAAGCTGTTTCAGACCGTGTAAATCTTCAAAGGTAGTAGTGAATGCGTGGAAGCCGCCCTGTTCCAGGAAACGCTTCATACCGAGTTCAATGCGCGCCGCTTCCCGCACGTTCTGGCGTTTATCGCCGTGGATCTGGGTGGCGGGCGTCAGGGTATAGCTGCTTTCATATTCGTCAATCAGAGCGTTGATATCGCCGTCGCTGATGGAGTTCACCACCTGCACCAGATCGCCGACCGCCCAGGTATTGACCGAGAAGCCAAATTTGATTTGCGCGGCCACTTTATCACCGTCAGTCACTGCGACTTCACGCATATTGTCGCCGAAGCGGCAGACTTTTAGCTGGCGGGTATCCTGTTTAGAGACCGCCTGGCGCATCCAGGCGCCGATACGCGTATGGGCCTCTTTATCCTGCCAGTGGCCAGTGACGACCGCGTGCTGCTGGCGCATCCGCGCACCGATGAAGCCGAACTCGCGGCCGCCGTGCGCAGTCTGGTTCAGGTTCATAAAGTCCATATCGATGCTGTCCCACGGCAGGGCGGCGTTAAATTGGGTATGGAATTGCAGTAGTGGTTTGTTAAGGATACTCAGCCCGTTGATCCACATTTTGGCCGGGGAGAAGGTGTGCAACCAGACCACCAGCCCTGCGCAGCGATCGTCATAATTTGCGTCACGACAAATGGCGGTAATCTCATCCGGCGAGGTGCCCAGCGGTTTTAATACCAGTTTACATGGCAGTTTTGCTTCGGTATTCAGCGCGTTGACCACATGCTCGGCATGTTGAGTGACCTGACGCAGGGTTTCTGCGCCATACAAATGCTGGCTGCCAATCACAAACCATACTTCATAATTATCAAAAATCGTCATTGTCGTGTCCTTAATGAGTCAGGATTGCCTGATTGGCCGGGGTCGTTGGCGCCGGCGCGGCAGTCGGAAGATAATGTTGTTCTGCGCTTAGCGCCCACTGCTGGTAGCGGCGGTAAAGCTGTTCGAGGCGTTGCGCCTGTTCAGAGCGGGAGCGCAGAGTGCGTTCTACCGCGCTCGCCATGCTTTGCTGGGCGGCAGGAATATCGGCATGGACCTTCGCGGCAACGGCGGCAAAGATAGCGGCGCCTAATGCGCAACACTGGTCGGAAGCGACGATCTGCAACGGACGATTCAGTACGTCGCAGCAGACCTGCATAATGACCTGATTTTTACGGGCGATGCCGCCAAGCGCCATCACGTTATTGACCGCGATACCCTGATCGGTAAAACACTCCTGAATGGCGCGCGCGCCGAAGGCGGTCGAGGCGACCAGACCACCAAACAGCGCTGGCGCGTCGGTGGCGAGATTGAGATCGGTAATGACGCCTTTCAGACGCTGATTAGCGTATGGCGTGCGGCGACCGTTAAACCAGTCGAGCACCACCGGCAGGTGATCCAGGGACGGATTTTTCGCCCAGGCGTCGGTGAGCGCTGGCAGTAGCTGCTTCTGGCTGGCGTTAATCTGGGTTTTCAGTTCCGGGTGCTGCGCGGCAAGTTGTTCCAGCGGCCAGCTCAACACGCGGCTAAACCAGGCGTAGATATCGCCGAAAGCAGATTGGCCCGCTTCCAGACCGATAAAGTTCGGCACCACGCTGCCGTCAACCTGACCGCAAATGCCTTTCACGGCGCGATCCCCGACGCTCTGTTTATCCGCAATCAGAATGTCGCAGGTAGACGTGCCGATGACTTTTACCAGCGTATTGGGCTGCGCGCCCGCGCCGACCGCGCCCATATGACAGTCGAACGCGCCGCCGGAAATCACTACGCTTTCCGGCAAGCCGAGGCGCTGCGCCCATTCGGCGCACAGGGTGCCCACGGGCAGATCGGCGGTGAAGGTTTCGCTAAATAACGGGTAGCGCAGATGACGGTTAATGCACGGATCGAGTTCATCAAAGAAGCTCGCGGGCGGCAGGCCGCCCCAGCTTTCATGCCACAGCGTTTTGTGCCCGGCGCTGCAGCGGCCACGGCGGATATCCTGCGGGCGAGTGGTGCCGGAAAGCAGCGCCGGCACCCAGTCACACAGTTCAATCCACGAGACGGCGGCCTGCGCGACGGCGCTATCCTGACGGGTGACGTGCAGAATCTTCGCCCAGAACCATTCGCTGGAGTAAATGCCGCCAATATAGCGCGAGTAGTCGACCTTGCCTGGCTTATGGCACAGACGAGTGATTTCGTCGGCCTCTTCCACGGCGGTGTGATCTTTCCACAGCACAAACATCGCATTCGGGTTCTCGGCGAACTCCGGACGCAGCGCCAGGACGTTACCGTCGGCGTCAATCGGCGCTGGCGTAGAACCGGTGCTGTCAACGCCAATGCCAACGACATTTGCGCGTTGCGCGGCGCTTAATTGTGCCAAAACGGCTTTCAGCGCGGCCTCCATTGACTCCATGTAGTCGCGCGGATGATGACGGAACTGGTTGTTCGGGCCGTCGCAATAACGGCCTTCTTGCCAGCGCGGATACCACTCTACGCTGGTGGCGATCTCGTCGCCGGTGGCGCAGTCCACTGCCAGAGCGCGCACTGAATCACTGCCAAAATCGAGGCCAATTGCAATTGCCATCGTCTTACTCCATCCAGAAAAACAGGTATGGAGAAACAGTAGAGAGTCGCGGCAAAAACCGTCAGGCAGGATCCGCTAATCTTATGGACAAAAATGCTAATGCTTTGCAAAGTGTGACGCTGTGCAAATATTCAATGTGGACATTCCAGCCATAGTTATAGACACTTCTGTTACTTAATTTTATCGCCTGAACTGTACGCTTTTGTTACAAAGCGCTTTTCACAAGCGGGGTTGATACGTGCTTTCATCAAGCGCAAAGTCTTGCGGAGACGTAAGCACTGTCGTCCTGGTCAATATGGACAATTTGTTTCTTCTCTGAACATCGGGGGGTAGATAAATCATGGCTGAAACGCAAAATGATCCGCTATTGCCGGGATATTCATTTAATGCCCATCTGGTCGCCGGGCTGACGCCGATTGAAGCGAATGGATATCTGGATTTTTTTATCGATCGTCCGTTGGGCATGAAGGGATATATTCTTAACCTGACCATCCGCGGAGAAGGCGTCATTAATAATAATGGCGAGCAGTTTGTCTGTCGGCCTGGCGATATATTATTGTTTCCGCCGGGCGAGATTCATCACTATGGACGGCATCCGGACGCCAGCGAGTGGTATCACCAGTGGGTTTATTTCCGGCCTCGCGCCTACTGGCAGGAGTGGCTGACCTGGCCGACAATCTTTGCCCAGACAGGATTTTTCCGCCCGGACGAGGCGCGCCAGCCGCATTTCAGCGAACTGTTCGGGCAGATCATCAGCGCCGGGCAAGGGGAAGGTCGCTATTCTGAGCTACTGGCGATCAATCTGCTGGAGCAGTTGTTGCTCAGACGTATGGCGGTAATTAATGAGTCGTTGCATCCGCCGATGGATAGCCGTGTGCGCGATGCCTGCCAGTATATCAGCGACCATCTGGCAGACAGTCATTTTGATATCGCCAGCGTCGCCCAGCATGTCTGCCTGTCGCCCTCCCGGTTATCGCATCTGTTCCGCCAGCAGTTAGGCATTAGCGTATTGAGCTGGCGCGAAGATCAGCGTATCAGCCAGGCGAAACTTCTGCTTAGCACTACGCGAATGCCGATAGCGTCCGTTGGGCGCAATGTTGGATTTGACGATCAGCTCTATTTTTCGCGGGTATTTAAAAAATGCACCGGGGCAAGTCCTAGCGAGTTCAGGGCCGGATGTGAATAAAAAGTGAATGATGTGTCCACAAAGATGTCATAAGCCGTAACTATTCGGATAATTGACGGCTTGACGAAGGGGGACGGGGTAAGCAGAATCCCTGCTTCATCACGCTGACGGACACACTATGCAAGCACTGCTGGAACACTTTATCACCCAATCCACTCTGTATTCGCTTATCGCCGTGTTGCTGGTCGCCTTCCTGGAATCTCTGGCGCTGGTGGGGTTGATTTTACCCGGTACGGTACTGATGGCGGGGCTGGGCGCGCTTATCGGCAGCGGCGAGCTCAATTTTTGGCATGCCTGGCTGGTGGGTATTATCGGCTGTCTGATGGGCGACTGGATTTCGTTCTGGCTGGGGTGGCGCTTTAAAAAGCCGCTACACCGCTGGTCTTTTATGAAAAAGAACAAGTCGCTGCTGGATAAAACCGAACACGCGCTGCATCAGCACAGTATGTTCACGATCCTGGTCGGACGTTTTGTCGGTCCGACGAGGCCTCTGGTGCCGATGGTGGCAGGGATGCTGGATCTTCCCGTGGCGAAATTTATTGGGCCGAACTTGATTGGCTGTTTGCTGTGGCCGCCGTTTTATTTCCTGCCGGGCATTCTGGCGGGAGCGGCAATCGATATTCCTTCCGATATGCAGAGCGGAGATTTCAAATGGCTGCTGCTGGCGACGGCGTTGCTGCTGTGGGTCGGAGGCTGGCTATGCTGGCGGCTGTGGCGCAGCGGCAAAGCGGCAGTCGATCGTTTAACCGCGTATTTCCCCCGCAGCCGTTTGCTGTATCTGGCGCCGTTGACGCTCGGGATCGGCGTGGTCGCACTGGTGGTGCTGGTTCGCCACCCGCTGATGCCGGTATATATCGATATTCTGCGCAAAGTTGTGGGTTACTAACGATTCCTTTGCCGGATGGCGGCTTCGCCTTATCCGGCCTACAAAATATGGGATTTGATGCCCAATAGCGCTGAGGCGCTGGCTTGACCGCTTAGTAGCTCGTCTGTTTTGCCTTGCCACGCAATGCGTCCGTCGGCCACGACGATTGACCGGGGCGCAATTCGCGCCGCATCTTCCACGCTGTGCGAGACCATCAACAGCGTGAGCTGTCGCTCGCGGCAGATATCGCTGACCAGCGTCAGCATCTCCTGGCGTAGCGCGGGATCGAGCGCGGAGAACGGTTCATCCAGCAACAGTACCGGCTGTTCACGTACCAGGCAGCGCGCCAGCGCTACCCGCTGACGCTGGCCGCCGGACAGTTCGCCCGGCAAACGCGCCATCAGACTCTCAATGCCCATCTGACGTGCGATAGCGTCCCGTTTTTCCCGCTGGCTGGCATTTAGCGTTAACCCAGGGTTTAGCCCCAGACCGATATTTTGCTGCACATTCAGATGGCTGAATAAATTATTCTCCTGAAACAGCATTGAGACCGGACGGCGTGAGGGCGGCGTAAGCGTATGATCTTCGCCGGCAATCAGTAGCGTACCGCTGGCAGGTGCAAGAAAACCGGCAATTAAATTCAACAACGTGCTTTTCCCCGCGCCGCTGGGGCCAAGAATCGCCACCTGCTCGCCGCGTTCTACCGCCAGCGTAAAACGCATCGGCAAATGATGGTAAAGCCAGGTGATATCAATCAGTTTTAGCATGTCGGCCCGGTAGTTTCTCTATGAGGGTAAATAACGTAAAGCAGAGCAGCAATAGTATCAGCGCGGTCACCGCGCCGTCCTGGCTGCGGTAGGAGCCGATCTGCTGATACAGATAAAACGGCAGCGTGCGGAAATTGTCATTGCCGAAAAGCGCGACGACGCCAAAATCACCGATAGAAAGTACGCAGGCAAACGCCAGCGCCTGCGCCAGCGGACGTTTCAGCGCCCGAAGTTCCACGACCTTTAACCGCGACCAGCCTTCAATTCCTAATGACTGGCACAGCATTCCATAACGGGCGGTAATATCGCGCATTGGGTTTTCCAGGACTTTTAGCGCGTAGGGGATTGCCATCAGCGCATTGGTGAAAATCACGATGCCGTCGGCGGACTCCGGTAAGCCAACGCTATTATTGAGCAGTAAAAAGAAGCCTGTCGCCAGCACGATCCCCGGCATCGCGAGGATCAACATCCCGCTGAGTTCCAGCGTTTGTCCGGCGAATAGTTGCTGGCGTTGGCGTAGCTCGCGGCTACTCCACAGCAGCATCATGGTCAGCACCACACACAGAACGCCCGCCGCCAGCGCAATGCGTAGCGATGTCCAGACAGCCTGCCACAGAATGGGTTGCGCCAGCACCTCCGGCAGGCTGCGGTTGACGCCATCGACCACCACGGCGACCAGCGGCGGAAGCAGCAGCAGCAGCGCCAGCACGATTAATAAGGCGTCCGTCAGACGGCTGTGGAGACGATCGTCAGGATCGCGCCAGCCCTGCGTCAGCGTCATCCCCGGCGCAATCGCTTTGCTCAACCGTTGGCTTAGCAGTACCAGCGCCAGGCAGCAGACCATCTGGATTAATGCCAGCATCGCCGCGCGGGCAGGATCGTAGTCATAACTGAGCGCCTGAAAGATAGCCAGTTCGATAGTGGTGGCCTGTGGGCCGCCGCCGAGCGACAGGACCGTTGCGAAACTGGCGAAGCAGAGCATAAAAATCAGCGCCGCGACGGGCGGAATTTGGCGGCGCAGCCACGGCCATTCGACAAAACGAAAAAAATGCCAGCCGCGCATACCGAGCTGGGCGGCGAGCTGGCGCTGCTCGCCGGGAATGCTTTCCAACGATTGCAGCAACAAACGGCTCGCCATCGGCAGATTAAAAAAGACGTGCGCCAGTAAAATGCCCTGCAAGCCGTAGGGGGAGAATGTCCACTGAAGCCCCAGCATCTGCCACAGCGAGGCCAGCCAGCCCTGACGGCCATACACGCTAAGAATACCGAACACGGCAACCAGTACCGGCAGAATCAGCGTCATGGCGCACAGACGCAGCAGCGCCAGACGTCCAGGAAAACGGCGTCGATAAAGCGCGCGAGCGAGAAAAACCGCCGGGACCACAGACAGCACTGCGGACAGAAACGCCTGCCAGAATGAGAAGCGCACCACATGCCACAGGTAGCTATCCCGCCAGATTGTCGACCACGCGCCCGCCGGCGCGTTCAGCCAAAGCGCCAGAAAGGCCGCCAGCGAGACGGTTATCATCAGCGCGGCGGCGCACAGCCCCGGAATCAGCCAGCCGGGAATTAACGGCTGACGGCGCGTTGCCATTCGCTAATCCATGCCTGGCGTTGTGCTGCCACTTGTTGCGGCGTGAATTCCAGCGTTGTGGAGGGTTTTGCCAATGATTCAAACCCTGCGGGTAAGGCGACGTCCGCTACCGGGTACATCCAGTTGCCGGTGGGTATGGCGTTCTGAAACGCCGGAGAAACCATAAATTTGAGGAATTTCTCCGCCAGTTCCGGCTGCTTACTGGCGACGGTACGCGCCGCGACTTCTACCTGTAAGTAATGGCCTTCGCTGAAGTTCGCGGCGGCGTAATTGTCCTTCTTCTCTTCAATAATGTGATACGCCGGAGAGGTGGTGTAACTGAGCACCAAATCGCTTTCACCTTTCAGAAATAAACCGTAGGCCTCGCTCCAGCCTTTCGTCACCGTCACCGTTTTGGCCGCCAGTTTTTGCCAGGCCTGCGGCGCGTTATCGCCATAGACTTTGCGCATCCACAGTAACAGTCCCAGCCCTGGCGTACTGGTACGCGGATCCTGATAAATCACCCGCCATTTTTGATCGCTCTCGACCAGTTCTTTCAGGCTTTTCGGCGGATTTTTCAGCTTGCTTTTATCGTAGACAAAGGCGAAATAGCCGTAATCGAACGGCACAAATGTGTCGTTTTTCCAGCCGCCGGGCACCTTGACCGCCTCATTCGCCACGCCGCTTTTGGCAAAGAGTTTAGTTTGCGTGGCCGCTTCCAGCAGATTGTTGTCCAGCCCCAACACCACATCGGCTTTGCTGTTCTTCCCCTCCATCCGCAGGCGGTTGAGCAGTGAAACGCCATCCTCCAGCGCCACCAGTTTCAGCTCGCAGTTGCAATCGGCTTCAAACGCTTTTTTCACCGCCGGGCCTGGCCCCCAATCGGCGGCGAACGAGTCGTAGGTATAGACGGTGAGAACGGGGTTGGCGAAAGCAGGCGCCGCGCACAGGAGTAAAAGCGGAAGATATTTTTTTAACACTTTGCACCTCAGTTAAAGAGTGGCAAAGGACTTGAGAGGTAGCCTCAAATCCCTTCGCCGGCATTATCCGGATCAGGTTCGACGGGTATTTTCTCAGCGCGCGCATGAGCGCGGCACCCCGTTGAGTTCGGCGTTAGTGTAGTGATTTTGTTGCCGGGCAGCAATCAAGAGCTGGCGTTAAGGATCTGGCGGCGCAAACCACGCCGATTTAAAATCAAACCAGCCGAGGGTATTCATGCGCAGCCCGCGCATACTGCGTTGTCCCTGGATAATCAGCCAGTGGTGGATCAACGGCACAATCGCTTTGTTGGTCAGCAGCTGCTGGCACCAGTTCGCCAGGTTCATCTCGCCAGCGCGCCACTGCGCGGCGTCGCCCTGCCAGTCGCGCGGAATGCAGTTCTGCAAGAGCGGTACTTCGCACAGGTGCGCGAACAGCGAGAAATCCAGCGGCAGCGTAAAGTTAGCGCTATTGAGCCAGATATCGCTTTCGATCTCGCCGGCGTGCCATTGATCGTAGTCGATCTCCTGAATATGCAGATGCACCTGATGTTCAGCCAGAAGCGCGCTCATGATACGGGCGATAACCCGGTGCTCAATGTGTTCGCGATAGAAGGTCAGCGTGAGGGTTTCCAGCCCGGCGGGTTTTTCGCCCGGGCCTGGACGGGCGTGATGCCAGCGCGGTAAAAGCCCATAGGCCGGGAACCAGAGCTGCTGTAGCGGTTCATCGGCATGATAGAGTAAATTGGTGGGGGAGAGGACGTGGCTTACCCATTCTCTGACCTGCGGATGCGCGCCGCGCGGCGTTCTGGCGTCGAATAGCAGGTAATAGCACCCCTCTTCCAGTCGGCTTTCTATCGCTTTTTCACCGCCTTGTATCGGCCCTTCCAGCATCAAGCCGCAGGCCGGTTCTTCACTGATATCCGGCAGTACCCAGACGTTCACTTCGTCTATCAACGCCCGATAGCCGAAGTAGTCATCAAAGGCGAGTATCTTGAGCTGGTTCGGCGTATTACGCCGCACGGCATAAGGCCCGGTGCCGATAGGGTGGCTGGCGAAATTAGCCAGCGTTTCCCACTCCCGCGGCAAAATCATCGCCGGGACCTGGCCCAGCAGCCACGGCAACCAGCGATCCGGCTGGGAAAGATGAATATCCAGCGTCCACGCGGTAGGGGAGTCTATCTTTGTGATGTGCGAGTAAAGCGGAAGCGTATTGATACGCGTCAGCGAGGCGATGACATCTTCCATCTCCAGCTCGCGGCCATGATGAAAATGAATGCCGGGGCGCAGGTAGAAGCGCCACAGTAAAGGGGAAATTTGCTGCCAGTGGTGCGCAATGTCCGCTTCCAGTTCCCCGTTTTCCTCATTTACCCGCGTGAGCGAACTGAAAATTTGCCGGGCAATATGGGTTTCCGAGCGACGTAATGCGGTTCCCGGCAGGAGATTATGCATCGGACGATAGTAAAGAACCCGCAGAATATGCCGCCCCTGGCGGAAGCTGCGTCCCAGATGGGAAATCAGCATTTGCCTGACAGCGCTTTTATCGCCGACCAGTTGTACCAGTTGATCGATTCGATCTTGTTCCAGCAGGTCTTCCGCCCGCTGCTGTTGCAGCGCCAGTCCGGTATACAGGAACGTCAGACGCGAACGCTTTCCGCGCCCAACTTCGGCTTCCCATGTTAGCCAACCGCGCGCCTGCATCGTATTTAGCAGCGTACGCATATGGCGACGCGAACAGTTCAGCAGATCCGCCAGCTCATTAAGCGTGGTGTCTTGCGTTTTACCGTCACAACATTGCCAGAGACGGATAAATTGTTGTTGCAGGCGACCTGAGGGCATAAAAGGGGAACTCCGATGAAAAACTCAGCAATTTTATTATCCCTATATTAGGCCAATAATATCTTTCGATGAAGCAAGAGGAAGAGGTCACTATGCACCAGTTCTGGTTGAGATATTTTGCCGCGACGGAAAAAACGTCCTGGCTGGCTTGCCTGAGCGCACCGCAGCGCTTAAAAATGCTCGCGGAACTGATGCAGTGGGAGGCGACCGATTGAAGCCAATTGCAGACATCATGTGTGACTGAGTATTGGTGTAGGCGATAGCCTAAAATCACCCGCCAGCAGATAATACCTGCTGGCTTTTTTTATTTCGGCGGTTTCTGTGGTCACGCAGGTGGTGACCGGGCGAGTAAAAATCGTATAAAAAATGCCGGAATATCCCCGGCATGAGCGACTGATGAGTAACCCGGAGCTTGATGGCGCTACGCTTATCAGGCCTACAGGATATAGTGGCAACCTGGTGATATTGCATAACCTGTAGGCCCGGTAAGGCGTCAAGGGTTACCGCATAAATGCCGGTTGTTTATTTTCGTAGGCGGCAATCGCGTCTTCGTGCTGCAGCGTCAGCCCAATGCTGTCCAGACCGTTCAACATGCAGTGGCGGCGGAAGTCGTCGATTTTAAAGCTGTAGGTCTTATCGCCTGCTTTCACCACCTGTGCTTCCAGATCCACTTCAAATTTAATGCCCGGATTGGCTTTCACCAGGGCAAACAGCTCATCGACCTGTGCGTCGCTCAGGGTTACCGGCAGCAGTTGATTATTGAAACTGTTGCCGTAGAAGATGTCGGCGAAGCTTGGCGCGATCACCACTTTAAAGCCGTAATCGGTCAACGCCCACGGCGCGTGCTCGCGTGACGAGCCGCAGCCAAAGTTTTCCCGCGCCAACAGTATCGACGCGCCTTGATATTCCGGAAAGTTCAACACGAATTCCGGATTTGGCTGTTGGCCCTTTTCGTCCAGGAAACGCCAGTCGTTAAACAGATGGGCGCCAAAACCGGTGCGCGTAACCTTTTGCAAAAACTGTTTAGGGATAATTGCATCGGTATCGACGTTGGCGGCATCCAGTGGGACAACCAGGCCGGTATGCTGGGTAAATTTCTCTGCCATGGTAGTTTCCTTATTTGATGCTGCGAATGTCGGCGAAGTGGCCGGTAACGGCGGCAGCGGCGGCCATCGCCGGGCTGACTAAATGCGTGCGACCCCCGCGGCCCTGACGGCCTTCAAAGTTACGGTTGCTGGTGGATGCGCAGCGCTCGCCCGGGTTCAGGCGGTCATTATTCATGGCCAGGCACATGGAACAGCCCGGTAAGCGCCATTCAAATCCTGCTTCGATAAAGATCTTGTCCAGACCTTCCGCTTCCGCCTGCGCTTTCACCGGACCTGAACCCGGCACTACCAGCGCCTGCACGCCAGGCGCGACTTTGCGCCCTTTGGCGACTTCCGCCGCCGCGCGCAAATCTTCAATACGCGAATTGGTACAAGAGCCGATAAAGACTTTATCAATAGCAACGTCCGTTAACGGTACGCCCGGCTGTAAGCCCATATAAGCCAGCGCTTTTTCGGCGCTGGCGCGCTCAACCGGATCGCTAAAAGAGGCGGGATCGGGGATGATGTCGGTGACGGAAATCACCTGGCCCGGATTCGTGCCCCAGGTCACCTGCGGCGCGATCTCTTCTGCTCGCAGGGTGACGACAGTATCAAAGGTCGCGCCGTCATCGGTTTTCAGCGTTTTCCAGTACTCGACGGCTTCGTCAAAATCGCGGCCCTTCGGCGCGTGCAAACGCCCTTTTACGTAGTTAAAAGTGGTTTCATCCGGGGCGACCAGACCGGCTTTGGCGCCCATCTCAATCGCCATATTGCACAGCGTCATGCGGCCTTCCATACTCAGCGCGCGGATAGCGTCGCCGCAAAATTCAACCACGTGCCCGGTGCCGCCGGCGCTGCCGGTTTTACCGATGATCGCCAGCACGATGTCTTTGGCGGTAATGCCCGGTGCGGCGTTGCCCGTGACTTCAATCTTCATGGTTTTAGCGCGCCCCTGTTTCAGAGTTTGCGTCGCCAGTACATGTTCTACCTCAGAAGTGCCGATGCCGAAGGCCAGCGCGCCAAACGCGCCGTGGGTGGCGGTGTGGGAGTCGCCGCAGACGATGGTCATGCCCGGCAGGGTGACGCCCTGTTCCGGCCCCATCACATGGACGATGCCCTGATATGGGTGATTCAGGTCATACAGCTCGACGCCGAACTCGTTACAGTTCTTAATCAGCTCCTGCATCTGGATACGCGCCATTTCACCGGAGGCATTAATGTCTTTAGTCTGCGTCGAGACGTTGTGATCCATCGTGGCGAAGGTTTTCCCTGGCTGACGTACCGGACGATGGTGCGCGCGCAGACCGTCAAACGCCTGCGGAGAGGTGACTTCATGCACCAGGTGGCGGTCGATGTACAGCAGCGGCGTTTCGTTTGGCGCCTCAAAGACCACGTGGGCATCAAATAATTTTTCGTATAACGTTTTGGCCATGATTACACCCCTTCTGCGACATAGCGGGCGATAATATCGCCCATCTCATCGGTACTGACTGCGGCAGCGCCCCTGGCTAAATCGCCGGTGCGAACGCCCTCTTCTAATGCGCGATTGATCGCCTGTTCAATGGCCGTTGCCGCATCGTTGGCATCCAGGCTGTAGCGCAGCAGCAGCGCCAGCGACAGGATCTGCGCAATTGGATTGGCGATATTTTTCCCGGCGATATCCGGCGCGGAGCCGCCAGCCGGTTCATACAGGCCAAACCCTTGCTCGTTCAGGCTGGCGGAGGGCAACATCCCCATTGAGCCGGTGATCATGGCGCATTCGTCGGACAGAATGTCGCCGAACAGGTTAGAACACAGCAGTACGTCAAACTGCGACGGGTCTTTAATCAACTGCATGGTGGCGTTATCGATATACATGTGCGCGAGTTCCACATCGGGATACGTTTTCGCGACATCATTGACGATCTCACGCCACAGGATAGAGCTTTGCAGTACGTTGGCTTTATCTATAGAGGTGACTTTACGGCGGCGTTTACGCGCCGATTCAAAGGCGATACGGGCAATGCGCTCGATCTCAAAGAGGTGATAAACTTCGGTATCAAAGGCTTTTTCGTACTGACCGCTGCCTTCGCGGCCTTTTGGCTGTCCGAAATAGATCCCGCCGGTCAGCTCGCGCACGCACAGGATATCGAAACCGTTAGCGGCGATATCGGCGCGCAACGGGCAAAATGCTTCCAGTCCCTGATACAGTTTCGCCGGACGCAGGTTACTGAATAATTTGAAATGTTTGCGCAGCGGCAGCAGGGCGCCGCGCTCCGGCTGGCTTTCCGGGGGCAAATTTTCCCATTTCGGGCCGCCGACGGAGCCAAACAGAATGGCATCCGCCTGCTCGCACCCTTCAACGGTGGCTTTCGGCAGTGGATGACCATGATTGTCGATAGCAATACCGCCGACGTCATAGTGGCTGGTGGTGATACGCATATCAAAACGGCTGCGTACCGCATCCATAACTTTCAGGGCTTGCGCCATGACTTCCGGGCCGATACCGTCGCCCGGCAGTACGGCAATATGATAGTTCTTCGACATTACACGGTTTCCTTGTTGTTCTCTTTATTTTGAGCTTTGCGTTGCAATTCTTTTTCAACTTCGGCGGCGCGCCAGATATTGTTCAGTACGTGCACCATCGCTTTGGCGGAGGATTCGACGATATCCGTCGCCAGCCCGACGCCGTGGAAGCGGCGACCATGATGGTTCACGACGATATCGACCTGACCCAGCGCGTCTTTGCCCTGGCCTTTGGCGTTCAGGTCGTATTTAACCAACTCAACGTCGTAGCCAGTGATACGGTTAATCGCCTGATAGATGGCGTCGACCGGGCCGTTGCCGTTCGCCGCCTCGGCCTTGATCTCTTCACCACAGGCCAGCTTCACGGAAGCAGTGGCGATATCGCTGGAGCCGGACTGCACGCTGAAGTAATCCAGACGGAAATGCTCTGGTTCTTCTTGCTGTTTATTAATAAACGCCAGCGCTTCCAGGTCATAGTCGAACACCTGGCCTTTTTTGTCTGCCAACTTCAGGAACGCGTCGTACAGGTGGTCCATGTTGTAGTCTGTGTCTTTGTAACCCATCTCTTCCATGCGATGTTTCACGGCGGCACGGCCAGAGCGGGAGGTCAGGTTCAGCTGTATCTGGTTCAGACCGATGGACTCTGGCGTCATGATTTCATAGTTTTCGCGGTTCTTGAGGACGCCATCCTGGTGGATGCCGGAAGAGTGGGCGAAAGCGCCGCTGCCGACAATTGCTTTGTTGGCCGGGATCGGCATGTTACAGATCTGGCTGACGGTCTGGCTGGTGCGCCAGATTTCGTTGTGATTGATGTTGGTGTGTACGTTCATGATGTCTTTGCGCACTTTAATCGCCATGATCACTTCTTCCAGTGCGCAGTTACCGGCACGTTCTCCGATACCGTTCATCGCGCCTTCAACCTGACGCGCGCCCGCATGTACTGCCGCCAGCGAGTTGCCTACCGCTATCCCTAAATCGTCGTGGGTATGAACGGAGATGATAGCTTTGTCGATATTGGGGACACGTTCATACAGGCCGGAAATGATTCCCGCGAACTCAAACGGCATGGTATAGCCCACGGTATCGGGAATATTAATGGTTCTCGCGCCGGCGTTTATAGCGGCTTCCACCACGCGCGCCAGATCGTCAACAGGCGTCCGGCCAGCATCTTCGCAGGAGAACTCCACGTCATCAGTGTAATTACGCGCCCGCTTAACCATGTATACCGCGCGTTCGATGACCTCATCCAGTGTGCTGCGCAGCTTGGTGGCGATGTGCATTGGCGAGGTGGCGATAAAAGTATGGATACGAAACGCGTCGGCGACCTTCAGCGCCTGTGCCGCGACGTCGATGTCTTTTTCTACACAACGTGCCAGGGCGCAAACGCGGCTGTTTTTGATGGTGCGGGCGATGGTTTGGACGGATTCAAAATCACCCGGAGAAGAGACCGGGAAGCCTACTTCCATGACATCAACACCCATGCGCTCAAGGGCCAGGGCAATCTGCAGCTTCTCTTTCGCGCTCAGGCTGGCCTGTAACGCTTGTTCGCCGTCGCGTAAGGTCGTATCAAAAATAATGACTTGCTGGCTCATGATGTGGTCCTTGTCTCCAGGGCGCCTTGCGTCAGGCATAAAAAAACCCGCGCAACGGCGCGGGTTTTGTTTGACTTCGAGCTGACTTAATGTTGAATGCCGCCCACCGGTCTACCGCGCACAATAAATGCGTTGAGTAGTAGTAGCCCAGTGAAACGAACGATATGTGACATTAATTCAGCTCCAGCGAATGCGTTATGCTTTTAGTGGTACTGGATATGCCGTTTACTGTCAACTCTATTTTCTGTCGCCATTGCATTTTGTTGACGATATCCGGATACGTACTTTAGCTAATTGTGCTGGGCTGCGCGTCCAATAAAGGATAAAAGAACGAGTGGACATTCATACTTTTCATTGTTTGAAATATTTAGGCATTTTTGTTTGCAAATTGGTTAGGGCAGTGGCCTGTTAAAGGTATGCTAAAGGTTTGGTTTATCTTTTTGATTTATTTTATATTTTAACAAATAACCTTGTTTACTTAATGGATAAGGATAAAGTTATTGATAAATTAATGTTAACTTTTTAGCTATTAATAATATAAACATTTAATTGAAACTTAAATGATCATTCACTTGGTGTATGATTGTGTATTCGCCATAGTTATGGTTATATTGCTTGCGTAATTTAAACATTATGAATCGCAATGGTGTGACTCAGGACACATTACGTTTACGCTGGCATTCTATTTGTCTCTGTCAGCGTCTTTATGTTTTCCGAATTTTAACGCTTTCCCTTTTTCTTATTTTATATGCATGGTAAATCATATTTTCAGGAATTATTTCTGCCTTCAGCCAGAAAAAGGGAGTTAAGCGTGACAGTGGAGTTAAATATGCCAGAGGTCAAAACCGAAAAGCCGCATCTTTTAGATATGGGCAAACCACAGCTTCGCATGGTTGATTTGAACCTATTGACCGTGTTCGATGCGGTAATGCAAGAGCAGAATATTACGCGCGCCGCCCACACGCTGGGAATGTCGCAGCCTGCGGTCAGTAACGCCGTAGCGCGTCTGAAGGTTATGTTTAATGACGAACTTTTTGTTCGATATGGACGAGGAATTCAGCCGACTGCCCGTGCATTTCAGTTATTTGGTTCAGTCCGTCAGGCGTTGCAATTGGTGCAAAATGAATTGCCGGGATCGGGGTTTGAGCCGACCAGCAGCGAACGTGTATTCAATCTTTGCGTGTGCAGTCCGCTGGATAATATCCTGACGTCACAGATTTATAATCGTGTAGAACAAATTGCGCCAAATATTCATGTCGTTTTTAAAGCGTCGTTGAATCAGAATACTGAGCATCAGCTACGCTATCAGGAAACCGAGTTCGTTATTAGTTATGAAGAATTCCGTCGTCCTGAGTTTACCAGCGTACCGCTATTTAAAGATGAAATGGTTTTAGTCGCCAGCCGAAAACACCCGCGTATTAGCGGCCCGCTACTGGAAGGCGATGTTTATAATGAACAACATGCGGTTGTTTCTCTCGAACGTTATGCGTCATTTAGCCAGCCGTGGTATGACACGTCGGATAAACAGTCAAGCGTGGCTTATCAGGGCATGGCGCTTATCAGCGTTCTGAATGTGGTCTCGCAGACGCATTTGGTCGCTATTGCCCCGCGCTGGCTGGTGGAAGAGTTTGCGGAGTCGCTGGAGCTGCAAATATTGCCGTTGCCTTTAAAACTGAATAGTCGGACATGCTACCTTTCCTGGCATGAAGCGGCTGGGCGTGATAAAGGGCACCAATGGATGGAAGATTTATTAGTTTCTGTTTGTAAGCGATAAAACCGGGCAGAATAAATCAGAAACAAATTCTGGTTTATTCTGCTTTTTAGCGTATATCAAAAATTTTATGCTGAATTAACGGTGAGCGATTCTTTTCGTCGCTGTGAAAAATAGATGAATTGCTGTAAGTCTGCATTTATAAGCGATTATTTATTACCTGGTGTGATTCAGACGGAGTATTTCTCCATTTCTTCTCTTCTTGCCTCCTGATTATTCTAACCTTCCCCATCTTTACGTCATTCCACCCAATTGCCAGGCGTGATAGCGAGCGGTTAAGGTGTCCGTCAAACCGTGATGACAGGTATAAAGTGGAGGCAAGCCGTGGAGATGTTGTCTGGAGCCGAGATGGTCGTCCGATCGCTTATCGATCAAGGCGTAAAGCAGGTGTTCGGCTATCCTGGAGGCGCAGTGCTTGATATTTATGATGCGCTACATACCGTTGGAGGGATCGATCATGTGCTGGTGCGTCATGAGCAGGCCGCGGTGCATATGGCGGATGGCCTGGCGCGAGCCACTGGCGACGTTGGCGTGGTGCTGGTGACTTCCGGACCGGGAGCGACCAATGCGATTACCGGGATTGCTACGGCCTATATGGATTCCATTCCGCTGGTGATTCTTTCCGGCCAGGTCGCCACCTCATTGATTGGCTATGATGCCTTTCAGGAGTGCGACATGGTGGGGATTTCCCGACCGGTGGTCAAACATAGCTTCCTGGTCAAACAGACGGAAGATATTCCCCTGGTGCTTAAAAAGGCCTTCTGGCTGGCGGCAAGCGGACGTCCTGGGCCGGTGGTCGTGGATTTGCCGAAAGATATTTTGAATCCGGCGAAAAAAATGCCGTATGCCTGGCCGGAAACGGTCAGTATGCGCTCTTACAATCCCACAACATCAGGACATAAAGGACAAATTAAGCGTGCCTTGCACACACTGGCGTCGGCAAAAAAGCCGGTGGTCTACGTTGGGGGAGGGGCGATAAGCGCGGCCTGCTATGCGCCGCTGCGCCACATCATTGAAACCTTTAACCTGCCGGTGGTCTCTTCATTAATGGGACTGGGCGCGTTTCCTGCTACTCATCGCCAGTCGTTAGGAATGCTGGGAATGCATGGCACTTATGAAGCCAATATGACCATGCATAACGCCGACGTGATTTTCGCTGTTGGCGTACGATTTGACGACCGCACGACGAATAATCTCGCTAAATATTGTCCGAACGCGACGGTATTACACATCGACATTGACCCGACGTCCATATCCAAAACGGTTAACGCTGATATCCCGGTGGTGGGCGATGCCCGCCTGGTACTGGAACAAATGCTGGAGCTACTGGCGCAGGATGCGCCGTCTCAGCCGCAGGATGATATTCGCGACTGGTGGCAGCAGATAGAGATCTGGCGCGCCCGTCAGTGCCTGAAATATGACGCGGAAAGCGAAAGCATTAAACCCCAGGCGGTGATTGAAACCCTCTGGCGTCTGACGAAGGGCGACGCTTACGTGACGTCCGATGTAGGACAACATCAGATGTTTGCCGCTCTCTATTACCCGTTCGATAAACCACGTCGCTGGATTAATTCCGGCGGGCTCGGCACGATGGGTTTTGGCCTACCGGCTGCGCTGGGCGTTAAAATGGCCCTGCCGAAAGAAATGGTGGTCTGCGTGACCGGCGATGGCAGTATACAGATGAACATTCAGGAGCTGTCGACAGCCTTACAGTATGAACTGCCGGTACTGGTTCTGAACCTGAACAACCGTTATCTGGGGATGGTGAAACAGTGGCAGGATATGATCTATTCCGGTCGCCATTCTCAGTCTTATATGCAGTCGTTACCGGATTTTGTGCGCCTGGCGGAAGCATATGGCCATGTCGGGCTGCAGATTAACCGTCCGGATGAGCTGGAAAGTAAACTCAGCGAAGCCCTTGAGCATGTGCGTAATAACCGACTGGTGTTCGTCGATGTCACCGTTGATGGCAGCGAGCATGTCTATCCGATGCAGATTCGCGGGGGCGGGATGGACGAAATGTGGTTAAGCAAAACGGAGAGGACCTGATGATGCGCCGGATTTTATCGGTATTACTGGAAAACGAATCTGGGGCGTTATCGCGGGTTATCGGCCTCTTTTCGCAACGCGGATATAATATTGAAAGCCTGACCGTCGCGCCGACGGACGATCCGACGTTGTCGCGCATGACTATCCAGACGGTAGGCGATGAAAAAGTGCTTGAGCAAATTGAAAAGCAACTGCACAAGCTGGTTGATGTGCTGCGCGTCAGCGAGCTGGGACAGGGAGCGCACGTTGAGCGGGAAATCATGCTGGTGAAAATCCAGGCCAGCGGCTACGGACGGGAAGAGGTGAAGCGTAATACGGAAATTTTCCGTGGTCAGATTATTGACGTTACGCCAACGCTGTATACCGTTCAACTGGCGGGTACCAGCGATAAACTGGATGCTTTTCTGGCCTCGCTGCGCGACGTGGCGAAAATTGTTGAAGTGGCGCGTTCAGGCGTCGTCGGGCTTTCGCGCGGCGATAAGATTATGCGCTGAGCAGATTCGCCGGATGACGACGCGCGTGCGTTTTATCCGGTCTACAGGCTGATATCTGGCCCAGGTCCGATAAGCGTAGCGCCATCAGGCAGGTTTGCCGGATATCAGCCAACAGGAATTATCGCCCAACCCAATATCACCGGTTGGGCTTTTTTTTGCGAAATCCGTGGTAACCCGGAATAAAAGCGGTTGCCGGAGTGATCAAACTGCGCTTAGATGTTAACGATTTTAACCCATGCCGACATAAAGGTTATGGTTTGTACAATTTACACAAGGGGCAATTGTGAAACTGGATGAAATCGCTCGGCTGGCCGGTGTCTCGCGCACAACTGCAAGCTACGTTATAAACGGTAAAGCAAAGCAATACCGCGTGAGCGACAAAACCGTAGAAAAAGTCATGGCGGTAGTGCGTGAGCACAATTACCATCCTAACGCTGTGGCTGCCGGGCTGCGTGCTGGACGCACACGTTCCATTGGTCTGGTGATCCCGGACCTTGAAAACACGAGCTACACCCGTATCGCAAACTATCTTGAGCGCCAGGCACGCCAGCGTGGCTACCAACTGCTGATCGCCTGTTCTGAAGATCAGCCGGATAACGAAATGCGCTGCATTGAGCACCTTTTGCAACGCCAGGTGGATGCAATCATTGTTTCAACTTCGTTACCGCCGGAGCATCCCTTCTATCAGCGCTGGGCCAACGATCCGTTCCCCATCGTCGCGCTCGACCGCGCGCTGGATCGCGAACATTTCACCAGCGTGGTCGGCGCCGATCAGGATGATGCCGAGATGTTGGCGGAAGAGCTGCGTAAATTCCCGGCGGAAACGGTGCTTTATTTGGGCGCGCTGCCGGAGTTGTCCGTCAGTTTCCTGCGCGAGCAGGGGTTCCGCACCGCATGGAAAGACGATCCGCGGGAGGTGAGTTTCTTATATGCCAATAGCTATGAGCGCGAAGCCGCCGCGCAGTTGTTTGAGAAATGGCTGGAAACGCATCCTATGCCGCAGGCGCTCTTTACGACATCGTTCGCGCTATTACAGGGCGTGATGGACGTTACGCTGCGGCGCGATGGAAAACTGCCTTCGGATTTAGCGATTGCGACCTTCGGCGATCATGAGCTGCTGGATTTTCTGCAATGCCCGGTACTGGCGGTGGCGCAGCGTCATCGTGATGTCGCGGAACGCGTGCTGGAGATTGTGCTGGCAAGTCTTGATGAACCGCGTAAACCGAAACCCGGCTTAACGCGTATTCGGCGAAACCTGTATCGTCGCGGCATTCTGAGCCGTAGCTAAAGGACCGGCGGTGAAAGACTCTCTCTTCTGCCGCCGTCAAACAAATGCGTATCAGTAAAAATATCCCTTAAATAATTAAGATTATTCCTTAAAATTATCCGAAAATTCTTTTTTATTACCTTTCTTTTGTCCGAAATCGTCCATATTCCACTAATTAAGACGTAACGAGTCTTTTCCTTTGTCTTGTTTTGTTACAAGCAGGCAAGAAATCGTCGAATTAACAGCCACTTTTTGTCTTTGGCGCGACAGTCGCTCGTAGGCGCTGGTATAGCAGGCGCTGCACACGTTAAACAGGCACTGTTAACACGGTGCAATATGTCCTAAAATGCCGCTCGCGTCGCAAACTGACACTTTATATTTTTCTCGGATTATATTGAGTCCGTTTTAAACGGCGGTGGGTCTTTGGTTTTTTTCTTACAAATATTCATAACGTTAATTTGGCTTGCACGCTGGGTGGAAATTAATCAACGCAGATATTCGCCGTAAACATTGGCTTTTTTACTTAGGTAAGCGTTGTGACTTGCTTGACAAGCTTTTCCTCCGCTCCGTAAACTCCTTCGAGTGGGAATTTGTGGGATAAAGTGGTAAGAAGGGGTGAGACTGGCATGTTCCGGGGGGCAACGTTAGTCAATCTCGACAGTAAAGGGCGCCTGACCGTGCCGACCCGTTATCGGGAGCAACTGATCGAGAGCGCTACCGGTCAAATGGTATGTACCATTGACATCCATCACCCATGCCTGCTGCTTTACCCCCTGCCTGAATGGGAAATTATTGAGCAAAAGTTATCTCGTCTGTCGAGCATGAACCCGGTAGAACGTCGCGTACAGCGTTTACTGTTGGGCCATGCCAGTGAATGTCAGATGGATGGTGCAGGTCGATTACTGATCGCGCCAGTTCTGCGGCAACATGCCGGACTGACGAAAGAAGTGATGCTGGTTGGACAGTTCAACAAATTTGAGCTGTGGGATGAAACGACCTGGTATCAACAGGTCAAGGAAGATATCGACGCTGAACAGTCAGCTACCGAAACGTTATCGGAGCGGCTGCAGGACTTGTCTCTATAAGATGATGGAAAATTTTAAACACACTACGGTACTGTTGGATGAAGCCGTTAATGGGCTGAATATTCGTCCGGATGGTATCTATATTGATGGCACATTTGGTCGCGGCGGCCACTCGCGCCTGATCCTCTCGCAACTGGGCGAAGAGGGGCGCTTGCTGGCGATCGATCGCGATCCGCAGGCGATCGCCGTTGCGCAGACCATTAATGATCCTCGCTTCTCCATCATTCATGGACCTTTTTCCGCGTTGGCTGATTATGTAGCCGAGCGCGAGCTTACCGGCAAGATTGACGGGATCCTTCTCGATCTTGGCGTCTCTTCTCCGCAGCTTGACGATGCGGAGCGCGGTTTTTCATTTATGCGCGACGGTCCGCTGGATATGCGAATGGACCCCACGCGCGGCCAGTCTGCCGCCGAGTGGTTACAAACGGCGGAGGAGGCGGATATCGCCTGGGTGCTGAAAACATTCGGCGAGGAGCGTTTTGCCAAACGTATTGCTCGCGCCATTGTTGAGCGCAATCGCGAACAGCCGATGACCCGCACCAAAGAGCTGGCGGAAGTGGTTGCGGCGGCGACCCCGGTAAAAGACAAATTCAAACATCCCGCGACCCGTACCTTCCAGGCGGTGCGCATCTGGGTAAACAGTGAACTGGAGGAGATAGAGCAGGCGCTAAAAAGCTCGCTCAGCGTACTGGCCCCAGGCGGGCGGCTTTCAATCATCAGTTTCCACTCGCTGGAAGACCGTATTGTGAAACGCTTTATGCGTGAGCAAAGCCGCGGTCCGCAGGTACCGGCGGGATTACCGATGACGGAAGCGCAGCTCAAAAAACTGGGCGGTCGTGAGTTACGAGCGTTAGGCAAGTTGATGCCGGGTGAAAAAGAGGTAGCTGAAAATCCTCGGGCCCGTAGTTCAGTTCTGCGTATCGCAGAGAGGACGAACGCATGATCAGCAGAGTGACAGAAGCCCTAAGCAAAGTGAAGGGATCGATAGGAAGCAACGAGCGCCATGCCTTGCCTGGCGTGATCGGTGACGATCTTTTGCGGTTCGGGAAGCTGCCACTCTGCTTGTTCATTTGCATCATTTTAACGGCGGTGACGGTGGTCACGACGGCGCACCATACTCGTTTACTCACCGCGCAGCGTGAACAACTGGTTCTGGAGCGCGATGCATTGGACATTGAATGGCGCAACCTGATCCTTGAAGAAAATGCGCTCGGCGATCACAGCCGGGTGGAGCGGATCGCAACGGAAAAGCTGCAAATGCAGCATGTTGACCCGTCCCAAGAAAATATCGTAGTGCAAAAATAAGGATAAACGCGACGCATGAAAGCAGCGGCAAAAACGCAAAAATCGAAACGCCAGGAAGAACAGACCAACTTCATCAGTTGGCGTTTTGCGTTGCTGTGCGGCTGTATTTTACTGGCGCTGGTTTTTTTACTTGGACGCGCGGCGTGGCTACAGATTATCGCCCCGGATATGCTGGTGCGTCAGGGCGATATGCGTTCGCTGCGTGTTCAGGAAGTCTCCACCTCACGCGGTATGATTACCGACCGTTCCGGGCGTCCACTGGCGGTCAGCGTACCGGTTAAGGCTATTTGGGCCGACCCGAAAGAAGTTCATGACGCCGGCGGCATCAGCGTCGGCGATCGCTGGAAAGCGCTTTCTACTGCGCTCAATATTCCGCTCGATCAGCTCTCTGCCCGTATCAACGCCAACCCGAAAGGGCGTTTTATTTATCTGGCGCGCCAGGTAAATCCTGACATGGCGGACTACATCAAAAAACTCAAACTGCCGGGTATTCATTTGCGTGAAGAATCACGCCGCTACTACCCGTCAGGAGAAGTAACCGCTCACCTCATCGGTTTTACCAACGTCGACAGTCAGGGGATTGAAGGCGTTGAAAAGAGCTTTGATAAGTGGCTTACCGGTCAGCCTGGCGAGCGAATCGTGCGTAAAGACCGCTATGGTCGCGTGATTGAGGATATCTCCTCCACTGACAGTCAGGCAGCGCACAACCTGGCGTTAAGCATTGATGAACGCTTACAGGCGCTGGTTTACCGCGAACTGAACAACGCGGTGGCGTTTAACAAGGCGGAATCCGGTAGCGCGGTGCTGGTCGATGTCAATACCGGTGAAGTACTGGCGATGGCGAATAGCCCTTCCTATAACCCCAACAACCTTGCCGGTACGCCGAAAGACGCGATGCGTAACCGTACCATCACCGACGTGTTTGAACCGGGTTCTACGGTTAAGCCGATGGTGGTGATGACCGCGCTTCAGCGCGGTATCGTCAACGAAAATACGGTGTTGAATACCGTTCCATACCGAATTAACGGCCACGAAATTAAAGACGTGGCGCGCTACAGCGAATTAACCCTGACCGGGGTTCTACAGAAGTCGAGTAACGTCGGCGTATCCAAACTGGCGTTAGCGATGCCGTCCTCAGCGTTAGTAGATACTTACTCACGTTTTGGGCTAGGAAAGGCGACCAATTTGGGGTTGGTCGGAGAACGCAGTGGCTTATATCCTCAAAAACAACGGTGGTCCGACATAGAGAGGGCCACCTTCTCTTTCGGCTACGGGCTAATGGTAACGCCGTTACAGTTAGCGCGAGTCTATGCAACGATCGGCAGCTATGGCATTTATCGCCCGCTGTCGATTACCAAAGTTGATCCGCCTGTACCCGGCGAACGCATCTTCCCTGAATCCACCGTACGCACCGTGGTGCATATGATGGAAAGTGTGGCGCTGCCGGGCGGCGGCGGCGTGAAGGCGGCAATTAAAGGCTACCGTATCGCGATTAAAACCGGTACGGCGAAAAAAGTGGGGCCGGACGGTCGCTACATCAACAAATACATTGCTTACACCGCAGGCGTCGCGCCTGCGAGTCAGCCGCGCTTCGCGCTGGTGGTTGTCATCAACGATCCGCAGGCGGGTAAATACTACGGCGGGGCCGTTTCCGCGCCGGTATTTGGTGCCATCATGGGCGGCGTTCTGCGCACCATGAACATCGAACCGGACGCGCTGGCAACGGGCGAAAAAAATGAATTCGTAATTAATCAAGGCGAGGGAACAGGTGGCAGATCGTAATTTGCGCGACCTTCTTGCTCCGTGGGTGGCTGGACTACCCGCGCGAGAACTGCGAGAGATGACGCTCGACAGCCGTGTGGCTGCGGCGGGCGATCTCTTTGTGGCAGTAGTGGGTCATCAGGCGGACGGGCGTCGATATATCCCGCAGGCGATAGCGCAAGGCGTAGCTGCCATTATTGCAGAGGCGAAAGACGAGGCGGCCGACGGTGAGATTCGCGAAATGCACGGCGTACCGGTCGTCTATCTCAGCCAGCTCAATGAGCGTTTATCTGCGCTGGCGGGCCGCTTTTACCATGAGCCATCTGAAAACATGCGTCTGGTGGCGGTGACCGGCACCAATGGCAAGACCACCACTACTCAACTACTGGCGCAGTGGAGCCAGTTGCTCGGCGAAACCAGCGCAGTGATGGGAACGGTAGGCAACGGACTGTTGGGTAAAGTGATCCCGACGGAGAACACAACCGGTTCCGCTGTGGATGTTCAGCATGTGCTGGCCAGTCTGGTTGCGCAGGGCGCGACCTTCGGCGCGATGGAAGTCTCTTCTCACGGCCTGGTGCAGCATCGCGTGGCGGCGCTGAAATTTGCCGCCTCCGTGTTTACTAATTTGAGCCGCGACCATCTCGACTATCATGGCGATATGGCGCATTACGAGGCGGCAAAATGGATGCTTTATTCCACCCACCATCATGGTCAGGCAATCGTCAACGCCGATGATGAAGTTGGACGCCGCTGGCTGGCGTCGCTACCCGATGCAGTCGCAGTATCGATGGAAGGGCATATCAACCCTAACTGTCACGGTCGTTGGCTGAAAGCGGAGGCGGTGGACTACCACGACCGCGGAGCGACGATTCGTTTTGCTTCAAGCTGGGGTGAAGGCGAAATCGAAAGCCGCTTGATGGGCGCGTTTAACGTCAGCAACTTACTGCTGGCATTAGCGACGCTACTGGCGCTGGGCTATCCGTTAACGGATTTGCTGAAAACCGCCGCGCGTTTGCAGCCGGTTTGCGGGCGTATGGAAGTGTTCACTGCGCCAGGCAAACCGACGGTGGTGGTGGATTACGCGCACACGCCGGATGCGCTGGAAAAAGCGTTGCAGGCGGCGCGTCTGCACTGCGCCGGAAAATTGTGGTGCGTCTTTGGCTGTGGCGGGGATCGTGACAAAGGTAAGCGCCCACTCATGGGGGCCATTGCCGAAGAATTCGCTGATATCGTCGTGGTGACTGACGATAACCCGCGTACCGAGGAGCCGCGCGCCATTATCAACGATATTCTGGCCGGAATGCTGGACGCCGGGCAGGTCAGGGTAATGGAAGGCCGCGCTGAGGCGGTAACCAATGCCATTATGCAGGCAAAAGACAATGACGTTGTGCTGATTGCAGGTAAAGGGCACGAGGATTACCAGATTGTCGGCACGCAGCGTCTTGATTATTCAGACCGCGTGACCGCAGCGCGTTTGCTGGGGGTGATCGCATGATTAGCGTAACGCTCAGCAAAATTGCCGATGTCCTTGGCGCCGAACACCGCGGGGCGGATCTCACGCTCGATACGGTCATTACCGACACACGGAAAGTGACGCCGGGATGCCTGTTCGTGGCGCTGAAAGGGGAACGCTTTGATGCGCATGATTTTGCTGATAAAGCAAAAGCGAACGGCGCTGGCGCCCTGTTGGTCAGTCGTCCTCTGGATATCGATCTTCCGCAGGTGATTGTAAAAGACACGCGTCAGGCATTTGGCCAACTGGCCGCCTGGGTACGTATGCAGGTACCGGCGCGGGTGGTGGCGTTAACCGGTTCGTCCGGCAAAACTTCGGTCAAAGAGATGACCGCCGCGATTCTTAGCCAGTGCGGAAACACTCTGTATACCGCAGGCAATTTTAACAACGACATCGGCGTGCCGATAACGCTGCTGCGCTTAAACCATGATTATGACTATGCGGTAATCGAGTTAGGCGCTAACCACCAGGGAGAAATCGCCTGGACCGTTAGCCTGACACGCCCGGAAGCGGCGCTGGTCAATAACCTGGCGGCGGCGCATCTGGAAGGCTTCGGCTCGTTGGCTGGCGTGGCGAAAGCGAAAGGCGAAATCTATACCGGTTTGCCTGAGAACGGTATCGCGATTATGAATGCCGATAATAATGACTGGCTGAACTGGCAAAGCATTATTGGCGATCGTCAGGTGTGGCGTTTTTCGCCGAATGCGGCAAACAGCGACTTTACCGCTGCGAATATCCACGTGACGTCACACGGTACCGAATTTACTCTGCAAACGCCGATGGGCAGCATTGATGTGCTGCTGCCGTTGCCAGGGCGGCACAATATTGCCAACGCGCTGGCGGCCGCTGCTTTATCAATGGCGGTGGGGGCGACGCTGATGGCGGTTAAAGCAGGGTTGGCGGCGTTAAAAGCTGTACCCGGGCGTCTGTTCCCGATTCAGCTAAGTGAAAACCAACTGGTACTCGATGATGCTTATAACGCCAACGTCGGTTCGATGACCGCCGCAGTGCAGGTCCTTTCTGAAATGCCCGGCTACCGCGTGCTGGTGGTAGGCGATATGGCCGAGCTGGGCGCAGAAAGCGAAGCGTGCCACCTCCAGGTTGGCGAGGCCGCAAAAGCGGCGGGTATTGATCGCGTGTTAAGCACCGGAAAACTCAGTCAGGCTATCAGCCACGCCAGCGGCGTCGGCGAACATTTTGCCGATAAAGCCGCGCTCATTGCGCGTTTACACGCTCTGCTTCAGGAGCAACCAATGATGACTATTTTAGTGAAAGGATCACGCAGCGCCGCGATGGAAGATGTGGTTCATGCGTTACAGGAGAAAGGTTCATGTTAGTTTGGCTGGCCGAGCATTTGGTCAAATATTATTCCGGCTTTAACGTCTTTTCTTATCTGACGTTTCGCGCCATCGTCAGCCTGTTGACCGCGCTGTTCATCTCTTTATGGATGGGCCCGCGTATGATCGCTCGTCTGCAAAAACTCTCTTTTGGCCAGGTGGTACGTAACGATGGCCCGGAATCGCACTTCAGTAAACGCGGTACGCCGACGATGGGCGGCATCATGATCCTGACGGCGATTGTGATTTCCGTTCTGTTATGGGCTTACCCGTCTAACCCGTACGTCTGGTGCGTGCTGGTGGTATTGATCGGCTACGGCATTATCGGTTTTGTCGATGACTACCGCAAAGTGGTGCGGAAAGATACCAAAGGGCTGATTGCGCGCTGGAAATATTTCTGGATGTCGGTTATCGCGCTCGGCGTGGCCTTTGCGCTTTATCTCGTCGGGAAAGACACGCCCGCGACCCAACTGGTGGTGCCGTTCTTTAAAGATGTTATGCCGCAATTGGGGCTGTTTTACATTTTGCTGTCCTACTTTGTCATCGTCGGTACGGGTAACGCCGTAAACCTGACCGACGGGCTTGATGGTCTGGCGATTATGCCGACTGTTTTCGTTGCCGCCGGCTTTGCGCTGGTGGCCTGGGCGACCGGGAACATGAACTTCGCCAATTACCTGCATATTCCGTATTTACGCCATGCGGGGGAGCTGGTGATTGTCTGTACGGCGATTGTCGGCGCGGGATTAGGATTCTTGTGGTTTAACACTTATCCGGCGCAGGTTTTTATGGGCGATGTCGGATCGCTGGCGTTGGGCGGCGCGTTGGGCATTATCGCCGTGCTGCTGCGTCAGGAATTTCTGCTGGTGATCATGGGCGGCGTCTTTGTGGTGGAAACTCTGTCGGTCATCCTGCAGGTGGGTTCCTTTAAACTACGCGGACAGCGTATTTTCCGTATGGCGCCTATCCATCACCACTATGAACTGAAAGGCTGGCCGGAACCGCGCGTGATTGTGCGCTTCTGGATTATTTCGCTGATGCTGGTGCTGATTGGCCTGGCAACGCTGAAGGTACGTTAATCATGGCTGATTACCAGGACAAAAACGTCGTCATTATTGGTCTGGGCTTAACCGGACTCTCTTGCGTGGACTTTTTCCTTGCCCGCGGCGTGACGCCTCGGGTGATGGATACTCGCGTGACGCCGCCGGGTCTGGATAAGCTGCCGCAAGAGGTTGAGCGTCACGTTGGCGGCCTGAACGACGAGTGGCTCTTAGCGGCGGATTTAATCGTCGCCAGCCCTGGCATCGCCCTGGCGCATCCCTCTCTTAGCGCTGCCGCCAGCGCTGGAGTGGAAATTGTCGGCGATATCGAACTGTTTTGCCGCGAAGCGCAAGCGCCGATTGTGGCCATCACCGGCTCGAACGGCAAAAGCACCGTGACCACCTTAGTGGGCGAGATGGCGAAAGCGGCGGGCGTCAATGTCGGCGTTGGCGGCAATATCGGTCTTCCGGCGCTGATGCTGTTGGATGCCGATCGCGAATTGTACGTGCTGGAATTATCCAGTTTCCAACTGGAAACTACCTCAAGTTTGCAAGCGGCGGCGGCAACGGTGCTCAACGTCACTGAAGATCATATGGACCGGTATCCGTTTGGTTTGCAACAGTACCGGGCGGCGAAACTGCGCGTCTACGAGAAGGCGAAAGTGTGCGTGGTGAATGCCGATGACGCGTTGACGATGCCGGTACGCGGGGCCGATGAGCGCTGCGTCAGCTTTGGCGTCAATATGGGTGATTATCACCTTAATCGTCAGCAGGGCGAAACCTGGCTACGAGTCAAAGGCGAGAAGGTGCTGAACGTGAAAGAGATGAAGCTTTCCGGTCAGCATAACTATACCAATGCGTTAGCGGCGCTGGCGCTGGCGGATGCCGTAGGTCTGCCGCGCGCCAGCAGTTTGAAGGCGTTGACGACATTTACCGGTCTGGCGCATCGCTTCCAGCTGGCGTTGGAGCATAACGGCGTACGTTGGATCAATGACTCGAAAGCGACCAACGTCGGCAGTACCGAAGCGGCGCTAAACGGTTTGCATGTGGACGGTACGCTACATCTGCTGCTGGGCGGCGACGGTAAGTCGGCAGACTTTTCTCCGCTGGCGCGCTATCTGACCGGCGATCGTATCCGCCTGTATTGCTTTGGGCGCGATGGCGCGCAGCTTGCCGCACTGCGTCCGGAAATCGCCCAACAGACTGAGACGATGGAAGAGGCGATGCGTTTGCTGGCGCCGCGCGTTCAGCCGGGTGATATGGTGCTGTTGTCGCCCGCCTGCGCCAGTCTCGATCAGTTTAAAAATTTTGAGCAACGGGGCGATGTCTTTACCCGTCTGGCGAAGGAGTTAGGTTGATGCGTTTATCTCTCCCCCGTCTGAGAATGCCGCGCGTACCAGGCTTTGGCCTCCTGGCCTGGCTGTTTGCGGCGCTTAAAGGCTGGGTGATGGCTTCGCGCGATAAAGACGCCGACAGTCTGATCATGTATGACCGCACGCTGCTATGGCTGACCTTCGGGCTGGCGGCGATTGGTTTTGTCATGGTGACGTCGGCCTCCATGCCAGTCGGGCAGCGCCTGGCGAACGATCCGTTTTTGTTTGCCAAACGTGATGCGCTCTATATCTTCCTGGCATTTTGTCTGGCGATGGTCACGCTACGTTTGCCCATGACCTTCTGGCAAAAATACAGCACGACGATGCTGATAGCGTCGATCATTATGCTGCTTATCGTGCTGGTCGTCGGGAGCTCGGTCAACGGGGCGTCGCGCTGGATTGCGCTGGGGCCGCTGCGTATTCAGCCTGCGGAGTTTACCAAGCTGTCGCTGTTCTGCTACCTCGCGAACTATCTGGTGCGTAAGGTTGATGAGGTGCGAAATAACCTGCGCGGCTTTTTAAAACCAATGGGCGTGATTCTGGTGCTGGCGGTGTTACTGCTGGCGCAACCTGACCTCGGGACAGTGGTCGTACTGTTTGTCACCACGCTGGCGATGCTGTTTCTCGCCGGGGCGAAATTATGGCAGTTCATCGCCATTATCGGGATGGGCATCTCGGCGGTGATTCTGTTAATCCTCGCCGAACCGTATCGTATTCGCCGCGTTACCTCGTTCTGGAATCCCTGGGAAGATCCGTTCGGCAGCGGTTATCAGCTGACGCAGTCGCTGATGGCTTTTGGTCGCGGTGAGATATGGGGGCAAGGGCTGGGGAATTCGGTGCAGAAACTGGAGTATTTGCCGGAGGCGCACACCGATTTCATCTTCGCCATTATTGGGGAAGAACTGGGTTATATCGGTGTGGTATTGGCGCTTTTAATGGTATTCTTCGTCGCTTTTCGCGCGATGTCGATTGGCCGTAAGGCATTGGAGATTGACCACCGTTTTTCCGGATTTTTAGCGTGTTCTATCGGTATCTGGTTTAGTTTCCAGGCGCTGGTAAACGTTGGCGCGGCCGCGGGGATGCTGCCGACCAAAGGTCTTACGCTGCCGCTGATCAGTTATGGCGGGTCGAGTCTGCTGATTATGTCGACGGCCATTATGTTTTTATTACGTATTGATTATGAAACGCGTCTGGAAAAAGCGCAGGCGTTTACACGAGGTTCTCGATGAGTGGTCAACCGAAGCGGTTAATGGTGATGGCGGGCGGTACCGGCGGGCACGTGTTCCCGGGACTGGCCGTTGCGCATCATTTAATGGCCCAGGGCTGGCAGGTTCGCTGGCTGGGTACCGCCGATCGTATGGAAGCGGATTTAGTGCCGAAGCATGGCATCGATATTGACTTTATTCGGATCTCCGGTCTGCGCGGTAAAGGCGTAAAAGCGCTTCTGGCGGCGCCGTTGCGGATTTTTAACGCCTGGCGGCAGGCGCGGGCGATCATGAAGCGGTTTAAGCCGGATGTCGTGCTGGGAATGGGCGGTTATGTTTCCGGCCCCGGCGGTCTTGCCGCCTGGTCATTGGGTATTCCGGTCGTCTTGCATGAGCAAAACGGTATCGCCGGGCTAACCAATCAGTGGCTGGCCAAAATCGCGACCACGGTGATGCAGGCGTTTCCCGGTGCATTTCCGAACGCGGAAGTGGTGGGTAACCCGGTGCGTACCGACGTACTGGCGTTGCCGTTGCCGCAGGTGCGTCTGGCCGGTCGTGACGGCCCGATTCGCGTGTTGGTGGTCGGCGGTTCTCAGGGGGCGCGAGTCCTGAACCAGACGATGCCGCAGGTTGCCGCCAGACTGGGCGATACGGTTACAATCTGGCATCAAAGCGGAAAAGGCGCTCAGCTCACGGTAGAGCAGGCATATGCCGGGGCGGGACAACCGCAGCATAAGGTAACGGAATTTATCGATGACATGGCCGCCGCCTATGCGTGGGCGGATGTGGTGGTGTGCCGTTCCGGCGCTTTAACGGTGAGCGAGATCGCCGCCGCCGGGTTACCGGCGATATTCGTGCCGTTTCAGCATAAAGACAGGCAGCAGTACTGGAATGCGCTGCCGTTAGAAAACGCCGGCGCAGCTAAGATTTTTGAGCAGCCGCAGTTTACTGTAGAGGCTGTCGCCGACACCCTGGCGGGGTGGTCGCGCGAGGCGTTGTTAACCATGGCGGAGCGTGCCCGCGCGGTATCCATTCCGGATGCTACCGAACGCGTCGCCAGTGAAGTCAGCCGGGGTGCCCGGACATAATTTGTGGCGGTGCCTTTTGCATCGCAGGGTTTTTCTACCCTCAATAATTTGGGTTGCAGGCAAGCCAACGCATCTGCAATTTGAAGTATGGCGGGTATTGGAGTTAATGGCGTAAAGAATGAATACACAACAACTGGCAAAACTGCGTTCCATCGTGCCCGAAATGCGTCGCGTTCGGCACATTCACTTTGTCGGCATCGGTGGTGCTGGTATGGGCGGTATTGCCGAAGTTCTGGCCAATGAAGGGTATCAGATCAGTGGTTCCGATTTAGCGCCGAATCCGGTGACCCAGCAGTTGACGAGCCTGGGGGCGACGATTTTCTTTAACCATCGTCCGGAAAATGTGCGTGATGCCAGCGTGGTCGTCGTTTCCAGCGCAATTTCCGCGGATAACCCGGAAATTGTCGCGGCGCATGAAGCGCGTATTCCGGTTATTCGCCGTGCGGAAATGCTGGCGGAACTGATGCGTTTTCGCCACGGCATCGCCATTGCCGGGACGCACGGAAAAACCACAACGACCGCGATGGTGTCCAGTATTTATGCCGAAGCGGGGCTGGACCCGACTTTCGTGAATGGCGGACTGGTGAAAGCCGCAGGCGTTCATGCGCGTCTGGGCCATAGTCGTTACCTGATTGCCGAGGCAGATGAGAGCGACGCATCCTTCCTGCATTTGCAGCCGATGGTCGCGATCGTCACCAATATCGAAGCCGACCATATGGATACCTATCATGGCGACTTTGAAAATTTAAAGCAGACGTTTATTAACTTCCTGCATAACCTGCCGTTCTACGGTCGCGCGGTAATGTGCGTCGACGATCCGGTCATCCGCGAGCTGCTGCCGCGGGTGGGGCGTCAGACCACGACGTATGGCTTTAGCGAGGATGCTGACGTCCGCGTAGAAGATTATCAGCAGATAGGGCCGCAGGGGCACTTTACGCTGTTGCGCCAGGGAATGCAGGATCTGCATGTCACGTTGAATGCGCCGGGTCGCCACAATGCCCTGAATGCCGCTGCGGCAGTGGCGGTAGCGACCGAAGAAGGCATCGACGATGACGCTATCCTGCGCGCGCTGGAAAGCTTCCAGGGGACCGGGCGTCGTTTTGACTTCCTCGGCGAGTTCCCGCTTGAGCCGGTGAATGGTAAAGCCGGGACGGCGATGCTGGTGGATGACTATGGCCATCATCCGACCGAAGTAGACGCCACCATTAAAGCGGCGCGAGCAGGGTGGCCGGATAAAAACCTGGTGATGCTGTTTCAGCCGCACCGTTACACGCGCACGCGCGATCTGTATGACGATTTCGCCAATGTGCTGACCCAGGTCGATGCGCTGCTGATGCTGGACGTTTACCCGGCGGGCGAAGCGCCGATTCCGGGCGCGGATAGCCGTTCTTTATGTCGTACGATTCGTAATCGGGGAAAAATTGACCCGATTCTGGTTTCCGATCCGGCTCAGGTTGCGACAATGTTAGCGCCGGTGCTGACGGGTAACGACTTGATATTAGTGCAAGGCGCAGGAAATGTTGGCAAAATTGCGCGTTACTTATCTGAAATCAAGCTGAAGCCGCAAATCCAGGAGGAAGAGCAACATGGCTGATAAAATCGCGGTCCTGTTGGGCGGAACCTCTGCGGAGCGGGACGTTTCGTTAAATTCCGGCGCGGCAGTGTTGGCCGGGTTACGTGAAGGCGGCATTGATGCGCATCCTGTCGATCCGCAAGAGGTCGATGTCGCGCAGCTTAAAGCAATGGGCTTTCAGAAGGTCTTTATTGCGTTGCATGGCCGCGGCGGTGAAGATGGCACCTTACAGGGAATGCTTGAACTGCTCGGCCTGCCTTATACCGGCAGCGGCGTGATGGCCTCGGCGCTTTCCATGGATAAACTGCGCAGTAAATTGCTGTGGCAGGGCGCAGGCTTACCGGTTGCGCCGTGGGTCGCGCTGACGCGCGCTGAGTTTGAAAAAGGCCTTAGCGAAGAACAAAAAGCGCGAATTTCGGTGCTGGGTTTACCGCTGATCGTCAAACCCAGCCGTGAAGGCTCCAGCGTCGGTATGACGAAAGTAGTAGAAGAAAATGCTTTACAGGGTGCGTTATCATTGGCTTTTCAGCATGATGACGAAGTACTGGTTGAGAAATGGCTGTGCGGTCCGGAATTTACGGTGGCGATAGTTGGCGAAGAAATTTTACCGTCAATTCGTATCCAACCGGCAGGAACCTTCTATGATTATGAGGCGAAGTATCTCTCTGATGAGACTCAGTATTTCTGCCCTGCTGGTTTAGAAGCGTCCCAGGAAGCCGCGCTACAGTCTCTCGTCCTGCAGGCATGGAAAGCTTTAGGCTGCACGGGATGGGGGCGTATTGACGTCATGCTGGACAGCGATGGTCAGTTTTATCTGCTGGAAGCCAATACATCTCCAGGGATGACCAGCCATAGTCTGGTGCCGATGGCGGCGCGTCAGGCGGGAATGAGCTTCTCGCAGTTAGTGGTACGAATTCTGGAGTTGGCGGACTGATATGTCGCAGGCTGCGCTGAACACGCGAAACAGTGATGAAGAGACGCCTTCTTCACGCCGTAACAATGGAACGCGTCTTGCAGGAATACTGTTCCTGCTGACGGTACTGTGCACCGTGTTTGTTAGCGGGTGGGTCGTGTTAGGGTGGATGGAAGATGCGCAGCGTTTACCGTTATCAAAGCTGGTATTAACCGGCGAGCGTCACTACACGCGTAACGATGATATCCGTCAGGCGATACTGGCTCTGGGCGCGCCGGGAACCTTCATGACGCAGGATGTGAACATTATCCAGAGCCAGATTGAGCGTTTGCCGTGGATTAAACAGGCCAGCGTCAGAAAACAGTGGCCTGATGAATTGAAGATTCATCTGGTTGAATATGTGCCGATTGCGCGTTGGAATGATCAACATATGGTCGATGCTGAAGGGAACACCTTCAGCGTGCCGTCAGACCGCATCGGCAAACAGGTTTTACCCATGTTGTATGGCCCGGAAGGCAGCGCGAGTGAAGTGTTGCAGGGATACCGCGAGATGGGGCAGGTGCTGGCTAAGGATAAATTCACTCTAAAGGAAGCGGCGATGACCGCACGTCGCTCCTGGCAATTGACGCTTAATAACGGCATTAAGCTCAATCTCGGCAGGGGCGATACGATGAAAAGGTTGGCTCGCTTTGTAGAACTCTATCCGGTTTTACAGCAGCAGGCGCAAACCGATGGCAAACGGATTAGCTACGTTGATTTGCGTTATGACTCAGGTGCGGCAGTTGGCTGGGCGCCGCTCCCCCCTGAGGAATCTAATCAGCAACAGAATCAGGCACAGGCAGAACAACAATGATCAAGGCGACGGACAGAAAACTGGTAGTAGGACTGGAGATTGGCACCGCGAAGGTTGCCGCTTTAGTAGGGGAAGTTCTGCCCGACGGTATGGTCAATATCATTGGCGTGGGCAGTTGCCCATCGCGGGGTATGGATAAAGGCGGGGTGAATGACCTTGAGTCAGTGGTGAAATGCGTTCAGCGCGCCATTGACCAGGCGGAATTGATGGCTGATTGCCAGATCTCCTCGGTATATCTGGCGCTTTCCGGCAAACATATTAGCTGTCAGAATGAAATTGGTATGGTACCCATTTCCGAAGAGGAAGTGACGCAAGAAGATGTGGAAAACGTCGTGCATACTGCGAAGTCAGTGCGCGTGCGCGATGAACATCGCGTGCTGCATGTGATTCCTCAGGAGTACGCCATTGACTACCAGGAAGGCATTAAAAATCCGGTCGGTCTTTCCGGCGTGCGTATGCAGGCGAAAGTACATTTGATTACCTGCCACAACGATATGGCAAAAAACATTGTCAAAGCTGTTGAACGTTGTGGTCTGAAAGTTGACCAACTGATATTTGCCGGACTGGCGGCCAGTTATTCCGTGTTAACGGAAGATGAACGTGAACTGGGCGTCTGTGTCGTGGATATCGGCGGTGGTACAATGGATATCGCCGTTTATACTGGCGGCGCGCTGCGTCATACCAAAGTGATCCCTTACGCGGGGAACGTGGTGACCAGCGATATCGCTTATGCCTTTGGTACGCCGCCGAGCGATGCTGAAGCCATTAAAGTCCGCCACGGTTGCGCGCTGGGTTCCATCGTCGGTAAAGACGAGAGCGTTGAAGTACCGAGCGTAGGCGGGCGTCCGCCGCGCAGCCTGCAACGTCAGACGCTGGCGGAAGTGATTGAGCCGCGTTACACCGAGCTGCTCAATCTGGTCAACGAAGAGATATTGCAATTACAGGAACAGCTTCGCCAACAAGGGGTAAAACATCACCTGGCGGCGGGGATTGTGTTAACCGGCGGCGCGGCGCAAATCGAAGGGCTTGCTGCTTGCGCTCAGCGCGTGTTTCATACGCAGGTGCGTATCGGCGCGCCGCTGAATATTACCGGTCTGACGGATTATGCCCAGGAGCCGTATTACTCAACGGCGGTGGGCTTGCTTCACTACGGGAAAGAGTCCCACTTAAACGGTGAAGCAGAAGTGGAAAAACGTGTTACGGCATCAGTTGGCTCGTGGATCAAGCGACTTAATAGCTGGCTGCGAAAAGAGTTTTAATTTTTATGAGGCCGCCAGATATTACGGCCTCAGGCGACAGGCACATGACGGAGAGAGATTATGTTTGAACCTATGGAACTAACCAACGACGCGGTGATTAAAGTCATCGGCGTCGGTGGTGGCGGCGGTAACGCTGTTGAACACATGGTGCGCGAGCGCATCGAAGGTGTTGAATTCTTCGCGGTGAATACCGACGCTCAGGCGTTGCGTAAAACGGCGGTTGGCCAGACCATTCAAATTGGTAGCGGCATTACCAAAGGTCTGGGCGCCGGCGCTAACCCGGAAGTCGGTCGTAACGCGGCGGACGAAGACCGTGAAGCGCTGCGTGCGGCGCTTGAAGGCGCAGACATGGTATTTATCGCGGCAGGCATGGGCGGCGGTACCGGAACCGGCGCGGCGCCAGTGGTTGCTGAAGTGGCAAAAGATTTAGGTATTCTGACCGTTGCCGTGGTGACTAAGCCTTTCAATTTTGAAGGCAAAAAGCGCATGGCATTTGCGGAGCAGGGTATCACCGAGCTGTCCAAGCATGTGGACTCGTTGATCACCATCCCGAACGACAAGCTGCTGAAAGTGCTGGGCCGTGGTATCTCCCTGCTCGACGCGTTCGGCGCGGCTAACGACGTGCTGAAAGGCGCGGTTCAGGGCATCGCAGAGCTGATCACCCGCCCGGGCCTGATGAACGTCGACTTTGCTGACGTGCGTACCGTGATGTCTGAAATGGGCTACGCAATGATGGGCTCCGGCGTGGCGAGCGGTGAAGACCGTGCGGAAGAAGCGGCTGAAATGGCTATTTCTTCTCCGCTGCTGGAAGATATCGACCTGTCCGGCGCGCGCGGCGTGTTGGTCAACATTACGGCGGGCTTCGACCTGCGTCTGGATGAGTTCGAAACCGTCGGTAACACCATTCGCGCGTTTGCGTCGGATAACGCCACCGTGGTTATCGGTACCTCTCTGGACCCGGATATGAACGACGAACTGCGCGTGACCGTTGTTGCCACTGGAATTGGTATGGACAAGCGTCCGGAAATCACTCTGGTCACCAATAAACAGGTGCAGCAGCCGGTGTTGGATCGTTATCAGCAGCACGGTATGGCGCCGCTGACGCAGGAGCAAAAAACGGTCGCGAAAGTGGTTAACGACAATACACCACAGGCGGCGAAAGAGCCGGATTATCTGGATATCCCCGCATTCCTGCGTAAGCAAGCTGATTAAGAATTAGCTGGAATTTGGGATTCTGGGCTCTTTGTGCTAAACTGGCCCGCCGAATGTATAGTACACTTCGGTTGGATAGGTAATTTGGCGAGATTATACGATGATCAAACAAAGGACACTTAAACGTATCGTTCAGGCGACTGGCGTCGGTTTACACACCGGCAAAAAAGTCACCCTGACATTACGCCCTGCGCCGGCCAATACCGGGGTCATCTATCGTCGCACCGACTTGAATCCACCGGTAGATTTCCCGGCCGATGCCAAATCTGTGCGTGATACCATGCTCTGTACGTGTCTGGTGAATGAGCATGATGTACGGATTTCAACCGTTGAGCACCTGAACGCTGCTCTGGCGGGCTTAGGTATCGATAACATCGTTATTGAGGTTAATGCCCCGGAAATCCCGATCATGGATGGCAGTGCCGCTCCGTTTGTCTACCTGCTGCTTGATGCCGGTATTGATGAACTGAACTGCGCCAAAAAATTCGTACGCATCAAAGAGACTGTTCGGGTTGAAGATGGCGATAAATGGGCTGAATTCAGACCGTACAATGGTTTTACGTTGGATTTCACCATCGACTTTAACCATCCGGCGATCGATTCCAGCAGCCAGCGCTACGCGATGAACTTCTCTGCGGATGCGTTCATGCGCCAGATCAGCCGTGCGCGTACCTTCGGTTTTATGCGCGATATTGAATATCTGCAGTCCCGCGGCCTGTGCCTGGGCGGCAGCTTCGATTGTGCCATCGTTGTTGACGATTATCGCGTATTGAACGAAGACGGCCTGCGTTTTGAAGATGAATTCGTTCGTCACAAAATGCTCGACGCGATCGGTGACTTGTTCATGTGTGGTCACAATATTATTGGTGCGTTTACCGCGTATAAATCCGGTCACGCATTGAATAACAAATTGTTACAGGCAGTCCTGGCAAAACAGGAAGCCTGGGAATTTGTGACCTTCCAGGACGACGCAGAACTGCCGTTGGCTTTCAAAGCGCCTTCGACGGTACTGGCATAACGACATACGCTGTCGTATAAAATTCGACTGGTTAACCTGGCACTCTCTCCGGCCAGGCGAGCCAGTCGTTTTTTTTACTATCCTTTATCTGCGCTTTCCTTAATACAGCCATTTTGACAGGGTTAAATGGAAACACGGCGCGTTCGCTGTTTTCTTAGCCGATTTTCACCTTAGCTTCTCGTCATTACTGCTGTAGCGCGTACGCTTTAATGATAAGATTTGTGCGCAAATTGTTTTGATTCCGTAAGCCCATGAGGGGCATATCAGGTGGCAATGACGTGAGTGGAATACTGACGCGCTGGCGACAGTTAGGCAGACGATACTTCTGGCCGCATCTCTTATTAGGGATGGTCGCGGCGAGTTTTGGTTTGCCCGCGCTCAGTAACGCCGCCGAAACCAATACGCCTGCAAGGACGACCGCCAGCACCGCGTCTAAAGTTAACTTTAGCCATCTTGCGCTGTTAGAAGCCTCTAACCGTCGTCCCAATTTCACCGTAGATTACTGGCATCAGCACGCTATTCGCACGGTGATTCGCCACCTTTCTTTTGCAATGGCGCCGCAAACGCTGCCCGTTGCCGACGCGCCGTCGCCATTACAGGCGCATCATATCGCCTTACTGAATACGCTCAGCGCGATGCTCACGCAGGAGGGCACGCCGCCGGCGATTGTTCGCCGCCTCTCCCTGGCGTATTTTGCGCCACAAACCGCATTTAGCATCCCGGCCTGGATAAGTCAGGCGCAGGGTATCCGCGCCGGTCCGCAACGTCTCAGCTAACGAAAAAAGACCCTTTTACTTTATTTGTAGCTCCGCGGCGCGGGGCATTTGAGACTTTATTATGCTAATCAAATTATTAACCAAAGTATTCGGTAGCCGTAACGATCGTACGCTGCGTCGTATGCGTAAGGCCGTCAGCCTTATTAATGCGATGGAACCGGAGATGGAAAAACTCTCCGATGACGAACTGAAAGCGAAAACCAACGAATTTCGCGCCCGTATTGAAAAAGGCGAAAGCGTAGAGAGCCTGATTCCGGAAGCGTTCGCGGTAGTGCGTGAAGCCAGTAAACGCGTCTTTGGGATGCGTCACTTCGACGTTCAGCTATTGGGTGGTATGGTGCTCAACGATCGCTGTATCGCCGAAATGCGTACTGGTGAAGGTAAAACGCTGACCGCAACGCTGCCAGCCTACCTGAACGCGCTGTCCGGTAAAGGCGTTCATGTGGTAACCGTGAACGACTATCTGGCGCAGCGTGACGCCGAAAACAACCGTCCGCTATTCGAATTCCTCGGCATGTCCGTTGGTATCAACCTGCCAGGTATGCCTGCGCCAGCCAAACGTGAAGCTTACGCTGCTGACATCACTTACGGCACTAACAACGAATACGGTTTTGACTACCTGCGCGACAACATGGCATTCAGCCCGGAAGAGCGCGTGCAGCGTAAACTGCATTATGCGCTGGTGGATGAGGTCGACTCCATCCTGATCGATGAAGCGCGTACGCCGCTGATTATTTCCGGCCCGGCGGAAGATAGCTCGGAAATGTACAAAAAAGTGAACAAAATCATTCCGCACCTGATTCGTCAGGAGAAAGAAGATTCTGACACTTTCCAGGGCGAAGGCCACTTCTCCGTTGATGAGAAAGCGCGCCAGGTTAACCTGACCGAACGCGGTCTGGTGCTGATTGAAGAGCTACTGGTGCAAGAAGGCATTATGGATGAAGGCGAGTCGCTCTACTCGCCTGGCAATATTATGTTGATGCATCACGTCACCGCCGCGCTGCGCGCGCACGCGCTGTTTACCCGTGACGTGGATTACATTGTGAAAGACGGTGAAGTCATCATTGTTGATGAACATACCGGTCGTACCATGCAGGGGCGTCGCTGGTCTGACGGTCTGCACCAGGCGGTAGAAGCGAAAGAAGGCGTTGAAATTCAGAATGAAAACCAGACGCTGGCGTCTATCACCTTCCAGAACTACTTCCGTCTGTATGAAAAGCTGGCCGGTATGACCGGTACGGCGGATACTGAAGCCTTCGAATTTAGCTCTATCTATAAGCTGGACACCGTCGTTGTTCCGACCAACCGTCCGATGATCCGTAAAGATTTGCCGGATCTGGTGTACATGACCGAAGCGGAAAAAATCCAGGCCATTATCGAAGATATTAAAGAGCGTACCGCGAACGGTCAGCCAGTGCTGGTCGGGACGATTTCTATCGAGAAATCTGAAGTGGTTTCCAGAGAGCTGACCAAAGCGGGCATCAAACATAACGTCCTGAACGCAAAATTCCACGCCAACGAAGCAGGCATCGTTGCGCAGGCTGGTTATCCAGCGGCGGTCACTATCGCTACCAACATGGCGGGGCGTGGTACCGATATTATGCTGGGCGGTAGCTGGCAGGCGGAAGTCGCCGCGCTGGAAGCGCCGACGGAAGAACAGATTGCGCAGATTAAAGCGGACTGGCAGGTACGCCATGACGCGGTTCTGGCTGCCGGCGGTCTGCATATCATTGGCACCGAGCGCCATGAATCCCGCCGTATCGACAACCAGCTGCGTGGCCGTTCCGGTCGCCAGGGCGATCCGGGTTCTTCCCGTTTCTACCTGTCGATGGAAGATGCGCTGATGCGTATTTTCGCCTCCGATCGTGTCTCCGGTATGATGCGTAAACTGGGGATGAAGCCGGGCGAAGCGATTGAGCACCCGTGGGTGACGAAAGCTATCGCTAACGCGCAGCGTAAAGTAGAAAGCCGTAACTTCGATATTCGTAAGCAACTGCTGGAATATGATGATGTGGCGAACGATCAGCGCCGTGCAATTTATACCCAGCGTAACGAACTGCTGGATGTGTCTGACGTGAGCGACACCATTAACAGCATTCGCGAAGATGTCTTTAAGGCGACTATCGACGCCTACATTCCGCCGCAGTCGCTGGAAGAGATGTGGGACATCCCGGGTTTGCAGGAACGCCTGAAAAACGACTTCGACCTGGAGCTGCCGATTGCCGAATGGCTGGATAAAGAGCCGGAGCTGCATGAGGAGACGCTGCGTGAGCGCATCCTGGCGCAGTCTATCGAATTGTATCAGCGTAAAGAAGAGGTGGTTGGCGCTGAAATGATGCGTCATTTCGAAAAAGGCGTGATGCTGCAAACGCTCGATTCCCTGTGGAAAGAGCACCTGGCGGCGATGGATTACCTGCGTCAGGGTATTCATCTGCGCGGCTATGCGCAAAAAGATCCGAAGCAGGAATACAAGCGCGAATCCTTCGCTATGTTCGCCGCGATGCTGGAATCGCTGAAATATGAAGTGATCAGTACCCTGAGCAAAGTCCAGGTACGTATGCCGGAAGAGGTCGAAGCGATGGAAATGCAGCGTCGCGAAGAGGCGGAGCGCCTGGCGCAGATGCAGCAGTTAAGCCATCAGGATGACGATGCCGCCGTGGCTGCCGATCTGGCCGCCCAAACCGGCGAACGTAAGATTGGACGTAACGATCCTTGCCCTTGTGGTTCCGGTAAGAAATACAAACAGTGTCACGGTCGCCTGAGCTAATGCGATAAACTTACCGGCCTGATAAGACATGATGTGTTGCCATCAGGCCGGTGCTGGCATTATTGCCGAAGGGCGCTACGCTTATTCGGCCTGGCATTGAACACAGATAAAAAGGCGCAGGCGACTGCGCCTTTTTTATGGATGCAACAAGATGAAAAAACTGCAAATCGCGGTTGGGATTATCCGCAACCCGAACGACGAAATTTTTATTACCCGACGCGCCGCGGATGCGCATATGGCGAACAAGCTGGAATTTCCCGGCGGAAAAATTGAAGCCGACGAAACACCTGAGCAGGCGTTGATCCGGGAGCTACAGGAAGAGGTGGGGATTACGCCAACACAGGTGACATTATTCGACACTCTGGAATATCAATTCCCGGATAGACACATTACGCTGTGGTTTTGGCTGGTTGAACGCTGGGAGGGCGAACCGTGGGGGAAAGAAGGACAGCCGGGACGGTGGATCGCGCAAAACGCGTTGAATACGGACGATTTTCCACCGGCCAATGAACCGATTATTCGTAAATTACGCCAATTTGCGCCTTAGTGGGGGATCGCAACACGATCCCCATCGATCTTATTAGCGATTTAATGTCGACATAATTTCCGGCCAGTAGCGGGGGCCGGCCGCGGCGTCGTGAGGAAAAACCGCCTCAATTGCCGTCAGCTCCTGCGGGCTTAGGGTCAGTGATAACGCGCCAGGGTTTTCTGGCGCAGTGGCGGCTACGTTTCTGTTATAGCCTAATCTCGCCGATTTTATTGGTATTATCCCGGCCGCGCGCATATGGCGCCAAAACTACGCGTATTTATTGATTATTTTTGTCATAAGGCGATATTGCCGTCTCAACAGAGCCATCACTGTTAGCGCTCTTCGCTCCAGTCGTCGCTATCAGACTGGTCGCCGCTGCTGGCGATTCGTTTCTCTTCGGCGGCCCATTCGCCCAAATCAATTAACTGACAGCGTTTAGAACAAAATGGACGGAAGGGGCTAATTTCCCCCCAGACGACCGGTTTACCGCAGGTCGGACAGTTTACGACGGTCACGTCAGACATTTTTACTCCTTAGCAACAGGCCAGTTCAAAATCAAGACGCTCCGGCACCAGACCATTTTCACTATCCAGCGGCATAAAGCGAATGGCAAAACGGCTCTTATGGCCGGAAATTTGCGGATAAAGTTGTGAATCGAGCGTCAGCATAAGACGCAGCAAATCGGCGTCGTCCCCGTTATCCTGATAAAAACCGTTCAGGCTGGTTTGCTTACGGAAAGGCGCTGAATTTCGGATCAGATCAAGTACCAAAGTCAGCGCCTGGGTGAGGGGATTCAGGCTGGCAAGCCAGCTTTCAATCTGGGCGTCGCGCTGCGCCTGTTGTAGGTGCAACCAGATATGCAGAGTGGGTAAATCGAAACTGCAACAGCCGCCAGGAATACTTAGGCGTTGACGCACAAGGGCAATCAAGCGATCTTCGCGTAGCTGCTGGCCAATCCTCGGGGCGGAGATCAGCACGCTGCCCGCGGATTTTAACTGCTGGCGCAGGGCTTCAATACGGTCTTGATCGACGCCGGGAACCTCAACCCAGGCCTGTAATTTACGCTGCTGGCGCTCCAGTTCTTTCAGCAGTTCGGTACGGACTTCGCCCCGTTCGAACACATCCAGTAGATCGCTGATGTTACGGAAAAAATGCAGTGCGCCAGCATGGTCTGCAATTGGCAGGTTGATGGAGAGCTGTTGGATCAAAAACTCTATGCGCAGCCACGTACGCATCTTCTCATTGAGAGGGTGTTCAAATAGGACCTGGGTGTGCATTACGGTTTTTCCTGTGAGACAAACTGCGACGCGAGCTTAAGATAACTGGCGTGCAGGCGGGCCACATCTGATGCGATAGCATCCGGTGCGCCGTTATTATCAATAACATCGTCCGCCACGGCAAGGCGCGCTTCACGCGTCGCCTGCGCAGCGAGAATGTGTTCAACATGCTCGCGCGTAACATCATCACGCTGCATTGTGCGCATAAGCTGCGTTTCAGGCGTCACGTCAACCACCAGTACGCGGTTGGCTTTTTGATACAGCTTGTTTTCAACCAGCAGAGGCACAACCCATAACACATAGGGCGACGTAGCCTGTTGAAACTGTCGTTGGGTTTCCTGCTGAATTAAGGGATGAAGCAGAGCGTTAAGCCAGGCTTTTTCTTCCGGATGCGAAAAAATACGCTCACGCAGCGCCCGGCGACGTAACGTGCCGTCGGCGGCGATAAGTTCAGAACCAAAATGTTCCGCTATTGCGTTCAGGGCGGGCTGCCCTGGCTCAACCATCTGGCGCGCGATAATATCCGCGTCGATGACGGTTATTCCGAGGTCAGCGAAGGCATCAGCGACGGTACTTTTACCGCTGCCAATACCGCCGGTTAAGGCTACGGTATACCTCATATCTCCAGCTTCCGGAATTTTAGTTTGATAATCAAAAGGTTAAATTTTAAACATACAAAGACGATGCGCTCTGAGCATTAACCTACTATTCGCCAGGTAAATTTATGGGATTGTAACGTAAAAAAAGAGAATTTCGCAGTCTTGTACGGCCATGATTAGTGCGTATGATAGCGTCACTGGAGTTGTGAGTTTCGATTTTTCGCCATTAACCCCAGGAATCCGCACATGCGTATTGAAGAAGATCTGAAGTTAGGTTTCAAAGACGTTCTTATCCGTCCTAAACGTTCTACCCTCAAAAGCCGTTCCGATGTCGAACTGGAACGTCAATTCACCTTTAAACACTCAGGTCAGACCTGGTCTGGCGTACCGATTATTGCGGCCAATATGGATACCGTCGGGACGTTTGAAATGGCGCAAGCATTGGCCGGGTTTGATATTCTGACTGCTGTACATAAACATTATACCGTTGAAGAGTGGGCAGCTTTTATCAACACGGCTTCGGCTGATGTTCTGAAGCATGTGATGGTTTCCACCGGGACCTCTGATGCTGATTTCGAAAAAACCGTGCAGATTCTGGCGCTGGATCCTGCGCTGAACTTTGTCTGTATTGATGTGGCCAATGGCTATTCAGAACATTTTGTGCAGTTCGTCGCGAAAGCGCGTGAAGCATGGCCGACAAAAACAATCTGCGCAGGCAATGTGGTAACGGGCGAGATGTGCGAAGAGCTTATCCTCTCCGGCGCCGATATCGTGAAAGTGGGAATTGGTCCCGGTTCCGTATGCACGACGCGCGTAAAAACCGGCGTCGGTTATCCGCAACTGTCGGCGGTTATCGAATGTGCTGACGCGGCGCATGGCCTGGGCGGCATGATCGTCAGCGATGGCGGCTGCACCATGCCAGGCGACGTAGCAAAAGCCTTCGGCGGCGGCGCGGATTTCGTTATGTTGGGCGGTATGCTGGCGGGTCACGAAGAGAGCGGCGGCAGCGTGGTAGAAGAGAACGGCGAGAAGTTTATGCTGTTCTATGGCATGAGTTCGGAATCTGCGATGAACCGTCATGTCGGCGGCGTCGCGAAATACCGCGCGGCAGAAGGTAAAACGGTTAAATTGCCGCTGCGTGGGCCGGTGGGCAATACCGCCCGCGATATCCTGGGCGGTTTGCGCTCAGCCTGCACTTATGTCGGCGCGTCTCGCCTGAAAGAGTTGACCAAACGCACCACCTTTATTCGGGTGCAGGAACAAGAAAACCGCATTTTCAATAGCCTCTAATATTCTGGCTGGCGTAAATGTGCGCCAGCCTTATCCCATCCCGCTCATCGCGTCTCCCAGATGAAAAATCGGCAAATACATCGCCACCACCAGCGTACCGATAATTAAACCGGTGATGATCAATAACGCCGGTTCCAACAGCGACGCCAGATTATCGGCCAGCGCCAGCGTAGTTTCACTGTGGTGACGGGCAAGGTTATGCAGCATGATATCGAGTGAACCGGACGCTTCGCCCGTTCTGACCAGTTGCAGGCATAGCGGACTAAATTCCTGGGTATTTTTTAGCGCCAACCAGACCGGATTGCCCGCGGCGATCTCCTGATGTACCTGAGTTAAACGCTGTGACCAGTAAGGGCAGCCGAGACTCTCGATAGCGCTTTCCAGTCCCTGAAGAAAAGGAATGCCTGCGCTTTGGGTTAATGCCAGTACGGTGAATATTTGCGCTAGTTTCTGGCCTCTTATCAGGCGACCCATAACGGGAAGCCGTAGCAGAAGACGCTGCCGCTGCGCTTGCCAGGACGGTTTTTGTTTTACCCTGCGGTGAGCGATAGCAATGAGCATCGTCAGGAACAAGATGAGCCAACCCCATGCCGCCCCCCATTGCGCTATCGCGATAATACCGCGCGTCAGAAGAGGGAGCGGGGTATTGAAGCTACGGTAAATGGCGGCAAATTCCGGCAGGACAAAGTGCAGCATGGCGAAAACGACCAGGGCGGCCATTGTCAGAATAATGACGGGATAGCGTAGCGCCTTTTTCACGCTAACCGTAATCTGCCGTTGCGCTTTTTGCTGACGAGCCAGTTCAAAGCAGCAGTCGGCCAGTTTGCCGGTCAGTTCTCCGGTGCGGATCATCGTCTGGTAGAGCGGCGGAAATACCTGCGGCCAGGAGACTAATGCGCTGGAAAAAGGGACGCCCTGTTCAAGCTCGTGAGCCAGCGTGCGCAACAGCGCTTGCCATTGTCGGTGGGGATGCTGTTGCGCAAGGAGTTCCAGCCCTTCAGAAAGCGTCAGCCCGGCATGAATGAGCGTGGCCAACTGATGAATAATTTCAGCGCTTTGCTCTTCTTTCCACAGTGCGGCGTTAACGCCCATGCGCTTGATGCGAAGCGGCATAATGCGCTGATGTTGCAGGGTGATGATCAGCGCCAGACGATTGTCCACCCATACAACGTCTTGTTCCAGTTGACCTTTATCGTTAACGCCTTGCCAGCGCCAGAGCTGTTTAACGCTCATGGGGCATTCCCAGAACGCGCAGTATCTCTTCAAAGGACGTCATGCCTTGCTCAACGGCGCGACAGCCATTTTCAAAAAGCGTCCCTGTACCGGTCTGTTGGAGGTGGGCTTCCAGTGCTTGCGCCGATGCGCCGCTCGCAATTAACTGACGTAATGCCGGGGTAACGGTTAACACTTCGAATAACGCGGTTCGGCCATAAAAGCCGTGGTAGCAATGCTGACAGCCGCTTGCCTGCCAGCGCGGTAGCGCGCTGGGCCAAAGATTGGGCGATAGCACCACGGGATCGCTCAGACGCTGTTTGCAGTGCGGGCAAAGCTTCCTTACCAGGCGTTGCGCTACCACCAGCGTAAGCGCCGATGAGATCATCCAGCGTGCTACGCCCATTTGCTGCAAACGTATCAGGGTTTCGCTGGTGGAGTTCGTATGGAGCGTGGAAAGTACCAGATGGCCCGTTTGTGCCGCCTTAATGGTGATTTCTGCGGTGTCGCCGTCACGAATTTCACCTACCATGATGATGTCAGGATCCTGGCGTAAAAGCGCGCGCAGCACATTTTGAAAGGTGAGCCCGGCGCGGGGATGGATCTGCGTTTGGTTAATCCCATCCAGTGGAATTTCTATCGGATCCTCAACGCTACAGAGGTTGATACCCGGCATATTCCGGGTTTGTAGCGCGCTGTATAGCGTGACTGTTTTTCCGCTACCGGTGGGGCCAGTCACCAGTACCAGCCCCTGAGGTTGCTGTAGGGCTTGTCTAAAAGCGGTAAGTTGTGCCCCGTACATGCCCAGCGTGTCCAGATCCAGCGTTTGTTCAACCTGATGCAACAACCGTAAGACGACTTTTTCGCCTTCTTTACAGGGAAGCGTGGCGATACGAAAAGAGATGCTGTCGCCCGCCAGGTCAACGGTAAATTGCCCGTCCTGCGGCAGCCGATGTTCAGCGATGTCCAAATTTCCCAGGACTTTCAATCTGGCCGTCAGCGCAAGCCCCGTCTCTTTGGCGATGTCCTGCAGAATATGAAGAACGCCATCGATGCGGAGCCTTATCCGGTAGCGGCTGGCGCCTGGTTCGAGATGGATATCAGAGGCGCGTTTCGCCATCGCCGAGCGTAATGTCTGATTGAGAAGCTGGGCCGCGGTTTCTCCGCCTTTCGCGGCGTTTGCCGAGGGGGCCTGATCCGGCTTATGCCGATGATTTTCCATTTGCTGGCGAGTCCAGCACACAATATCAATCTGTTTTTGCGTGGCGAAATGCAGAGCGTCCAGTAACGCATTAGAGGGCGCGTCGACCACCGCAACAGTGATACTGTTGCTGGCGCTATTGATCAGTACAGCCTGATGACGTTGACACAAGGTGTTGAGCTGAGCGTCTTTCATCTTGTCTCCTTAGTTGGCGTCAAAACGGAAGACATCTTCACAAGCCTGTTGTAACGCGCTGTCGCTTTGAATATTGCAGTTACGCGTCCAGCCGGTAATGCCGTTAGCATTGTCCCAGGCGGGCGTCATGATGACGCTAAGCCCGCTCAGACTCTCTTGGCCGGTAAGCGTGATGACGCCTTTTTCCACGCTCATGCCCGAAACATAACGGGTGATGATGGGCGAGGGGATACCGTTGACGCCCGCATCGCATGTGCTCGTCCCACCATGTTCCAGAGCGCAGAGTTCGACGGCGGTACGGTAGGGGACAAACGTTTGCAACATATCCGTCAGCGCCGCTTTACGCAGATAGTTCTGGTAAGCCGGAATGCCAATGGCGCTTAAAATGGCGATGATGCCAATAACGACCATCAGTTCGATAAGCGTGAAACCGCGTTGTTTTTCCATTGTTCGCTCCTTGAGTTAGCTGGCGCTACTGTGGCAAACGCGGGAAGAGCGGGCGAGCGGCAAAAGGTAAAACGGGAAGGCGGATTCTGAAGATTTTCGCTGCGTTACATGACACGGCAACGTTATTGCGAGGCGCTACGAATATTTTACCGAATCACGACGCGGATCTACGGACAGGTGATTTATAGACCCGACGGCGCAGCGCCATCGGGTGGAGAGGATCAGCGAAAACGCATGGAGAGATCGAGCGCGCGTACGTGCTTGGTCAGCGCGCCAACGGAGATGAAATCCACCCCGGTTTCAGCAAATTCGCGTAAGGTTTCCGCGGTGACGTTGCCGGATACTTCCAGCCGCGCCTGGCCGTTGACGCGTTTCACCGCCTCGCGCATCTGGTCGGTGTTGAAATTATCCAGCATGATAATATCCGCGCCTGCTTTCAGCGCATCGTCCAGTTCATCCAGATTTTCGACCTCGACTTCTACCGGCACGTCCGGATGGAGCCAGAACGCTTTTTCCACCGCCTGACGAACAGAACCGGAGGCGATGATATGGTTTTCTTTAATCAGGAACGCGTCAGTGAGGCCCAGACGATGATTGGCGCCGCCGCCGCATAAAACTGCATATTTGAGCGCGGTGCGCAGACCCGGCAGCGTTTTACGCGTGTCGAGCAACTGGGTTTGGGTGCCAGCCAGCAGTCCAACGTAGCGGCGTACTTCACTGGCGACGCCGGAAAGGGTCTGGACAAAGTTTAGCGCCGTGCGCTCGCCGGTCAGCAATACGCGAGCGGGGCCGTTCAGTTCAAACACTGTTTGGTTAGCGTGAATGGCGTCGCCGTCATCGACATGCCAGGTGAGGCGCACATCATCGCCCGCCAGTTGGATGAAGACCTCTTCAACCCAGCGCTTGCCGCAGAAAACGCCGTCTTCACGAGTGATCACCGTGGCATGGGCTTGCGTATCTGCCGGCAAAAGTTGCGCGGTGATATCGTTGCCAGCATCGACTTCTCCACCTAAATCTTCACGCAGCGCCTGAGCAACGGTGGCAGGGATATCGAGATTAATGCGTTCCAGTAGCGCGTCACGTCGGTCGTCTGGGTTATAACGGCGAGGCGGCATGATAAAACTCCAAATTGCTAACGAATCATAAGGTAGAAACATGCTACTCTGAAGCAGCTATAAGCACCACTCAAAAGGAGACTCCGCATGTTGCCAGATAAGGGTTGGTTGGTAGAGGCGCGACGCGTCCCTTCTCCGCATTATGATTGCCGTCCGGATGACGAAAAACCGTCCTTGCTGGTGGTGCATAATATTAGCCTGCCCCCCGGCGAATTTGGCGGTCCGTGGATCGATGCATTATTCACCGGAACGATAGATCCAGACGCCCATCTTTTTTTTGCAGAAATCGCTCATCTTCGTGTTTCGGCCCATTGTCTGATTCGTCGCGACGGTGAAATCGTCCAGTATGTGCCTTTTGATAAGCGTGCGTGGCATGCGGGCGTATCAAACTATCAGGGGCGGGAACGTTGTAATGATTTCTCCATTGGTATTGAGCTGGAGGGGACGGATACGCTGGCTTATACCGATGCGCAGTATCAGCAGCTAGCCGCCGTGACGCGCACGCTTATCGCTTGCTATCCGGCGATCGCCGACAATATGACCGGACACTGCAACATTGCGCCTGACCGCAAAACGGACCCTGGCCCTGCCTTTGACTGGCCGCGTTTTCGCGCTTTGGTAGCCCTCTCGTCGCACAAGGAGATGAAATGACGCTGTTTACGACATTACTGGTGCTGATTGTCGAGCGCCTGTTTAAGCTGGGCGAGCACTGGCAGCTCGATCATCGGCTGGAGGCGCTATTCCGTCGGATTACGCATTTTTCGATGTTGCGCACGATGGGAATGACGGCGATCGCGATGGTGGTGACTTTTCTACTGCTCCAGGCGTTAAAAGGGCTGCTATTTAACGTACCGACGCTGGTGGTGTGGATTCTCCTGGGCGTGCTGTGTATCGGCGCGGGCAAAGTGCGAGTACATTATCACGCCTGGCTGAAAGCGGCGTCCCGTAACGATCCGCATCCTTGCGAGGCGATGGCCAGCGAGCTTACGCTGATTCACGGCGTGCCGCCGGATTGTAATGAGCGTGAATTTTTGCGTGAGCTGCAAAATGCGTTGTTATGGATAAATTTCCGTTTTTACCTCGCACCGCTATTTTGGTTTATCGTTGGCGGTCCATGGGGGCCGGTAACGCTGGTGGGCTATGCGTTTTTACGGGCCTGGCAGACCTGGCTGGCGCGCTATCAGACGCCGCACCAACGTTTGCAATCCGGCATTGACGCTATTCTTCATGTGCTGGACTGGATTCCGGTACGTCTGGCGGGCGTAGTGTATGCATTACTGGGGCATGGCGAGAAAGCGTTGCCGGCCTGGTTTGCCTCGCTGGCGGATCTGCATACTTCGCAGTATCAGGTGCTCACACGTCTGGCGCAGTTCTCACTGGCGCGTGAACCGCATACTGACAAAGTAGAAACCCCCAAAGCGGCGGTGTCGATGGCGAAGAAGGCCTCGTTTGTGGTGGTGGTGATTATTGCGTTGCTCACCATTTATGGGGCATTAGTGTAGCGTTGTGCCGATGGCGCTAACGCTTATGCTGCCTACAATGGAAAAATCTGTAGGCCCGGTAAGCGTTAGCGCCACCGGGCAGTGCAACGGCTTAGATCGTATCGGCTGGCGGCACGCCAAAATCAGGCATCCCGTTTTCGTCCCAGTGCACCCGTTTCAGACGCGTATGGCGGTTGGGATCGTACAACGGATCGCCTTCAATTTCGGTGTAATTTCTCGCGTGGTACACCAGTACATCTTCACCTTCCGGCGTTTGCGTAAAGCTGTTGTGTCCCGGCCCATACTGGCGATTTTCATAGCTGGTGGTAAAGACCGGGCGCGGTGATTTATGCCAGTTGGCCGGATCGCGCGGATCGTCGTTTACGTTAATCCACAGTAATCCCATACAGTAGTTTTCATCGGTGGCGCTGGCCGAATAGCTGATAAACAGCTTGTCGCCATGCACCACGACGGCCGGACCTTCGTTAACCCAAAAACCCCGACACTCCCAGTCGTACTCTGGCTTACTGAGCCTTACCGGCTCGCCTTTAATCGTCCACGGATTTTCCAGTTCAGCCAGATAAATATTTGAGTTACCGGCAATATCCGGCGCTTTTTGCGCCCACAGATACCACTGCTTTCCCTGATGATAAAAAGTGGTGGCATCGAGGGCGAAGGTATCAAACGATGTTTTAATTTGACCTTTCTCCGTCCACTTGCCGGTGAGTGGGTCGGCATCGGCGCACTCCAGGGCAAACATGCGGTGCTGGAACATTCCCAGCTTATCAAGCGCTTGAGTATGGGTAGCGGCAAAATAGATGTACCACTTGCCGTTGATGCGGTGCATTTCCGGTGCCCAGATGAGCTGGCTCATCGGGCCGCTTTCCGGTTTGCGCCAGACGACAACGGGGTCGGCGGCGCGCAACCCTTCCAGCGAATCAGCCCGGCGGATTTCCAGCCTGTCATATTCCGGTACGGAGGCAATAAAGTAGTAATCGCTGCCGTCGCGTAAAATAAACGGATCGGCACGTTGTTCAATAAACGGGTTTGGCCAGTTTGCCATCAGGCTTTCCTTACGCTTTCAGCGGCTTTGAGCTCCTGCAACTCACTCAATTCGCGGTAATTAGTGCGACGTTTTTCCAAATCGTCCTGGATTTTTTTCATCAGTTCACGGTCAACTTTCAGCAGACGTACCACGCCTGCGGTAATCAGATAGCCAACGCCGGGGATAACGGTAAACAACAGCATAATACCGTTCATCGCCGAGGCGCTTTGCGCTTTGGCGCTGGCGTCATAACCGTACCAGGAGAGCAAAAAGCCGACCATCGCCCCGGCAATCGCCAGGCCCAGTTTCAGGAAGAACAGATTACCGGAGAAGCTAATACCGGTAATGCGTTTGCCGGTTTTCCATTCGCCGTAATCATCGACGTCCGCCATCAGCGACCAGTGCAACGGGGAAGGGATCTGATGCAGAATATTGAGCAGGAAGTAGAGCGCCACTATCATCACGGTAGCTTTCGGATCAAAGAAATAGAACGCGCAGGAGAAAATCGCCAGCGCGATATTGGTCCAGAAAAATACCTTCAATTTACACCAGCGATCGGTTAAGACTTTTGCCAGCATACTGCCGATCATCATACCGACCACGCCAAGGCTAATAAAAAGCGTAGCGAAATGGGTGCTTTGTCCCATCACCCAGGTGACGTAATACATGGTCGCCGCCATACGGATAAACCCCGGGCAGACGTTACATAAGGTCAATAGCAGAATGCGTACCCATTGATCGTTTTTCCACACGTCTTTGAAATCATTCTTCATATCATCGTGCGTCGGAATGGCAGGGCGAACGCGTTCGCGGACGCTGGCAAAGCAGAACAGAAACATACCCATGCCGATAATCGCCAGCACGGTCATCGCCAACTGATAGCCTTTGGCTTTGTCGCCGCCGCCAAACCAGTCCACCATCGGCAATAGCGTTAACGATAGCAACAGCGTCGCGATGCCGACTAACACGAAGCGATAAGCCTGACAGGCCACGCGCTCTTTTGGATCATTGGTGATCACGCCGCCCAGTGAGCAATAGGGAATATTGATGGCGGTGTAGGTCACGGAAAGCAGAAAATAGGTGACGAAAGCATAGACAACTTTGCTGTTATAGCCCCAGTCCGGCGTCGTGAACATCAGAACGCTGAACAGCGCGTAGGGAAATGCAATCCACAGTAGCCAGGGGCGGAAACGACCATATTTACTTTGGGTACGATCGGCAAGCGCGCCCATCACCGGATCGGTAACGGCATCGATAACGCGTACTGAAAGGAGTAAAACACCGACTAACGCCGGGGCAAGACCAAAAATATCCGTATAAAAATAATTCACAAACAGCATGATAGCGCCAAAAATAATGTTACATCCGGCGTCGCCCATGCCATACCCGATTTTCTCTCTTACCGAAAGTCTGCCCTTATCCATTGAGACTTCTCCCCATCAGATGATGGCGGTAATTATTCGCCTGCGAGCTTTTATTTGCGTAGCAGGATCACGCCGCTGATATGGATAAAATGGTTATACGTGGGAAACTGTGAGGCAGATAACACCCTCCCCGGACGGGGAGGGCGGAAAAGTAACGCCACGATCAGTGGGCTTTCACCGTTTTTGCCGTTTTTTCTTTACACAGGTAGCCGACGCCCAGGATGAGCAGCCATACCGGAATCAGCCACACGGAGATCGCCATACCTGGCGTCATCAGCATAATGATCAATACCGCCGCCATAAACAGCAGACAGAGAACGTTGCCGAACGGATAAAACAGGGCCGGGAAGCGGGTGTTCACGCCCTGCTGCTGTTTCGCGCGACGGAACATCATATGGGCAAGGCTAATCATCGCCCAGTTAATGACCAGCGCGGAGACCACCAGCGCCATCAGCAGTCCGAATGCGGACTCTGGGGCCAGGTAGTTGAGCAGCACGCACAACGCCGTCACGACGGCGGAAACCAAAATGGAGCTCACCGGCACGCCGCGTTTGTCGACGTTCAGCAGCGCTTTCGGCGCATTTCCCTGCTGGGCCAGACCGAACAGCATACGGCTGTTGCAGTAAACGCAGCTGTTATAAACCGATAGCGCGGCGGTGAGAACCACGATATTCAGCGCATTGGCGACAAACGTATCGCCCAGCTCATGGAAGATAAGGACAAACGGGCTGGTATCGGCGGTGACGCGCGTCCATGGCAGCAGCGAAAGCAGAACCGCCAGCGAGCCGATATAAAAAATCAGGATGCGATAGATAACCTGATTGGTGGCTTTGGGGATGCTCTGTTCCGGGTTATCGGCTTCAGCGGCGGTGATCCCTACCAGCTCCAGTCCGCCGAACGAAAACATAATAATGGCCATCATCATCACCAGCCCGGTCCAGCCATGCGGCAGAAAGCCGCCCTGTTCCCACAGGTTGCGCACGGTGGCTTGCGGACCAGCGGTATCGCTGAAGAGTAACCACGCGCCGAACAGAATCATAGCGATGACGGCGATCACTTTAATAATGGCGAACCAAAACTCCATCTCACCGAACACTTTAACGTTGGTCAGGTTGATGGCGTTAATAATCACAAAGAAGGCTGCCGCAGAAGCCCAGGTGGGGATCTCCGGATACCAGAACTGGATATATTTACCCACTGCGGTCAGTTCCGCCATGGCAACTAATACGTACAGCACCCAGTAGTTCCAGCCGGAAGCGAATCCGGCAAAGCCGCCCCAGTATTTATAGGCGAAGTGGCTAAAAGAGCCGGCGACCGGTTCTTCAACCACCATCTCCCCCAGCTGGCGCATAATCAGAAAGGCAATAAAGCCTGCAACCGCATAGCCCAGGATAATTCCTGGCCCCGCCGACTGAATAACGGAGGCGCTTCCCAGGAACAAGCCTGTCCCTATCGCGCCGCCCAATGCGATAAGCTGAATATGGCGGTTTTTCAGGCCGCGCTTGAGCTGCTCGCCGTGCTGCTGACTGTCCATCATAAAACCTCGTGTATCGGGCGCGGTTTATTTATAACGCGCTTATTTTGAACGATGCAGTAGTGCGTGTGTAAGTTTGCAATTCCGCTTTTTGTATTAATTTATTTACAGGTTCGTTTTTTTAAATGTCACTTCAACTCTTTCGTCTTGATCAGAATAATGGTATGTGACCGCGAATGCACCTGCTTTGTGCAGGGGTGATGACGAGTTGCGTAAAAAGAAAGCACTTGTAAATACCTCCTTTTATTTTCCCTTACAAAGGTTGATTTGTTTTTATTCATTATTTATGCATAAAAACGCATTTAATCTGCTGTTGAATCGGTTCAGATGAGATTTTTTATCGTTTCAAATACGTTAAATCTACCTCCTGGTGGGTAAATTTAACATTTGTGCACAGTTACAGTTTTGAAACATGATTTCTGTAAAATTGTTAAAATGTGCCTCCTTTACTGATTTCAATCAAAACCTGTATGGACAGAAGGTGAATACTTTGTTACTTTAGCGTCACAGACATGAAATTGGTAAGACCAATTGACTCCGGGCAAATGGCTTAAGACAGGAAATCATGGCCTACAGCAAAATCCGCCAACCAAAACTCTCCGATGTGATCGAGCAGCAGCTGGAGTTTTTAATCCTTGAGGGAACATTGCGTCCCGGAGAAAAACTCCCACCGGAACGTGAACTGGCAAAACAGTTCGACGTCTCCCGTCCCTCCTTGCGCGAGGCGATTCAACGTCTCGAAGCGAAGGGATTGTTGCTTCGTCGCCAGGGCGGCGGAACCTTCGTGCAGAGCAGCCTGTGGCAGAGCTTTAGCGACCCGCTGGTGGAACTGCTCTCCGATCACCCTGAATCCCAGTTTGACCTGCTCGAAACGCGCCATGCGCTGGAAGGCATTGCGGCTTATTACGCGGCGCTGCGCAGCACCGACGAAGATAAAGACCGTATTCGCGAGCTGCACCACGCTATTGAGCTGGCGCAAGAGTCCGGCGATCTGGATGCCGAGTCCGAAGCCGTGCTCCAGTATCAAATCGCCGTCACCGAAGCGGCGCACAACGTGGTATTGCTTCATCTGCTAAGGTGTATGGAGCCGATGCTGGCGCAAAACGTGCGGCAGAACTTCGAATTGCTGTATGCGCGTCGGGAGATGCTGCCGCTGGTGAGTACGCATCGCACCCGTATATTTGAAGCCATTATGGCCGGAAAACCAGAAGAAGCGCGTGAAGCGTCACACCGCCATCTGGCGTTTATCGAAGAGATTATGCTGGACAGAAGCCGTGAGGAGAGCCGTCGTGAACGCGCCTTACGCCGTCTGGAGCAGCGCAAGAATTAGTTTTTTCTGGCAGAACGTTAACCAGAAGATGTTGTGAATAACGCGCAAAAATGTGCGCGGCAACTAAACGCAGAACCTGTCTTATTAAGCTTTCTGACGAAAGTTTAATGGGACAGGTTCCAGATAACTCAACGTATTAGATAGATAAGGAATACCCCCATGTCAGAACGTTTCCAAAATGACGTGGATCCGATCGAAACTCGCGACTGGCTACAGGCGATCGAATCGGTCATCCGTGAAGAAGGTGTTGAGCGCGCTCAGTATCTGATTGACCAACTGCTTTCTGAAGCTCGTAAAGGCGGCGTGAAAGTCGCGGCAGGCGCAGGGGCCAGTAATTACATCAACACTATTGCCGTTGAAGACGAACCGGAATACCCGGGCAATCTGGAGCTGGAACGTCGCATTCGTTCTGCTATCCGCTGGAACGCCATCATGACCGTGCTGCGCGCGTCTAAAAAAGACCTTGAGTTGGGCGGCCACATGGCGTCCTTCCAGTCTTCCGCCACGATCTATGATGTCTGTTTCAACCATTTCTTCCGTGCGCGCAACGAACAGGATGGCGGCGATCTGGTGTACTTCCAGGGCCACATCTCTCCGGGCATCTACGCTCGCGCGTTCCTGGAAGGTCGTCTGACCCAGGAACAGATGGATAACTTCCGTCAGGAAGTTCACGGTAATGGCCTCTCTTCCTATCCGCACCCGAAACTGATGCCGGAATTCTGGCAGTTCCCGACCGTCTCTATGGGTCTGGGCCCAATCGGTGCTATCTACCAGGCGAAATTCCTGAAATATCTGGAACACCGCGGCCTGAAAGATACCTCTAAACAGACCGTTTACGCCTTCCTCGGCGATGGCGAGATGGATGAGCCGGAATCCAAAGGCGCGATCACCATCGCCACCCGTGAAAAACTGGACAACCTGGTCTTTGTTATCAACTGTAACCTGCAGCGTCTTGACGGCCCGGTCACCGGTAACGGCAAGATTGTTAACGAACTGGAAGGCATCTTTGCAGGTGCTGGCTGGAACGTTATTAAAGTCATGTGGGGCGGTCGTTGGGATGAACTGCTGCGTAAAGACACCAGCGGTAAACTGATCCAGCTGATGAACGAAACCGTTGACGGCGACTACCAGACCTTCAAATCCAAAGACGGCGCTTACGTACGTGAGCACTTCTTCGGTAAATATCCGGAAACCGCAGCCCTGGTGGCCGACTGGACCGATGAGCAGATTTGGGCGCTGAACCGCGGTGGTCACGATCCGAAGAAAGTCTACGCGGCACTGAAAAAAGCGCAGGAAACCAAAGGCAAAGCGACCGTAATCCTGGCCCATACCATTAAAGGTTACGGCATGGGTGACACCGCGGAAGGTAAAAACATCGCCCACCAGGTGAAGAAAATGAACATGGACGGCGTGCGTTACGTCCGCGATCGTTTCAACGTGCCGGTTGCCGATGCTGATCTCGAAAAACTGCCGTACATTACCTTCCCGGAAGGTTCTGAAGAACACAAATACCTGCATGAACGCCGTCAGGCGCTGCATGGCTACCTGCCAAGCCGTCAGCCGAACTTCACCGAGAAGTTAGAGCTGCCGACCCTGGAAGATTTCGGCGCGCTGCTGGAAGAGCAAAGTAAAGAGATTTCCACTACGATCGCTTTCGTGCGTGCCCTGAACGTGATGCTGAAGAACAAGTCGATCAAAGATCGTCTGGTTCCGATCATCGCCGACGAAGCGCGTACTTTCGGTATGGAAGGTCTGTTCCGTCAGATTGGTATCTACAGCCCGAACGGCCAGCAGTACACCCCGCAGGACCGTGAGCAGGTTGCTTACTACAAAGAAGACGAGAAAGGCCAGATTCTGCAGGAAGGTATCAACGAGCTGGGCGCAGGCGCATCCTGGCTGGCTGCGGCGACCTCTTATAGCACCAACGATCTGCCGATGATCCCGTTCTATATCTACTACTCCATGTTCGGGTTCCAGCGTATCGGCGACCTCTGCTGGCAGGCTGGCGACCAGCAGGCTCGCGGCTTCCTGATCGGCGGGACTTCCGGTCGTACAACGCTGAACGGCGAAGGTCTGCAGCACGAAGATGGTCACAGCCATATTCAGTCGCTGACTATCCCGAACTGTATCTCTTACGACCCGGCTTACGCTTACGAAGTGGCTGTCATCATGCATGATGGTCTGGAGCGTATGTACGGTGAGAAACAAGAGAACGTTTACTACTACATCACCACCCTGAACGAAAACTACCACATGCCGGCCATGCCAGCAGGTGCCGAGGAAGGTATCCGTAAAGGTATCTACAAACTCGAAACCCTTGAAGGTAGCAAAGGTAAAGTTCAGCTGCTGGGCTCCGGTTCTATCCTGCGTCACGTGCGTGAAGCGGCACAGATTCTGGCGAACGACTACGGCGTAGGTTCTGACGTGTACAGCGTGACCTCCTTCACCGAACTGGCGCGTGATGGCCAGGATTGTGAACGCTGGAACATGCTGCACCCGCTGGAAACCCCGCGCGTTCCGTACATCGCTCAGGTGATGAACGACGCTCCGGCAGTGGCATCTACTGACTATATGAAACTGTTCGCCGAGCAGGTTCGTACTTACGTACCGGCTGACGACTATCGCGTACTGGGTACGGATGGCTTCGGTCGTTCCGACAGCCGTGAGAACCTGCGTCACCACTTCGAAGTTGATGCTTCTTATGTGGTTGTCGCAGCGCTGGGCGAACTGGCTAAACGTGGCGAAATCGACAAGAAAGTGGTAGCGGATGCGATTACCAAATTCAACATCGATGCAGATAAAGTTAACCCGCGTCTGGCGTAAGAGGTAAAAGAATAATGGCTATCGAAATCAAAGTACCGGACATCGGGACAGATGAAGTTGAAATCACCGAGATTCTGGTCAAAGTGGGCGACAAAGTTGAAGCTGAACAGTCGCTGATCACCGTAGAAGGCGACAAAGCCTCTATGGAAGTCCCGTCTCCGCAGGCTGGCGTCGTGAAAGAGATTAAAGTCTCTGTCGGCGACAAAACCGAGACCGGTGCACTTATCATGATTTTCGATTCCGCCGACGGTGCAGCTGACGCTGCACCTGCTAAGGCAGAAGAGAAGAAAGAAGCGGCGCCGGCAGCAGCACCTGCTGCGGCAGCGGCGAAAGACGTTCACGTTCCGGATATCGGCAGTGACGAAGTTGAAGTGACTGAAGTGATGGTGAAAGTGGGCGACACCGTCGAAGCTGAACAGTCGCTGATCACCGTCGAAGGCGACAAGGCCTCTATGGAAGTGCCGGCGCCGTTCGCGGGCACCGTGAAAGAGATCAAAGTGAACACCGGTGATAAAGTGTCTACCGGCTCTCTGATTATGGTCTTCGAAGTGGCGGGCGCAGCGCCTGCCGCAGCACCAGCGAAAGCGGAAGCCGCTCCGGCTGCGGCTGCTCCAGCGGCAGCGACGGGCGTGAAAGACGTTAACGTACCGGATATCGGCGGCGACGAAGTTGAAGTCACCGAAGTGATGGTCAAAGTCGGCGATAAAGTTGCCGCTGAACAGTCGCTGATCACCGTGGAAGGCGACAAAGCCTCCATGGAAGTGCCTGCGCCGTTCGCGGGTACCGTGAAAGAAATCAAAATCAGCACCGGCGATAAAGTGAAAACCGGTTCTCTGATTATGGTCTTCGAAGTAGAAGGCGCAGCGCCTGCGGCCGCTCCGGCTAAACAGGAAGCGGCGGCACCGGCTCCGGCGGCGAAAGCTGAGAAGCCTGCTGCCCCGGCTGCCAAAGCGGAAGGCAAGTCTGAGTTCGCTGAAAACGACGCTTACGTTCACGCTACCCCACTGATTCGCCGTCTGGCGCGCGAGTTTGGCGTCAACCTGGCGAAAGTGAAAGGCACCGGTCGTAAAGGCCGTATTCTGCGCGAAGACGTTCAGGCTTACGTGAAAGACGCTATCAAACGCGCGGAAGCTGCGCCGGCTGCTACGGGCGGTGGTATCCCGGGTATGCTGCCGTGGCCGAAAGTGGACTTCAGCAAGTTTGGTGAAGTTGAAGAAGTGGAACTGGGCCGTATCCAGAAAATCTCTGGCGCGAATCTAAGCCGTAACTGGGTGATGATCCCGCACGTTACGCACTTCGACAAAACCGATATCACCGATCTGGAAGCGTTCCGTAAACAGCAGAACGCCGAAGCTGAGAAGCGCAAACTGGACGTGAAATACACGCCAGTGGTCTTCATCATGAAAGCGGTTGCCGCTGCTCTGGAACAGATGCCGCGCTTCAACAGCTCTCTGTCCGAAGACGGTCAGCGTCTGACCCTGAAGAAATACATCAACATCGGCGTGGCGGTTGATACCCCGAATGGCCTGGTGGTTCCGGTCTTTAAAGACGTGAATAAGAAGAGCGTGACCGAGCTGTCTCGTGAACTGACCACCATCTCCAAAAAAGCGCGTGATGGTAAGCTGACCGCTGGCGAAATGCAGGGGGGGTGCTTCACTATCTCCAGCATCGGCGGCCTGGGAACTACCCACTTCGCGCCGATTGTCAACGCGCCGGAAGTGGCTATCCTCGGCGTTTCTAAGTCGGCGATGGAACCGGTGTGGAATGGGAAAGAGTTTGTGCCGCGTCTGATGATGCCTATCTCTCTTTCCTTCGACCACCGTGTGATCGATGGTGCTGATGGTGCGCGTTTCATTACCATTATCAACAATATGTTGTCTGACATTCGCCGTCTGGTGATGTAATGAAAAAGCCGGCCCGACGGCCGGCTTTTTTTTGATAATCTCATGGAGTTTGTGAGGTTATTAGCGAAAGCGATAATTCGTGATCCGTTTGTTGTTTCAAAATTGTTAACAATTTTGTAAGATACGGGCGGATAGAACGACCCGGTGGATGATGGGCGATCAAGTACCCCAGACCGCCGGATACAAATAAAGAGGTCATGATGAGTACTGAAATCAAAACTCAGGTCGTGGTACTTGGGGCGGGCCCGGCAGGCTATTCTGCCGCTTTCCGTTGCGCTGATTTAGGTCTGGAAACCGTAATTGTAGAACGCTACAGCACCCTCGGTGGTGTTTGTCTGAACGTCGGCTGTATCCCTTCTAAAGCGCTGCTGCACGTAGCAAAAGTTATCGAAGAAGCCAAAGCGCTGGCTGAACACGGTATCGTCTTCGGTGAGCCGAAAACCGATATCGACAAGATTCGTACCTGGAAAGAAAAAGTGATCACGCAGCTGACCGGCGGTCTGGCGGGTATGGCCAAAGGCCGTAAAGTGAAAGTGGTCAACGGTCTGGGTAAATTCACCGGGGCGAACACCCTGGAAGTTGAAGGCGAAAACGGCAAAACCGTGATCAACTTCGACAACGCGATCATCGCGGCAGGTTCTCGTCCGATCCAATTACCGTTTATTCCGCATGAAGACCCGCGCGTATGGGATTCTACCGACGCTCTGGAACTGAAAGAAGTGCCGAAGCGTATGCTGGTCATGGGCGGCGGTATCATCGGTCTGGAAATGGGTACCGTATACCACGCGCTGGGTTCAGAGATTGACGTGGTTGAAATGTTCGATCAGGTTATCCCGGCTGCCGATAAAGACATCGTTAAAGTCTTCACCAAGCGCATCAGCAAGAAATTCAACCTGATGCTGGAAACCAAAGTGACTGCCGTTGAAGCGAAAGAAGACGGTATCTACGTTTCGATGGAAGGCAAAAAAGCCCCGGCTGAAGCGCAGCGTTATGATGCGGTTCTGGTGGCGATTGGTCGTGTGCCGAACGGTAAAAACCTCGACGCGGGCAAAGCTGGCGTGGAAGTTGACGACCGTGGCTTTATCCGCGTGGACAAACAGCTGCGCACCAACGTGCCGCACATCTTCGCTATCGGCGATATCGTCGGTCAGCCGATGCTGGCGCATAAAGGCGTTCACGAAGGCCACGTTGCCGCTGAAGTTATCGCCGGGAAGAAACACTACTTCGATCCGAAGGTTATCCCGTCTATCGCGTACACCGAGCCAGAAGTGGCATGGGTTGGCCTGACCGAGAAAGAAGCGAAAGAAAAAGGCATCAGCTATGAAACCGCCACCTTCCCGTGGGCAGCTTCTGGCCGTGCTATCGCTTCTGACTGCGCAGACGGTATGACCAAACTGATTTTCGACAAAGAATCTCACCGCGTGATCGGCGGGGCGATTGTCGGCACCAACGGCGGCGAGCTGCTGGGTGAAATCGGTCTGGCGATCGAAATGGGCTGTGACGCGGAAGACATCGCGCTGACCATTCATGCGCACCCGACTCTGCATGAGTCCGTGGGCCTGGCGGCGGAAATCTTCGAAGGTAGCATTACTGACCTGCCGAACCCGAAAGCGAAGAAGAAATAATCTTCTGTAGGTGGCAATGCGCCATCCGACACAGAAAAGCGGCTTTACAGCCGCTTTTTTTATGCATGGCAAATCAGATGTGTCAAATGATGGCGAAGGATAACGAAAGCGCAAAATTTATCTTTTCCGCAGCAGTACGCTTTTCAAAGCTTATGCCGTCGGTAGTGCCTTTGTCTGTCATTTTCGACCAACTAATTGTTTCATAAGAAATACCTCTCCTTACTTTGTCATTACCCTGAAATTAGTAACGCTATAAAATAATAGCGAGCTAATTATGAGGTTTGATATATGAAACTTTTTCTGACAACAGCAGCGCTAACTGCGACGTTGATTTCCGGCATGGCATTTGCCAGCGATCCCGTCATCCCCTGGGCGACTAACAGCGGCGGTACGGAAAGTACGCATATTGCGGCAATGGGCGAGGATTTAAATGCGCAGCATCAGCAGATCACCCACACGCATGAAGGCGTATGGGCGGCCAATTCCGGCAGCATTCAGGCTGATGAAGCCGCGCTGACCAGCAACAAGCCGCCGGTACAAGGCCACCCGGAATTAATGCCGCATCAGGGCTAATGATCATGGCCTGGCGATAACGCCAGGCGCTTACGGGTTATTCGGCGACCTGCCACTGCGCGTCTGGCGCAAAACGCGTGATAGCCTGAACTTTACTCTCCGTCTCCTTGCCTAAATCCGCCTGATAAATACGATCGTCCTGGTTGACCATAAAACTCATCACCCCGGTTTCGCCGTAATGCATCGGCCAGGCCAGAAGCGCCGCGCCGTGACCGTCGTTATCGCTGATAATACGGAAATGGTAGCCGTGGTAACCCTCGTCTGGCGCTGCGGGGCTAAAGTTTGGGCCTAACGGACTGGGGACGTCGCCTGCTTTGGTTGGCCAGTACAGGCCATCTTTTTGGCCTTCGCTACTGATTATCCTGTGTGCCCAGCGATGGTTTTGTAAGTAATAGTCCTGCTGCGCATCAACGTAAGCATGCATGGCCTGTAAGGTAGAAAGTTCATTTCGCCCAATAGTACGGGTGAGGATCTCATTCCCGGCTGCCGCCATATCAAAGCGCCAGCCGCCAGTCTCTTTCACCATGGGCACCGGGAGCTGCCAGTCTTCTCGTCCGACATTCAGGTGCGCCGTATTGTCTTTTTGTACAATGCGATGGCCTTCGCGCCAGTCACGATTGAAGCGGGCCACGGCCTCGGGATCGGCACCTTCCGGCGGCAGAAATTGCCGCCAGTCATCGCCCAGTAGCGCGGTAAGCTGCGTTTCGTTTTTTCCGGCTACCGCCGCGGCGAAGGCGCTGGCGGCCGCTTCCGGGGAGGGGAACCGTTCCTGCGCGTAGCCCAGCAAGGGTAACGACAGTAACAGAGCGCTTAACATAACCTTTTTCATTATCTGCTCCGGTTAACGGCGATGAAATTCATGATGTTCAGAAAAATGTTCCCGCGCGGCGGCGCGTTGCTCGGTGTTTAAGTGACTGCCGCGACGGCTTTCCAGGCCGCGTAGCTGTTGCGATTGCCATGACGGCGATCGACTGTCGTTCCCGCTAAACACATTGGCGTGCATATTCTGGCGAAATGCCTGACGCTGCTGTGGCGTAGAGGACGCGATCCGCTGATGCGCCGCGTTACGCTGTTGCTGCGATAAGGGATGCTGCTGCGTCTGGGATTTCAGCGTCGCGCTATGCTGCTGCGCCGTCTGTCGACGCGCGCTGTCATACTGATTGTCATAACCGCGATAATTATTACGCCGGGCAATTTGATTTAATTGTTGTGAGGCCACCTTACGCTGGGCATCGCGGGTGCCTGGCGCTGGCAAAGAAGCGTTCGCCGTATGGCTGCGCTGTTGGAATTGCGCCATGGCCGCCTGGCGCTGACTGTCGCGAGACACTGGCGCTTGCTGCGTTGCGCTTAACCCGCCGCTAACATTGGTGGGATGGAACCGTTGCGCAACGGTATTATTCGGATAGGGGACGCCATTGCGCCAGGCGGGATTATGCTGCCAGCCCATCGTTTGGCCCGGCAGGTTTTTCCCGGATATCCGGTTGAAATTATTGACATTGATGTTGATATTATCGCCATTATGTTGATAACCGTTACCACCATGATGGTAATCATCATCATGATGGTCGTCGTCATGGTGGTGATGATCGTCGTCATCCCAGTCTATGCTGCTGAACAACGCATAGGTGGTGGCGACGCCCAGACTATAACCAAAACCTTTAACAAAACTATCGGCAAACTGCTGCCCCGGAGGGGGCGGTAAATACACCGGCGGATAAGCGGTATTGGGCCAGGCGCCATACACCGTCGCGGGGTTATAGTTCGGCACGTACACCACCTGCGGATTCGCGGGTTCAATTTTGATGACGGTCGACGGTGTCGCTGGCGTACTGGCGGATGTGGTGGTGGTTGTTGTCGTCGTGACGGCGGTAGAAGCGCTGGACTTCGGCACGCTGGTGACGGTTTGCTGCGGCGTTGATTTTAGCGAACCGGTTTGTTGAGCGAGCAGACGCAACCTTTGCACCGCATCCATCACATCCTGTGGCTGGGCTAAGAACGCATCGCCCAGGTTTTGCACCCATTGCGGATTCTCGCCCATAAGCGCCATCAACTGGGGAAAGGCGACCAGCGATTTGACGCTGGGGTCCCACGGTTGGCTGGCCACCGCCTGAATAGCGGCATCGCCCTGCAGCGTGGGGTTATCTCGCGACCACTGGACGGCCTGAACCACGTTCGCCGGGTAGGTGGAGGCCATGAGCACCTGCGAAAGCAGGGCATCGGGATAAAGCGCGACAGGCGCGACCCATTGATCGATTTGCGCAGTGGTAAAGGTCGTTTTCGCGACAGGCGCGGGCACAGCGGTCTGCGTTGGCTCAGGGGCGGGAGCTGCCGCCTGCGCGGGCGCTTCGGGAGCGCGGCTTTTAACATACAGTACGCCCGAAGCGGCAAATAACCCGGCACTGCACACAAGGGCAATGAGATGGGGTTTAAAGGGCAACGTCATTTTATCTCTCCCGATTCCAGAGAATCGCTATGGTCATTATGCCTGCCGCCGACGGGGTGCAGTTTCGCGTGAGTATAAAGGGACGATAGTTTAATTTTTAGCTAATGTTGGGATCGATAACGTTACGTGACGATCAAAGCACGAAATGAGGTAAGCATTTATGGCTGTAGCTCCCGTTTCAGTAGAGCATTAGACCATCCTTAACGATTCAGCCACTTTTTTATGTTGCTTTTTTGTAAACAGATTAACACTTAAAGAAAATCCTGTTATTGTGCCGTATGCGGTACCGGGCATTTACCCTACTAACTACTGTCTCACAGGAGCGTGAAGAGAATCGCCCATCAACAAAAGCGCCGCATTATGACAATGAGAGCGAGGAGATATCGTCGTGCTAGAAGAATACCGTAAGCACGTAGCTGAGCGTGCTGCCCAGGGGATTGTGCCAAAACCTTTAGACGCAACCCAAATGGCTGCGCTTGTCGAGCTGCTGAAGACCCCGCCTGTGGGCGAAGAAGAATTCCTGTTAGACCTGTTGATCAACCGCGTTCCTCCTGGCGTAGATGAAGCCGCTTATGTTAAAGCCGGTTTTCTCGCTGCTGTCGCGAAAGGCGACACCACCTCCCCGCTGGTCTCCCCAGAAAAAGCCATTGAACTGCTGGGCACCATGCAGGGTGGTTACAACATTCATCCGCTGATTGATGCGCTGGACGATGCGAAACTGGCGCCGATTGCTGCCAAAGCGCTGTCCCACACCCTGCTGATGTTCGATAACTTCTACGACGTAGAAGAGAAAGCCAAAGCGGGCAATGAATATGCCAAACAGGTGATGCAATCCTGGGCCGACGCCGAATGGTTCCTGAGCCGTCCGCCGCTGGCGGAAAAAATCACCGTCACCGTTTTCAAAGTGACCGGCGAAACGAATACCGACGATCTCTCTCCGGCACCGGATGCGTGGTCGAGACCGGATATCCCGTTACATGCGCAGGCGATGCTTAAAAACGCCCGTGAAGGCATTGAGCCGGATCAGCCAGGCGTTGTCGGCCCGATCAAACAAATCGAAGCATTGCAGAAAAAAGGCTACCCGCTGGCTTACGTGGGCGACGTGGTGGGCACCGGTTCTTCCCGTAAATCCGCGACCAACTCCGTGCTGTGGTTCATGGGCGATGACATCCCGAACGTGCCGAACAAGCGCGGCGGCGGTCTGTGCCTCGGCGGCAAAATTGCACCTATCTTCTTCAACACCATGGAAGATGCGGGTGCGCTGCCTGTGGAAGTGGATGTATCCAGGCTGAATATGGGCGACGTGATTGACGTCTACCCGTACAAAGGCGAAGTGCGTAACCACGAAACCGGCGAGCTACTGGCAACCTTCGAACTGAAAACCGACGTGCTGATCGACGAAGTGCGTGCCGGTGGTCGTATTCCGCTGATTATCGGCCGTGGCCTGACCACCAAAGCGCGTGAAGCGCTGGGGCTGCCGCACTCAGACGTTTTCCGTCAGGCAAAAGACGTGGCGGAAAGCAGCCGTGGCTTCTCTCTGGCGCAGAAAATGGTCGGTCGCGCCTGCGGCGTGAAAGGCATTCGTCCGGGCGCGTACTGCGAACCGAAAATGACCTCCGTCGGTTCTCAGGATACTACTGGCCCGATGACCCGCGATGAGCTGAAAGACCTGGCCTGTCTGGGATTCTCCGCCGATCTGGTCATGCAGTCGTTCTGTCACACCGCAGCCTATCCGAAGCCGGTTGACGTCACCACGCACCACACGCTGCCAGACTTCATTATGAACCGCGGCGGTGTCTCCCTGCGTCCGGGCGACGGCGTGATCCACTCCTGGCTGAACCGTATGCTGCTGCCGGACACCGTCGGTACCGGCGGTGACTCCCATACCCGTTTCCCGATTGGTATCTCTTTCCCGGCGGGCTCAGGCCTGGTGGCGTTTGCCGCCGCGACTGGCGTGATGCCGCTGGATATGCCGGAATCCGTGCTGGTGCGTTTTAAAGGCAAAATGCAGCCGGGCATCACCCTGCGCGATCTGGTCCACGCCATTCCGCTGTACGCCATCAAACAGGGCCTGCTGACCGTTGAGAAGAAAGGCAAGAAAAACATCTTCTCTGGCCGCATCCTGGAAATCGAAGGTCTGCCGGATCTGAAAGTTGAGCAGGCGTTTGAGCTGACCGATGCGTCCGCCGAGCGTTCCGCGGCGGGCTGTACCATCAAGCTGAACAAAGAGCCTATCATTGAATACCTGACCTCCAACATCGTCCTGCTGAAGTGGATGATTGCCGAAGGCTACGGCGACCGTCGTACGCTGGAACGTCGTATCCAGGGTATGGAAAAATGGCTGGCGGACCCGCAACTGCTGGAAGCCGATGCTGACGCGGAATACGCGGCGGTGATCGACATCGATCTGGCGGATATCAAAGAGCCAATCCTGTGCGCGCCGAACGATCCGGACGACGCGCGCCTGCTGTCCGATGTGCAGGGCGAGAAGATCGACGAAGTGTTCATCGGTTCCTGCATGACCAACATCGGCCACTTCCGCGCGGCTGGTAAGCTGCTGGATAACCACAAAGGCCAGTTGCCAACCCGCCTGTGGGTAGCGCCGCCAACCCGTATGGACGCCGCGCAGCTGACCGAAGAAGGTTACTACAGCGTGTTCGGTAAGAGCGGCGCGCGTATCGAAATTCCGGGGTGTTCCCTGTGTATGGGTAACCAGGCGCGTGTGGCCGACGGCGCGACGGTGGTCTCTACCTCTACCCGTAACTTCCCGAACCGTTTAGGTACCGGTGCGAACGTCTTCCTGGCTTCTGCGGAGCTGGCGGCGGTGGCGGCGCTGATCGGCAAACTGCCGACGCCGGAAGAGTACCAGACCTTTGTGGCGCAGGTAGATAAGACGGCGGTGGATACCTACCGTTACCTGAACTTCGACCAGCTCTCTCAGTACACTGAGAAAGCGGACGGCGTGATTTTCCAGACTGCGGTGTAATTTGCCTGACGGCGTCAGGCTTACCATGCCTACGCCTCTTATTGCCCGGTGGCGGCTACGCTTACCGGGCCTACAAAACCCATCGCAACTGCGGTGGGTTTTTATTTTCATTCCGCCTGCTGTTCCCGCTTTTTTTCTTCTCCGCTGCTGCGATAATGACTGTAAGGGCTTTGCAGAGGAACACATTATGGATTACGAATTTCTGCGCGACGTTACCGGAGGGGTAAAAGTACGAATGTCGATGGGCCACGAGGTGGTCGGTCACTGGTTTAATGAAGAGGTTAAAGACAACCTATCGCTACTGGATGAAGTAGAACAAGCCGCGCGTACGGTCAAAGGCAGCGAACGCTCCTGGCAACGAGCAGGGCATGAATACACGATCTGGATGGACGGCGAAGAAGTGATGATTCGCGCCAATCAGCTGGATTTTTCCGGCGATGAGATGGAAGAGGGGATGAGTTATTACGATGAAGAGAGTTTATCCCTGTGCGGCATGGAGGATTTTCTGCGGGTCGTCGCCGCGTATCGGGAATTCGTCAGTAAAGCCTGACCCTCTCTTCGTTATTGTCCCGTAACGCCAGTCGACGGACAGTTGGGGGCGGTAGTGGAAACGAAATCACCACACATTCCAGCCGGGAGTATCCCGGCTTTTTTATTACAGAATGATTTTTTGATTTTTATTAATCATTTTAAAACTGTGATCTGACGCGTTTGTGATCTTAATTTGATTGAATATAATCGTTATGATTTTATTCAATCACAAAAAGCAATAGGCGGTAAGACCATGAACATCAAAAAAGCAATAGAGCGCGTACCCGGCGGCATGATGGTCGTACCGCTCGTTATTGGCGCAGTCATTAACACCTTCGCTCCACAGGCGCTTGAGATCGGCGGTTTTACCACCGCCTTATTTAAAAACGGCGCGGCGCCGCTGATTGGCGCTTTTCTGCTGTGTATGGGAGCCGGTATCAGTGTGAAAGCCGCGCCCCAGGCGTTATTGCAGGGCGGGACGATTACGCTCACTAAGTTGCTTGTCGCCATCGGGATTGGCCTGGGCGTGGAGCATCTTTTCGGCGCGGAGGGTATTTTTGGCCTGAGCGGCGTGGCGATTATCGCGGCGATGAGCAATTCGAATGGCGGACTTTATGCTGCGCTGGTAGGCGAATTCGGCAATGAGCGCGACGTCGGCGCTATCTCTATTTTGTCTCTTAATGATGGCCCTTTCTTTACGATGATTGCGCTGGGCGCGGCAGGGATGGCGAACATTCCCATTATGGCGCTGGTGGCGGTGCTGGTTCCGCTGGTTGTCGGCATGATCCTCGGCAATCTTGATCCTCATATGCGCGATTTTTTGACCAAAGGCGGCCCGCTGCTCATTCCTTTCTTTGCTTTTGCGCTGGGGGCGGGCATCAATCTGGAAATGTTACTGCAAGGCGGACTTGCCGGAATTCTGCTCGGCGTGCTGACAACGTTCGTTGGCGGTTTCTTTAATATTCGCGCAGATCGTCTGGTTGGCGGAACTGGCATTGCCGGGGCGGCGGCCTCCAGCACCGCGGGTAATGCCGTTGCGACGCCGCTGGCTATTGCGCAGGCCGACCCTTCGCTCGCCGAGGTGGCCGCTGCTGCCGCTCCGCTGATTGCCGCCTCGGTGATCACCACGGCAATCCTGACGCCAGTGTTGACCTCCTGGGTTGCGAAAAAACAGGCGCGTCAGGCTTCTTTGGAGAAAAACGCATGAAAATGATGGTGATCGCCGATGATTTTACCGGATCGAATGATACCGGCGTCCAGTTGGCGAAGAAGGGGGCGAGAACGGAAGTCATGTTGAGCGCGTCGCAAAAACCGTCCCGCCGCGCCGATGTGTTAGTCATTAACACCGAAAGCCGGGCGATGCCCGCAGATCAGGCGGCATCTGCCGTTTATGCCGCGCTTTCCCCGTGGTGTGAGACATCGTCAGCGCCGCTGGTGTACAAAAAAATCGACTCTACATTTCGCGGCAATATCGGCGCCGAAGTGACGGCGGCCATGCGCGCCAGTCAGCGAAAACTGGCCGTTATCGCCGCCGCGATCCCTGCGGCCGGACGCACGACGCTTGAAGGAAAATGTCTGGTTAATGGCGTCCCGCTACTGGAAACCGAATTTGCCAGCGATCCGAAAACGCCCATTGTCTCTTCCCGCATTGCCGAGATAGTGGCGTTGCAAAGTGAGATCCCTGTGTATGAAGTCTTTTTGCAGGATGTCCGACGCGGCGGGTTAAGCGCCTTACTTACGGCTTATGCGGCTGAGGGCGAAGGGATTATCGTCGTGGATGCGGTGGAAGAGCGGGACCTGACGTTGATTGCGCAAGCGGCGTGCGAACAACCGTCGATGCCGCTGCTCGTCGGCGCAGCTGGTCTGGCGAATGCGTTGCCGGTTGAACTTTTTATGCAAGACCGGCAGCGGCTGCCGGTGCTGGTGGTGGCCGGTTCGATGAGCGAAGCCACGCGACGTCAGGTGGATAATGCGCTGTGCCGGGGACGTGCGGAGGTCGTGGATATTGATGCCGCGCGCATGGTGTCGGATCGCGCGGAGCAGGAAATCGCGTCTGTCGTAGAACAGGCCTGCGCGCTGTTAAGTCAGCATCGACATACGATTTTACGCACCAGCCGTCGCGCAGAAGATCGACAGTTAATCGACGCGTTGTGCGAAAAATCCGCGATGAGCCGTCAGCAATTGGGCGAGCGACTGAGCCAGCGGCTTGGCGTCGTCACGTTAAACATTATCGAGCAGGCGCGGATTGGCGGGCTGTTTCTGACCGGCGGCGATATCGCTACCGCCGTCGCCGGCGCACTTGGCGCTGAAGGTTATCGCATTCAGAGCGAGGTGGCGCCCTGTATTCCCTGTGGAACGTTTGTAAACAGCGAAATTGACGATCTGCCGGTCATTACCAAAGCGGGCGGATTCGGTTCAGACAGTACGTTGTGTGACGCGCTTTATTATATTGAGGAGATGTATTGTGGAGACTAAAACCGTTGCCATTACCATGGGCGATCCAGCGGGCATTGGGCCGGAAATTATTGTTAAAGCGCTAAGCGAAGACGGTCTCAACGGCGCGCCGCTGGTGGTTATTGGATGCCTCGCAACGTTGAAACGTTTACAGGCGAAGGGCATCACGCCGAACGTCGAGTTACGGGCCATTGACCGGGTCGCCGAAGCGCGTTTTGCGCCCGGCATCATTCATGTGATTGATGAGCCGCTGGCGCAGCCGGAGGCGCTGGAGGCCGGGAAAGTTCAGGTGCAGGCGGGGGATTTAGCGTATCGCTGCGTGAAGCGCGCCACCGAGTTAGCGTTACGGGGCGACGTACAGGCTATTGCTACCGCGCCGCTGAATAAAGAGGCGCTGCACCTGGCGGGGCACAACTATCCGGGCCATACCGAGCTGCTCGCGACCCTGACCCATAGCCGCGATTACGCGATGGTACTTTACACCGATAAACTAAAAGTGATTCACGTTTCAACGCATATCGCGCTGCGTAAATTCCTTGATACGTTAAGTACCACGCGTGTCGAAACGGTGATTGGTATTGCTGATACTTTCCTCAAGCGTGTGGGTTACGTTAAACCGCGTATCGCCGTGGCAGGCGTGAATCCTCATGCGGGCGAGAATGGCCTGTTTGGCGATGAAGAGACGCGTATCCTGACGCCAGCCATTACCGATGCCCGCGCAAAAGGTATGGACGTTTATGGGCCGTGCCCGCCGGATACTGTATTTCTCCAGGCTTATGAGGGGCAGTATGATATGGTGGTGGCGATGTATCATGACCAGGGACATATTCCTTTGAAATTGCTTGGCTTTTATGATGGCGTGAATATCACCGCGGGGCTGCCGTTTATTCGGACCTCTGCCGATCATGGCACCGCATTTGATATCGCCTGGACGGGAAAAGCAAAATCTGAGAGCATGGCCGTATCGATCAAACTGGCAATGCAACTGGCATAATTCCCTGTTATGAAAGGACAACACCGTCTGGATCTCATTGTGGCGTATCTGAAAAACCATACGCTGGTTACGGTAGAACAGCTGGTTGAGGCGGTTGACGCATCGCCAGCCACTATCCGTCGCGATTTGATCAAGCTGGATGAGCAGGGCGTGATCAGCCGTAGTCATGGCGGCGTGGCGCTGCGGCGTTTTGAACCCGCCCAGCCCACCACCAATGAAAAACAACTGCGATCGCCTGCTGAAAAACGGGCGATCGCACGCGTTGCCGCATCGCTGGTGAATGCTGGCGATGCCGTCGTGCTGGATGCCGGTACGACAATGATGGAGCTGGCGAAATGCTTAACCCATCTTCCGCTGCGGGTCATCACCGTCGATCTGCATATTGCGCTGTTTTTAGCTGAGTTCCGGCAAATTGAAGTGACGATTGTCGGCGGTCGTATCGATGACAGCAGTCAGTCCTGTATCGGTGAGCATGGGCGTAAGCTGTTGCGTAGCGTGTATCCGAACATCGCGTTTATGAGCTGTAATTCATGGGGGGTAAAAACGGGCGTGACGACCCCAACGGAAGATAAGGCCGGGCTTAAACAGGAGATTATTGCTAATGCGCAGCGCAAAGTGTTGCTGGCGGACAGCAGTAAGTATGGCGCGCATTCGCTCTTTAATGTGGTGCCGCTTGAGCGCTTTAATGATGTGATTACCGACGTCAATCTGCCGCCGTCAGCGCAGGTTGAACTGAAAGGGCGCGCTTTTGCGCTAACGCTGGTGCAGCCGGAGTGACAGCGCCGTCAGGCGCTGCCAGTGGTGAATCAGACCGCAGAAATATTGCGGCCGTAGTAAATCTCGCGCATCTCTTTCCACAGCGCGGCGGTGATCTCCTGGCGTTCGGTTTCAGTGAGATCTTCCGGTTTGGTGTGAAACATGTAGTGCTTAAGATCGAACTCTTTAAGCAGCATCTTGGTATGGAAAATATTTTCCTGATACACGTTTACATCCACCATGTCATACAGCGACTTCATATCTTCCGACATAAAATTCTGAATAGAATTAATCTCATGATCGATAAAGTGCTTCATACCGTTGACGTCGCGCGTAAAGCCGCGCACGCGGTAATCGATGGTGACAATATCGGACTCTAGCTGGTGGATCAGGTAATTGAGCGCTTTTAGCGGTGAAATCACCCCGCAGGTTGACACTTCGATGTCGGCGCGAAAGGTACAAAGCCCGCCTTCCGGATGGCTTTCCGGATAGGTATGCACGCAGATATGGCTCTTATCGAGGTGCGCCACCACGGTTTCCGGCAGCGGGCCGGGATGTTCGGTTTGATCGATAAGTTTCGGGTCGATCGGCTCTTCGCTCACCAGAATCGTGACGCTGGCGCCCTGGGGTTCATAATCCTGACGGGCGATGTTCAGGATGTTCGCGCCGATAATGGAGCAGGTCTCCGACAGGATCTCGGTCAGTCGGTTGGCGTTATAGAGTTCATCGATATAGGCGATATAGCCATCGCGCTCTTCTGCGGTTTTGGCGTAGCAGATATCGTAAATACAAAAACTCAGGCTTTTCGTCAGATTGTTAAAGCCATGCAGTTTCAGCTTTTTCAATTTTTATCACCTCCTTAACATCACTGTGCGGACAGTGCGTCATGTAGATATTGCGGTAGCGCAAATGCAGCGGCATGAATAGCCGGGTTGTAATAGCGACATTTGAGGCCGGCGGCATGAAAACGCGCCTGAATAATTTCGCTCGACAGGTGACGAAGAGCGTCGTTGTCCGTCGCCCAGGCGAAGGTCATGATGCCGCCGTAATAGGTCGGAATCGCCGCCTGGTAGAAGCCGACATCGCTGAAGTAATGACTCAGCTTGCGGTGGCTGTCGAGCGCTTCATCCTGTTGCAGGAAGCACACGCCGTTCTGGGCGACAAAAATGCCGCCCGGATTCAGGCAACGCTTACAGCCTTCATAAAAGGCGGAGGTAAACAGGCTTTCGCCGGGGCCTATCGGATCGGTACAGTCGGAAATGATCACATCAAAGGTCTGATGGGTCTGATTGACGAAATTCACGCCGTCGTCGATTACTAGCGTAAAGCGCGGATCGTCGTAGCTGCCGGCATTGTGGTTGGGTAAATACTGGCGGCAAAACGAGACTACGCCAGCGTCGATCTCCACCATGGTGATGGTTTCGACGTTTTTATGCCGGGTAACTTCACGTAGCATTGCGCCGTCGCCGCCGCCGATAATCAGAACGTGTTTCGCATGACCGTGCGCCAGCAGCGGGACGTGGGTCATCATTTCATGATAAATAAACTCGTCGCGTTCGGTGGTCTGTACCACGCCGTCCAGCGCCATCACGCGGCCAAAAGCGGCGTTTTCAAAGATGATTAAATCCTGGTGATCGGTTTTTTCATGATACAGAACGTTGTCTACGGCAAAGTATTGACCAAACTGGTCGTGTAGCGTTTCATGCCACATCGTATTTTCGGCCATTGGCTGATACCTCCATTGTTAACACCCGTAAAAAAAGGGCGCAACATCATAGCTAACAATGACCGTGGATGCACGGTCATTATTTCAGCAATAGGATCGCGGAGGATTATTTAACGTAGGCTAACAGGCTCAGAGAATCGCGGGCCAGAGCTTTGCATTTTTTAGCGACCGGAATACCGATGCCGCTAAGATCGCGGTAGCTGTCTTCGCCCAACGATTTCATATCGAAGGTGTCGTAGTTACTCAGGTCCCACTGATTTTGCTGGGCAAAAAAGACCAGCGCACGGCGAATCTGACTGTTGGGTAAATTTTGGTAACCACAGTCATTTTTCAGAAAAACGAAAACCGCCGTTAAATCGGCCATATCTTCAGCTTCGGATTCAGTAAGCGCATAGCTATTTGCGCATAAGGCCATCAGGCTGCCAAACAACACGGGTCTGAAAAACGTCTTCATTGCTTCTACCACGGCATCAGGGAAAGTCAACGTTAGCATACTGAGAACGTAGCGACGACTTTTATTATCAGGATTGGTCGCGGCGTTTTCATTCTTATTGTATTGCTGTCAGGAATGGTAAAGACGTGTTGCTGGCTTGACCTTCCCGTTAGGGCAGGGTCTAAGCTTAGACACCCGCCTGTTCATTATAAGGAAATGATTATGTTACGCCGTGATTTCTTAAAATATTCAGTGGCGCTGGGGGTTGCATCAGCGCTGCCGCTGTGGAGCCGCGCCGCTTTTGCCGCCGAACGTCCCGCGTTGCCTATTCCTGACCTGTTAACGGCAGATGCGAGCAACCGTATGCAGTTAATTGTTAAAGCCGGACAGTCGACATTCGCCGGTAAGAACGCGACAACCTGGGGCTACAACGGTAATTTGCTGGGGCCAGCGGTACAGCTTCACAAAGGAAAAAGCGTGACCGTTGATATCCATAACCAACTGGCCGAAGACACGACGCTTCACTGGCATGGTCTGGAGATTCCGGGCATCGTCGACGGCGGCCCGCAGGGGATTATTCCCGCAGGCGGAACCCGCACGGTGACGTTTACGCCGCAGCAACGCGCCGCGACCTGCTGGATTCATCCGCACAAACACGGCAAAACCGGGCGCCAGGTGGCGATGGGCCTTGCCGGGCTGGTGCTGATTGAAGATGACGAGATTCGCAAATTGCGCCTGCCGAAACAGTGGGGCATCGACGATGTGCCAGTGATCATTCAGGACAAACGCTTCTCCGCCGATGGTCAGATTGATTATCAACTGGATATTATGACCGCCGCCGTCGGCTGGTTTGGCGATACGCTGCTGACCAATGGCGCTATCTATCCGCAGCATTCCGCGCCGAAAGGCTGGCTACGTCTGCGCTTGCTAAATGGCTGTAATGCGCGTTCGCTGAATATCGCCGCCAGCGATAATCGCCCGCTTTATGTGATCGCCAGCGACGGCGGCCTGCTGGCGGAGCCGGTGAAAGTCACCGAACTGCCGTTATTAATGGGCGAGCGTTTTGAAGTGCTGGTGGATATCAGCGACGGGAAAGCCTTTGATCTGGTGACCCTGCCGGTCAGCCAGATGGGAATGGCGATCGCTCCGTTTGATAAACCGCATCCGGTGATGCGTATCCAGCCGCTGCGGATTACCGCCTCCGGTACGCTGCCGGATACGTTGACGACGATGCCGGCGTTGCCGTTGCTGGAAGGGCTGACGGTGCGCAACCTGAAACTGTCGATGGACCCGCGTCTTGATATGATGGGGATGCAAATGCTGATGAAGAAATATGGCGCTCAGGCGATGAGCGGCATGGATCATGACAGCATGAACGCGCATATGCAGGGCGGCAATATGGGGCATGGCGAGATGGATCATGGCAACATGGATCACAGTGGGATGAATCATGGCGCGATGGGCAATATGAATCACGGCGGAAAATTCGACTTCCATAACGCTAACTTTATTAACGGCCAGGTCTTCGATATGAACAAACCGATGTTCGCGGCGCAAAAAGGCCGACATGAACGTTGGGTGATTTCCGGCGTGGGCGACATGATGCTGCATCCTTTCCATATTCACGGCACGCAGTTCCGTATTCTGTCAGAGAACGGCAAAGCGCCAGCAGCGCACAGAACGGGCTGGAAGGATACGGTACGCGTTGAGGGCGGTATCAGCGAAGTGTTGGTCAAGTTCGATCACGACGCGCCGAAGGAACATGCCTATATGGCGCACTGTCATCTGTTAGAACATGAAGATACGGGAATGATGTTAGGATTTACGGTCTAATCGCTGTCTCCGACGCAGGCCGGGTAAGGAGAAGCCGCCACCCGGCACAATGCCCGGCATACGCCGGGCATTAATGGTTATTTCGCGTCGTCAGGCAAAGCATAGGCCACGATATAGTCGCCCATCTTCGTACCAAACGAACCGTGGCCTCCGGCAGAAACGACCACGTACTGCTTACCGTTTACCTCATAGGTCATCGGCGTTGCCTGGCCTCCGGCGGGTAAACGTCCCTGCCACAGTTTTTCCCCGTTGCTCATGTTATAAGCGCGCAGGTAGTTGTCGGCGGTCGCGGCAATGAACAGTACGTTACCGGCGGTTGAGATTGGCCCGCCGAGCATGGGCATCCCCATGTTGAACGGCACCGGAACCGGCATCGGGAACGGCATACTGTCGCGCGGCGTCCCTATACGTTTCTTCCATACGATTTCATTGGTCTTCAGATCCAACGCGGAAATATAGCCCCAGGCCGGTTGTTTACACGGCAGGCCAAACGGCGAAAGGAACGGATTCAGCGTGACGCCGAACGGTACGCCGTACTGTGGCTGAATACCCGCTTCTGTTCCGGTACCTTTCGCGTCTTTCGGCGGCTCCATCGGATTGCCAGGGCCGCGTGGGATCAGCTTCGAGACAAACGGCAGCGCCATCGGGTTAGCGATAGCGACCTGACGGTCTGGATCGACGGAAATACCGCCCCATTCAAACATCCCCAGGTTGCCAGGGAATACCAATGTCCCCTGCTCGGACGGTGGAGTGAAGATACCTTCATAGCGCAACTGGTGGAACATAACGCGGCACACCAGTTGGTCGAACATGGTCGCGCCCCACATATCCGCGCCGGAGAGATCTTTTTTCGGGCGGAAGGTTAAATCAGAGAACGGCTGAGTTTTGGCGACGTAATCGCCTTTTGCCGCGCCCTGTGGGACCGGTTTTTCCGGAGCGGGCACGACCAGCTCGCCATTACGTCTGTCGAGCACAAAGATATTACCGGTTTTCGCTGGCGCATAGATAACCGGAACGGTGGTACCGTTAACGGTGATATCCGCCAGCGTCGGCTGTGCCGGCAGGTCCATATCCCACAGATCGTGATGGACGGTCTGATAACTCCAGGCCAGTTTCCCGGTAGTGGCATTCAGCGCCAGGATGGAGCTGGCATAACGTTCCTGCTCCGGCGTGCGGTTACCGCCCCAGATATCCGGCGTGGTCACGCCCATCGGCAGATAGACCAGATCCAGTTTCGCATCATAGGCGGCAGGCGCCCAGGAGTTCGGCGAGTTAAAGGTAAAAGCGTGCTCATCGGCTGGAATCGCGTTCGGATCTTTCGCCCCCGGATCGAAGGCCCACAGTAGCTTACCGGTATTAACGTCAAAACCACGGATAACGCCGGACGTTTCGCGGGTAGAGAAGTTATCCGTGACCGAACCGGCAATGACGATCGTTTTATCGGTGATAATCGGCGGCGACGTCGGTTCATACAGTCCCGGCGTGGTGTCCGGCATATTGGTTTGCAGATTCAGGACGCCTTTATTGGCGAAGGTTTCACACAGCTTGCCGGTTTCGGCATTCACCGCGAAAAGGCGACCGTCATTGACCGGGAGGATAATGCGGCGCGGACAGTCGGCGATGACCTCCGGCGAGGCGGTATCCGCTTTGGCCTCATGATAAGAGACGCCGCGGCAGGTCACATGCTGGAAAGACGAATCGGTCTTCAACTGAGGATCAAAATGCCACTTCTCTTTACCGCTGGCGGCGTCCAGTGCGAACAGACGCTGGTGAGCCGTACACAGGTAGAGCGTATCGCCGACTTTAATCGGGGTCACTTCGTTGGTGATTTCGCCCGGATCGTTGGGTTGTTTCAGATCGCCGGTGCGGAAGACCCACGCTTCTTTCAGTTGGTGAACGTTATCCGCAGTGATCTGTTTCAGCGGCGAATAGCGTTGGCCTTCCTGATTACGTCCATAGGCCGGCCAGTCTTCGTCGGCGATCGACGAGCTTGTTGCGGCGGGCGTGGCGTCGGCGCGAAGCGTACCGTTGATCTCCTGCGGGTCGTTGAAGCCAGCCCAGGTCAGAATGCCGCCGCTAATCAGCAGCGCCACGACCAGCGCCGCCACTGCGCCGCTGGAAGGAACCACCAGCCGATGCCAGACAAACGGCAATATTAGCCAGATGCCGAAAAACACCAAAATATCGCTACGCGGCGTGAGCGCCCAGAAGTCGAACCCGACTTCCCACACGCCCCAAATCATTGTCGCCAGCAGCAAGGCGGCATACAGCCACAGCGCGGCACGTTTACTGCGCCATAGCAATCCGGCCACAACCAGCATCACGAGGCCCGCGATGGGGTAGTACCAGGAACCGCCAATAGCAACCAGCCAGACACCTCCGATAAGAAGATACAGCCCGCAAAGTGCTGCAAAGAGGGCCGTCAGCGTCACGAGTAATCGTGGCGATCGTGCGTTATTTTCTGCCATAAAAAGACACCATCCCAAATTGTTAATTTTTTAGTAGCAATTAAGTATAGGAATTAACATGTGTGATCGTCATCACAAAATGAGCTTTCTTATCAAATGCCGCGAATGAATACGTTTGCTGTTATACTGCGTGCCTTGCGCGTCAATGCGGCGTTATTAGTCACCGGCATTGAGTGATTTGTTTTTAAATCATATGGTTATAAATATGAAACATACTGTTGAAGTCATGATCCCCGAAGCGGAGATCAAAGCACGTATTGCCGAGCTGGGTCGTCAGATTACCGAACGTTATAAAGACAGCGGCAGTGAAATGGTGCTGGTAGGTCTGTTGCGTGGCTCATTTATGTTTATGGCGGACCTGTGCCGTGAAGTCCAGGTTCCTCATGAAGTCGATTTTATGACCGCCTCCAGTTATGGTAGCGGCATGTCCACCACCCGCGACGTGAAAATCCTCAAAGATCTGGATGAGGATATTCGCGGTAAAGACGTGCTGATTGTCGAAGACATTATTGATTCCGGTAATACGCTGTCGAAGGTCCGTGAAATCCTGGGCCTGCGCGAGCCGAAATCGCTGGCGATTTGTACGCTGCTGGATAAACCGTCTCGTCGCGAAGTGGACGTGCCGGTTGAGTTCGTTGGCTTTTCGATTCCGGACGAATTTGTAGTCGGTTACGGTATCGACTACGCCCAGCGTTATCGCCATCTACCGTATGTTGGTAAAGTGGTGCTGCTGGACGAGTAAGAGCAGAAATGCCGGATGGCGTCGCTAAAGCGACTTATCCGGCCTATAGCTAATGGCTTATTGGTGGGGAATGTATTTCAGACTTAGGGCGGAGATACCCTTATGATAGCCGTTCTCCAGCGTTTTTTTGTTGGTGGCGGTGACGTCAAGATCGCGCAGCAGGCCATCATTGATACTGTACGCCCAGCCGTGAATGGTCACATTCTGCCCGCGTTTCCACGCTGACTGCATAATGGTGGAATGCCCCAGGTTATAGACCTGCTCCATGACGTTCAATTCATAGAGCGCGTCCAGACGTTGCTCTTCGGGCATTTTTCCCAACAGCGAGCTATGTTTAAGCCAGATGTCGCGGATATGCAGCAGCCAGTTATTAATCAAGCCCAGCTCAGGGTTTTCTACCGCAGCCTTGATACCGCCGCAACCGGAGTGGCCGCAAATGATAATATGCTCAACTTCCAGAACATCTACCGCATACTGAACCACGGAGAGACAGTTCAGATCGGTGTGAATAACCAGGTTAGCCACATTACGGTGAACAAACAATTCGCCCGGTTCAAGCCCGGTTAAACGCTCTGCGGGAACGCGGCTGTCGGAACATCCAATCCATAGAAAGCGCGGTTTTTGCGCTTGCGCCAGTTTCTCAAAAAATCCGGGGTCCTCTTCCACCAGCATTTTTGACCATAGTGCATTGTTGCTGATGAGTGTATCTATGTCTTTCATGGAAGTTAACGACCTGTAACCAAATAAGTGCGTTGGGCTAATATAGGGCAACTCCGTAGTTATTTAAACCATATATAAAGTGTAAGAACGTAAAGTAAGTGAGAATTTATGACCATTGCGCTGGAACTTCAACAACTTAAAAAAACCTATCCCGGCGGCGTTCAGGCGCTGCGCGGCATAGATTTGCAGGTCGAAGCGGGGGATTTTTACGCGCTTCTGGGGCCAAATGGAGCAGGGAAATCGACCACCATCGGTATTATCAGCTCATTGGTTAATAAAACGTCCGGGCGCGTTAATGTTTTTGGTTACGACCTGGAAAAAGACGTGGTTAACGCTAAGCGACAGCTTGGACTGGTGCCACAGGAGTTTAACTTTAACCCGTTTGAAACGGTGCAACAGATCGTAGTGAATCAGGCCGGTTATTACGGCGTGGAACATAAAGAGGCGGTTTTACGTAGCGAAAAGTATTTAAAACAGCTCGATCTGTGGGAAAAACGTAGTGAACGCGCGCGGATGCTGTCCGGTGGGATGAAACGCCGCCTGATGATCGCCCGCGCATTGATGCATGAACCTAAACTATTGATTCTCGACGAGCCGACGGCGGGCGTCGATATCGAATTGCGTCGCTCGATGTGGGGATTCCTGAAAGACTTAAACGCCAAAGGCACCACGATTATTCTCACCACCCACTATCTGGAAGAGGCGGAAATGCTGTGCCGCAATATCGGTATTATTCAGCACGGCGAGCTGGTGGAAAATACCTCCATGAAAAATCTGCTTTCAAAGCTGAAATCGGAGACGTTTATTCTGGATTTAGCGCCAAAAAGCCCGCTGCCTAAGCTTGCGGGTTATCAATATCGTCTGGTGGATACCTCGACTCTGGAGGTGGAAGTGTTACGCGAGCAGGGAGTTAACAGCGTTTTTAGCCAACTGAGCGAGCAGGGGGTTCAGGTATTAAGTATGCGTAATAAAGCCAACCGTCTGGAAGAACTGTTTGTGTCTCTGGTGCATGAAAAACAAGGAGATCGCGCATGATGCAGCTTTACTGGGTTGCCCTTAAAAGCATCTGGGCGAAAGAGATCCACCGCTTTATGCGGATCTGGGTGCAAACTCTGGTGCCGCCTGTCATCACGATGACGCTCTATTTTATTATTTTCGGTAACCTGATCGGTTCGCGCATTGGCGAAATGCATGGTTTTAGTTATATGCAATTTATTGTGCCGGGCCTGATTATGATGGCGGTTATTACTAACTCCTACGCGAATGTCGCGTCGTCATTTTTTAGCGCCAAGTTTCAGCGCAATATTGAGGAACTGCTGGTCGCGCCGGTACCAACGCACGTGATCATCGCCGGATTTGTCGGCGGCGGCGTAGCGCGCGGGCTGTGCGTGGGGATTCTGGTGACGGCGATTTCGCTCTTTTTCGTGCCTTTCCAGGTGCATTCCTGGGTATTTGTCGCGCTAACGCTGATTCTGACCGCGATTCTGTTCTCGTTGGCCGGACTGCTGAACGCCGTGTTTGCGAAAACCTTTGACGATATCAGCCTGATCCCGACCTTTGTGCTGACGCCGCTAACCTACCTCGGCGGGGTATTTTACTCGCTGACGCTGCTGCCGCCGTTCTGGCAAGGGTTGTCGCACCTGAACCCGATCGTCTACATGATCAGCGGCTTCCGCTACGGCTTCCTGGGTATCCATGATGTGCCGCTGGTCACCACATTTGGCGTACTGGTGATCTTTATCGCCGCTTTCTACCTGCTGTGCTGGTCGCTGATCCAGCGTGGGCGCGGTTTACGTAGCTGATACGATTCTCCTCTTCTCCAGGAGGGAGGAGGAGACTTTTGACGGCTGTCATCATTCCTGATTGGTAACCCTGATAAACTACTTGACTGCTAAGGAGGTAGGCTATGTTAGGTTGGGTGATTACCTGCCATGACGATCGCGCACAGGATATGCTTGATCGCCTGGAGAGAAAAAATGGTCCGTTGGCGCAATGCCGGGCGGTCAATTTTTGGCGCGGCCTGAGCTCAAACATGCTGAGCCGTATGATGTGTGATGCCCTCCATGCCACCGACTCCGGTGAAGGCGTGATATTTTTAACCGACATTTCCGGCGCGGCGCCTTATCGTGTAGCGTCGCTGATGAGCCATAAACATTCTCAATGTGAAGTTATTTCAGGTGTCAGCTATTCATTGATAGAGGAAATGCTTCCTTTGCGAGAGTCGATGAGCAGTTCAGCATTTCGCGACCAGATTGTCGCGCTTGGCGCACCGGATGTCACCAGTCTCTGGCATCAGCAGCAGAAAAATCCGCCTTTTGTATTGCTGCATGATTTGTATGAGTTTTGATCAATACCATTGACGACGCTTTTGCTACAATAACGGCGTTTTTTCGCCTCGGTTATGATATATGGTTATGCGCGTTGTCCTTATCTTGCTGTTCTTTTTCTCCGGTAATGTGTTGGCTGCCTTGCCCGCTCGTTATATGCAAACGACGAAAGACGCCGCCATCTGGTCGCAGATTGGCGATAAAATGGTGACCGTAGGGAATATCCGCGCCGGACAAATTCTTTCCGTAACGCCTGTTGCGGCTGATTATTATGCCTTTAAATTTGGCTTCGGTGTGGCGTTTATCGATAAAGGCCATCTGGAATCCGTGCAGGGAAAACAAAAAGTGGAAGATGGGCTGGGCGATCTTAACAAGCCGCTCAGCAATCAGAATCTGGTGACCTGGAAGGACACGCCGGTGTATAACGCGCCGGACATCAGTAGCGCCCCGTTTGGCGTATTAGTGGATAATTTGCGTTACCCCATTATTAGCAAGCTGAAAGGCAGGCTACATCAAACCTGGTATCAGATTCGTATTGGCGACAGGCTGGCTTATGTCAGCGCCATGGATGCGCAGGAAGACAACGGCATTCCGATTTTGACCTATCATCACATCTTACGTGATGAAGAGAATACCCGTTTTCGCCATACGTCCACCACGACTTCGGTTCGGGCATTCAGCAATCAAATGACCTGGCTTCGCGATCGCGGCTATGCCACGTTGACGATGTACCAACTGGAGGATTACATCCATAACCGCGCTAATTTCCCGGCGCGCGCGGTGGCTATCACCTTTGACGATGGCCTTAAATCGGTGAGTCGCTATGCGTATCCGGTATTAAAGCAGTACGATATGAAAGCGACGGCATTTATTATCTCATCGCGTATTAAGCGCCATCCGCAAAAATGGAATCCCATGTCGCTGCAATTTATGAGCGTGTCCGAATTGCGCAAGATAAGCGATGTTTTTGATTTTCAGTCACATACCCACTTTTTACATCGGGTGGACGGGCATCGTCGTCCGATTTTATATAGCCGCAGCTACCATAATATTTTGTTTGATTTTGAACGCTCGCGGCGGGCGCTCGCACAGTTTACTCCGCACGTATTTTATCTTTCTTATCCCTTTGGCGGCTATAACGCGACCGCGATCAAAGCAGCAAAAGACGCCGGTTTCCATCTGGCGGTCACCACGGTGAGAGGGAAGGTGAAGCCGGGAGATAATCCGATGCTGCTCAAAAGGCTGTATATTCTGCGCACGGATTCGCTGGAAACGATGTCGCGGCTGATCAGCAACCAGCCGCAGGGGTAAGGACTATCAGGCAACCTGGACCGGAATGGCTTTCGCGGTACGCTTCATTTCGTTGTCGCCTTCAAAATAGGCCACTTTCGGCCGCCATGTACGCGCTTCTTCATCAGACATGGTGACGAAGCTGGCGATAATCACAATGTCGCCAACCTCAGCGCAGTGCGCCGCCGCGCCGTTCACCGAGATAATTCTGGAGCCGCGTTCAGCCGCAATCGCATAGGTTGAGAAACGTTTCCCATTGGTCACGTTCCAGATATCAATCGCTTCGTTTTCCAGAATACCGGAGGCATCGAGGAAATCCTGGTCAATGGCACAGGAACCTTCGTAGTGCAGGTCCGCCTGCGTGACTTTTACGCGGTGGAGCTTGCCTTGCAGCATGGTGCGAATCATAACATCTATACCCTGTCGTTTATCTTGACTAAGCAGGCGCTTGTGGCCTGCTTTGGAAATTCTCAGGCAGTATTGCCCGATTTTTAACCCCTGTCTACTGGGCTAATGTAACGCTTTGATTATCGATCAGACGCGCCTGACCCAGCCAGGCGGCGGCCAGAATCACTGCGCGTTTGCTGGTTTCCGTCAGCTCCTGCAGCGTGTCGGCATCACGGATTTGAATGTCGTCGGCACGGAAGCCTTTTTCATTCAATTCCTGTTCGGCAATGGCAATAATCTCTTGCAGCTCACGATTACCCGCAATCAGTTTTTCAGCGATGCTATTCATCACGTTGTGTAGACCTGGCGCAATTTTGCGCTGCTCTGCGGTCAGATAACTGTTACGTGAGCTGAGCGCCAGACCGTCTTTGGCGCGAATAATCGGCACGCCGACGATCTCAATGTCATAACTCATATCCGCCACCATTTTGCGGATCAGCGCCAGTTGCTGGAAATCCTTCTCGCCAAAGCAGGCGATATCCGGCTGGATCAGGTTGAACAGCTTGCTGACGATGGTCGAGACGCCGCGGAAATGACCTGGACGGCTGGCGCCTTCCAGCATGGTGGAGAGGCCGGGAACATCAACGTACGTATGGCCTTCCAGCCCCTGCGGGTAAATTTCCTCAACGGCTGGCGCAAAGACATAATCGACTTTGCGTTTGTTCAGCTTTTCACAGTCTTCCTGCAGCGTGCGCGGATAACGCACCAGATCGTCCGGCCGGTCAAACTGCATCGGATTGACGAAAATGCTGACGATCACCACATCAGCCCGGGCTTTTGCCTCATCGACCAGCTTCATATGGCCGTCGTGCAGGTTGCCCATGGTGGGAACCAGTGCGACGCGTTTACCTTCCTGACGCAGACGACGAATATGCTGGCGCAGCAGCGGCAGGGTTTCAATGATTAGCACAACAAGACTCCTTGAGTTGCTTGATGATCCTGCCCGATGGCGCTGCGCTTATCAGGCCTACATCCATTGAGGATCTGTAGGCTGGATAAGACGCGTCGCGTCGCCATCCGGCACGGTTAGAAAAATTAGTGAAAGCTGTGTTCTTCGCCCGGATAAACGCCGGACTCCACTTCAGCCATATACTGCCGTACGGCGGCGCGCATGTCGCCAGCTTCGGCAAGGAAATTTTTCGCAAATTTCGGGATGTGGCCGCCGGTGATGCCAAACGCATCGTGCATCACCAGGATCTGACCGTCGGTGACGTTGCCCGCGCCGATGCCGATCACCGGAATCGACAGTGCTTCGGTCACGCGTTTTGCCAGCTCAACCGGCACGCACTCCAGCACCAGCAGCTGTGCGCCAGCGGCTTCTAAGGCCAGCGCGTCATCCAGCAGCACTTGTCCGGCGTCGCCGCGGCCCTGTACCTTGTAGCCGCCAAAAATATTGACCGACTGCGGCGTCAGCCCCAGATGGCCGCAGACCGGAACGGCACGATCGGTGAGCATTTTCACGGTATCAACCAGCCAGGCGCCGCCTTCGATTTTGACCATGTTGGCACCGGCACGCATCACCGTGGCAGAGTGCTCAAACGCCAGTTCCGGCGTAGCGTAGGCCATAAACGGCAGATCGGACAGCAGCAGGCAGTTGGGCGCGCCGCGGCGTACCGCACGGGTGTGGTAGGCGATATCTTCAATGGTCACCGGCAGGGTGGAGTCGTGCCCCTGCACGGTCATGCCCAGCGAGTCGCCGACTAGCATCACGTTGATGCCAACGTCTGCGAACAGTTTGGCAAAGCTATAGTCGTAGGCGGTAATCGTCGCGAAGCGCTTTTTCTCTTGTTTGCATTTCTGCAGCACAGCGATAGTAGTGGGTTTGCTCATAACCTCTCCGGCCATAATATTGATGAATAGAATGGCCGCATTGTAGGGGAAGAGAGGGGGAGACGTTAGCTTTTTGTAGGGAAATCCCGGCAGTTTGCCTGCCGGGGAAGAAAGAGGTTATGGGTAGCTGATGGTGAAAACGCTAGTGGCTTTAAACTCCCCAGAAGTAATCGTGCTGTTACCGTCGCGTTTTAATAATGCCTGGAAGTGGAGGGTTTGTGAGGTGGTACTTCCAGAACCGCCATCACCATAAATCCCATTGGAGCCAGCCTCTTCATCTTCATAATCTTTATAAATTGAGTTGCTGTCATTGGGGATTAATACCATTTGTGGGCTTACCGCGTTAGCCAGGCCGCTGATCTCTACACCAACGCCCTGAGCGGCATTACTGGCAATGGTATTCCCTAACAGAGAAGTATCCACCCCGGTAACTGAGCTAGCCATTTTGACTTCAATATTATGAATACGAATACAGTTTTGCAGCTCAATAGCAAACTGGACTGGGGTAGCGCCATTTATAATGCTATTTGGGCTGTATGAGCCCAGTTTTACGGTGGAACCGCTAACGGTTGAACCGCTCAGTACCGGCGTCGTCATACAGGTAGGCAGCGTTACGTTGACCCCCACCAGGTTGGTGATTATTTTATCATTATAACTACTAATGCCACTGCCTGGGTTTTCATTTTTAACCCGAAAAACATAATCTTCAGTCGTTAATAGCGTGATGGATTCACCACCAGCAGGGTCGAAAGTAGCATCGGTGAAGAACTCAATTTGTCCCATCAGACTTAATGCGCCTTGGGTATCAACATATTCTGGGGTTTTACCGGTAGAACTATTGTTACACCAGCCGTAATCATCGGTCAGGGTAACATTAAACGAATTTTGTTCGCCGAGATAAAACTCAGTAATATTTGAGGATACGTGAAATCCATGGAGCTCAGTGACGTGAAACGTATAATACAACCCAGTGAGATTGGTTTTAAATAGTTTATGTCCGCCATAACTATAACCAGAATCCACTATGCCAGATGTAATCGTAAGAGGGCCTCCTGAGCCTTTTGAACTCCGCGTACAGTAAAGCAACCCAACCGTTGCGCCGCGCCAGTAAGCGCCACCTAAATCAAGTTTAATATTGGCAGGGGCCAGCGTTGATGTTCTGGAAAAGACCAGCGTATTGCCGGTGCTGTAGGTGTACGTTTGCGAACCATCCCTGTCAGGGCCGCGTTTCCCGGAACCATCAACATTACCACCGTAAACGAACGTATTTTGCGCTATTGCGCAGTTTTGTGTAAACAGCAGTAAAAAAAACAGGTAAAGAATCTTCTTCATATTATTATCATCCATGATATGTTACTGTTTATGCTCGGTTATGGTATATCGCATAACATATTTATTCATAGGTTACTCCCACAAGCACGCTGGCGGATACGGCTCCGCTGGTGATTGACTGGCCGGGTACAATTTTTTGCATCCTGGCATAAAACGGGTAACGGGTATTTTCATATTCTGTTGCGCTAACATCATAAATGCTGCGCGGCGTGCCATCAGTATTCAGAACATTAAAAATATTCTGGGCGTCATATGTTGACAATATTATGACGCCTACGTTTTGTGGGCCGCTGGCGGTCTCATTAGCAAATATTTGATTAGAGTAACGGGAGAAATTTCCCGATAACGGTGTAAAGTGAAAAGTAATTTTACTCGGGGTAGTGCTACCAACCATATAACATGACTTTAGTGTGATATAAAAAGCGCGGCCACCACTTTGCATATCATCGGGCGTGCCCTGGTTGACAAAATAGCTGCCATCTACCGTACCTAAATCAATGGACCCATTATTCTCAAGTGTGATTTCGCAGCTGCTATTAAGAATATTAGCCTTAATTTCGACGTTTTCGTTTGCAACACTATTTGTCGATACGCCAAGCGCGCCAGCGATCAGAAAAGGGAGGTATCGTGTCATTGGCATATTACTCATATTGAACCGTGAAAACGGCCTGGGTCGCAAATGAACCGGGCTGTAGGTCGTTGGTCGTTTTGCCCGTCTCAGGCACGATGCGCGTGCTGAGCGGCCAGACGACGGTGTTTTGATCTCTCGCACCGCTGACATCGACGATATTTTGTGGGGCTGCTTTACACGTAAGTTGCTTGCTCCCGGTACTCTGCGGTGTTTCCGTGGTCCATACCTCTGCGGATACGCCCGATGCCGCCCCTGCGCCGCTTAAAGCATTTTTATAACTATTACCGCTACCACCAACGCCATCGCAACCTGTGGTGCTGGTCATGATGACTATCGCCTGCTCTTTCGCCAGGCCGGTACAGTCACTAAATACCAGCGAGAAGGGAACCGCTTTGGATTTATTAATGACCTCAGGAATATAAACATCACCAATATTAATCGTTGAGCCTGGCGAGTGGTTATTGTCATAAAGCTGCATGGTGCAGGTTCCTGGCGCCACAGTTGTCTTTACGGTGAGCTCTAGTGAATTACTGCCCGCCATGCTCATTTCGATAAATGCGATAAATAATAGCGGCAAACATGAAAAGCGCAGGTTAAACATTGTGTTCGCCCTCATCATTGATAGGTAAATACAAAGGTGGCTTTGGCGGAAAACTCTCCAGGAAGCGGACCTGCGCTGCTGTTCGAGCGGCGGATCATGGCGCTGAGATCATAGCCGTTCTTAACCTGATCGTTAGTCCAGGTGACTTTTTGTGAGCCATCGACCTTTACGCGGCTTCCATCATCGCTGCCCATCGGTTTAAATCCCAGAGCAATATTCTCGGCGGCATTTGCTACCCCTGTGTCACCGTCAATTAAATAACTGCTTACGCTAGTGGTCCCAGTGATGGTCATTGTTAGCGAACTAATATTGTTATTACACTCTGTTGGCAAAAGCCGAAAATTGCCCTCCGAGAGACTGGTGCGGTTGCTGATATCCAGTACCCCCATTTCCGGGAGGGTCAGGATATAAGCGGCGTTGCCACTGCTGGTTAGTGTTGTACTTCCTACGGCGGTTATCGTTATCACGCAAGTCGTTTCTTCAATGGTGGCGGTGTAATCAACGCTCAACTGCTGTTCCCGAACAGCGGTGTGCCCACTCCCTAAGAACAATATTCCCGCAAGCGGAAAGAGCTTATACAAATGCAGTTTCATCATCTTTCCTTGAGATTTATTCCATTGAGCACATCACGGTATTGAGGACCAGTGGCTTCCCTTTTTCCGGCATAGTTTGAGGCAGTTGGTAGCGAACCCGACAGGCGCGCGATTGATTTTTCTCTATCCAATTCACCGTGAGTTCCCCCTGCTCATCAATACCACGCACAAAAGCGACGCCACCTTGCCCTACTGCGCCGATGACCGTTCCTTTTGATGTAACCAATTCTGCGGCAAAAGGCACGGGTAACCCGTCGCTGCGTACCAGATTCAGGATGGCAGAACGCCCCTGATCGGTCTCAAATTTACTGAACAAAACGGCCCCTTGCCTTGGCACCAGCGTTGTACTTGTGCTCTTTAGCTCAACATCGTTTTCCAGATTGCTAATGCCGAGAGAAATCGTGTTTTCACGGTAAGGAGAAAGGGAATTACTCACGCCATAACCAAAACGGTCAATGGTACTGTTGCCATAGTTAAGGTTGGCACCTTCCGCACCCGGAGCGTTAACGACAACCAGCGTGTCATTGGAGGTAAAGCTATCACTGGTAAAGGTTAACCCACCGCGGTGCAAGACAAAGCCGCCATCGGTGCTTAATGAATACTGACGAGAACTATTGTTACTGGCATAGGCAGAACCAGAGAGTGTGCCCCAGGGGGATTCGTAACCCACAAAGGTGTTGACCGTGGCGATATCCTGGCTCTCTTTCGCCAGGTTGTATCCGGTGCCTACGCTGTAGTTCCATTTATTATCCGCACTGTTGCCATTAGCGCTGACGTTATATTGGCTCGTGCCATCAAAATCATTACTCATACTGGTATTGAGCGTGCGGAATCCACCTGCGTCGGGTTCAGTGCCGAATAATCTATCCAACGGAATCGACAGGCTGACATAGACTGAATCGTCTTCATCGCCATCTTCGTTGTAGCTGCGTTGCAGACTGACGCTGTAGCTGCCCCAGTTGAATGAATTACTATAACCAAAAGAGAAGCTGCTCTGTGTGTTATTGGAAACCCAGTAGTCGCTCCATGTACCCGTTAAATATAATGAACCATAATTTGTGTCACCGTTCTGCAAACTTTGGTTGAGGCTGACGTTGAACTGATTTTTCAGGCGTCTGTCACTCAACATGCTGTGGTAATCACCATTCGTCGGATTATTCGCGTTATCAATCAGCAATAGCGCATCATTCAGGCTAAGGTAGTTTTTGGTTGAATAGCGATATGCCGCAATATTGAGCGATGTATTTGTGGGTGCGAAAAATTTATTCCATGCAACACGGTAACTCTGCCCCTCGTAACTTTTATCGTCGGGAATGTCGGCATGTGATTGCGTAATATCGATAGAAACCGCCCCGAGAACAGTATTCATACCGACACCTAGCAATCCAGCGTAGAAGCCATTGTCCGTGGCCTGAAAGCCGGTATAACCTGTAAAGGTATTGTTCAGCCCATAATAAAATGTCCCCTGGGCGAGGCCGGGTTTATCGACTAACTCATCCTGATTGACCTGTCCAATATTGATATCCCAACTGCCTACACCGGGATGCATCATCTGCACTAGCGATGAAAATGGCTGGCTGAAGGTGTGTTTTGAACCGTCGGCTTCTTCGACGGTGACGTCCAGGTCGGCACCATAGCCCGAAGGCGTCAGGTTGTTAATTTCAAATGGCCCAGGAGGGACGGTTGCTTCGTATATCTTGTAGCCATTTTGGGTGATCGTGACTTTAGCGTTACTTTTCGCAACACCACGTACAACGGGCGCATAGCTGGCTAATGCGCTAGGCAACATGCGTGATTCACTGTACAGGCGAGCGCCCCGAAAACGAACGGAGTCAAATGCATCCCCTGACGTGCTTGTTTCGCCTAAGACAATCTGTGAGCGAAGCGAGGTAATATCATGTTGTACATAGCGATTCTGGAAATCAAAGGATCTATTACCTTTATTGTCCCACGAGTAGTTGCCCTGCGAACGGAAATGCCACCCGCCAAGATTAATTCCGCCATTTAAACCCACGTAGAAGCTGTCGTTGTTTATGCCGTTGTTCTCGTTACGCCAGGCATTGAGATTATATGAGAGCATGGCGGCATTGATACCGTCATCCCACAGAGAAGGGTCAACATAATTGGTATACCCTGCCATAACGAACGCTTGCGGTACGGTGATATCCAGGCGTTGTTCACTCATATCGTAACGCACAGATGAGAAGGGAATCAGGGTGGAGAGATTAAGACAGTCTTCCCCATCCCCTGTGCTTTTACGCAAAACGGCTTCATTGTTATCTTTACGTTCGGGTTGACGAATATGAAGCTGTAATAACATGGTCGGCGTTAAACAAGCCTGGGCGCTTTGGCCTTTACCCATATCGATAAATTCAATTTTTTTACTGCTGTTGGATTTATCATTGACAAAAATACTGACGTCATAAGTGCCAGGTAGAGCAGCGTTGCCTTGTGTATAACGACTTAAATCGATGCTATTTGCCTGGCGCCCCATTAGAAAGCTTTGGTCAAATTCAACCTTCTCCCCATCGGCCAGGACTGTATGACTGCACGCGAGTGTTGTACAGCACGCAACAAATTGAGCAAGGTATTTAAACTTAATATGACTCGGTGCATACGACATAACAATTCCACAGTGAAACATTAAAATTGAAAATATTAAAGATTGGCCTTGCCCTTTATTCCACCGCCAAAATCGCTAATTGCATGATATTCCAGAGTGGCGCCTGTCGGTTTGCTGTTTAACCCTTTTACCAATAAATCCATTTCACTCTTCGGTTCTGACATTGATGGCTGTACTTCATATTTTTTGCCGCCAGAGATAATATTGATAGAGTTAAATGAGACAAAATAAGGGGTAGGGTTACTCATGTGAATAACCAGGTGCCCGTCTTTTTGCTGTGCGCGCCATGTTAATTTGCTGGGGGCTTCAGCCGCAGAGCCTTCCAGCCCGTCCGGACGGTAAAAAAGTTTAATTCTGGTACGAAATGCTAGCTGTAGCAGGTTTTTCCCTTTGGCATCTTGCTCACTGACTTTTGGGGGGATTTCCAGAGCGTTAAACCAGTAAACCGTTTCTCGGTCTTTAGCGAGAGCTTTGTTGCCGGTGTAGGTGATCTTTGCCGTTTGTCCACGCTTTGCTTCAATACGCGAAACGGGAGGAACAACGGTAAAGGGGACATTTAGCGTGCTAGGGTCGGCGTTATCATCGCCAGTATCCAGCCAGGCTTGTACTAACAGCGGCCTTTCGCCTTTATTTTCCATGCGAATGACGGCTTCTTTTTGTGCTTCTTTATATACAATACGCGTACCCGAAAGCACGATATCAGCAGCCGCGTACTGGCTACCTAACATGCCTATCGCGCTGATTAACCCGAGTGTAAAAGCGTGTGCTTTAATCATTATTGTTCCTCCGTGAACGGAATAGATATTAAAGGAAATAGCATCTACTATTTCCTTTCGTTGACGCTTTATAACAAGTAAATATTACGGATAAGTAATAGTGTAAGCGGCGTTGCTTTTTACAAAGCCAGCAACAACCGGTACCAGTGTCTTGTTTTGTGTCACATAGGAAGCAGCAAAGTCCCAGCTTGCTACACCGCTAGTATTAAAAGTAGCGGTATATTCATCAGCAGGATCATTTACTTTTACCTGCTTGAAGGTACCATCAGCCTTAACATTATGGATTGCCAGATTTACACCGCTTGATGGGTTGTTAATGCTGGTATCGTTATTCAGGGTGCCGCGGCTGTTACTGTAGAACAGTGAACTCATCACCATGGTGGCGTTCGGCTTCGCTGTGAGATCCATTCCTGAGTTACTGCAATCGACAGTAATTGAGAACAGCTTCGGTTTTGCGCCGAGGGTTGCGAGGTTCACGTCGCCTGCAGTATTGACTTCAGCAACAGAGGCTGTTGATAACTGAATGTCTTTATCCTGCGCGCCTCCGTCAACGTGCATATCGCAAGTATTATCACTTACCAGACCCGCAAAGTTCAGTTGACCGCCATCCAATGCAAATGCAGATGTGGACACACTTGCGGACAAGATGACAGAAAGGGCCAGTAACTTCGTATTCATAAAATATCCTTATAAAAAATTAGTTGTGAGCTCATAATAAAATTATGAACTCGTGGGGATTTATACAGACATTATTTTCCATTGTAAAATCCGTTGAGTGAATTGTTTTTTATTAAAAATTCATCGTAAAGATGATATTTTATTTTTATATTGTTTTTTTTGGTTTTTGATGTAATCTGGAAACTTAGAGGTTTAACTAACTAAATTAGAATGGTATTATTTCCTTACTTTTCAATTGATTGGGGTTTTTTGTTTGTAAGTGGTTTTTTTAATTAAATAATATTTAATTTTAAATTAAATGAAATTTAATTTATTGATTGAATGATTAATTGTTTTAAGTTCATAGTTTAGTATAAATAATTTTACAGTTTTTAACGGCTATTTTAACAGCGAAATTACCAGAGGGCGGGACAGTGAGGATGGTAAGCAGCAAGATAGTTTTTTAACGGAGTATTGCCTGGGAAGAGCAATTCCGGGGCGATTTCAAACAGCGGCCACAGCATAAAGCCGCGGTTTTCCATATCGTAGTGCGGAACCGTCAGGCGCTCAGTGTTAATGACTTCATCGCCAAACAGCATAATGTCGAGATCCAGCGTTCGCGGCCCCCAGCGTTCAGCTTTACGCACACGGCCCTGCTGCAGCTCAATGCGCTGGGTATGGTTAAGCAATTCTTCGGGGGCGAGAGTGGTATCCAGCGCCACCGCGGCGTTCAGGTAATCGGGTTGATCCTGTGGGCCTAATGGCGGTGTGCGGTAAAACGAGGAAACGGCCACGATTCGGCTGTCAGGGATTTCACCGATCGCTTTCACGGCAGCATTAACCTGCTCCAAAGGGGAGGCGAGGTTGCTGCCAATGGCGATATAAACGACAGTCACGCACTTCCCTCGCGGCGCGGCGCGCGTTTGCGCGGACGTGAACGGCGGCGGCGTGGAGCAGGATCGTCGTCCAGCTCGTTGAGCATCCCTTTTTGTTCCGGCGGCGCGGAAGCCTGAAACTCGGCCCACCACTGCGCCAGACGTTGCAGCTCAGTATTATTTTCCACCTGAGCGCGCAGCTCCAGCAAATCAAACGCGGCGCGGAATTTGGGATGTTCCATCAGCTTCCAGGCGCGTTTGCCCTGGCGTCGCGACATCCGTAGCTGAAGCTGCCAAATATCACGGGTAAGCGTGGTAAGGCGTTTCGGGATCGCCAGCGAACGGCAGGCTTCATCCAGCACGTCATTCATGGCCAGCGCGAAAGCGTCGTAATAGGCCAGACCGCTCTCCTGAGCGATTTTTTGCGCCATCTCCAGCAGCGGATACCAGAACATGGCGGCAAACAAAAATGCCGGATTAACGCGCATTTCGTTACGGATGCGGTTATCCGTATTCTTCAACACCAGCGCAATGATGCGTTCCATTGCGCTGTCGCCGTTTTCGGTGAAATAACGCGTAATGGTAGGAAACAACGGCTGGAAGAGGTGGTATTCCCGCAGTTGTTGATAGGTTTCAAAACCGTTCCCCGCCTGCAACAGCTTCAGCGACTCTTCGAACAGGCGCGCGGGAGGAATGTCGTTTAGCAAGGTTGCCAGACGCGGGATTGGCTCAGCCGTTTCAGGGCTGATACGCATATTGAGCTTCGCAGCGAAACGCACGGCGCGCAGCATTCGAACCGGATCTTCGCGGTAGCGCGTTTCCGGATTGCCGATCAGGCGAATCACGCCTTCTTGCAGATCCTGCATCCCGCCGACGTAATCGCGCACGGTAAAATCCGCTACGCTGTAGTAAAGGCTGTTAATGGTGAAATCGCGGCGCTGGGCATCTTCTTCGATAGAGCCGAAGATATTATCGCGCAGCAGCATACCGTTTTGCCCACGCTGGGAGGTCGTACGGTCGCTTTCACTGCCTTCATGATGACCACGAAACGTTGCCACTTCGATAATTTCCGGGCCAAACATCACGTGAGCCAGGCGGAAACGACGCCCCACCAGACGGCAATTGCGGAATAATTTCCGCACCTGATCCGGTGTTGCGTTGGTGGTCACGTCGAAATCCTTCGGCTTTTTGCCGAGCAGGAGATCGCGGACGCCGCCGCCGACCAGGTAGGCTTCATAGCCCGCTTTGTTCAGCCTGTACAGTACCTTGAGGGCATTTTCACTGATATCTTTGCGGGAGATAGCGTGCTGTTCACGCGGGATAATCGTCATATGTGGACGGGCGACGGCTTGTTCTGCCTCGCTCTCCTCGCGGCTTAACACCTTACGGCAAAAATTAGCGACTCGGGTAAAAATAGCGCACCTCGGTAGTGTCATACATTAATAAGATCAACTTACTCTATGTCTTTCGCATTACGGCAGACGGGCGTAAGAGAGCAACGCGACCTGGGCTGTAAGCATCATTAACGCCGCAGCAATGCGAAAGACGATGAGCAAAAATAGCGGCTAATCATAGCTCAGCGAGACGCATTTGAGAATGCCGGATTTACATTAGCCGATGTGGGTACGGCTGTAAGCCTCCAGTGCGCCACCGCAAAGCGCAGCAACTCCTCAACAGACATCTCCTGCCACGCTACGACGTCGCGTTGGCCTAAAAAGCGCAATGCCTGGACCAGTACCGGGCGCGGATCGCCTGTCGCAAGCGCAGGGGCATGATTTTGCTTGGAAAGTTTAGCGCCTTGTTCGTTGAGCGCCAGCGGAAGGTGCACGTAGCCTGGCGCACGCCAGCCAAACTGTTTATACAGCGAAAGTTGTCGGACAGTGGGTTCGATTAAATCTGCGCCGCGGACGATCTCCGTCACCCCCTGAAAATGATCGTCGACCACCACGGCCAGATTATAAGCAAACAGTCCGTCGCGGCGGTGGATAATAAAATCTTCGCTCGCCAGCTGTGGGTCAGCCTGGATGTCGCCGCGCAAGGCATCATGGAAACGCATCACCGGATGCTGCTGTTTAATTCTGACGGCGGCATTCTCCGGCCCGTGGTATAACGTCCGGCAATGGCCGTCGTAAATACCGCCCAGACGTTGAATGCGCGAGCGGGGGCAAGTGCAGTAGTAGCTCAGCCCCTGCTCGTGAAGCCAAGCCAGCGCCTCGCGATAAGCCTCATGACGCTGTGATTGCCATAAGACCTCGCCATCCCAGTGCAGGCCGTAATGTTCCAGCTGGCGCAGAATGGTCGCTGCGGCACCGGGAACTTCACGTGGGGGGTCGATATCCTCTATGCGAACGCGCCAAATTCCGCGTTGCGCACGGGCTTGTAGATAGCTGCCGAGGGCGGCGATTAACGAGCCGAAATGCAGTTCGCCGGATGGCGACGGCGCGAAACGGCCAATATAGTGTGAGTCAGTCATGCTGCGGGCAATAAAGAATAAGGCGGGAAAACTCCCGCCTGTCATAAATAGGGTAGAAACGAACGGGATTAACCCGCCATCTGTTTTTCGCGAATTTCAGCCAGCGTTTTGCAGTCGATGCACAGATCGGCTGTTGGACGCGCTTCCAGGCGGCGGATACCAATCTCCACCCCGCAGGACTCGCAATAACCGAAGTCTTCATCTTCCACTTTCTTCAGCGTTTTCTCGATCTTTTTGATCAGTTTGCGCTCACGGTCACGATTACGTAACTCCAGGCTAAACTCCTCTTCCTGCGCGGCGCGATCGACCGGATCGGGGAAGTTGGCGGCTTCGTCCTGCATGTGCGTCACAGTGCGATCGACTTCATCCCGGAGTTGATTACGCCATGCTTCAAGAATACGCTTGAAGTGCGATAGCTGGGCTTCGTTCATATACTCTTCGCCCGGTTTCTCCTGGTACGGCTCCACCCCAGCGATGGCGAGAATACTCAGGGACGATGTTTTACGGTTTTGCCCTTCTTGCATGTTGCTTCTCCTTAACACGCACTATCGATCCCCATGTTCGGGGGAAAATCAGGTCGCTATAAATAGCAGATGCTTTTCCGGATAGCAATTATCTAAACGTAACACTTGACAACCCTGTGAGGAAAAGCGTATTTACGCACGCGGCCAGAATACTTAATAATCAGGCTGTTATTCCACTACAACGTTATGGGTACTGGTTCGTTCAGTTCCATTTTTTGGGCTGAAAGTTCTGCTTTATAAGCTAAAACTTCCACGCCTTTATTCTGAGCCTCGCTCAATAGCTGCGCGTATTTTATATCGATATGACGTGCGGGTGAAAAACGTGTAATGGCGGAGTGCAGCACCGCGAACACCACCACCGCGCGATGACCTGCCGCCGCAACGCCCATCAACTCCCGAAGATGTTTTTGCCCTCGTTCGGTGATGGCGTCGGGAAAATAACCGTTTTCTTTTTCCGCTAACGTGACCGATTTCACTTCAATATAGCAGTCCGGGCGGAAATCTGCCTGTAACATAAAATCTATACGGCTGCGCTCGGCACCATATTTGACTTCACTTTTCAGAATATTGTACCCCGCCAGCGCCGGCAGGCGATTCTCCTGAATCGCTTCTTTCGTTAGCTGGTTCGCCCGCAGCGTATTCACGCAAATGAATGCGCCGGATTGCGTTTCAGTTAATTCCCAGGTATGCGGATATTTGCGTTTAGTATTTTCTGATGTCGAATACCAGACGGTATCGCCTGGCGTGGCGCAGCCGGTCATCGCGCCGGTATTAGGACAGTGCAGCGTAAGCGTCGTACCGTCAGGGGTGATCACATCGGCTAAAAAACGTTTATAGCGCTGAATCAACGTAGCGCGTTGTAAAGGGGGGGAGAATAGCATCGACATTCCTTCATTATTGTTCGCCCAGCGTCCAGCGCTGCAGCTCGTCATAGCGGGTACGGCCTTGCCCATACGAAGAGGCGTAAAGCGCAAACGACGTGACCGGAAATGACCAGCAAAAGCCCGGCGGCGGGATAGCCACCGCATGGCTGGCGTCGCGCAGCAGCGTAATATGCGGGTGAAAAGGCTGCGGGCTTTGGTAACAACCGCTGCGGGCGGCCTGCGCGCGCAGCATATTAGCCAACTGCAACAACCCGCGCGGCGGCTGGCGCATCCCCAGCCACACCACGCGCGAACGCAGCCACTGACCGGCGTCATCCAGATGTAGCGTAAAGCCCGGCTGGCGAATTCGTCCGGCCAGTTGCGCAAGCGCGCGCTGCTTATCGTTACTGACGTCGCCTAAAAAGGCCAGCGTCAGGTGTAGGTTCGCCGCTGCCACGGGGCGTCCGTCTTCAGAGGCAAAATGGGTGGCGCGCCAGGCGATAATTTGCGCGCGCGCGTCGTCGGGTAAGTCAATCGCAAAAAACAGCCGTTTTGGCTCAGACATAGGGATACTCGGTTATGGATTAACACGATGCTACAATGCGGCGCAAAGAAAGTTAACCCCGTGGAGCCGTTTGTGACGTCATTGCCCGTTGCCGCCGTATTGCCTGAATTGTTGACAGCCCTAAAAACCGCGCCGCAGGTTTTGTTGTCCGCGCCTACCGGGGCGGGGAAATCCACCTGGCTGCCGTTGCAACTCCTGCAACAAGGTCCGGTTGCTGGAAAAATTCTCCTGCTTGAACCGCGTCGTCTGGCGGCGCGTAATGTCGCGCAGCGTCTGGCGGAAGCGTTGAATGAAAAGCCTGGCGAAACGGTAGGTTACCGGATGCGCGCGCAAAGCTGCGTGGGGCCGCGTACCCGGCTGGAAGTGGTGACCGAAGGCGTATTGACCAGAATGATTCAGCGCGATCCCGAATTACGCGGCGTGGGGCTGGTGATACTGGATGAATTTCATGAGCGCAGTTTACAGGCGGATTTAGCGTTGGCGCTGTTGCTGGATATCCAGCAAGGGCTCCGTGACGATCTCAGGCTGTTAATCATGTCTGCGACGCTGGATAACGACAGGCTTTGTCAGCGACTGCCTGATGCGCCGACGATCGTCTCGGAGGGACGCGCGTTTCCCGTGGAGCGACGTTATCAGCCGCTTGCGGCGCATTTGCGTTTTGATGAAGCCGTCGCGATGGCGACAGCGGAACTGCTGCGCAATGAAAACGGTTCGCTGCTGCTATTTTTACCTGGCGTAGGCGAAATACAGCGCGTTCATGAACATCTGGCGTCGCGGGTAGGGAGCGATGTCCTGCTTTGTCCGCTGTATGGCGCATTGTCTCTGGAAGCGCAACGCAAAGCGATTGTTCCCGCCCCCGCCGGGATGCGTAAAGTGGTGTTGGCGACTAACATTGCCGAAACCAGTTTGACGATTGAAGGGATTCGTCTGGTCGTCGATAGCGCTCAGGAGCGCGTGGCGCGATTCGACGCGCGAACGGGACTGACGCGGCTGGTTACGCAGCGTATCAGTCAGGCATCAATGACGCAGCGCGCGGGGCGCGCCGGACGACTGGCGCCGGGAATCTGTTTACATCTGCTGGCCAAAGAACAGGCGGAGCGGGCGGCGGCGCAAAGCGATCCGGAAATCTTACACAGCGACCTCTCCGGTTTGTTGATGGAAGTGTTGCAGTGGGGATGTCACGATCCGGCATCGCTTTTCTGGCTGGACAGGCCGCCGGAGGTGAATCTTCAGGCCGCCCGCCGTTTATTATTGATGTTAGGCGCGCTGGAGGGCGAGCGGTTAAGCGCGCGCGGGCAGAAAATGGCGGCAACAGGTAACGATCCGCGCCTGGCGGCGATGTTAGTCAACGCCGGCGAGGGCGATAGTGCCGCCACCGCCGCCATGCTCGCGGCCATCCTTGAGGACCCGCCGCGCGGCGGTGGTACGGATTTAAGCGGGCTATTTTCGCGGCGACAGCCGGGCTGGCAGCAGCGTAGCCAGCAGCTTTTAAAACGGCTGCAGGTGCGTAATGGCGAGCCGGATAGCGCGCTTATTATGCCGCTGTTGGCCAGAGCGTTTAGCGACCGCATCGCGCGGCGTCGTGGTCAGGAAGGGCGCTATCAGTTAGCCAATGGTATGGGCGCGATGCTAGATGCGGATGACGCGTTGGGACGTCATGAATGGCTGATCGCGCCGCTGTTACTGCAAGGTAGCGCCTCGCCGGACGCCCGAATATTGTTGGCGCAGCCGCTGGATATTGCCTCGCTGATTCAGGCGTGTCCTGATTTACTGCGTCAGTCTGACACCGTTGAATGGGACGAGGCGCAGGGAACGTTGAAAGCGTGGCGCAGAATGCGTATTGGACAGTTGACGGTTAACGTTCAGCCACTGGCGAAGCCGTCTGAAGAGGAGCTTCATCAGGCGATGCTGAACGGCATCCGCGATAAAGGTCTGGCCGTCCTTAACTGGACGCCGGAAGCGGAGCAGTTCCGTCTGCGTCTACACTGTGCGGCGAAATGGCTGCCGGAATATGACTGGCCTGCCGTGGATGAGGCGTCGCTGCTGGCGACTCTGGAAAACTGGTTGCTGCCGCACATGACAGGCGTACAGTCGTTACGGAGTCTGAAATCTCTGAATGTGGCTCAGGCGTTACGGGGACTGCTTGACTATGCCATGCTGCAACGTCTGGATAGTGAACTGCCTGGGCATTACACTGTGCCGACGGGAAGCCGAATAACGATTCGTTATCATGAAGATAACCCGCCCGCACTGGCGGTCAGAATGCAGGAAATGTTTGGCGAAGCGAAGACCCCAACCATCGCTCAGGGCCGCGTGCCGCTGGTGCTGGAACTGCTTTCGCCAGCGCAGCGACCGCTACAGATTACGCGCGATTTAAGCGCTTTCTGGCAGGGGGCGTATCGCGAAGTGCAAAAAGAGATGAAGGGCCGTTACCCCAAACATGTCTGGCCGGACGATCCGGCGAATACCGCCCCAACGCGGCGCACGAAGAAGTATTCGTAATGTAACTGTAGGCCGGATAAGGCGTTATGCCGCATCCGGCGAAAGAGCGGTAATAATTGAGAGATTTCTTCTTCTGTCGTCTGGCTGAAGAATAGAGAATCGGGCCTTTGCGCCTGTATGTTGCGGAGAAAAAGCATGGCGGGGAATGACCGCGAGCCGATTGGACGTAAGGGGAAACCGTCACGTCCTGTGAAACAAAAGGTGAGCCGTCGTCGGCAGCATGACGACGATTATGATGATGACTATGAGGATGAAGAACCGATGCCGCGTAAAGGTAAGGGCAAAGGGCGTAAGCCTCGTGGCAAGCGCGGCTGGCTGTGGTTATTGCTAAAACTGTTTATCGTTTTTGTGGTGCTGTTCGCCATTTACGGCGTCTATCTGGATCAAAAAATCCGCAGCCGTATTGATGGCAAGGTCTGGCAGCTTCCGGCGGCGGTATATGGCCGGATGGTGAACCTTGAGCCAGACATGCCTGTCAGCAAAAACGAGATGGTGAAATTGCTGGAAGCGACGCAGTATCGTCTGGTGACGAAGATGACCCGTCCCGGCGAATTTACCGTGCAGGCCAATAGCATTGAGATGATCCGTCGTCCGTTTGACTTCCCGGACAGCAAAGAAGGGCAGGTGCGCGCGCGGCTGACGTTCAGTGACGGGCGTCTGGAAACCATCGTCAATCTGGATAACAACCGCCAGTTTGGCTTCTTCCGTCTCGATCCGCGGCTTATCACCATGCTTTCTTCGCCAAATGGCGAGCAGCGTTTATTCGTCCCGCGCAGTGGTTTCCCGGATCTGCTGGTCGATACGCTGTTGGCGACGGAAGACCGTCATTTCTATGAGCATGATGGCATTAGTCTTTACTCTATCGGGCGTGCGGTACTGGCCAACCTGACGGCGGGACGTACGGTGCAGGGGGCCAGTACGCTGACCCAGCAGCTGGTGAAGAACCTGTTCCTCTCCAGCGAAAGATCATACTGGCGTAAAGCGAATGAAGCCTACATGGCGCTGATCATGGATGCCCGTTACAGTAAAGATCGTATTCTTGAGCTGTACATGAATGAGGTCTACCTCGGTCAAAGCGGGGACAATGAAATTCGCGGTTTTCCTCTGGCGAGCCTGTATTACTTTGGTCGTCCGGTAGAGGAACTGAGCCTCGATCAGCAGGCGTTACTGGTGGGGATGGTAAAAGGGGCGTCGATTTATAACCCGTGGCGCAACCCGAAACTGGCGCTGGAGCGTCGTAACCTGGTGTTACGCCTGTTACAGCAGCAGAAAATCATCGATCAGGAACTCTATGACATGCTGAGCGCGCGTCCGCTTGGCGTACAGCCGCGCGGCGGCGTTATTTCACCGCAGCCAGCGTTTATGCAGATGGTTCGTCAGGAACTGCAGGCGAAGCTGGGGGATAAAATTAAAGATCTCTCCGGCGTGAAGATCTTCACCACCTTTGACTCCGTGGCGCAGGATGCCGCAGAAAAAGCCGTTGTCGAAGGCATTCCGGCGTTGAAGAAGCAGCGTAAATTGAGCGATCTGGAAACCGCGATGGTGGTAGTGGATCGCTTTAGCGGCGAGGTGCGCGCGATGGTTGGCGGGGCGGAGCCGCAGTATGCCGGCTATAACCGTGCCATGCAGGCGCGCCGTTCCATCGGGTCGCTGGCGAAACCGGCGACCTATCTGACCGCGTTAAGTCAGCCGAACTTATACCGTCTGAACACCTGGATTGCCGATGCGCCGATTTCTCTGCGCCAGCCGAATGGTCAGGTCTGGTCGCCGCAGAACGACGATCGTCGCTACAGCGAAAGCGGGAAAGTGATGCTGGTGGATGCGTTAACTCGCTCAATGAACGTACCGACGGTCAATCTGGGGATGGCGTTAGGTTTACCGGCGGTAACCGATACCTGGACGAAGCTCGGCGTGCCGAAAGATCAGCTCAATCCGGTTCCGGCGATGCTGTTAGGGGCGCTGAACCTGACGCCGATCGAAGTGGCGCAGGCGTTCCAGACTATCGCCAGCGGCGGAAATCGCGCGCCGTTATCAGCGCTGCGTTCGGTTATTGCGGAAGATGGTAAGGTGCTGTACCAAAGTTATCCGCAAGCTGAACGCGCCGTACCGGCACAGGCGGCTTACCTGACGCTCTGGACAATGCAGCAGGTCGTCCAGCGTGGTACGGGGCGTCAGCTTGGCGCGAAATATCCGGGTCTACATCTGGCGGGTAAAACCGGGACGACAAACAACAATGTCGATACCTGGTTTGCCGGGATTGACGGCAGCCAGGTGACTATCACCTGGGTAGGCCGTGATAACAACCAGCCGACGAAATTGTACGGTGCCAGCGGCGCGATGGCGATTTACCAGCGCTATCTGGCGAACCAGACGCCGACGCCTTTAGTTCTGACGCCGCCGGAAGATGTGGTGGATATGGGCGTTGATTACGACGGTAATTTTGTCTGTAGCGGCGGTATGCGCACTCTGCCGGTCTGGACGGACGATCCAAATACGCTGTGCCAGCAGGGCGAGATGATGCAGCAGCAACAGCAGCCGTCAGGCAATCCGTTCGATCAGTCGTCTCAGCCGCAGCAGCCTGCGCAGCAACAGCCGCCGAAAGAAGAGAAGAGCGACGGCGTTGCCGGCTGGATTAAGGAGATGTTCGGCGGCAATTAATCACGGTAATAGTGCCGGGTGGCGCTGTGCTTACCCGGTCTACACCGTTACGACCCCATTATGTGCGACGTAGGCCGAATAAGACGCTTACGTCGCCATCCGGCAAATCCTCCATAAATAACATTTCAGTCTAATTTATTAACCCTTCCTTTTCATCTGGTTATTTCTTAACCCCTTAGTTTTCGTAGGGCCGCGTATCGCTTGCCATTGCGACGATATTTCGCCTATCATGCTGCGGTTATAATAATAATTATCGTTTACGTTATCATTCACTTTCATCAGAGATATACCAATGGCGCGTCTTAAAACTGCTCAGCCAAACTCCTCACTGCGTAAAATCGCAGTTGTAGTAGCCACAGCGGTTAGCGGCATGTCTGTCTATGCACAGGCGGCGGTTCAACCGAAAGAAGAAACCATTACCGTAACCGCAGCGCCTGCCGCGCAGGAAAGTGCCTGGGGACCGGCTCCGACCATCGCCGCGAAGCGTTCCGCCACTACCACCAAAACTGATACACCTATCGAAAAAACGCCACAGTCGGTTTCGGTGGTCACTAACGAAGAGATGCAGATGCATCAATTCCAGTCAGTAAAAGAAGCGTTGGGTTACACGCCGGGCGTAACGGTAAGCAGTCGCGGCGCTTCCAATACCTATGACTTCGTGATTATCCGTGGCTTCTCTTCCGTCGGCCTGAGCCAGAACAACTATCTGGATGGCCTGAAATTGCAGGGGAACTTCTACAACGATGCGGTTATTGATCCCTACATGCTTGAGCGTGTTGAGTTGATGCGTGGCCCAACGTCCGTTCTCTACGGTAAGAGCAACCCGGGTGGTATCATTTCGATGGTTAGCAAGCGGCCGACTACTGAGCCGCTGAAAGAAATTCAATTCAAAATGGGGACGGACAATTTGTTCCAGACCGGTTTTGATTTTAGTGATTCCCTGGATGACAACGGTGAGTTCTCATATCGTCTGACGGGACTGGCGCGTTCGACAAACGAACAGCAAAAGAGCTCTGAGTCGCAGCGCTATGCGATTGCGCCCTCTTTTACCTGGCGTCCGGATGAGAAAACGAATTTTACGTTCCTTTCTTATTTCCAGAACGAACCAGAGACCGGCTACTACGGCTGGCTGCCGAAAGAGGGAACGGTTGAACCGTTACCGAATGGTAAACGTCTGCCAACGGATTTCAACGAAGGGGCGTCAAACAACACCTATTCTCGTAACGAGAAAATGGTGGGATACAGTTTCGAGCATGGCTTCAACGACACTTTTACCGTGCGCCAGAATTTACGTTTTGTCGAAATGAAAACCGCGCAAAAAAGCGTCTATGGCACGGGGATTGCGGCGGACGGCCATACGCTTAACCGCGGTACTATCGTTGACAACGAGCGTTTACAGAATTTCAGCGTAGATACACAACTGCAAAGTAAATTCGCGACCGGCGATATTGATCATACGTTGCTGACGGGTGTCGATTTCATGCGTATGCGTAATGATATTAACGCGACGTTTGGTAGCGCGCCGTCAATCGATCTCTATAACAATTACCATCCTGAATACTTTGCTTTCGGCGGCGCTGAGCCGTACCAGATGAACGAAAGTAAACAAACAGGCCTCTATGTTCAGGATCAGGCGGAATGGAATAAGTGGGTATTTACTCTCGGCGGCCGCTATGACTGGTCTAAACAAGCGACAACGGTGCGTCAGAATTCCACTACGCCGACAGAAGGATATATTGAACGTAATGACCACCAGTTCACCTGGCGCGGTGGCGTAAACTACGTATTCGATAATGGAATTTCACCTTACTTCAGCTATAGCCAATCTTTCGAGCCAAGCGCCTTCGATTTGTGGAGCACCCCACGCGTTTCTTACAAGCCGTCAAAAGGCGAGCAATATGAAGCAGGGGTGAAATATGTACCGAAAGACATGCCGGTTGTTGTTACGGGTGCCGTTTATCAGCTGACCAAAACCAATAACCTGACCGCCGATCCAACCAACCCATTAGCGCAGGTGCCGGCAGGCGAAATTCGTGCGCGAGGTGTAGAGCTGGAAGCCAAAGCAGCATTGACGGCTAACATCAATATGACGGCGTCTTACACTTATACTGATGCTGAATACACGAAAGACACTAATCTGAAAGGGAATACGCCAGAGCAGGTGCCTGAACATATGGCGTCGTTGTGGGGCGATTACACCTTCAACGACGGTCCGTTGTCAGGTTTAACGCTGGGAACAGGCGGTCGTTTTATTGGTTCCAGTTACGGCGATCCGGCCAATAGCTTCAAGGTAGGCAGCGCAGCGGTGATGGATGCGGTCGTCAAGTACGATCTGGCGCGTTTTGGTATGGCGGGCTCCAGCATTGCGGTTAACGTTAATAATCTGCTCGACCGCGAATACGTCGCCAGCTGCTTCCAGACCTACGGCTGTTTCTGGGGCGCAGAACGTCAGGTCGTTGCAACGGCAACCTTCCGTTTCTAATTTCTTTTTGGGCACGGCTTGCCGTGCCCGTTTTACAAGTTGGCTGCGATGCAGGAAAACCACATTCATTCCGATACCACCTTTGCGCTGCGAAGCGTCGCCTTTCGTGTGCCGGGCCGCACGCTTTTACACCCTCTCTCGTTAACGTTTCCCGCAGGTCGCGTCACCGGACTTATCGGCCATAATGGTTCCGGTAAATCCACGCTGTTAAAAATGCTGGGCCGCCATCAGCCGCCTTCCGAAGGGGATATTCTGCTCGACAATCAGCCGCTGGCGAGCTGGAGCAGCAAGGCGTTTGCCCGCAAAGTTGCCTATCTGCCTCAACAATTGCCGCAGGCGGAAGGAATGACGGTGCGCGAACTGGTAGCGATTGGCCGCTATCCGTGGCACGGCGCGCTGGGGCGCTTTGGCGTCGCGGACCGGGAAAAAGTAGACGAGGCGATTACGCTGGTCGGCTTAAAACCGCTGGCGCATCGTCTGGTAGACAGTCTTTCCGGCGGCGAGCGCCAGCGCGCGTGGATTGCCATGCTGGTCGCGCAGGACAGCCGTTGTCTGCTGCTGGATGAGCCGACGTCAGCGCTGGATATCGCCCATCAGGTTGACGTGCTGGCGCTGGTGCATCGTTTAAGCCAGCAGCGCGGGCTGACGGTGGTTGCGGTGCTGCACGATATCAACATGGCGGCCCGCTACTGTGATTATTTAGTCGCGCTACGCGGCGGTGAAATGATTGCGCAAGGAACGCCTGCGGAACTGATGCGCAGTGACACGCTGGAGCAGATTTACGGTATCCCGATGGGTATCCTTCCGCATCCAGCGGGCGCGGCACCTGTGAGTTTTGTGTATTAATGCGTGATTTATATCCTCTTACTCGCCGCCGTTTATTAACGGCGATGGCGCTCTCGCCGCTGCTGTGGCAAATGAATACGGCGCAGGCTGCCGCTATCGATCCCCGCCGGATTGTGGCGCTGGAGTGGCTGCCGGTTGAGCTGCTGCTGGCGCTCGGTATTACGCCTTATGGCGTGGCGGACGTGCCAAATTATAAGCTGTGGGTTAGCGAACCGCCGTTGCCGGATTCGGTGATTGATGTGGGTCTTCGCACTGAACCCAATCTCGAACTGCTGACAGAGATGAAGCCGTCGTTTATGGTCTGGTCGGCAGGGTACGGACCCTCGCCGGAGAAACTGGCGCGGATCGCGCCGGGGCGCGGGTTTAATTTTAGCGACGGCAAAAAGCCGCTGGCGGTGGCCCGACGCTCGCTGGTTGAACTGGCGCAGACGCTGAATCTGGAAACTGCGGCAGAAAAACATCTGGCGCAATACGATCGCTTCATCGCCAGCCAGAAGCCGCACTTTATCCGCCGTGGGGGGCGTCCGTTACTGATGACGACGCTTATCGATCCGCGGCATATGCTGGTGCTCGGCCCGAATTGCCTGTTCCAGGAGGTGCTGGACGAGTATGGCATTGTCAATGCCTGGCAGGGTGAAACCAACTTTTGGGGCAGTACGGCGGTCAGCATCGATCGGCTGGCGATGTATAAAGAAGCGGATGTGATCTGCTTCGATCACGGGAATAGCACCGATATGAACGCGCTGATGGCAACGCCGCTGTGGCAGGCCATGCCGTTTGTCCGCGCCGGGCGCTTTCACCGGGTGCCCGCCGTTTGGTTCTATGGCGCGACCCTCTCCACGATGCATTTTGTCCGCATCCTGGATAACGTGTTGGGAGGCAAAGCGTGAGCAGAAAACGTGAAATGCCGGAGGGCGGCGCGAAAAGCGCCTTATCCGACCTACGGTTCGGGCGCTTTGTAGGCCGGATAAGGCGAAGCCGCCATCCGGCGTTGCTGTTATTGGCGCTGTTTGTTGCCGCCTGCTGGCTGACATGGGTTAACTTCTCCGTTGCGCTACCGCGCAGCCAGTGGCAACAGGCTATCTGGTCACCGGATATCGACATCATTGAGCAGATGATTTTTCATTACAGCCTGCTGCCAAGACTGGCGATTTCGCTGCTGGTGGGCGCGGGGCTTGGGCTGGTAGGCGTCCTGTTCCAGCAAGTATTGCGTAACCCGCTGGCGGAACCGACCACGCTGGGCGTGGCGACCGGCGCGCAATTGGGGATCACGGTGACTACGCTATGGGCGATTCCCGGCGCGCTGGCGACGCAGTTTGCCGCCCTGACGGGAGCCTGTATCGTCGGCGCGCTGGTGTTCGGCGTGGCGTGGGGCAAACGTCTGTCGCCAGTGACCCTGATCCTCGCCGGGCTGGTGGTCAGCCTCTATTGTGGGGCTATCAACCAGCTATTGGTGATTTTCCACCACGATCAGTTGCAAAGCATGTTTTTATGGAGCACCGGAACGCTGACGCAAACCGACTGGAGCGGCGTGCAGCGTCTGTGGCCGCAGTTGCTGGGCGGTGTGATGCTCACGTTATTGTTGTTACGTCCTATGACGCTGATGGGGCTGGATGACGGCGTTGCGCGTAATCTGGGTCTGGCGCTGTCGTTAGCGCGTCTGGCGGCGCTGTCGCTGGCGATTGTGTTGAGCGCGCTGCTGGTCAACGCGGTGGGCATTATCGGTTTTATCGGCCTGTTTGCGCCGCTGCTGGCGAAAATGCTTGGCGCAAGACGTCTGCTGGCGCGCCTGATGCTGGCGCCGCTCATTGGGGCGCTTATTTTGTGGCTATCCGATCAGATTATCCTTTGGCTCACCCGCGTATGGATGGAAGTTTCCACCGGTTCAGTGACGGCGCTAATCGGCGCGCCGCTGCTCCTGTGGCTGCTGCCGCGGCTTAAAAGCATGAGCGCGCCGGATATGAACGCCAGCGATCGTGTGGCGGCGGAACGTCGGCATGTCCTCGCTTTTGCCGTTGCCGGTGGCGCGCTCCTGCTACTGGCAACATGGGTCGCGCTCTCTTTTGGTCGCGACGCGCACGGCTGGACGTGGGCGAGCGGAACGCTGCTTGAGGAACTGATGCCGTGGCGCTGGCCGCGGATACTGGCGGCGTTAATGGCGGGCGTCATGCTGGCGGTGGCGGGCTGCATTATTCAGCGTCTGACCGGTAATCCAATGGCCAGTCCGGAAGTGCTGGGGATCAGTTCCGGAGCCGCGTTTGGCGTGGTGTTGATGCTGTTTTTGGTGCCGGGGAATGCCTTCGGTTGGCTACTGCCCGCCGGAAGCCTGGGCGCGGCGGCGACACTGCTGATTATTATGTTAGCCGCCGGACGCGGCGGTTTCTCGCCACAACGGATGTTGCTGGCGGGGATGGCGCTCAGCACCGCGTTTACCATGCTGCTAATGATGCTCCAGGCGAGCGGCGACCCGCGGATGGCGGAAGTGTTGACCTGGATCGCAGGATCTACCTATAACGCCACTGGCGGGCAGGTTACGCGAACCGCGATCGTGATGGTGATTTTGCTGGCAATTGTGCCGTTGTGTCGCCGCTGGTTAACGATTTTGCCACTGGGCGGCGATGCCGCGCGCGCGGTGGGCATGGCGCTTACGCCGTCGCGTATCGCGCTGCTGGCGTTGGCGGCTTGTTTGACGGCAACTGCGACGATGACCATTGGGCCGCTGAGTTTCGTTGGACTGATGGCGCCGCATATTGCGCGGATGCTCGGTTTTCGCCGGACGATGCCGCATATGGTCATCTCGGCGCTGGCAGGGGGCGTTTTACTGGTCTTTGCCGACTGGTGCGGCAGGATGGCGCTATTTCCGTATCAGATCCCGGCGGGACTGCTTTCAAGCTTTATTGGCGCGCCGTACTTTATCTATTTGCTACGTAAACAGAGCCGCTGAGTTTGCCGGATGGCGGCATAAATGCCTTATCCGGCCTACGGCGTAGAATGTAGGCCGGGTAATCGTCACCCGGCAATTCATCCTTTACAATTTCGCAAACACCCGACGTGCGGCGTCAATGGTATTATTAATGTCGTCCATGCTGTGTGCGACCGACATAAAACCCGCTTCAAACGCCGATGGCGCCAGATACACGCCTTCCTCCAGCATCAGGTGGAAGAAACGCTTAAAGCGTTCAACGTCGCACGCCATCACGTCCTGATAGCAGGTTACGCTCTCAGCGTCGGTGAAGAAAATCCCGAACATGCCGCCGACATGGTTGACGACCAGTGGGATCCCCGCTTCCTGCGCCGCTTCGCACAGCCCTTCCGCCAGACGGGTGGTGAGCTCATCCAGCGTTTCATGAATGCCGGGCTGGGCGACTTCATTCAGGCAGGCGAAACCGGCCGCCATCGCAATCGGGTTGCCGGAAAGGGTGCCCGCCTGGTAAACCGGGCCCGTTGGCGCCAGCGCATCCATTACATCGCGACGACCGCCAAACGCGCCTACCGGCATCCCGCCGCCGATGATTTTACCCAGACAGGTCAGGTCCGGCACGACGCCGTAGTAATCCTGGGCTCCGGCCAGCGCTACGCGAAAACCGGTCATCACTTCGTCGATAATCAGCAGCGCGCCGAACTCATCGCACAAGGCGCGCAGACCTGGCAGGAATTCCGGCAGCGGCGGGACGCAGTTCATATTGCCCGCCACCGGCTCGACGATGATACAGGCGATTTCCTGCGGATATTGTTCAAACGCCGCGCGCACTGACGCCAGATCGTTATAAGTGCAGGTCAGCGTATGTTTCGCGAAATCTGCCGGCACGCCCGGTGAGTTCGGCTGACCGAGCGTCAGCGCGCCAGAACCGGCTTTGACCAGCAGACAGTCTGCGTGGCCGTGGTAGCAGCCTTCGAATTTGATAATCTTATCGCGGCCAGTAAAACCACGCGCCAGGCGAATAGCGCTCATCGTCGCTTCGGTACCGGAGTTCACCATGCGCACCATGTCCATGGTCGGCACCAGGTTGGTGACCAGTTCCGCCATTTTCACTTCCATTTCGGTTGGCGCGCCGAAGCTTAAACCGCGCTCCGCAGCTTCGATCACCGCATTGCGGATAGCCGGGTGGTTATGCCCCAGTACCATTGGCCCCCAGGAACCGACATAGTCGATATACGCTTTGCCATCGACATCGTACAGATACGCGCCGTCCGCTTTTTCGATAAACAGCGGGGTGCCGCCCACGCCAGTGAAGGCGCGAACAGGGGAGTTCACACCGCCGGGGATCAGCTCGCGGGCCGCGCTATAGAGATTTTCAGACTTACTCATGGAAAGATTCCTGGTTCGTAGAAAAAGTGAATACCCGCTATTCTAAGTTATTCAGAGAAGGTTATGAAAGTTTTACGCATTTGAAACAATACGATTTGCAGGGGATTTTCACGGCGTTGGCGAGTAGAATGCCGACTTTAGATTTGTATTACCAATTAATGATCTTCTGATGAAAACAGACACTTCCACCTTTTTAGCTCAGCAAATTGTGCGCTTACGGCGCAGAGATCAGATTCGCCGGTTAATGCAGCGGGATAAAACGCCGCTGGCCATCCTGTTCATGGCGGCCGTTGTCGGCACGCTTACCGGACTGGTTGGCGTCGCCTTTGAAAAGGCGGTTTCCTGGGTACAAAACATGCGCATTGGCGCGCTGGTTCAGGTCGCGGACCATGCGTTTTTGCTTTGGCCGCTGGCCTTTATCCTTTCGGCGTTACTGGCGATGGTCGGCTACTTTTTGGTGCGAAAATTTGCGCCGGAAGCCGGCGGCTCGGGTATCCCGGAAATTGAAGGCGCGCTGGAGGAGTTACGTCCGGTGCGCTGGTGGCGCGTGTTGCCGGTGAAGTTTATCGGCGGGATGGGGACGTTGGGCGCAGGAATGGTATTAGGGCGCGAAGGGCCAACGGTACAAATCGGGGGCAACCTGGGGCGCATGGTGCTGGATGTTTTTCGTATGCGCAGCGCCGAAGCGCGGCATACGTTGCTGGCGACCGGCGCGGCGGCGGGGCTCTCTGCGGCGTTTAACGCGCCGCTGGCGGGTATCCTGTTTATTATTGAAGAGATGCGCCCGCAGTTTCGCTACAACCTGATTTCGATTAAAGCGGTGTTTACCGGCGTCATCATGTCGAGCATTGTGTTCCGCATATTTAACGGCGAAGCGCCGATTATTGAAGTCGGCAAACTGTCTGATGCGCCGGTTAACACGCTGTGGTTATACCTTATCCTCGGTATTATTTTTGGTTGCGTCGGGCCGGTATTTAATTCGTTGGTGCTGCGTACCCAGGATATGTTTCAGCGCTTTCATGGCGGCGAAATTAAAAAATGGGTGCTTATGGGCGGCGCGATCGGCGGCCTGTGCGGTATTCTGGGGTTGATTGAGCCGGAAGCGGCAGGCGGCGGATTTAACCTTATTCCTATCGCCGCGGCAGGTAATTTTAGCGTCGGGCTACTGCTGTTCATCTTTATTACCCGGGTGGTCACGACGCTGCTTTGCTTTTCTTCCGGCGCGCCGGGGGGCATTTTCGCCCCGATGCTGGCGCTGGGAACGCTGCTTGGTACGGCCTTCGGTATGGCGGCGGCAGTGCTTTTCCCGCAGTATCACCTGGAGGCCGGTACCTTTGCGATTGCCGGGATGGGGGCGCTGATGGCGGCGTCGGTGCGCGCCCCGTTGACGGGGATTGTGCTGGTGCTGGAGATGACCGATAACTATCAGCTCATTTTGCCAATGATTATCACCTGTCTTGGCGCGACACTATTAGCCCAGTTTTTGGGCGGGAAACCGTTATACTCAACCATCCTGGCGCGCACTCTGGCGAAGCAGGATGCGGAACAGGCGGCGAAAAACCAGAATGCGCCTGCGGGCGAGAATACTTGAACGAATTACCAGGGTATTAGATAATGACTGCCAATATTGGGTGAAAATTTATCCAATTACCGATGTCGTTTGGAGCAAAATATGAGTGATGACGTAGCGCTGCCGCTGCAGTTTACCGACGCAGCAGCGAATAAAGTAAAAAGTCTTATCGCTGACGAAGATAACCCGAATCTGAAACTGCGCGTGTATATCACCGGCGGCGGTTGCAGCGGCTTCCAGTATGGTTTTACCTTTGACGATCAGGTGAACGAAGGGGATATGACCATCGAAAAACAGGGCGTTGGCCTGGTGGTTGACCCGATGAGTTTGCAGTATCTGGTGGGTGGTTCGGTGGATTATACCGAAGGTCTGGAAGGTTCCCGCTTCATTGTAACCAACCCGAATGCGAAAAGTACCTGCGGGTGTGGCTCTTCCTTCAGCATTTGATTGCTGTTCGTTGTGCCGGATGGCGACGCGAGCGTCTTATCCGGCCTACAACATCTTTCCTGTAGGCCCGATAAGCGTAGCGCCATCGAGCAAAACAATATCAACGTCCGTTTTCATCCAGTGCAAACGTCGGCAATTTCAAATGCCAACGAATGGCCGCCAGCCGAATGAACAGCGTGACGACCATACCCATCATGCTGGCGCTTTCCAGCGGTACTGAAAACGTATAAAACGCGGTGGCGTGAACAATCCCGCCGATAATACAGGCCGTGGCATAGATTTCGGTGCGTAGGATCATGGGAATCTCGCGTGCCAGAACATCGCGAATAATCCCGCCGCCGACGCCGGTAATCACGCCCATACAGACTGCCACTAATGGCCCCGTTTCAGCGAGGAAGGCTTTATTCACCCCAATGCCGACAAACACCGCCAGCCCGACCGCATCCAGTACCGGCAACATCCATTTCGGCAGACGTCTTGGCTGGCGAACCAGCAGGATGGTCAGCATACTGGTGACCATGGCGACGACCAAATCGGTAGGATCTTTAACCCAGAATACCGGGCCGTTATCCAGCGCCATATCGCGGATTGTCCCGCCGCCGACGGCAGTAACGACGCCGAGCACCAGGACGCCGAACGGGTCCATACGTAATTTCCCGGCCAGCAACACGCCAGAGATAGCAAATACAGCCGTGCCTACAATATCCAGCCAATAGACGAGCATTGTCGAATCCCCACTGGGAGCCTGGTAAGACAGGCTCTAATTCACCTGTGAAAGCGCATTACAGAGTTGTTTTGCGGCGAGGATAATACGCGGGCTTGCGCGTTCAAACCAGTCGCTGTTAAGCGGAATAACCGGAATTTTTAACAGGTTTCCCCAGTATTGTTCAATTTTGAGAATTTCGCCCGCTTTTCCGGCCACGATAATGGCCTGGGGATGCCTTGCCAGCACCTGCTCACGGCTGACTTGCGGCCACGGCACGCGGCTGTCAGCAAAGACGTTTTCTCCGCCGCAGGTCGTCAAAACCTGATGTTGAATAGACCCTTTACCACTGGTAAACAGAGGATTCATGCCAAACTGAAGAAAGACGCGCTTTTTAGCTTTACCGGCATACTCGGCGTTGAGAGCGGCGTACTCGTTTAGCAATGTCTGCGCTGCCTGCTGAGCCTTTTCCGGCTGCGGGCTCCAGGCGGCCAGTTGACGGAGCGTGTCGGCGATCTGTTCGATGGTTACCGCGTCCACCCACATGACCTTAATACCTAATGACGTCAGTTGGTTTACCTGGCGTTCCGCATTACCGCCGCGCCAGGCGACGACCAGATCCGGCTTCAGCGCCACAATGCGTTCCAGATTCATTCCCTGCCAGGTAGAGACCTGTTCTATTTTTTGCGCTTCGGGCGGGTAGTCGGAATAGCTGCTGACGCCAACGGGCGTAATCCCGGCGGCAAAAGCGAGCTCCGTATTGGCGGGAGAGAGGGTAATGACGCGCGGCGCAGCGTAAAGCCACACCGGGAGCGTAAGCAGCAGGGCGACCAGCGCCCTGAACATTTGCTTAGCCATGCGCCAGTTTCTGTACTAGCGTCTCGACCATCAGAGTCGACTGTTTCGCCGCCACCGCGAGGAATTCGTCAAAGCTGAGGTGCGATTGCTGATCGGCCACGTCAGAAATAGCGCGTACCACCACGAACGGCACGTTGAAGTTATAGCAGACGTGTGCGATAGCGGTGGCTTCCATCTCTACGGCGACCGCGTCGGGGAAGTTATGCCGAATTTTTGCCAGCCCGACGGAGCCGTTAATAAACGCGTCGCCGCTAACAATAAGGCCGCGTACCGCGTTCAGATTCAGCTCTCTGATGCAGGATTCTGCGGCGGCGATCAGTTTATCATCGGCCTTAAATCCGGCCGGACAGCCCGGTAATTGCCCGTATTCATAGCCGAAAGCGGTCACATCAGCGTCGTGGTAACGCGCTTCGTCAGAGACGACGATATCGCCGACCTTCAGCGTGGACGCCAGACCGCCTGCGGAACCGGTATTGATGATCACGTCCGGTTTGCAGTGCTCCAGAAGCAACGTTGCGCCCAGCGCCGCCGCGACTTTACCGATACCAGATTTCAGCAACGCCACTTCGGTGCCGTTCAACTGGCCGGTGTAAATTTCGCAGCCGCCCAGCGTAATCGTCTGACGGTTGTCAATTTTGTCACGCAGCAGCGTAACTTCTTCTTCCATTGCGCCAATGATGCCGATTTTCATAGATTTACTCGCGATAAGTCAGTTTTGAGGGCATAGTTTATCATGCGCTTATGGGGAAGCGCATTTCTCAGGCGGGGAGAGAATATGGCATCGATCGATTTCCGAAATAAAATTAACTGGCATCGTCGTTATCGTTCACCGCAGGGCGTAAAGACGGAACATGAGATCCTGCGGATTTTTGAAAGCGATCGCGGGCGGATTATCAACTCTCCGGCTATACGCCGTTTGCAGCAAAAAACGCAGGTTTTCCCGCTGGAGCGCAATGCCGCAGTACGTACTCGCCTGACGCATTCGATGGAGGTGCAGCAGGTGGGGCGTTATATCGCGAAAGAGATTTTAAGCCGCCTGAAAGAGCAAAACCGACTGGAGGAGTACGGCCTGGACGCGCTGACCGGTCCCTTTGAAAGTATTGTGGAAATGGCCTGCCTGATGCACGACATCGGTAATCCGCCGTTCGGTCATTTTGGCGAGGCGGCGATCAATGACTGGTTTCGTCAGCGGCTGCATCCGGAAGATGCGGAAAGTCAGCCGCTCACGCATGATCGCTGTGTGGTTTCCTCGCTACGGTTACAGGAAGGCGAAGAAAATCTGAACGATATTCGCCGCAAGGTACGTCAGGATATCTGCCATTTTGAAGGCAATGCACAGGGAATTCGTCTGGTACATACGCTCATGCGGATGAATCTTACCTGGGCGCAGGTTGGCGGAATTTTAAAATATACCCGTCCGGCATGGTGGCGAGGGCCGGTGCCGGATTCCCATCGCTATTTAATGAAGAAACCGGGCTATTATCTTTCTGAAGAGAAGTATATTGCGAGGTTACGTAAAGAACTGCAGTTAGCGCCTTACAGTCGCTTTCCATTAACGTGGATTATGGAAGCCGCAGATGATATTTCTTATTGTGTCGCCGATCTTGAAGATGCGGTAGAGAAAAGAATCTTTAGCGTTGAGCAGCTTTACCACCATTTATATCACGCGTGGGGCCACCATGAGAAGGATTCGCTGTTTGAGCTGGTGGTAGGAAATGCGTGGGAAAAATCACGCGCCAATACATTAAGCCGCAGTACCGAAGATCAGTTTTTTATGTATTTACGGGTAAATACATTAAATAAACTGGTGCCCTATGCCGCTCAGCGTTTTATTGATAATTTGCCGCAGATTTTTGCCGGTACCTTCAATCAGGCGTTACTGGAAGATGCCAGCGGTTTTAGCCGCCTGCTTGAACTCTATAAGAATGTGGCGGTTGAACATGTGTTTAGCCATCCGGATGTAGAACAGCTTGAACTACAGGGATACCGGGTGATCAGCGGGTTATTAGATATCTATCAGCCGCTATTAAGTTTGTCGCTTAACGACTTTCGCGAGCTGGTGGAAAAAGAACGGTTGAAACGCTTCCCCATAGAATCGCGCTTATTTCAGAAACTTTCTACGCGCCATCGTTTGGCCTACGTGGAAGTCGTCAGTAAATTACCTACGGATTCGGCGGAGTACCCGGTACTGGAATATTATTATCGCTGTCGGTTGATTCAGGATTATATCAGCGGGATGACTGACCTTTACGCATGGGATGAATATCGGCGTTTGATGGCGGTCGAACAGTAAATGGACTTTTGTAAAGATGGACAATAAATTTTTACTTTTTCCAGAAACTTTGTTCCGGAACTTCGCGTTATAAAATGAATCTGACGTACACAGCAATTTTGCGTTACCTGTTAATCGAGATTGAAACACATGAAAAAAACCACATTAGCAATGAGTGCACTGGCTCTGAGTTTAGGTTTGGCATTGTCGCCTCTGTCTGCCACGGCGGCTGAAACGTCCTCTTCAGCAATGACTGCCCAGCAGATGCCAAGCCTGGCACCGATGCTCGAAAAAGTGATGCCATCGGTGGTCAGTATTAATGTAGAAGGTAGCACCACGGTGAATACGCCGCGTATGCCGCGTAATTTCCAGCAGTTCTTTGGCGATGACTCCCCGTTCTGCCAGGACGGTTCTCCGTTCCAGAATTCTCCGTTCTGCCAGGGCGGCGGTAACGGCGGCAACGGCGGTCAACAACAGAAATTCATGGCGCTGGGCTCCGGCGTAATTATTGACGCCGCGAAGGGCTACGTCGTTACCAACAACCACGTGGTTGATAACGCCAGCGTGATTAAAGTACAGCTTAGCGATGGACGTAAATTCGATGCTAAAGTGGTGGGCAAAGATCCACGTTCTGATATCGCGCTGATTCAAATTCAGAATCCGAAGAACCTGACGGCGATTAAGCTGGCGGACTCCGACGCGCTGCGCGTGGGGGATTATACCGTCGCTATTGGTAACCCGTTTGGTCTGGGCGAAACGGTGACGTCAGGTATCGTTTCGGCGCTGGGGCGTAGCGGCCTGAACGTAGAAAATTACGAGAACTTTATTCAGACCGACGCCGCGATTAACCGCGGTAACTCCGGCGGCGCGCTGGTGAACCTGAACGGTGAGCTGATCGGTATTAACACCGCGATTCTGGCGCCGGACGGCGGCAACATCGGTATCGGCTTCGCTATCCCCAGTAACATGGTGAAAAACCTGACGTCGCAGATGGTGGAATACGGCCAGGTGAAACGCGGCGAACTGGGGATCATGGGGACTGAGCTGAATTCCGAATTGGCGAAAGCGATGAAAGTCGACGCCCAGCGTGGCGCGTTCGTCAGCCAGGTGATGCCGAATTCGTCCGCGGCGAAAGCGGGTATCAAAGCCGGGGATGTCATTACCTCGCTGAACGGTAAACCGATCAGCAGCTTTGCGGCGCTGCGCGCTCAGGTCGGCACTATGCCGGTCGGCAGCAAAATCAGCCTCGGTCTGCTGCGTGAAGGTAAAGCGATTACGGTTAATCTGGAACTGCAGCAGAGCAGCCAGAGTCAGGTTGATTCCAGCACCATCTTCAGCGGGATTGAAGGCGCTGAAATGAGCAATAAAGGCCAGGATAAAGGCGTTGTGGTGAGCAGCGTGAAAGCGAATTCACCCGCCGCGCAAATTGGCCTCAAAAAAGGCGATGTCATTATCGGCGCTAACCAGCAGCCGGTGAAAAATATCGCCGAGCTGCGTAAAATTCTCGACAGCAAGCCGTCGGTGCTGGCGCTGAATATTCAGCGTGGTGATAGTTCTATTTATTTGCTGATGCAGTAATCACCTTTGTCCCCCTTCCGCCATGGAAGGGGGCAACACTTTTCTGTGAAACCCCCCACAACTCCATACTTATTTGCACCGTTTTGTGCATTTGCACAATGTCGAGACTTGTCATCTTCCTTATGCTTGTGCTCTGCTCACAGGAGGGATTTATGGCTGGCTGGCATCTTGATACCAAAATGGCGCAGGATATCGTGGCGCGCACTATGCGCATCATCGATACCAATATCAACGTAATGGATGCCCGCGGGCGTATTATCGGCAGCGGCGATCGGGAACGTATTGGTGAATTGCACGAAGGCGCGCTGTTAGTGCTGTCGCAGGGCCGGGTTGTGGATATCGACGACGCCGTGGCGCGACACCTGCACGGGGTACGTCAGGGGATTAATCTTCCCTTACGCCTTGAGGGCGAAATTGTCGGCGTGATCGGTCTCACCGGCGAACCAGAGCATCTGCGTAAATATGGCGAACTGGTGTGTATGACTGCCGAAATGATGCTGGAGCAGTCGCGGTTAATGCACCTTTTGGCGCAGGATAGCCGTTTGCGCGAAGAGCTGGTGATGAACCTGATTCAGGCCGAAGAAAATACGCCGGCGCTGGTGGAATGGGCGCAGCGTTTGGGGATCGATTTGAACCAACCGCGTGTGGCGGCGGTGGTGGAAGTCGACAGCGGCCAGCTTGGCGTCGATAGCGCAATGGCGGAACTTCAGCAGTTGCAGAATGCGCTTACCACGCCGGAGCGTAACAACCTGATAGCCATTGTGTCTCTCACCGAGATGGTGGTGCTCAAACCCGCCTTAAACTCGTTTGGTCGCTGGGATGCTGAAGATCATCGTAAGCGCGTAGAGCAGCTTATCTCGCGAATGAAAGAGAATGGTCAGCTACGTTTTCGCGTGGCGCTGGGCAATTACTTTACCGGGCCGGGCAGTATTGCACGCTCATACCGCACGGCGCGCACCACGATGATGGTCGGCAAACAGCGGATGCCAGAAAGCCGCAGCTATTTTTATCAGGATTTGATGCTGCCGGTTCTGTTAGATAGCCTGCGTGGCGGCTGGCAGGCCAATGAGCTGGCGCGCCCGCTGGTAAAACTCAAAGCGATGGATAACAACGGATTATTACGTCGGACGCTGACGGCGTGGTTTCGCCATAATGTCCAGCCGCTGGCGACCTCTAAGGCACTGTTTATTCATCGTAACACGCTGGAATATCGGCTAAATCGTATTTCGGAACTGACCGGGCTGGATTTGGGAAATTTTGACGATCGGCTGTTGCTGTATGTGGCGCTACAGCTGGATGAACAGCGTTAAGTCCGGCAGCGCTTCGCTGACCAGAGCAGGGAGATTGGGCGAAGAGGTAGGCCGGATTAGGCAAAGCCGTCATCCGACAACGTAATCTCACAGCGCCCGAAGACGCTGTGATGGGGTGGGGTTAATTCGTGGTCAGGCGCTGCAATCCCCGCGCCGTGACCTGCCAGATCACGTGTTGCGGCTGCGGCCAGCTTTCGCCATTGAGCGGGTTGCGGATAACCGACTGGTCTGCGCCCTCGGCATGAAAGACCTCAATCGTATAATCCTCATCCAGCCCGCAGACGTCAGTATAGCCGCCAAGCTGCACTGAACCTTTTATCGACTGACGGTAAACCACCGTACCGCGCGTATTATAAATCGTCACTGCCGCATATTCCGTTGCGAAGTCGCTATGCGGCACAATTGGGTATGCGGTAAAGATAAATTGTTGCGCACGGATGTCTATTTCCATACTGGCAAAACCATTTTCTTCCTTGCCAATAAGCTGCCAGCTGAATTTATCGCCATATAATGCGGCAGCATCGGAGGTATTTTTCTCTTCCGTTTGTTCCGGTGAGTCGACCTCCAGCCCATCGCTCACCACGCGCCAGCGGTTGTGTTTTTTCAGCGTGACGTTTTGCCCGGTCGTTTCATTGATGGCGTTGCAACGGTAAGGTTCGTCATGGAAGAGCTCAATGTACATTCCCGCTTGCAAAACAACCGTATCGCTATCGGCTGAATAGTGGGTGGTGACATCATAATGACGGCTATAGATAACCTCGCCGGACTCCTCCTTCACCGTGAGCGTGCTGTATGTCGCGGTATAGTAGGGATGAGGCTGCCCGGCCAGTGTTTCTATTGTCATACGCTGTTGCCGATTATCGTAAGCAAGCTGGCAAAACGTTCTGTCGCCTTGTCCGCGTAACTGCAACGTCACGCCTTTACCGATGCCTTCGCCCGGCTCGCTGTTATCCGTCGGCAGCACATCAACGCTGTCGCGCATTAACGCGCTACGGGTCGGCTCTTCAATGTGGGAGAGCATCAGCCAGAGATCGTTTTTGCAAGCGGCATAAGGTTGCGCCATCAATGAAGGGCAGGCGCGGATAGCATCTGCGCGATGGATAAACATAGCCTGGAGATCTGCGGCAGGATCGTTGTTGAGCGAAAAATGATAAAGCCCTTCGCTATCAAGACGCAGTAACTGATATTTCGTCGACGAGACCAATGTCAGATAGCCCGGCGAGGCTTTCAGGCGGCCAGGCTCGGCATGATAAAGATAAAGGTGGTAGTGGTCGCTAAACGGTACCACAATTTTTTCGGTGGCGCAGTTTGTTCCGTTCATCTTACGTTCAAAAACCTTTTCGCCGCTGGCGGTTAACACCGTTATGCTGGCGTATAACGTATTCGCGAAGTAGCTGTGCGGCGTGGCTTTCGTGATGTCCAGAACTAATTGTCTGGCCTCATGATCCACGGCTAAACGGGCGAAGGGCATGTCGCCGTAGCCGAGGAAAATCAACTGCTCATTATGCGCGGCGCTGTCCTGCAAGGCGGTGAAATTAACGGTAAGCGCGTTTTCCCCTTCGCGGATAACCACATAGTCCGTGTCTGGGCGGTATTTCTGCGATCGCCCTTTGGGCAGGGTGAGATGGTAAATGCCAATGGGCAGGGGAGTTAACGTGAGCGTACTGTCGTTGACGGGCAATGTATACGTGTTGCCGGCGTTGTCGTGTAGCGTTAAGGCGCGTCCATAAAGTTGCTCCGGCTGATCGATATTCAGCGTTAGCGTGAGCGTTCCCGTTTTGTTCAGCGCCGCCAGCTCGGCGTTTTCAACCAGCCAGACAAAAGAGTCCAGTCCCAACTGCTGGCGCACGCTTTCCCATTCGCGCTCCGGCAGCAGATCGTAAAGCGGCCAGACGGGTTTTACCGCCTGTGCGGCGATCTGCTCGCGGGTGAACGCATCGACCGGTAAGCCGCACAGCTGAATAAACGGCGCGACGTCATAACCTGAGGCTGTGGCGATGGCGTCCGCCAGCAGATCGGTCAGGCGATGCTCGCAGGGCAAAAAGTTTTCGCCAGCACCCAGCGCGCGGTAGTTCTGGTTAAACACCCGGAAGGCTTCTGTTCCGCCTTTAAATAACATCAGCATCAGAAATTGCAGACGGGGTCGGACGCCCCAGGCGCTAATCGGCGTGCGATTCCGCAGATGGGTAATGAATTGCAATTCCTGCTCAGACTGCCGCCCGTAATCATAGAGCCAGCCGTCGGTATAAAGATGGTTCCCCTGGTTCAGGTTAAGCTGCTGGAAAAACGCGGCGTAAATGTTGTTCCACACCTCACCGACTGGCAGGTCGACGTCATTCATAAAGACGCCCTGATAGCCGTGACCGATTTCATGCAGAATCGTCCACTGCGTGGCGACATTATCGATCCACCCCTGGCTTAATGTTGCAGCCGTTTGCGCGCACCACCAGGGGAGATAATAAGCCGCGCCGACGCCGTGTTTATCCGCTTTAATAAAATAGCGGTTAGCGACATTTTGATTAAGCGGCGAAGCAGGGCTATCGCTGAGACCAGTCCAGTCATTATAGGCGTCGATCACTCGCGTATAGTACGCATCCAGCGCGGTGATACCGGCGTTGATGACATTAGCGCGATCCGCCCAGGGCAGCAGAAAACGCACGCGGTCCAGTTCCAGCAGGGCAAAAGGCGACGCCTGTTCTTCCCAGGTCTGGAAAAAAGTGTCTTCGGATTGCCCCTTACGCCAGTGTGGCAAATTTTTATTGCTGGTTGGCTGTCGGTAGATCACCGAAAACTCGCCGCCCTGCGCAAAAAAGAGGGTATCAATAAAGGGAACGGAATCGACCGTTGTGCTGATCGTTTGCCAGTTGCCGTTCAGCGTAAGCGATTTCTCACACGCTGAGTCATTGCACAGCAGACGGAGTCTGGCGTTACCGGCGTTGTTATTTGGCTGGCGGATTTGCAGCTGCGTATTCGCTGGCAGAATAAATCCCAGCGCCTGGCGGTCGTGCTCGCGCCCCTTTTCAAATTTGATGTTATCCAGTCCGGGGGCCGCAGGCAGCGAATAACATGTTAGCGTGATTTCCTGAGTCATATAACCTCCATAAATAGGGAGGATGAACATAGCTTTTTATTTTTATTAATAAATACAGCAGGATAACGAAATGATATGTATTGAGCCGCTGTGAGGCATAGTGATGAAAAATGGTGGTAGCCGTGAGGCGGATGAGAGGGAGCAGCAGAGTGAGAGGGGCCCGAAATGAAGCCCCGGCAGCTTTTTTATTTGCGGGTAAGCTTGTCCAGATCGGCTTCGATTTCACTGATCTTATTCGCGACGACGCTTTCCAGGTGGCGCAAGTCGTCGAGGATCTTACGTTTGAGATCGAGTTCTGAGCGGTCGCGCTGGCAGATTTGGTCCAGCTCGTCAATCACATAGCGTAGGTTAGGGCTAATCTCCTGTACTTCTTTATAACCCTGACCGATGCCATCGGCGACCACCGTTTTGCGCTGGCGTGGATACTTAAACTTCACGCTTTTAGCAAAGAATTCACCTCTATCCTTTTGAAAATAGATTTTCAGGATATCGTTATTGGCTTCTTGCCGCAGGCTGTAACGATCGATTTCCTCAGGATTGGTAATGCCCAGACTTTTTAGATTGTCATACATAGCGGTATCCTTCATCACACTATAACTTTTGAATAATTAACGAAAAGTTGGTTTTTCGCCACCAATGGATACAAAAAAAGCGCGGTTGATCGCAGAAGACGTCTCGGCAACGTCATGAGTAAAAGGACGGTGGTTATTGATAGTTTAAGTAATTCAACGCGATATTCCGTTTATAGAGAAAGCGTTTGAGGTCAGTGTGGAAAATTGACCGGAGGTAGTGGTCGATAACCTTGAGAGGCGGAGTCTATGTCCGGAACGTATAATGCTACTATTCGCCGGGTGGTGATTTCCGCCTGGATAGGAAACTCCATTGAATATTATGATTTTCTATTATACGGCCTGGCAAGCGCGCTGGTATTTGGCCCGCTTTTTTTCCCTGGCGCCAGCCCATTGACTGCAACGTTATCTTCTTTTGCCAGTTTCGGCGTGGGATTTATTTCCCGGCCGCTGGGCGCGCTATTTTTTGGCAACAGGGGAGATACGCTTGGGCGTAAAAACACGTTATTAATCACGTTAGGTGGGATGGGCGCGGTCACGTTTCTCATCGGTTGCCTGCCTTCTTACGCCAGTATTGGCGCGCTGGCGCCTGCCTTACTGGTTATTCTGCGTTTTCTGCAGGGATTTATGGTTGGAGGCGAATGGGGAGGCGCCATGTTAATGGTCGTGGAATATGCTGCTGGAAAGCACCGGGGGCGGTTAAGCGCGCTATCGCAAACAGGAGGACTCACGGGACAATTATTGGCGACAGGCGCATTTATAGTCGTGACCCAATTACCGAAGGATGCGTTGTTATTGTGGGGATGGCGTATTCCTTTTCTGCTCAGTGCGCTTTTGGTGCTGCCTGGATTATATATGCGTCATCGTCTGGATGAGACGCCTGTCTTCCGTGCGTTTAAAAAGCAGCAGGCCATTAAGCATATGCAGCAAAAAGAAGAAAGGCCGGTGGTCAAAGTGGTACGAGAACAATGGCGCAGCATTTTGCTGATTATAATTCTACGTTTTGCGGAAAGCGTTCCCTTTTTTCTTGCCACCGTCTTCGCGGTTTCCTGGGCGACGACGCAGCTTGGGATTGCCAGCCTGACTATTCTGTACATTGTAATGTTCACCTGTCTGCTGGCGTATCCCATGCACGTGCTATTTGGCATCATGTCGGATCGGCGTGGCTGCCGTCAGGTGTATATTTTCGGCGCGCTTTTTGTCGCGGCAATGGCTTTTCCCTTTTTCTGGCTGCTGGAAAGCCGTTCGCTCATACTGATGACAATGGGCTACGTTCTGCTTATTAACATTGGTCATAATTCACTGAATGCCGTGCAACCTTCTTTTTTCGCCGGACTGTTTCATCCGCCTGTACGCTACAGCGGTTCATCAATTGGCGCTCAGTTGGGGGCGGTTGTGGCAGGGGGATTCACGCCGTTTATCGCTAAAGCGTTAAGCGCAGTCTATGATAACAGTTGGACTTTGGTTGCCGGTTATGTCGTTTTGACTGCGTTGGCTTCGGCATTTGCGGCAAAGATTGCGCCGGAAACCGTGTTACCGCATTCGCCGTAATGCAAAGGGGGGCTGTCGCCCCCGCTTTTCACTCGCTTAATCAATAGTGCGCAATAATTCGTTAATGCCCACTTTGCCACGCGTTTTGGCGTCGACTTTTTTCACGATCACCGCGCAGTACAAACTGTACTTACCGTCTTTTGACGGCAGGTTGCCGGAAACGACCACGGAGCCCGCCGGTACGCGGCCATAGTGAACTTCACCGGTTTCGCGATCGTAGATTTTGGTGCTCTGGCCGAGGTATACCCCCATGGAAATGACGGAACCTTCTTCGACAATGACGCCTTCCACGACTTCAGAACGCGCGCCAATAAAGCAGTTGTCTTCAATGATGGTCGGGTTAGCCTGCAGAGGCTCCAGTACGCCGCCGATACCCACGCCGCCGGAAAGGTGAACATTTTTACCAATCTGCGCGCAGGAACCCACCGTCGCCCAGGTATCAACCATGGTGCCTTCGTCAACGTAGGCGCCGATGTTAACGTAAGACGGCATCAGCACGGTGTTGCGGGCGATAAATGCGCCCTGACGAACGGCTGCAGGCGGAACGACGCGGAAGCCTTCTTTCTGAAAACGCGCTTCGTCGTAATCAGCGAATTTCATCGGGACTTTATCGAAGTAGCGGCTTTCCGCACCGTCGATAACCTGGTTATCGTTAATACGGAAAGAGAGCAGAACCGCTTTCTTCAACCACTGGTGAGTGACCCACTGACCGTCGATTTTTTCTGCGACACGCAGCGCGCCGGAATCAAGTAGAGAAATGACCTGGTTTACCGCCTCTCGGGTCACGGTATCTACATTAACCGGCGTAATATCGGCGCGGCGCTCAAAAGCGGTCTCAATAACGTTCTGTAACTGCTGCATTGTTAAACTCTTTCATATAAATAAACACACTACCCTTTATCGTTTGGATTGAGGGCCGCTGTCAACCGTTGTTGCACCTCAAGTTGCAGCACATTATTAAGCGCGCGCCGATCCGCTGTGGCGATTATGAATAAATCTTCTACTCGTTCACCAATGGTTGTAATTCGGGCGCCATGAAGCGAAATTCCCAGATCGGCAAAAATTTGTCCGACCCTGGCCAGCAGACCAGGTTGATCGAGCGCGATCAATTCCATGAATGATTTTCTGTCAGTATGGGTGGGCAAAAAATTGACTTCCGTTTCGACCGTAAAGTGCCGTAACTTTGCCGGTTGCCGACGCGGCTGCGGCGGCTGCCAGCTACGCTGCGTAATGGTCTGTTCAAGACCGGTGCGAATAACGTCATGGCGATCCGCCGCCAGCGGGCTGCCGTCTGGTTCCAGAACGATAAACGTATCCATTGCCATGCCGTCGCGAGTGGTAAAGATCTGCGCGTCATGGACGCTTAAATTACGCCTGTCCAGCTCGGCGCAGACGGCGGCAAACAGATAGGGTCTGTCCGGACTCCAGATAAAAATTTCGGTTCCGCCGCGCGTGGCCTGCGGACTGAGCAACACTAACGGTTGGCTCAGATCGTGCTGCAATAAATGGCGTGCGTGCCAGGCGAGCTGATTTGGACTATGACGAACAAAATAGTTAGCGCGACAGCGGGTCCAGATTTTGTGCAGCGCGGCTTCATCAATATTGTCCATTCGCAGCAGCGCCAGCGCCTGAAGCTGATGGTGACGCACGCGCTCACGCATATCCGGCGTATTTTGCATTCCACGTCTGAGCTGTTTTTCAGTGGCGAAGTACAGCTCGCGCAGCAGGCTCTGTTTCCAGCTATTCCACAAGGTTTCGTTGGTCGCGCAGATGTCCGCGACGGTCAGGCAGACCAGAAAACGCAGCCGTGTTTCGGTTTGCACCTCTTCGGCGAACTGCTTGATGACTTCCGGATCCTGGATGTCGCGGCGCTGGGCGGTGACTGACATCAGCAGGTGTTGGCGCACCAGCCAGGCGACCAGTTGCGTTTCGCGTGAGTTCAAACCGTGCAGTTCGGCGAAGGTGAGTACATCCTGCGCGCCCAGTACCGAATGGTCGCCGCCGCGTCCTTTCGCAATATCGTGGAACAGCGCGGCGATCAGGATCAGTTCCGGATGGGGAAGCCGCGGCCAGAGATCGACGCATAGCGGATGGCGCTGGCGCGTCTCTTCTTTCGCGAAGCTCTCCAGTTTGAGCATTACGCGGATGGTGTGTTCATCCACCGTGTATGCGTGGAACAGGTCAAACTGCATTTGTCCGACGATGTGCGACCACTGCGGCATATAAGCCCACAGTACGCTGTGGCGATGCATAGGCAGCAGGCCGCGGCTGACCGCGCCGGGATGGCGCAGCATACTAAGAAACAGAGTGCGCGCCTCCGGGATGTAACACAGCGGTTGGCTCAGGTGGCGGCGGGCGTGGCGCAAATGGCGTAACGTCGTAGAGTAGATGCCGGTGATCGCGCTATTGCGCACCATCATATAAAACATGCGCAGGATCGCTTGCGGTTCGCGGATAAACAGCGTGTCGTCACGCAGATCAATGAGCGTGCCGCGCAGTTGAAACTCATCGTCAACAGGACGTGGTTTTTCATCCGCAGGCAGCGCCAGAATCGCCTCGTCAAATAGCTGAAGCAGCATCTGATTAAGTTCGCTCACCCGGCGCGTAACCCGGAAGTAGTCTTTCATCATCCGCTCAACCGGATCATTGCCCTCGCCGCTGTAGTTAAGGCGTTGAGCGACGCTTAACTGGCGGTCGAATAGCAGGCGGTTATCGTAGCGGCTGACCACCAGATGTAGCGCAAAGCGAATGCGCCACAGGATATGCAGGCACTCGTTGAGCTCCGCGCGTTCAGCCGGGGTTAAAAAGCCGAATCCCACCATCTCATCGAGCGAGGTAGCGCCGAAGTGACGTCGGGCGACCCACTGCAATGTATGGATATCGCGCAGGCCGCCGGGGCTGCTTTTAATATCCGGCTCCAGATTATAGCTGGTGCCGTGATAGCGCTGGTGGCGCTGGTTCTGCTCTTCTACTTTGGCGGCGTAAAATTTGTCGGACGGCCAAAAACCTTCGCTGAAAATATGTTTTTGCAGTGCCAGAAACAGAGCGACATCACCGATCAGCAGGCGCGTTTCGATGAGGTTTGTCGCAACGGTTAAATCAGACAGACCTTCCAGCAGACACTCTTCCAGCGTACGTACGCTATGTCCGACATCCAGCTTGACGTCCCATAATAAAGTCAGCAGTTCGCCGACCTTTTGTGCCTGTTCATCGGGCAGCTTTTTGCGGCTTAAAATGAGCAGATCAATATCGGAAAGCGGATGCAGTTCGCCGCGTCCATAGCCGCCGACGGCGACCAGCGCCAGATCGGCAATCTGACCGAAACCGGCCTCAATCCACAGGCGTTGCAACAACTGGTCGATAAATTCGGTTCGGGCTTCAATAAGCTGTTCAGCACAAATGCCGCTGTCAAATGCCTCGCCCAGCCAGTGTTGAAAGATGTCGATGCGGGCTTTGATACCGGCGACGGTCAGTTCAGCGCGCGGCCAGACGCCAGGGTTTTGCGGCTGGTCAGGGAGGGTGGGGAGTGCGGTATTCGCGTGCTGTTCAGGAAGAGTATTCATATGCGCCACCCATTAAAAAGCCGGATAATGGCGTGAACGCCTTATCCGGCCTACGTATTTACTCTTCATCCTTCAAGTTGCTTCTACGTTGGCTGCGCTCGTTCACTCCAGTCACGTACTTATGTACGCTCCTGAAGATTCACTCTCTTGCCGCCTTGAGGCAACTCGAATGATTTTGAGTAAAGGTGTAATTTGTAGGCCTGATAAGATGCGAAGGCATCGCCATCAGGCAAAACATTATTCGTCGTGTGTGATGATCGCCGGGATGGTGTCATCTTTACGCAGCGTCAGAATTTCACAGCCGTTTTCCGTTACCACAATAGTATGCTCGTACTGAGCAGACAAGCTGCGGTCTTTGGTTTTTACCGTCCAGCCGTCTTTCATGGTGCGGATACGGTAATCCCCGGCGTTCAGCATCGGTTCAATGGTAAAGGTCATGCCAGGCTGCAACACGACGCCGCCATCGTCTGCATCATAATGCAGCACCTGCGGTTCTTCATGGAAGCCGCGACCAATACCGTGTCCGCAGTATTCACGTACCACGGAGAAACCTTCGCCTTCGGCATATTTCTGGATGGCGGCGCCAATGGTGCGCAGGCGGATGCCCGGTTTCACCATTTTGATGCCCAGATACAGGCTCTCTTGCGTGACGCGGCACAGACGCTCGCCCAGAATGGTCGGTTTGCCGACGATAAACATCTTCGAGGTATCGCCGTGGAATTCATCTTTAATCACGGTCACGTCGATGTTGACGATATCACCATCTTTCAAATGTTTAGCGTCATCCGGAATGCCGTGGCACACCACTTCATTAATAGAGATACAGACGGATTTCGGATAGCCGTGGTAGCCGAGGCAGGCGGAGATCGCGTGTTGTTCGTTAACGATGTAATCGTTACAGATACGGTCCAGTTCGCCGGTGGTGACGCCCGGTTTGATATACGGTTCGATCATTTCCAGCACTTCGGCTGCCAGACGGCCCGCGACGCGCATTTTTTCGATGTCTTCAGATGTCTTGATAGAGATAGCCATGAATTCTGTCCATCAGTGCCGATGATTTCGGCAATAATTGTGTAAGTGCTGACAATGGTATCAGTCAGGGGTGTACCCTGCCAAATTGAGAATCATTCTGAACTTCGCCTTTCGTGCCACAGGTGCGTTGGCGACATTTTTTCACCCCAGTCACTTATTAGCCGTAAGCTCCAGGGGATGCAAAAATTTGCCGCCTGCTTGTAACACGAAATTCATCGTTCAATTCAGCATTGAGTGCCAACAATTATTGGTGTCGGTGGCGTATTTGTGGTATAAAGCGCGCCGGACTTCCGATCCATTCGAAGACTACACACGATGGACGGGAGCGACAAATCTCACTTTGTGTAACAACACACACGTATCGGCACATATTCCGGGGTGCCCTTTGGGGTCGGTAATATGGGATACGTGGAGGCATAACCCCAACTTAATCTATAGAGGTTTTAAATCATGGCAACTGTTTCCATGCGCGACATGCTCAAGGCTGGTGTTCACTTTGGTCACCAGACCCGTTACTGGAACCCGAAAATGAAGCCTTTCATCTTCGGCGCGCGTAACAAAGTTCACATCATCAACCTTGAGAAAACTGTACCGATGTTCAACGAAGCTCTGGCTGAACTGAACAAGATCTCTGCTCGTAAAGGTAAAATCCTTTTCGTTGGTACTAAACGCGCTGCAAGCGAAGCGGTGAAAGAAGCTGCTAACAGCTGCGACCAGTTCTTCGTGAACCATCGCTGGCTGGGCGGTATGCTGACTAACTGGAAAACAGTTCGTCAGTCCATCAAACGTCTGAAAGACCTGGAAACTCAGTCTCAGGACGGTACTTTCGAAAAGCTGACCAAGAAAGAAGCGCTGATGCGTACTCGTGAGCTTGAGAAACTGGAAAACAGCCTGGGCGGTATCAAAGACATGGGCGGTCTGCCGGACGCTCTGTTCGTTATCGATGCTGACCACGAGCACATTGCTATCAAAGAAGCGAACAACCTGGGTATCCCGGTATTTGCTATCGTTGATACCAACTCTGATCCGGACGGCGTTGACTTCGTTATCCCGGGTAACGATGACGCAATCCGTGCTGTTAGCCTGTACCTGGGCGCTGTCGCTGCAACCGTTCGTGAAGGCCGTTCTCAGGATCTGGCTTCCCAGGCGGAAGAAAGCTTCGTAGAAGCCGAGTAATAAGGCTTGATAACTCCCTAAAATAGTTCGAGTTGCAGGAAGGCGGCAAGCTCGAGAATTCCCGGGAGCTTACATCAGTAAGTGACCGGGATGAGCGAGTGAAGGCAACGCACCTGCGGCTCGAAATATGAAGGGGAGAGCCCTTATAGACCAGGTAGTATCACGTTTGGTTAGGGGGCCTGTATATGGCCCCCTTTTTCACTTTTATATCTGTGCGGTTTGATGCCGGGCAGATCAAATCTTTCGAGGATTTTAGAATGGCTGAAATTACCGCATCCCTGGTAAAAGAGCTGCGTGAGCGTACTGGCGCAGGCATGATGGATTGCAAAAAAGCGCTGACTGAAGCGAATGGCGACATTGAGCTGGCAATCGAAAACATGCGTAAGTCCGGTGCTATCAAAGCGGCGAAAAAAGCAGGCAACGTGGCTGCTGACGGCGTAATCAAAACCAAAATCGACGGTAACGTCGCTTTCATTCTGGAAGTTAACTGCCAGACTGACTTCGTGGCTAAAGATGCTGGCTTCCAGGCATTTGCTGACAAAGTGCTGGACGCCGCTGTTGCTGGCAAAATCACTGACGTAGAAGTCCTGAAAGCGCAGTTCGAAGAAGAGCGCGTTGCTCTGGTAGCGAAAATTGGCGAGAACATCAACATTCGTCGCGTAGCTTCCCTGGAAGGCGACGTTCTGGGTTCTTACCAGCACGGTGCGCGCATCGGCGTTCTGGTTGCCGCTAAAGGCGCTGACGAAGAGCTGGTTAAACAGCTGGCGATGCACGTTGCGGCAAGCAAGCCGGAATTCGTTAAGCCGGAAGACGTGTCTGCTGACGTGGTAGAGAAAGAGTACCAGGTACAGCTGGACATCGCGATGCAGTCCGGTAAGCCGAAAGAAATCGCAGAGAAAATGGTTGAAGGCCGCATGAAGAAATTCACCGGCGAAGTTTCTCTGACTGGTCAGCCTTTCGTCATGGAACCGAGCAAATCTGTTGGCCAACTGCTGAAAGAGCACAACGCTGACGTGACTGGCTTCATCCGCTTTGAAGTGGGCGAAGGCATTGAGAAAGTCGAGACTGACTTTGCAGCAGAAGTTGCTGCGATGTCTAAGCAGTCCTGATTTTCCTGAGGAGCCGCCTGAGGGCGGCTTCTTTTTGCGCCTCTCTTGTAAAATCAGCCGACGCCTGGCGTCTGCGCTGAAATGCGACGTACAATGTCGCCGGAATTAACTCATATCAATCGTTGACAGTCTCAGGAAAGAAACATGGCTACCAATGCAAAACCCGTCTATAAACGCATTCTGCTTAAATTAAGCGGCGAAGCTCTGCAGGGTACGGAAGGCTTCGGTATTGATGCAAGCATACTGGATCGTATGGCTCAGGAGATCAAAGAACTGGTTGAACTGGGTATTCAGGTTGGTGTGGTGATTGGCGGTGGTAACCTGTTCCGTGGCGCAGGTCTGGCAAAAGCGGGGATGAACCGCGTTGTGGGCGACCACATGGGCATGTTGGCCACCGTCATGAACGGCCTGGCAATGCGTGATGCGCTTCACCGCGCCTATGTGAACGCCCGCCTGATGTCGGCAATTCCTTTAAACGGCGTATGCGACAACTACAGTTGGGCCGAGGCTATTAGCCTGCTGCGTAATAACCGTGTTGTGATTCTGTCTGCAGGTACGGGTAACCCGTTCTTCACTACCGACTCTGCGGCCTGTCTGCGCGGGATCGAAATTGAAGCGGATGTCGTACTGAAAGCGACCAAAGTGGATGGCGTATTCACTGCCGATCCGGCAAAAGATCCTTCCGCGACCATGTACGATCAGCTGACCTACAGCGAAGTGCTGGATAAAGAGCTGAAAGTGATGGATCTGGCGGCGTTCACGCTGGCTCGTGACCACAAACTGCCGATTCGTGTTTTCAACATGAACAAACCGGGCGCGCTGCGTCGTGTGGTGATGGGCGAAAAAGAAGGGACGTTAATCACGGAATAATTCCCGTGAGCGCCAAATACGGGTAAGATTCTGTTCTATTGACGGGTCTTATTACCTGGCAGAAATTAAACGAGACTATACTTAGCACATCTTTGTATTGTGTGACCGTCTGGTCTGACTGAGACTAGTTTTCAAGGATTCGTAACGTGATTAGCGATATCAGAAAAGATGCTGAAGTACGCATGGAAAAATGCGTTGAAGCGTTCAAAACCCAAATCAGCAAAGTGCGCACGGGTCGTGCTTCTCCCAGCCTGCTGGATGGTATTGTCGTAGAATACTATGGCACTCCGACCCCGCTGCGCCAGTTGGCAAGCGTAACGGTAGAAGACTCCCGTACCTTAAAAATTAACGTGTTTGACCGTTCTATGGGGCCAGCCGTTGAAAAAGCGATCATGGCGTCAGACCTCGGTTTGAATCCAAGCTCTGCAGGCACCGACATTCGCGTTCCGCTGCCGCCGCTGACCGAAGAACGTCGTAAAGATCTGACGAAAATTGTCCGTGGCGAAGCGGAGCAGGCGCGTGTCGCCGTTCGTAACGTCCGCCGTGATGCGAACGATAAAGTAAAAGCTCTGCTGAAAGATAAAGCGATCAGTGAAGATGACGATCGTCGCTCTCAGGAAGAAGTACAGAAAATGACCGACGCGGCAATTAAGAAAGTTGATGCGGCGTTGGCAGATAAAGAAGCAGAACTGATGCAGTTCTGATTGATCTGTACGCAGATATAAACTCATTCCACCGCTAAACCTGGCGGATGAGTGGTGTACAAAGCGCCGCGCAGAAGACATTATCAGGTCTCCTGTGCGGCGTTTTGCTTTTTATTCCGTTTCAACACTTCTGGACGTTTCATGAAGCAATTAACCATTCTGGGCTCGACCGGCTCTATTGGTTGCAGCACACTGGACGTGGTGCGCCATAATCCTGATAGCTTCCGCGTTATCGCGCTGGTGGCGGGTAAAAATGTCGCCCGCATGGCGGAGCAGTGCCTGGAGTTCTCGCCGCGTTATGCCGTGATGGACGATACGTCGAGCGCAGAACAGCTCAAAATAATGCTTCAGCAGCATGGCAGTCGCACCGAGGTTCTGAGCGGTCAGCAGGCTGCCTGTGAGATGGCGGCGCTTGATAAGGTCGGGCATGTGATGGCGGCCATTGTGGGCGCGGCTGGTTTACTGCCGACCCTGGCGGCGATCCGCGCAGGGAAGACGATTCTGCTGGCGAATAAAGAATCGCTGGTGACCTGCGGGCGGCTGTTTATGGACGAAGTAAAACGCAGCAACGCCCGGCTTTTACCCGTCGATAGCGAACATAACGCGATTTTTCAGAGTTTGCCGCAATCTATTCAGCATAATCTGGGATACGCTGACCTTGAGCAAAATGGCGTAACGTCGATTTTGCTTACCGGGTCTGGTGGCCCGTTTCGTGAAACGCCAATGTGCGATCTGGCAGCGATGACGCCAGATCAGGCATGTCGTCATCCGAACTGGTCGATGGGGCGGAAAATCTCCGTCGACTCCGCCACCATGATGAATAAAGGTCTGGAATACATTGAAGCGCGTTGGTTATTTAATGCCAGCGCACGTCAGATGGAAGTGTTGATCCATCCGCAATCGGTCATTCATTCGATGGTGCGTTATCAGGACGGCAGCGTCCTGGCGCAGCTTGGAGAACCTGACATGCGTACGCCTATTGCGCATACGATGGCATGGCCGAATCGCGTCGCGTCCGGCGCGCAGCCGCTCGATTTTTGCAAACTCAGCGCGCTGACGTTTAGCGCGCCAGATTATCAGCGTTATCCATGCCTGAAGCTGGCGATGGAGGCGTTTGAGCAAGGTCAGGCGGCAACGACGGCGCTCAATGCGGCAAACGAAATCACCGTTGCCGCGTTTCTGGCGCAACAGATTCGTTTTACCGATATCGCCGGGCTCAATTTAGCGGTGCTGGAGAGGATGGATTTACAGGAACCGGCAAGCGTTGAGGACGTATTGCAGGTTGACGCCATCGCGCGTGAAGTAGCCAGAAAACAAGTGATACGGCTCTCACGCTGACGATTATCCCGCGACAGAAGATCGTGCTATTTGTTAGCGTTGGGCTTCGGTGATATAGTCTGCGCCACCTGATCGCAGGTTTTTGGCTTTTTTCGGTCAGGTTAGCCGTGGTTTTACACGGCTTTTTTGTGGATACACAAAATCATTCAGGACGCATCGGGACGGCAGGTGAATACGTTCCCGGCGTGCGCAGACAGCGCACGACAGGGGCGATGACGCGCAGCCATCCGCGAAGCGGACCGAAGAGAATGTGTATAAAGGCTTCAGTATTCCTGAGTACCGCTAAATCCTTTCAGGGACAAAAAACGCGTTATGTTGTCTGCAACTCAACCAGTAAGCGAAAATTTGCCAGCGCATGGCTGCCGTCATGTTGCAATAATTATGGATGGCAATGGTCGCTGGGCGAAAAAGCAAGGGAAGATCCGGGCCTTTGGGCATAAAGCCGGGGCGAAGTCCGTCCGGCGAGCGGTCTCTTTTGCTGCCAATAACGGTATTGATGCGTTAACGCTGTATGCCTTTAGTAGTGAAAACTGGAACCGACCGGCGCAGGAAGTGAGCGCGTTAATGGAGCTGTTTGTGTGGGCGCTGGATAGCGAAGTCAAAAGCCTGCACCGCCATAACGTTCGCCTGCGTATTATCGGCGATATCAGCCGATTCAACTCACGTTTACAAGAACGTATTCGCAAATCAGAAGCGCTTACCGCCCATAATACGGGTCTAACGCTGAATATCGCTGCGAATTACGGCGGACGTTGGGATATTGTCCAGGGAGTCCGACAACTGGCGGAACAGGTGCAGGCTGGAGTGCTGCGCCCCGATCAGATTGATGAAGAGAGACTAGGCCAGCAAATCTGTATGCATGAGCTGGCGCCTGTGGATTTAGTAATTAGGACTGGGGGAGAGCATCGCATTAGTAACTTTTTGCTTTGGCAAATTGCCTATGCCGAACTTTACTTTACGGATGTTCTTTGGCCCGATTTCGATGAACAAGACTTTGAAGGTGCGCTGCATGCCTTTGCTAATCGAGAGCGTCGTTTCGGCGGTACCGAGCCTGGTGATGACAAAGCCTGATGGGGGTTGCTTTTGCTGAAGTATCGCCTGATTTCTGCTTTTGTGTTAATACCCGCGGTCATCGCTGCGCTTTTTTTATTGCCGCCGGTGGGGTTCGCCATTATTACGCTGGTTGTCTGTATGCTGGCCGCGTGGGAATGGGGACAGTTAAGCGGTTTCGCCGCGCGTTCACAGCGGGTTTGGCTGGCGGTGCTGTGTGGTCTGTTATTGGCGCTGATGCTATTTTTGTTGCCTGAGTATCATCACAACATTCGTCAACCGCTGGTTGAGATGTCGCTTTGGGCATCGTTAGGATGGTGGGTTGTCGCGCTACTGCTGGTGCTATTTTATCCCGGTTCGGCGGCAATCTGGCGCAACTCAAAAACATTGCGTCTCATTTTCGGTTTGTTAACTATCGTGCCATTTTTCTGGGGCATGCTGGCGCTGCGCGCCTGGCACTATGACGAGAATCATTACAGTGGCGCAATATGGCTACTCTATGTCATGATCCTGGTCTGGGGAGCGGACTCTGGCGCGTATATGTTTGGTAAATTATTTGGCAAACATAAGCTGGCGCCGAAGGTTTCCCCGGGTAAAACCTGGCAAGGGTTTATCGGCGGGCTTGCTACGGCTGCCGTGATCTCATGGGGTTACGGTATGTGGGCGAATCTGAATGTTGCGCCTGTTATCTTGCTGATTTGCTCTGTGGTGGCGGCTCTGGCTTCTGTACTGGGCGACCTCACCGAGAGTATGTTTAAGCGCGAAGCAGGAATTAAGGATAGCGGCCACTTGATTCCAGGCCATGGCGGCATTCTGGACCGAATTGACAGCCTGACGGCTGCCGTACCGGTCTTTGCTTGCCTGTTGTTACTGGTGTTCAGGACGCTCTAACGGAAGGTTTTATGCTGAGTATTCTCTGGAATCTGGCTGCATTCATCATCGCACTGGGCGTGCTGATCACTGTGCATGAATTTGGTCATTTCTGGGTTGCCCGGCGCTGCGGTGTGCGAGTTGAGCGCTTTTCCATCGGCTTCGGTAAAGCGCTCTGGCGTCGTACCGATCGGTACGGTACCGAGTATGTCATCGCCCTGATCCCGCTGGGCGGCTACGTCAAAATGCTGGATGAGCGCGCCGAACCGGTAGCGCCGGAATTGCGTCGTCACGCCTTCAATAACAAAACGGTGGGCCAGCGCGCCGCAATTATTGCCGCAGGTCCGGTTGCGAACTTCATTTTTGCTATCTTTGCTTACTGGCTGGTCTTTATCATCGGCGTCCCTGGCGTTCGTCCGGTCATTGGCGAAATAACGCCCAACTCGATTGCTGCGCAGGCGCAAATTGCGCCTGGTACGGAACTTAAAGCCGTTGATGGTATCGAAACCCCTGATTGGGATGCCGTGCGTTTACAACTGGTGTCCAAAATTGGCGATCAGCAGACGACGGTGAGCGTCGCGCCGTTTGGCAGCGACCAGCGGCAGGACAAAACGCTTGATTTACGTCACTGGGCATTTGAGCCTGATAAGCAAGATCCTGTATCTTCTTTAGGGATTCGGCCCCGCGGGCCACAGATTGAACCGGTACTGTCAGAAGTGCAGGCGAATTCCGCAGCCAGTAAAGCGGGTTTGCAAGCGGGCGACAGGATCGTTAAAGTCGATGGTCAGCCGTTAACGCAGTGGATGAAATTCGTGACGTTTGTACGCGATAATCCCGGTAAGCCGTTAGCGTTAGAGATTGAAAGGCAGGGGAGCGCCTTGTCGTTGACGTTAACGCCGGATACGAAATCGGTTAACGGAAAGGCGGAAGGGTTTGCAGGCGTGGTGCCTAAAATTATTCCTCTGCCGGAAGAGTACAAGACTATACGCCAGTATGGGCCTTTTAGCGCCATCCTCGAAGCCACGGATAAGACGTGGCAGTTGATGAAGCTGACGGTCAGTATGCTGGGTAAATTGATAACCGGTGATGTGAAACTGAACAACCTCAGTGGGCCGATTTCTATCGCTCAGGGGGCTGGGATGTCAGCGGAGTTCGGGGTGATTTATTACCTGATGTTCCTTGCGCTAATCAGCGTGAACTTAGGGATAATTAACCTGTTTCCGCTGCCCGTTCTTGACGGGGGTCATCTGCTGTTCCTGGCGATTGAAAAGCTTAAGGGCGGGCCGGTATCCGAGCGGGTTCAAGACTTTAGTTATCGCATTGGCTCGATTTTGCTGGTGTTGTTAATGGGGCTTGCACTTTTCAATGATTTCTCTCGGTTGTAAGAGAGTTAGTTAGGAAGAACGCATAATAACGATGGCGATGAAAAAGTTGCTCATAGCGTCGCTGCTGTTCAGCAGCGCCACCGTATACGGTGCTGAAGGGTTCGTAGTGAAGGACATTCATTTCGAAGGCCTGCAGCGAGTCGCCGTTGGTGCGGCTCTCCTCAGTATGCCGGTGCGCACAGGCGACACGGTTAATGATGAAGATATCAGTAACACCATTCGCGCTCTGTTCGCCACCGGCAACTTTGAGGACGTCCGCGTCCTGCGCGATGGTAATACCCTTCTGGTTCAGGTAAAAGAACGTCCGACCATTGCCAGCATCACTTTCTCCGGGAACAAGTCGGTGAAAGATGACATGCTCAAGCAAAACCTCGAAGCGTCTGGCGTACGTGTTGGCGAGTCTCTGGATCGCACCACGCTGTCTGATATCGAAAAAGGTCTGGAAGACTTTTACTATAGCGTAGGTAAATACAGCGCCAGCGTTAAGGCGGTCGTCACGCCGCTGCCGCGCAACCGTGTTGATCTTAAACTGGTGTTCCAGGAGGGCGTATCGGCGAAGATCCAACAGATCAACATCGTCGGTAACCATGCCTTTAGCACCGAAGAACTCATTTCTCATTTCCAGTTGCGTGACGAAGTGCCGTGGTGGAACGTCGTCGGCGATCGTAAATACCAGAAACAGAAGCTGGCGGGCGACCTTGAAACCTTGCGCAGCTACTATCTGGATCGAGGCTACGCGCGTTTCAATATTGACTCCACGCAAGTGAGTCTGACGCCGGATAAGAAAGGGATCTACATCACCGTCAATATCACCGAAGGCGATCAGTACAAGCTTTCCGGGGTTCAGGTGAGCGGTAACCTGGCCGGACATTCCGCTGAAATTGAGAAACTGACGAAAATTGAACCGGGCGAGCTCTATAACGGCACCAAAGTGACCAAAATGGAAGATGACATCAAAAAGCTTCTGGGTCGCTATGGTTACGCCTATCCGCGCGTGCAGTCACAGCCTGAAATTAACGATGCTGACAAAACCGTAAAACTGCGCGTAAACGTCGATGCGGGCAACCGTTTCTACGTGCGTAAGATCCGCTTTGAAGGCAACGATACCTCAAAAGATTCCGTTCTGCGCCGTGAAATGCGCCAGATGGAAGGGGCGTGGCTGGGCAGCGACCTGGTTGACCAGGGGAAAGAGCGTTTGAACCGTCTCGGCTTCTTTGAAACCGTCGACACCGACACGCAGCGCGTTCCGGGTAGCCCGGATCAGGTTGATGTGGTGTACAAGGTGAAAGAGCGCAACACCGGTAGCTTCAACTTCGGTATCGGTTACGGTACAGAAAGCGGCGTGAGCTTCCAGGCCGGCGTTCAGCAGGACAACTGGTTAGGTACCGGTTATTCCGTGGGGATTAACGGCACCAAAAACGACTACCAGACCTACAGCGAACTGTCCGTTACTAACCCATACTTTACCGTTGATGGCGTGAGCCTCGGTGGTCGTATCTTCTATAACGACTTCCAGGCGGACGATGCAGACCTGTCCGACTATACCAACAAGAGTTACGGTACGGACGTGACGCTTGGCTTCCCCATCAACGAGTACAACACGTTGCGTGCTGGTTTAGGGTATGTGCATAACTCCCTGTCCAATATGGAACCGCAGGTTGCAATGTGGCGTTATCTGGCATCAATGGGTCAGTATCCGAGTACTAATGATCAGGATAATAGTTTTAGCACTGATGACTTCACCTTTAACTACGGCTGGACCTACAACAAACTAGACCGTGGTTACTTCCCGACGGAAGGTACGCGTATCAACCTGACGGGTAAGGTGACGATTCCGGGATCGGATAACGAATACTATAAAGCGACGTTGGATACCGCGACCTATGTACCGATCGATAACGATCATAAGTGGGTCATTCTGGGCCGTACCCGCTTTGGTTATGGCGATGGTTTAGGCGGTAAAGAAATGCCGTTCTATGAGAACTTCTATGCCGGTGGTTCCAGTACCGTTCGTGGCTTCCAGTCCAATACCATTGGTCCTAAGGCGGTCTATTATCCCTATAACCCTAAAAATTACGATGCTGATGAAGACTACGATTGCGCGACGCAGGACGGCGCAAAAGATATGTGTAAGTCGGATGATGCGGTAGGGGGTAACGCGATGGCGGTCGCCAGCCTGGAATTTATCACGCCGACGCCGTTTATCAGCGAGAAATATGCTAATTCGGTCCGTACTTCTTTCTTCTGGGATATGGGGACCGTCTGGGATACTAACTGGGATTCCAGCCAGTATTCTGGTTATCCGGACTACAGCGATCCGAGCAACATCCGTATGTCCGCGGGTATCGCATTACAATGGATGTCCCCATTGGGGCCGTTGGTCTTCTCCTACGCCCAGCCGTTTAAAAAGTACGATGGAGACAAAGCCGAGCAGTTCCAGTTTAACATTGGTAAAACTTGGTAATTGTTCACTGCAAAGGAATGCATTGGTAGTGTAGCGATGACTTTTGGCGATGCCCCCAGGGATCGCCAGGCCACGCAAAGAGCTGTACCTTCGGGTGCAAATGGGATGGTAAGGAGTTTATTGTGAAAAAGTGGTTATTAGCTGCAGGTCTTGGTTTGGCGATGGTAACGTCCGCACAGGCTGCTGACAAAATTGCAATCGTCAACATGGGTAATCTGTTCCAACAGGTTGCGCAGAAGACGGGTGTATCCAATACACTGGAAAACGAATTTAAAGGCCGTGCGGCTGAACTGCAAAAAATGGAAACTGATCTGCAATCTAAAATGCAGCGTCTGCAATCCATGAAAGCAGGTAGCGATCGTACTAAGCTGGAAAAAGACGTGATGTCTCAGCGCCAGACTTTCGCGCAAAAAGCGCAGGCTTTTGAGAAAGATCGCGCTCGTCGTTCCAACGAAGAACGCAACAAACTGGTGACTCGTATCCAGACTGCAGTGAAAAAAGTGGCTAACGACCAGAGTATCGATCTGGTGGTAGACGCAAACACCGTTGCTTACAACAGCAGCGATGTGAAAGACATCACCGCTGACGTACTGAAACAGGTTAAATAAGTAATGCCTTCAATTCGACTGGCTGACTTAGCAGAACAGTTGGATGCAGAATTACACGGTGATGGCGATATCGTCATCACCGGCGTTGCGTCCATGCAATCTGCAACAACAGGCCACATTACGTTTATGGTAAATCCTAAGTACCGTGAACACTTAGGTTTATGCCAGGCTTCTGCGGTTGTCATGACGCAGGACGATCTTCCTTTTGCTAAGAGCGCGGCGCTGGTAGTTAAAAATCCCTACCTGACCTACGCGCGCATGGCGCAAATTTTAGATACTACGCCGCAGCCCGCGCAGAATATCGCGCCAAGCGCCGTGATTGATGCGACGGCAACGCTGGGTAGCAATGTTTCAGTCGGCGCGAATGCGGTGATTGAATCTGGCGTACAACTGGGCGATAACGTGGTTATCGGCGCAGGGTGTTTCGTCGGAAAAAATAGCAAAATCGGGGCGGGTTCACGCTTGTGGGCGAACGTAACGATTTACCACGACATTCAGATCGGTGAGAATTGCCTGATCCAGTCCAGTACGGTGATCGGCGCGGACGGTTTTGGCTACGCTAACGATCGTGGCAACTGGGTGAAGATCCCACAACTGGGCCGGGTCATTATTGGCGATCGTGTCGAGATCGGCGCTTGTACCACCATTGACCGTGGCGCGTTGGATGATACTGTTATTGGCAATGGCGTGATTATTGATAATCAGTGCCAGATTGCACATAACGTCGTGATTGGCGACAATACGGCAGTTGCCGGTGGCGTCATTATGGCGGGTAGCCTGAAGATTGGCCGTTACTGCATGATTGGCGGCGCCAGCGTGATCAATGGGCATATGGAAATATGCGACAAAGTCACGGTAACTGGCATGGGTATGGTGATGCGTCCCATCACGGAACCGGGCGTCTACTCCTCAGGCATTCCGCTGCAACCCAACAAAGTATGGCGTAAAACTGCTGCACTGGTGATGAACATTGATGATATGAGCAAGCGTCTCAAAGCGATTGAGCGCAAGGTTAATCAACAAGACTAACGTTCCGCCTTGTAGTTGCCATTCTTTTCCGGCCTGTCACATTCATACGATTGCGGCAGGCCGTGTTATTATTGCCTTTTTGTATATTTGGACAGGAAGAGTATTTTGACTACTAACACTCATACTCTGCAGATTGAAGAGATTTTAGAGCTTCTGCCGCACCGTTTTCCGTTTTTACTGGTCGATCGCGTGCTGGACTTTGAAGAAGGTCGTTTTCTGCGTGCGGTGAAAAATGTCTCCGTCAACGAGCCGTTTTTCCAGGGGCATTTCCCGGGCAAACCGATTTTGCCAGGCGTGTTGATTCTGGAAGCGATGGCGCAGGCAACCGGTATTCTGGCGTTTAAAAGCGTTGGTAAACTGGAACCTGGCGAACTGTATTATTTCGCGGGTATTGATGAAGCGCGCTTTAAGCGTCCGGTTGTGCCAGGCGATCAGATGATCATGGAAGTCACTTTCGAGAAAACGCGCCGTGGCCTGACCCGCTTTAAAGGGGTTGCGCTGGTCGACGGTAAAGTCGTGTGCGAAGCAACCATGATGTGTGCTCGTAGCCGGGAGGCCTGATTCGTGATTGATAAATCCGCCTTTATTCATCCTACCGCCATTGTGGAGGACGGCGCTGTAATTGGCGCTAATGCCCACATTGGTCCCTTTTGTATTGTTGGGCCGCAGGTCGAAATTGGTGAGGGAACCGTACTGAAGTCTCATGTGGTCGTGAATGGTCAAACCAAAATCGGCCGCGACAACGAGATTTATCAGTTTGCCTCCATCGGTGAAGTGAACCAGGATCTGAAATATGCGGGTGAGCCGACCCGTGTGGAAATTGGCGATCGTAACCGCATCCGCGAAAGCGTCACCATTCATCGTGGTACAGTGCAGGGCGGTGGGTTGACGAAGGTGGGTAGCGATAACCTGCTGATGATCAATGCGCATGTCGCACATGATTGTACGGTAGGTAATCGCTGTATCCTCGCCAACAACGCCACGCTGGCGGGGCACGTATCAGTCGATGATTTTGCGATCATCGGCGGTATGACGGCAGTTCATCAATTCTGCATTATCGGTGCGCATGTGATGGTCGGCGGCTGCTCCGGCGTGGCGCAGGATGTCCCTCCGTATGTGATTGCGCAGGGTAACCATGCGACGCCGTTCGGGGTAAATATCGAAGGGCTGAAGCGTCGCGGCTTTAGCCGTGAAGGGCTGGTGGCGATTCGTAATGCCTACAAACTGTTGTACCGCAGTGGTAAAACGCTCGACGAAGCGAAGCTGGAAATCGCTGAACTTGCTGAAAAGCATCCGGAAGTGAAGGCGTTTACCGAGTTCTTTGAGCGTTCAACGCGCGGTCCGATTCGTTAATGGCGGCACAGCGTCCTTTAACGATTGCCCTGGTCGCCGGTGAAACGTCCGGCGATATTCTTGGCGCAGGCTTAATTCGTGCGCTGAAAGCGCGCGTACCCAACGCCCGCTTTGTGGGCGTTGCGGGGCCGCGTATGCAGGCCGAAGGGTGTGAAGCCTGGTACGAAATGGAAGAGCTGGCGGTCATGGGCATTGTTGAAGTGCTCGGTCGTTTACGCCGTTTGTTGCATATCCGCGCCGATCTGACCCGCCGTTTTACCGAACTCAAGCCCGATGTTTTTGTCGGGATTGATGCCCCTGACTTCAACATTACCCTCGAAGGTAATCTGAAAAAACAAGGGATTAAGACCATTCATTATGTCAGCCCGTCCGTTTGGGCCTGGCGACAGAAACGCGTTTTCAAAATAGGCAGATCCACTCATATGGTGTTGGCTTTTCTGCCTTTCGAAAAAGCGTTTTACGATAAATTTAACGTCCCGTGCCGCTTTATCGGTCACACCATGGCGGATGCCATGCCGCTGGACCCGGATAAAAATGCGGCGCGCGACGTGCTGGGTATCCCGCATGACGCCCATTGTCTGGCGCTACTGCCAGGCAGCCGTGGCGCGGAAGTGGAAATGCTCAGCGCCGACTTCCTGAAAACCGCACAATTGCTGCGACAGCGCTATCCCGATCTGGAAGTGGTAGTGCCGCTGGTGAACGCGAAACGCCGCGAGCAGTTTGAAAAAATTAAAGCGGAGGTTGCACCGGATCTCGCCGTTCATTTGCTGGACGGCATGGCGCGCGAGGCGATGATCGCCAGCGACGCGGCTCTGCTGGCCTCAGGCACGGCGGCGCTGGAGTGTATGCTGGCAAAATGCCCGATGGTAGTGGGATATCGTATGAAGCCCTTCACTTTCTGGCTGGCGAAACGTCTGGTAAAAACGGAGTATGTGTCTTTGCCTAACCTGCTGGCGGGAAGAGAATTAGTCAAAGAGCTGTTGCAGGAAGAGTGCGAACCGCAAAAACTCGCCGAAGCGCTGTTGCCGCTACTGGCGAACGGTAAAACCAGCCATGCGATGCACGATACCTTCCGTGAATTGCATCAGCAGATCCGCTGTAATGCCGATGAGCAGGCGGCAGATGCCGTCCTGGAGTTAGCACAATGATCGAATTTGTTTATCCACACACCCATTTAGTGGCGGGTGTGGATGAAGTGGGCCGTGGCCCGCTGGTGGGCGCCGTAGTGACCGCCGCCGTGATCCTCGATCCGGCTCGTCCGATCGTCGGTCTGAATGATTCCAAAAAATTGTCTGAAAAGCGTCGTCTGTCATTGTATGACGAGATTAAAGAAAAGGCGTTAAGCTGGAGTCTGGGACGCGCGGAAGCGCATGAAATTGATGAGCTGAATATTTTGCACGCCACCATGCTCGCCATGCAGCGCGCTGTCGCTGGTCTGCATATTGCGCCAGAATATGTGCTGATCGACGGCAATCGCTGTCCGGCGCTGCCTGTGCCGTCAATGGCCGTGGTGAAAGGCGACAGCCGCGTGGCGGAGATTAGCGCGGCGTCTATTCTGGCGAAAGTCACCCGCGACGCAGAAATGGCGGCGCTGGATATCGTTTTTCCTCAGTATGGCTTTGCGCAGCACAAAGGCTATCCAACCGCTTTTCATCTGGAAAAGTTGGCACAGTATGGCGCGACGGCGCACCACCGACGCAGTTTTGCGCCTGTTAAACGCGCTCTGGGACTTGTGTCCTGATTCTTGTATCGAGAAATCTGAAGATGTCTGAACCACGTTTCGTTCACCTGCGGGTGCACAGCGACTACTCTATGATCGATGGGCTGGCGAAGACCGGGCCGCTGGTGAAAAAGGCGGCCTCATTAGGTATGCCTGCGCTGGCGATCACCGATTTTACCAACCTCTGCGGTCTGGTGAAGTTCTACGGAGCGGGTCATGGCGCGGGCATTAAACCCATCGTCGGGGCGGACTTTAACGTTCACAACGAACTGCTGGGAGATGAGCTGACTCATCTGACGGTACTGGCGGCGAATAATACGGGATACCAGAACCTGACGTTGCTGATCTCGAAAGCGTATCAGCGCGGCTACGGCGCGGCAGGCCCGATTATCGAGCGCGACTGGCTGGTAGAGCTTAAAGAAGGTTTGATCCTGCTTTCCGGCGGGCGCATGGGCGACGTAGGCCGCTGTCTGCTACGCGGCAACCAGGCGCTGGTGGAGGAGTGCGTTGCTTTCTATGAAGCGCATTTTCCCGATCGCTACTTTCTGGAACTGATCCGTACCGGCAGACAGGATGAAGAGACCTATCTCCATGCTGCGGTTGAATTGGCTGAGGCACGTGGTTTGCCGGTTGTCGCGACAAACGATGTCCGTTTTCTTGAAAGCGATGATTTTGACGCCCATGAAATTCGTGTCGCGATCCACGACGGTTTCACGCTTGACGATCCTAAGCGTCCGCGCAATTACTCGCCGCAGCAATATATGCGCAGCATCGATGAGATGTGCGAACTGTTCGCCGATATTCCGGAGGCGCTGGAAAATACGGTGGAGATTGCCAAACGCTGCAACGTAACGGTGCGTCTGGGTGAATATTTCCTGCCGCAGTTCCCGACCGGCGATATGACCACCGAAGATTATCTGGTCAAAAAATCGAAAGAGGGGCTCGAAGAACGTCTGGCTTTCCTGTTTCCGGACGAAGAAGAGCGCAAAAAGCGTCGCCCGGAATATGACGAGCGTCTGGATATTGAACTACAAGTTATCAACCAGATGGGGTTCCCTGGCTACTTCCTCATCGTGATGGAGTTTATCCAGTGGTCAAAAGATAACGGCGTGCCGGTAGGGCCGGGACGTGGCTCCGGGGCCGGTTCGCTGGTGGCCTACGCGCTGAAAATTACCGACCTTGATCCGCTGGAATTTGACCTGCTGTTCGAACGTTTCCTGAACCCGGAACGTGTCTCGATGCCTGACTTCGACGTTGACTTCTGTATGGAGAAACGCGACCAGGTGATTGAGCACGTCGCAGACATGTACGGGCGTGATGCGGTATCGCAAATTATCACCTTCGGTACGATGGCGGCGAAAGCCGTTATCCGCGATGTGGGCCGCGTGCTGGGGCATCCGTACGGTTTTGTCGATCGTATCTCGAAGCTGGTGCCGCCCGATCCGGGCATGACGCTGGCAAAAGCCTTTGAAGCGGAACCGCAACTGCCGGAAATTTACGAGGCGGACGAAGAGGTCAGAGCGCTGATCGATATGGCGCGTAAGCTTGAAGGCGTCACGCGTAACGCCGGTAAACACGCTGGCGGCGTGGTCATTGCGCCGACCAAAATTACCGACTTTGCGCCGCTGTACTGCGATGAAGAGGGCAAGCATCCGGTTACCCAGTTTGATAAAAGCGACGTGGAATATGCCGGGCTGGTGAAGTTCGACTTCCTCGGTTTGCGTACGCTGACCATCATCAACTGGGCGCTGGAGATGATCAACAAGCGGCGCGAGAAAAACGGCGAGCCGCCGCTGGATATCGCCGCCATTCCGCTGGACGATAAAAAAAGCTTCGACATGCTGCAGCGCTCGGAAACCACGGCGGTCTTCCAGCTTGAATCGCGCGGCATGAAAGATCTGATCAAACGTCTGCAGCCGGACTGCTTTGAAGATATGATCGCACTGGTGGCCCTGTTCCGTCCCGGCCCGTTGCAGTCAGGGATGGTAGATAACTTTATCGACCGTAAGCACGGTCGTGAAGAACTCTCTTACCCGGACGTTCAGTGGCAGCATGAAAGCCTGAAGCCGGTACTGGAGCCGACTTACGGCATCATTCTGTATCAGGAACAGGTGATGCAGATTGCCCAGGTACTTTCCGGGTATACTCTCGGCGGCGCGGATATGCTGCGTCGTGCGATGGGTAAGAAAAAGCCGGAAGAGATGGCCAAACAGCGTTCCGTTTTTGAAGAGGGCGCGAAAAAGAACGGTATCGACGGCGAACTGGCGATGAAAATCTTTGACCTGGTGGAGAAATTCGCCGGTTACGGGTTTAACAAATCGCACTCCGCCGCTTATGCGCTGGTTTCTTACCAGACGCTATGGCTAAAGGCGCACTATCCGGCTGAATTTATGGCGGCGGTGATGACTGCCGATATGGACAACACCGAGAAGGTCGTCGGCCTGGTGGACGAGTGCTGGCGGATGGGACTGAAAATTCTGCCGCCGGATATTAACTCCGGATTGTACCATTTCCACGTTAACGATGAGGGCGAGATCGTCTACGGCATCGGCGCGATCAAAGGCGTCGGCGAAGGGCCGATCGAAGCGATCATCGACGCGCGTAATCAGGGCGGCTATTTCCGCGAGCTGTTTGATCTGTGCGCGCGGACCGACACCAAAAAGCTCAACCGCCGGGTGCTGGAAAAGCTGATCATGTCCGGGGCGTTCGACCGCCTGGGGCCGCACCGCGCCGCGCTGATGAACTCATTGGGCGATGCGCTGAAAGCCGCCGACCAGCACGCCAAAGCGGAAGCTATCGGTCAGGCGGATATGTTCGGCGTACTGGCGGAAGAGCCGGAGCAAATCGAGCAATCCTATGCCAGCTGCCAGCCGTGGCCGGAGCAGGTGGTGTTAGATGGGGAACGTGAAACGTTGGGGCTGTACCTGACGGGCCACCCTATCAATCAGTATTTAAAAGAAATTGAGCGCTATGTCGGCGGGGTAAGGCTCAAAGACATGCATCCGACAGAACGTGGTAAAGTCACCACGGCTGCGGGGCTCGTGATTGCCGCAAGGGTTATGGTCACCAAGCGCGGCAATCGTATCGGCATCTGTACGCTGGATGACCGTTCCGGGCGTCTGGAAGTGATGTTATTTACCGACGCGCTGGATAAATACCAGCAGTTGCTGGAAAAAGACCGCATACTTATCGTCAGCGGACAGGTCAGCTTTGATGACTTCAGCGGGGGGCTTAAAATGACCGCCCGCGAAGTGATGGATATTGACGAAGCTCGCGAAAAATACGCTCGCGGGCTTGCTATCTCGCTGACGGACAGGCAAATTGATGACCAGCTTTTAAACCGACTCCGTCAGTCTCTGGAACCCCACCGCTCGGGGACCATTCCAGTACATCTCTACTATCAGAGGGCGGATGCGCGTGCGCGGCTGCGTTTTGGCGCAACGTGGCGTGTCTCTCCGAGCGATCGTTTACTTAACGATCTGCGTGGCCTCATTGGTTCGGAGCAGGTGGAACTGGAGTTTGACTAATACAGGAATACTATGAGTCTGAATTTCCTTGATTTTGAACAGCCGATAGCAGAGCTGGAAGCGAAAATCGATTCTCTGACTGCGGTAAGCCGCCAGGATGAGAAACTGGATATTAATATCGATGAAGAAGTCCATCGCCTGCGCGAAAAAAGCGTAGAACTGACGCGCAAAATCTTCGCCGATCTCGGCGCATGGCAGGTAGCCCAACTGGCGCGCCATCCGCAGCGTCCGTACACCCTGGATTATGTCCGTCTGGCGTTTGATGAGTTTGATGAGCTGGCGGGCGATCGCGCCTATGCGGATGACAAAGCCATCGTCGGCGGTATCGCGCGTCTGGAAGGGCGACCGGTGATGATCATTGGTCATCAGAAGGGTCGTGAAACCAAAGAAAAAATTCGTCGTAACTTTGGCATGCCTGCGCCGGAAGGCTACCGCAAAGCGCTGCGCCTGATGGAAATGGCTGAACGCTTCAACATGCCGATTATCACCTTCATCGACACCCCGGGCGCTTACCCTGGCGTGGGCGCGGAAGAGCGTGGTCAGTCTGAAGCCATCGCCCGCAACCTGCGTGAGATGTCTCGTCTGAACGTACCGGTCATCTGCACCGTGATTGGCGAAGGCGGCTCCGGCGGCGCATTGGCGATTGGCGTGGGTGATAAAGTGAATATGCTGCAATACAGCACCTATTCCGTTATCTCCCCGGAAGGTTGCGCCTCTATTTTGTGGAAGAGCGCCGACAAAGCGCCATTGGCTGCTGAAGCGATGGGCATCATCGCGCCGCGTCTGAAAGAGCTGAAGCTAATCGATTCCATCATTCCGGAGCCGCTGGGCGGCGCGCACCGTAATCCGGAAGCGATGGCGGCATCGCTAAAAGCGCAGCTGCTGGAAGATTTAGCCGATCTCGATGTGTTAAGCACCGATGATTTAAAAAACCGTCGTTACCAGCGTTTGATGAGCTACGGTTACGCCTAATCATTTACCTCATTTTTCTCAGGAGGCCGGATAATCCGGCCTCTTTTTTTTGGACGAGGAAAAATGAGACGCCGATGAGTTGATGTGATTAAACGCAACGGCATGTTCTCCCTGACACTGTATCAACTGCCAGGCGTGTGGCCAGGGCAGGCAGTGAACTACCCTTCAAGGAGAAAATTATGGGATTGCAAAAAACACTGGCGCTCAGCGCCGTAGCGGCAGGGATCATGTTGAGCTTATCCGGTGCGCAGGCCGCGCCGCTGCTTAGCAGTAGTGAGCCAATGACCATTAACGCCAGCGATCTGGCGGCGAAAGAGAAAGCGCTGACGGATTTTCCGTTAATGGAGGCAGTGAAATCCTCTATCCAGACGTTAGATAACAGCGCGGTCGAACAAATCGAACCGGGGCGCGCCGCTAACCCGGCAAACGTAAAACGCGTTGAAAGTATTCTGAAAGAGGCCGACTGGGATTATCTGTTCCCGATGCGCGCACCGGAATACACTTACTCTAACTTCCTGAAAGCGATAGGTAAATTCCCGGCGGTTTGTGGTACCTACACCGATGGACGCGATAGCGACGCTATCTGCCGTAAAACCCTGGCTACTATGTTTGCGCATTTTGCCCAGGAGACGGGCGGTCACGAAAGCTGGCGTGACATTCCGGAATGGCGTCAGGCGCTGGTCTATCTGCGCGAAGTCGGCTGGACAGAAGGGCAGAAAGGCGGCTACAACGGCGAATGTAACCCGGATGTATGGCAGGGCCAGACCTGGCCGTGCGGTAAAGATAAGGACGGCGATTTCCTCAGCTATTTTGGTCGCGGGGCAAAACAGCTTTCTTATAACTACAACTATGGGCCTTTCTCTGACGCGATGTATGGTGACGTTCGCCCTCTGCTGGATAAACCCGAGCTGGTGGCGGATACCTGGATGAACCTGGCGAGCGCCGTCTTCTTCTTTGTGTATCCGCAGCCGCCGAAGCCGTCTATGCTACATGTGATTGACGGTACCTGGCAGCCAAACGATCGCGATAAAGCAAACGGCCTGGTATCAGGTTTCGGCGTCACCATTCAAATCATCAATGGCGGCGTGGAGTGCGGCGGCGCAGATGAGAATGCGCAGTCGCTTAACCGTATCGCCTACTACAAAGAGTTTGCCAACTACCTGAAAGTGCCGGTGCCGGCGGACGAAGTGTTGGGCTGTAAAAAGATGAAGCAGTTCGATGAAGGCGGCGCTGGCGCGTTACCGATCTATTGGGAACAAGACTGGGGCTGGAGCGCCGATACTGCGGACGGTAAAACCTATTCCTGCCAGTTAGTGGGATATCAGACGCCGTATACCGCCTTTAAAGAGGGTGACTACACGAAATGTGTACAGCATTATTTCAACGTTAATGTCGTCGATGATAACGGAACCACTGAACCGGATGTCACGCCAACTCCGGCGCCAGTGACGGATGAAAACGTGGCGCCAGTCGCGCGTATTGCCGGGCCGGTCGGGGCGGTGGAAGCCGGTAGCCCGGTTTCACTCAGCGCGGAAGGATCGACCGACGCGAATGGCGACAAGCTCACCTATACCTGGATGTCGCAGGATGGCAAAACGCTGAGCGGCCAGGATAAAGCCGTTGTGATTTTCAACGCGCCGGATGTCACTCAGAACATCCAGTATGTGGTGAATCTGACCGTTAGCGACGGTACGCTCTCCAGCACTGCGGTTTATACGCTGAATGTGAAAGCGAAGGCCGCCGCTGCGGATGACGAAGATAAGACCACCAGCTACCCTGCCTGGAGCAGCAGCCAGAAATGGAATCCGGGCGACATCGTCAACAATAATGGCGCATTGTACCAGTGCAAACCGTTCCCGGAAGGCTCATGGTGTAATGTTGCGCCTGCCTACTATGAGCCCGGCGTAGGGATTGCCTGGGCCGATGCATGGAACGCATTGTAATAAGATAAATCCTGTCGGTGCTTTGCATCGGCAGGATTGTTACTATGCTTATCTCAGGTTTTTTCAGGAGAAAGCATGAACATCATCGCCATTATGGGGCCGCACGGGGTTTATTATAAAGATGAACCCATCAAGGAGCTTGAGCGTGCATTACAATCCCTGGGATTTCAAATTATCTGGCCGCAAAATAGCGTTGACTTGTTGAAGTTTATTGAACATAACCCGCGCATCTGCGGCGTTATTTTTGACTGGGATGAATACAGTCTCGACCTTTGTAGCGAAATCAACCAGCTAAATGAATACCTTCCTCTCTACGCCTTTATCAATACCAACTCCACGCTGGACGTTAGCGTTCACGATATGCGCATGGCGCTGTGGTTTTTTGAGTATGCATTGGGGCTGGCTGAAGATATCGCGACGCGCATTCATCAATATACAAACGAATATCTCGATAATATTACGCCGCCGTTTACCAAAGCGCTGTTTACCTACGCCAAAGAAGGAAAATATACCTTTTGTACGCCGGGTCATATGGCAGGAACGGCGTATCAGAAAAGCCCGCCAGGCTGTCTGTTTTATGACTTTTTTGGCGGCAATACCTTAAAAGCTGATGTGTCGATTTCGGTGACTGAACTGGGATCGCTGCTGGATCACACCGGGCCGCATCTGGAAGCGGAAGAGTATATCGCCCGTACTTTTGGCGCCGAGCAGAGTTATATGGTGACGAACGGTACGTCGACCTCGAATAAAATTGTCGGTATGTATGCCGCGCCTGCGGGAAGTACGCTACTTATTGATCGTAATTGCCATAAATCGCTGGCGCATTTGCTGATGATGAGCGATGTGGTGCCTCTCTGGTTGAAGCCGACGCGCAATGCGCTCGGTATTCTCGGCGGTATTCCTAAGCGTGAATTTACCCGCGACAGCATTGCGCGTAAGGTGGCGGAAACCTCGCAGGCGCAATGGCCGGTTCATGCGGTTATCACCAATTCTACTTACGATGGTCTGCTGTATAACACTAACTGGATCAAGCAGATGCTGGACGTTCCCTCGATCCATTTTGATTCCGCCTGGGTACCCTATACCCATTTCCATCCGATCTACCAGGGGAAAAGCGGGATGAGCGGCGATCGGGTGCCCGGAAAAGTGATTTTCGAAACGCAATCCACCCATAAAATGCTGGCGGCTTTTTCGCAGGCGTCGCTTATTCATATCAAAGGGGAATATGACGAAGAGACGTTTAACGAAGCGTTTATGATGCACACTTCCACATCGCCGAGCTATCCCATTGTCGCCTCTATCGAGACCGCGGCGGCGATGCTGCGCGGCAATCCAGGGAAAAGATTGATTAATCGTTCGGTGGAGCGGGCGCTCCATTTTCGTAAAGAGGTACAGCGGTTACGTGAAGAGTCCGATAGCTGGTTCTTTGATATCTGGCAGCCGGAAGAGGTTGATGAGGCCGAATGCTGGCCGGTCACGCCGGGAGAAACCTGGCATGGCTTCACCGATGCTGATGACGATCATATGTTTCTCGATCCGGTTAAGGTGACAATCCTGACGCCGGGGATGGATGAACAGGGCAACATGAGCGAAGAGGGGATACCCGCCGCGCTGGTGGCGAAGTTCCTCGATGAGCGAGGCGTAGTGGTGGAAAAAACCGGGCCGTATAATCTGCTGTTTTTGTTCAGCATAGGGATTGATAAGACCCGTGCGATGGGGCTGCTGCGCGGACTGACGGAATTTAAACGCGCCTACGATCTTAACCTGCGCGTCAAAAATATGTTGCCGGATCTGTATGCGGAAGATCCGGATTTTTATCGCAATATGCGCATTCAGGATCTGGCGCAGGGGATCCATAAACTGATCCGCCAGCACGATCTTCCGGGGCTGATGCTGCGGGCGTTCGAGGTTTTACCGGAGATGATCATGACCCCGCACCAGGCCTGGCAGCGTCAGATCAAAGGCGAGGTGGAAACCGTGGCGCTCGATCAACTGCCAGGGCGCGTTTCCGCGAATATGCTCCTGCCTTATCCGCCAGGCGTTCCGCTGTTGATGCCCGGCGAGAGGATCACGCAACAGAGTCGGGCCGTGCTCGATTTTCTGCTGATGCTCTGCTCGATTGGCCAGCATTATCCCGGTTTTGAAACGGATATTCACGGCGCGAAACGGAATGAAGACGGGGTTTACCAGGTACGAGTCTTAAAACACGCCTGTTAGCTTGCCTGACGGGAATGTGACGAGTAACGTACTGATAATCAATAAAGGAGACGCTATGCTGGGATTAAAACAGGTTCATCACATCGCGATCATTGCGACAGACTATGCGGTGAGCAAGGCGTTTTATTGCGATATTCTGGGGTTCGATCTGCTAAGCGAAGCCTGGCGGGAAGAGCGTGACTCATGGAAGGGCGATTTGGCGCTAAACGGGCAGTATGTGATTGAGCTTTTCTCTTTTCCCTTCCCTCCGGCGCGTCCAAGCCGACCTGAAGCCTGCGGCCTGCGCCATCTGGCTTTCAGCGTGGAAAATGTGGAAAACGCCGTTGCGCATCTGGAAAAGCATCAGGTTAAGTGCGAACCGATACGCATCGATCCGTATACCGGGAAGCGCTTTACTTTTTTCAACGATCCGGACGGTTTACCGCTTGAGCTGTATGAGCAGTAAGGCTTGTCATTAAGACGCTCGCCAGGTAACGTTGCCGGGCTAAGTCACTATAAGCATGGATCATGACCACTCTCACGTTGAATACCTCGTTACTCTCTTCTCGCCGTATTCTGGCTGCCTTTAGCGGTGGCCTGGATTCTACGGTGCTTCTGCATCAACTGGTGTTGTGGCGAGAACGCCACCCTGACGTTACGCTGCGTGCTATCCATATTCATCACGGTTTAAGCCCTCATGCTGATAGCTGGGTGCGGCATTGCGAAACCGTATGCGCACGCTGGCAGGTTCCGCTGGTAGTGGAGCGGGTGACGCTGGCAGATAATGGCCTGGGTATCGAGGCCCATGCGCGTGAAGCGCGCTACCGGGCGTTCGCACAGACGCTATTGCCTGGCGAAGTGCTGGCAACCGCGCAGCACCTTGACGATCAGTGTGAAACATTCCTGCTGGCGTTAAAGCGCGGCAGCGGTCCGGCCGGACTTTCCGCGATGGGAGAATGCTCGCCTTTTGCCGGAACTCTGCTTCTTCGCCCGCTGTTGAGAGAAACGCGGAAGACGCTGGAACAGTGGGCTGTGCGGCATGGCTTATGCTGGATTGAAGATGAAAGCAATCAGGATGACGCCTACGATCGCAATTTTTTACGCCTGCGCGCGCTTCCGCTCTTACAGCAGCGCTGGCCGCATTTTCCTGCGGCGGTAGCCCGTAGCGCGACGCTCTGCGCCGAGCAAGAAAGGCTGCTGGACGAGCTTCTGGCCAGCGATCTTACGGACTGTATCACGACGGAGGGAACATTGCGGCTCTCTCCATTAATGTCGATGAGCGATGTGCGGCGGGCGGCGATTTTGCGTCGCTGGCTGGCGATGCGTAATGCGCCGATGCCCTCTCGCGACGCGCTGGAACGTATCTGGCAGGAGGTGGCGCTGGCGCGCGACGATGCCTCTCCCTGTTTACGTTTTGGCGATCACGAGATTCGCCGTTATCAGTCGCAACTGTGGTGGATTAAATCCGTGGCCGGACAACACGAAACGACGGTCGCCTGGCCCGTCTGGCAAACACCGCTGGCGCTGCCTGCCGGCTTAGGGACGGTACAGCTCGTTCCTGGCGGCGAACTGCGCCGACCGCGAGAGGAAGAATCCGTCAGCATTCGTTTTAAAGCGCCAGGCGTGTTACATATTGTCGGGCGTAACGGTGGACGTAAATTAAAGAAAATCTGGCAGGAGCAGGGGATCCCGCCCTGGCGACGAGACACCACGCCGCTGTTGTTTTACGGCGAAACGCTGATTGCGGCTGCGGGTGTTTTTGTGACGCGTGAGGGAGCAGCAGAAGATAAAGAAGGGGTGAGTCTGGTTTGGCATGCCTGATGGCGCTGCGCTTATCAGGCCTACGTATCGCATGGAACGTAGGCCGGATAAGGTGCTTGCACCACCATCCGGCAACAAAATACTCAGGATTCGCTAACTACCACGGTACCAATTTCCGGGTGGCTGAAACTGGCGATTTTATCGAGACGAAGCTCACAAGACTCGCCGGAAACTTCGGCAAGCAGATATTCTACGTTTTTACGTAAGATCAAATCGTTCGCTTTTGCCTGCAAAACCTCGCCATCTTTTAACGTTAGCGTCAGTATTAAATGATGCATGCAGGCAAGCTCAAGACTATCGTAGTCATCGCAATTAATGGGTTGATACGTTTCATTCATTGACATAATCGCTCACCAGTAAGTTCGCGGCAGCATAAGCTGCCTTTTCCCTGACCGACTCTGAAAGGGCGCTATCTGCCGCCACTTCATTAAGCACTTTCAATACACAACCCAGCGCATCCGGGACATACCCTAAGTCTCCGCTGGCGATTTCCGCATACCGCTTGCGTACTAACTCACAATATTTTTCCACATGCCCTCCTGTCAGCATTCTGACTTAACCGTGGATGCAAGTCTAAGCCTACGAAGTTAAATCTTGTTTAGCAAGGTGACTATACCATACTCATTTGCGCAATATCAGCGCCTGACGCGAGTGGGTAAAAGATTCGTTAACAGCCTTTTAGCGCGGTTTTCGCTACAATGGGCGCCTGATTCGAAAGGAGTTTTCTCATGGCGCTTAAAGCGACAATTTATAAAGCCGTCGTCAATGTGGCTGACCTTGATCGCAACCGGTTTCTGGATGCGGCATTGACGCTGGCGCGTCACCCTTCTGAAACGCAGGAGCGCATGATGCTGCGCCTGTTGGCATGGATAAAATATGCTGATGAACGGTTGCAGTTTACACGTGGGCTCAGCGCGGAAGATGAGCCGGAGGCCTGGCTGCGCAACGATCATCTGGGCATCGATCTCTGGATAGAGCTGGGGCTGCCGGATGAGCGCCGTATTAAGAAAGCCTGTACTCAGGCGAGCGATGTCGCGCTCTTTGCTTATAACTCCCGGGCGGCGCAAATCTGGTGGCAGCAGCATCAAAGCAAGTGCGCGCAGTTCGCTAACCTGTCCGTCTGGTATCTGGATGACGGGCAGCTGGCGCAGCTCAGTGAATTTGCCGATCGTACCATGACGCTACAGGCGACGATTCAGGACGGCGCAATCTGGCTTTCTGATGCTCGGAATAATCTGGAAATACAGCTAACCGCCTGGCAACAGCCCTCATGATTGCCATCTCCCGGACGGTCTCCATAGCCGATAATGAGCTGGAAATTACGGCCATTCGCGCGCAGGGCGCGGGTGGTCAGCACGTAAATAAGACCTCTAGCGCGATTCATTTGCGCTTTGACATTCGGGCCTCTGGCCTGCCAGAGTATTATAAACAGCGTTTGCTGACGGCCAGCCACCATCTGATAAGCGATGATGGCGTCATTATCATTAAGGCGCAGGAGTTCCGGAGCCAGGAGCTCAACCGGGAAGCGGCTATCGCCAGGCTGGTTGCCGTCATAAAAGAATTAACCGCGGAGCAAAAAAGCCGTCGCGCAACACGTCCGACGCGTGCCTCGAAAGAGCGCCGCTTGTCCTCAAAGGCGCAAAAATCTTCTGTAAAGGCGCTTCGCGGCAAAGTTCGTCGTCCACTGGATTGACGGGCAGGAATAGCAATTTCATAAGGATTTTATGGTGAGAACAGCAATATTGTCAGTAGCGGCAGCCTGTACGCTATTTGCATTGATAGGGTGTAATAACCGTGCGGAAGTTGACGCCCTGCAACCTGCGCAGGCGGCGGAATTAAAACCCATGCAGCAAAGCTGGCGCGGCGTGCTGCCCTGTGCGGATTGTGAAGGTATTGAAACGTCACTGTTTCTGGAAAAAGACGGCACATGGGTGATGAACGAGCGCTATCAGGGCGTGCGCGAAGAACCTTCCTCTTTTGCGTCATACGGTACCTGGGCGCGGACGGCGGATAAACTGGTGTTAACCGACAGCAATGGCGAGAAATCGTATTATCGCGCGAAAGGCAATGCGCTGGAGATGCTCGACAGAGAAGGCAATCCGGTGGCTTCGCAGCTTAATTATACGCTGGTGCCTGTTACCGCCAGCCTGCCGGTAACGCCAATGCCGTTGCGTGGTATGTATGTATACAGGGCCGATGCGGCGACCTTTACCGATTGCGCGACCGGAAAACGGCTGCCGGTCGCCAGTAACGCCCAGCTTGAGCGCGGCTATCTGGCGGCGAAAGGTGAAGCGGAAAAACCGGTGCTGCTGACGGTAGAAGGGCATTTTGTGTTAGCCGCGAATCCGGACACGGGCGAGCCGGTAAAAACGCTAATAGCTGATAAAAATGTGAAGTTTGCGCCGGGTAAAGATTGCACTCACTAATAAAAGGCCTCGCAGGGTGCGAGGCCTTTACATATCTGCCGGATGGCGCCGGGCAATCCCAACAAAATGTCGTTTAGCCTTTAATCGCCTTGACCAGATAATCAACGATATCGCCGGTTTTAATCAGCGATTTTTCACCGCTACGACGGTATTTATACTCAATATCGTCGTTATCCAGGTTGCGATCGCCAATCACGATAGTATGTGGAATACCAATCAGCTCCATATCGGCAAACATCACGCCCGGGCGCTCTTTACGGTCGTCCATCAGCACTTCAATGCCTTGCGCGCGCAATTCGCTGTACAGCTTTTCCGCCAGCTCCTGCACACGGAAGGATTTGTGCATATTCATCGGCAGAATAGCGACCTGGAAAGGCGCAATGGCGTCAGGCCATACAATGCCGCGCTCGTCAAAGTTCTGCTCGATAGCCGCGGCAACGACACGTGTTACGCCGATACCGTAGCAGCCCATTGTCAGGATCTGGTTACGGCCATCTTCACCCTGAACGGAGGCTTTCAGCGCTTCTGAGTACTTGGTACCTAACTGGAAGATGTGACCCACTTCGATACCGCGTTTGATAAGCAACGTTCCCTGACCGTCCGGACTCGGATCGCCGGCGACTACGTTACGGATGTCGGCAACAACAGGCGTCGCCACATCGCGATCCCAGTTAATACCAAAGTAGTGTTTACCGTCGATGTTAGCGCCAGCGGCAAAATCGCTCATGGCGGCAACGGTACGATCGATGATGACCGGAATCGGCATATTGACCGGGCCGAGGGAGCCAGGGCCGGCATTAATCACGGCGCGAATCTCTTCTTCAGTAGCGAAGGTCAGCGGGCTGGCAACGTGCGGCAGTTTTTCCGCTTTAACTTCATTCAGTTCATGATCGCCGCGAACCAGCAGAGCCACCAGCGGAGACTTGCTGTCTTTCACCGCTTTCACCAGCAGCGTTTTTACCGTTTTTTCAATTGGCAGGTTGAATTGTTCCACCAGCTCCGCGATGGTTTTGGCATTTGGCGTATCGACCAGAGTCATTTCCTGCGTCGCCGCTGCGCGCGGCGTTTGCGGCGCGATAGCTTCTGCCAGTTCAATGTTAGCCGCGTAATCAGAAACATCAGAGAAAACGATATCGTCTTCGCCGCTTTGCGCCAGCACCTGGAATTCATGCGAGGCGTTGCCGCCGATAGAACCGGTATCGGCCTGTACCGCGCGGAAATCCAGCCCCATACGGCTGAAGATACGGCTATACGCGGCGTACATGGCGTCATAGGTTTCCTGCAACGACTCCTGAGAGGTGTGGAAAGAGTAAGCATCTTTCATCAGGAATTCGCGCGAACGCATCACGCCAAAGCGCGGACGCACTTCATCACGGAATTTGGTCTGGATTTGGAAGAAGTTCAGCGGCAACTGCTTATAAGAGCTGAGTTCATTATGCACCAGATCAGTGATAACTTCTTCGTGGGTCGGGCCGAGTACGAACGGACGCTCGCCACGGTCGACAAAACGCAGCAGTTCCGGACCGTACTGTTCCCAACGACCACTCTCTTGCCACAGGTCGGCTGGCTGAACGACTGGCATCGACACCTCGATAGCACCGGCGTTGTTCATCTCTTCACGCACGATGTTTTCGACTTTTTTCAGGACGCGCAGGCCGGTCGGCAGCCAGGTATATAACCCGGAGGCGAGCTTGCGGATCATCCCGGCGCGCAGCATCAGCTGGTGGCTGATAACCTCGGCGTCGGCAGGTGTCTCCTTCAGAGTGGAGAGCAGGTATTGGCTAGTACGCATGTTGTTACGGTTCCAGTTGAACGATCGAACAGGCTCAATGTGAGCCTGATACAAAAAAAGTGATTTAGTTTACCAGCGTGCAAGAGATGTCAAAAGAGAAGGGCGTGAAATTACCGTGGTTCCAGCGCAAACACTTCAAATCCCGAGTTAACCACACGCCAGCGCACGTTAAAATCATGCAGCCAGACGGCATAGGTTTTGCCCGTCTCTTCACCCTTACGATAAGCCGGGCGAGGATCTTGCGCCAGCACATCGCAAATAAATGTCCGTAGCTGCGGATAACGCCTTTCCAGCGTCGTAAGCTGTTGAGCCACCTCAGCGGTAAAACTCACGGGCATTTCAGCTATCGGCGCCTGTTGCGCATAGCTGGCGGCGGCGTCCGGTAAGGCCTCGGCAAACGGTAAATACGGTTTGATATCCACCACCGGCGTGCCATCCACCAGATCCAGACTGCCTAATTTCAGAATTACGCTCTCTTTCCGGCACTCGATACCTTTTAGCGCAACGAGCGACATGCCAATCGGATTGGGGCGGAACGTGGAGCGCGTGGCAAAAACGCCCATTCTGGCGTTACCGCCAAGACGGGGCGGACGAACTGTCGGCCGCCAGCCGCCGTCCATCGTCTGATGAAAAACGAAAAGCACCCACAAATGGCTGAAAGCTTCCAGGCCGCGAACGGCATCGGCCTGGTTGTAAGGCGCTATCAGATGCAGTTCGCCGCAGGCGCTTTTGACCAGACCAGGCTGGCGCGGAACGGCGAATTTTTCTTTATAGGGGGAGCGAATAACGCCGATTTGTTCAAACTGAAAGCTGCTCATTTCGCCGAAATATTCAGGGCGGACCCGATACAAACCGCCTGACGGTAGCAGCCTGGCGTGCCGCTGGTAATTTCACAGCTGTGCAGCAGGACGGCGTTGGCTTTCATTTTAGAGGCATTAATCTGCATACGCTTGCGCGCAGTTGGAATGTTAGGCGGAGAGTCTTGATTTGTTGCCTGGCAGGATTCGCCGCTAACCTCGCCAAGATCGCGGAAAGGTTTGCCGACTAAGTCTTCAGCATTGGTGTAAATCCTGACGGGAGCGGCACGCGACGCTTTAGGTTTCTCCGGCTCCGCTTTTGGCGGGGTTGCGGTGCTTTGAACGGGTTCAACAGGGGATCTGCTTAGCATGGAACAACCGCCCAGCATGAGTGCCAATAAACAGATCGGTAAAGCACGCATAATATTTCCTCAATGAATGTTCTAATTGCCAGATATTGAATCAGGAGCTTGCATAAATGACAAGACGGGCAATAGCCCGTCCTGAATAATATTACAGATTGTGGAATCAGCCTAAAACTTACCAGCCTTTCACCGCACCGCCATTAAAAACTTTATTTGCGGCTTCGTACACTTCATCAGACTGGTAAGCCTGAACGAATTTTTTCACATTCTCGGCGTCTTTGTTATCTTCACGCGTCACGATCAGGTTAACGTACGGAGAATCTTTATCTTCAACGAAGATACCGTCTTTCGCTGGCGTCAGGCCAATCTGGCTGGCGTATGTCGTATTGATGACCGCTAACGCGATCTGCGCGTCATCCAGCGAACGCGGCAACTGCGGCGCTTCCAGCTCAACAATTTTCAGATTTTTCGGGTTTTCCACGATATCCAGCGAGGTAGGAAGCAGACCGACGCCGTCTTTCAGTTTAATTAGCCCTACTTTTTGCAGCAGCAGCAGGGAACGACCAAGGTTGGTCGGGTCGTTAGGCACAGCGACCTGGGAACCGTCCTTGAGCTCATCCAGAGATTTGATTTTTTTGGAATATCCTGCAATGGGATAGACAAAAGTCTTACCAACAGAAACCAGTTTGTAGCCGCGATCTTTGATTTGCTGATCCAGATACGGTTTGTGCTGGAAGGCATTGGCATCGATATCGCCTTTGCTCAGCGCTTCATTAGGCAGAACATAATCATTAAAGGTCACCAATTCCACGTCCAGGCCGTATTTTTCTTTCGCGACTTTCTGCGCGACTTCGGCAACTTGCTGCTCTGCGCCAACGATTACGCCGACTTTAATATGATTCGGATCTTTTTCATCCTGACCGCAACCCGCAAGTGCCAGAGAACCAATCAGAGCACCCACTGCCGCAAAGGTTTTGAATTTGAACGCCATGCTTATTTCCTTAATGAGTATTTGTGTTGTGTTTAACGTTACTTATGCGTGACAGCCCTGACGATGCGATCGCCGGATAACTGAATTAAATAAACCAGAACGACAAGTAATACCAGCACCGTATTCATCACGGTAGCATTGTATCCAATATAACCGTACTGATAGCCGATTTGACCGAGGCCGCCTGCGCCGACAGCGCCGCCCATTGCGGAGTAACCGACCAGGGTGATCAGTGTAATGGTTGCCGCATTCACCAGACCAGGCAGCGCTTCCGGTAAAAGGATTTTACGTACAATTTGCAGCGGCGTGGCGCCCATCGCTCGCGAGGCTTCAATCAGCCCGGCAGGGATCTCTAACAACGCATTTTCCACCATACGGGCGATAAAAGGCGCGGCGCCAACGGTCAGCGGTACAATCGCGGCCTGCAAACCAATGGAGGTGCCGACAATTATTCGGGTAAAAGGAATCATCCACACCAGCAGGATGATAAAGGGAATTGAGCGGAAAATATTGACCACCGCAGAGAGGGAGCGATACAGCCTGGCGTTCTCCATAATCTGCCCCGGGCGCGTAACATACAGCAATACGCCGACCGGCAGGCCAATCACGAAACCGAAGAAACCGGAGACAAAGGTCATCGCCAGCGTTTCCCAGACGCCACGAACCAGTAACCACATCATTGCCTCAGACATAACCCAGTACCTCTACTTTCACATGGTGATCCTGCAGCCAGGCAATTGCGGCTTGCGTCTCTTCTTGTGTGCCGTGCATTTCCGTTAGCATAATGCCGAACTTCACACCGCCCGCGTAATCCATCTGCGCGCTGATAATATTATTGTTCACGTTGAAACGACGCGCGGTTTCAGAAAGCAGCGGGGCATCCACAGACTGTCCGGTGAATTCCATGCGCAGCATCGGCACGCTGTCAGTTTCCGGCGACGCTTTCAAACGCGCCTGGTAATCTTCCGGAATGTCCAGGTGCAGAGTGGACTGAATAAACTTCTGCGCCAGCGGCGTTTTAGGATGCGAGAAGACTTCGCTGACCGTATCCTGCTCAATAAGCTCGCCATTACTGATAACGGCAACGCAGTCGCAGATACGTTTCACGACATCCATTTCATGAGTGATAAGCAGAATCGTCAACCCCAGACGACGGTTGATATCTTTCAGCAATTCCAGAATCGAACGGGTCGTTGCGGGATCAAGCGCGCTGGTGGCTTCATCGCACAGCAACACTTTTGGATTACTGGCTAACGCGCGGGCAATCGCGACACGCTGTTTCTGACCGCCGGAAAGATTTGCCGGATAGCTGTCGTGCTTGTCGCCAAGACCGACTAAATCCAGCAGCTCTGTGACACGGCGTTTGATCTCTTCCTTTGGTGTGTTATCCAGTTCCAGCGGCAACGCGACGTTGCCAAACACGGTACGGGAAGAGAGCAGGTTAAAATGTTGGAAAATCATGCCGATTTGACGGCGAGCTTTGGTCAACTCAGACTCTGAAAGCGTTGTCAGCTCCTGACCGCCGACCATTACGCTTCCTTCAGTAGGACGTTCAAGTAAGTTAACGCAGCGGATAAGCGTACTTTTACCGGCGCCGGAGGCGCCAATGACGCCATAAATCTGCCCGGCAGGCACGTGCAGGCTGACATTATTTAGCGCCTGAATGGTGCGCGTCCCCTGCTGGAACACTTTGGTAATATTCGAAAGTTTAATCATTGATTCTTTATTATCGTAATGAAATGAGCGGAGGCATTTTCGTCTGCCTAATACGGTCAACGCCGTCAACAGAATGGATGTTAAGGCATCCAGACGTCTAAATCAATCAGGCTTTATACGATGAGCACTTTCTTGCCTGCTGAAACATGCGATACTAGCGCCACTTGCTTTACTCAGGAGCTATAAAAGGTGGCAAAGTCTGTACCCGCAATTTTTCTCGACCGTGACGGCACCATTAATGTGGATCACGGCTACGTACATGAAATCGATGCATTTGAGTTTATAGACGGCGTTATTGACGCGATGCGCGAGCTAAAAAAAATGGGCTATGCGTTGGTGGTGGTGACGAACCAGTCCGGAATCGCGCGCGGCAAATTCACTGAGGCGCAGTTTGAAACGTTAACCGAATGGATGGACTGGTCGTTGGCGGATCGCGATGTTGATTTGGACGGCATCTATTATTGTCCTCACCATCCGCAGGGCAGCATAGAAGAGTTCCGTCAGGTATGTGATTGCCGCAAGCCGCATCCAGGAATGCTTATCTCGGCGCGTGATTTCCTGCATATCGATATGGCGGCTTCTTATATGGTGGGAGACAAGCTGGAAGATATGCAGGCGGCAGCGGCGGCAAATGTCGGGACAAAAGTGCTGGTGCGTACGGGCAAACCGGTCACGGCAGAAGCAGAAAACGCGGCGGACTGGGTGTTAAACAGCCTTGCTGACCTGCCATCGGCGATAAAAAAGCAGCAAAAATAAGCGTTATGGATAAAAGATGAGCGGTTAAAACAAAAATGCATTTTTCCGCTTGTCTTCCTGAACCGACTCCCTATAATGCGCCTCCATCGACACGGCGGATGTGAATCACTTCACACAAACAGTCGGTCGGTTGAAGAGAAAAATCCTGAAATTCAGGGTTGACTCTGAAAGAGGAAAGCGTAATATACGCCACCTCGCGACGGTGAGCTGAAAGCCGCGTCGCACCTGCTCTTTAACAATTTATCAGACAATCTGTGTGGGCACTCGAAGATACGGATTCTTGACGTCCTAGGACGAAAAATGAATACCAAGTCTCAAGAGTGAACACGTAATTCATTACGAAGTTTAATTCATTGAGCATCAAACTTT